>NZ_JBZDPT010000002.1:0-181611 GCF_058270035.1 Mycobacterium shunyiense | reverse complement strand
ACCTTGATGTGAACGTCCTTCAACGTGACGCGCACCGGCGCGGCCTTGAACGACTTCTTGTTCACCGAGACGTTGGTGACGGTGCCGGGCTTGGGGTGGATCTCCACGGTGCCCGACATCGGCATGCTCACCCCGGTCGGGATGACGCCGGCCAGCGTCGAGCCCGACGTGCTCAGACCGATCGACCCGACCAACCGGACCTGGCCCAGCTCGATTCCGCAGCCGATCTGGTAGCCCGTGTCCAGCGTGCCGCCGGTCAGCGAGGTGGATCCGCCGCCGGTGACGGTGCCGGTGAAGGTGGCTCCCGCCATGTACTCGCGCGACGATGCCGCGGTGGTCAGCGGTGCGACCGGCAGCTGGCTCTCGTCTTTGGCCGACACTGTGAGTTTCCAGCCGTCGGGGGTGGTGACCACGCGCGGCTCGGCGGAGGCGACCAGCCCGTTGTCCGGCGGGGGTCCGGCATCGACGGGTGCGGCGGGATCCGGCGGTGGTGGCGGCGGGTCGGCCGACGCGAGGGGCGTCAAGGCAACCGGGGCCAAGACGCAGACAGCGGCCAGCGTGGCGAAACGATTCAACATGCGTGTCAACGCGCCTCTCGTGGTTGAAATCCGGGGTCGAGATGCGATATCGGATTCGGTAGGAGTGCCCGGTCACGGTATTAGCAGCGCGGCGAAGCTCAGTGAGTTCTATTCGCGCAGAAGTTATCTAGGGGCTGTGCCGCTACGCCGTCGAACGGCGGTGTCAGACAGCGATCGCCTGCGCCACTCAAGTGGTTGGGTTATAGTCCCGGCCGGACGAGGGTTCAGTTGTCACTTGACCCACACCGCAGGTACACGCGAGAGGAAACCCATGAGGACGAGCGCATACCGCCAAACGGCACTTGCCGGTCTGGCTGCAGTCGCGCTGATCACCGCGGGCTGCAGCAACGACAAGAGCGTCGACGCATCGATGTCGCCTCAGGTCGGATTGATCTCCACCTCCACGGTTCAAAACCCGGCGCAGACCGCGCCGGTGAAGCTCATCGGCGAGAGAGACGTCGAGGTGACGCTGACCGGTCCGATCGCTGCCAAATACTCGTCGGCCACCGACAAGCAAAAGGAACTCCTCGGCAAGCCGCTGACGGGTGACCGTAACGCGGGCACCCGGGACAGTGGCGTGGTGTTCCAGCAGTTCCAGGGCGGGGTGATCGTCGCCAAGAATGACGAGGCGGGCACGCCTGCGTACATCACCTCGGGCAAGATCCGGGAAGCCTGGAATGTCCCGCGCGACCCGGCCGGCGTGCCGGCGGTCACCGGCGACAACGGCTCGGCAGGCCCGCTGGGTGTCCCTACCAGTGACGAGAAGGCCGACGGCGATCTGCTGGTGTCGACGTTCGAGCACGGCAAGGTCGAGTTCGACGCGAAGACCGGCGACGTCAAGGTGACGGTCAACGACAAGGTTGTCCCGTCCGGGCTGTAGCCGGCCGACATTCGCGTCGAGAGCTGTCGAGGTGACAGACCGGGTCGGTCGTCTAGGTTGGCAGGATGTCGGCCGCCACACAGGATCCGCTCGTGCAGGAGATGCTCGACGAATTCGCACTGCGCAAGCTGGTGCACGGGTACTGCCGGGCGGTCGATCGCGGGGACATCGTCACGCTCCGGAGCCTGTATCACCAGGACGCGGACGACGACCACGGCGCTTTCTCATCGGGGTCCGTCGACGATTTCCTGCGCACGCTCGTTGACACCCGTCCGTATCTCCGGTCGATGCAACATCACATCACCACGACGAACTTCGCGGTGAGCGGCGACCGCGCGGAGGGGGAGATCTACAGCATCGCCACCCACACGTTTGTCTCGGGCGACGGCGAAACCGAGCTCATCATCGGTGGGCGGTACCTGGACAAGTATGAAAAGCGCGATGGTGCATGGAGATTCACCGCCCGGCAGATCGTGACCGACTGGGCGCATGTGCACAACCCGTCGACCGTCGACGTGAGTCATCCGATGACGCGCGCCACTCCATTCGGTAGTCCGGGGCCCGATGACCCGTCGTACACGTTCTTCTCGCTACTCGGGCAGAACGCGGAGTAACGCGACGACCCAGATCAGTCGTGTTGCGCCTCATAGCGCAGCAGGACCGTGCCGCCTGGGAAGGTGCGGTTCTCCAACAGTCGCAGCGAGATCCATGACGGCAGTGTCGGGAAGAACGGTGTACCGCCGCCCACGGCGGTGGGCGCGATCACGAGTCGGTACTCGTCCACCAGTCCGGCCTGCACGATCGGGGCGGCCAGTGTCGCGCCGGCCACCTCCATCTGGCCTTCGGTCTCGGCTTTCAACTTTTTCACCACCTCGACCGGGTCACCGCGTTCCAGTCGGGAGTTCCAGTCGACGGCCTCCAGCGTGCTCGAGAACACGACCTTGGGCATGTCGCGCCAGACGTGGGCGAAGTCAACGATCAGAGGGGTTGCGTCCGGGGCTTTGTCGGCAGTCGGCCAGTATGCGGACATCAGTTCGTAGAGCCGCCGTCCGTAGAACGCGCACGCGGTCTCCCGCTCGAAGTCGTTCCAATACTGGTGCAGTTCTTCGCTCGGCTCGGACCAGTCGATGCTGCCTTGTGCGTCGGCGATGTACCCGTCCACCGACACGGTGAAGCCATAGATGAGTCTGCCCATACAGATCAGACTGCACCGGAGAACGGAACTCATCGCGGCGAATCACGAGATCGTGCTCAAGTCTTCGGTGGACGGTGAACGAACGCAGGCTCACGGCGGTTCAGCGACAGCGCGCAGCGGCCAGGTAGGGCGCAGTTGCGCTGTCCGAGCATTCCGCAATCTCCGCAGGCGTCCCCGCAGCGACGATCCTGCCGCCGGCCGCGCCGGCGCCGGGACCCAGGTCGATGACGTAGTCAGCCTGTGCGACTACCCGCATATCCAGTTCGGCGGCAACCACAGTGTTGCCCGCGTCGACGAGCCGGTGCAGGTGTGCGAGCAGCCGGTCGGTGTCGGCGGGGTGGAGCCCCGCAGTGGGCTCGTCGAGAAGATAGAGGGTGTCGCCACGGTGCGCACGCTGCAGTTCACCGGCGAGCTTGACGCGTTGCGCCTCGCCCCCTGACAGTTCGGTGGCTGGATGTCCGAGTCGTAGATAGCCGAGCCCGACGTCGCATAGTGCCTCAATAGCTCGAAGTATGTCCGCCTCGCCGTCGAAGAATCCCCTTGCTGACGAAACGCTGAGCTCGAGCACCTCGGCGATGTTGTGACCGTGCCATCTGATTTCGAGAGTCTCTGCGTTGTATCGGGTTCCATGGCAGTCCGGGCATGGGCTGTAAACACTTGGGAGGAAAAGCAGTTCGACCATCACCCACCCTTCGCCTTCGCAGGTTGGGCAGCGTCCGCCTGCGACGTTGAAGGAGAATCGCCCAGGCTTGTAGCCCCGAGCCTGTGCCTCCGGAGTCTCGGCGAACCTTCGCCGGATGTGGTCGAACACTCCTGTGTAGGTGGCGACATTGGATCGCGGCGTGCGGCCGATCGGTTTCTGGTCGATGCACACGACTCTGCGTATGCCGCGGGGGTCGCCGACCACCTCGCCCGAGGCGGGAGGCGCGGCCTCGGCGAGCAGGTCGTCGTCACCCAAGTCGTCGAAGCGGACGGGGCGGCCAAGGTGATCGCCGACGATTTCGGCGAGCGCGTGTGCGACGAGGCTTGACTTGCCCGATCCGGATACTCCGGTAACTGCGGTGAGGCATCGCAACGGGACCGACACAGAAATATCGTGCAGGTTGTTGCGCCGCACGTCGGCGAGCTCAAGCCAGTCGCTCCGATGCCGTGGGGTGCGCGAACTGGACTGTGCGCCCTTACCGAACAAGTAACGGCGCGTGACAGATTCAGTGACTTTGGCCAGACCGGCCGGCGGCCCGCTATAGAGGATCTGACCGCCGTCCACGCCTGCACCCGGCCCGATGTCGACCAGCCAGTCTGCGGCGGCGATGATATCGAGTGAGTGCTCGACCACGAAAACGCTGTTGCCGCTGCGTTTGAGTCCCTGCAAGATGTCGCGCAACGCGTCGCGGTCGCGAGGGTGCAGACCGGCCGATGGTTCATCCAGCACGTACACGACTCCGAACAGCTGAGACGACAGCTGTGTCGCCAGCCGGACACGCTGCAGCTCTCCTCCCGAGAGAGTTGGCGTGCTGCGTGCGAGAGATAGATATCCCAGCCCCAAATCGATCAGCGGTTGCAGCCGCTCCTGCAGATCCGCCACCAATCGCTGTGCGGCGGCACGCTTCTCGGCCGACATGTTGGGTGTTTGCCGAACATCTGGCGCCGCGGTATGAGCGGACCCTCCAGCCTCCACGCGGGCCTTGACCGCCGACCTTCGTGTCTTCTTGTCGAGTACCTCACTGGACACCTCGGGCGCCCAGTCGGGGCCGAGCACAGTGCTGCAGAGCACAGCGAGTTGGTCCAACGTGAGCCGTGACAGCGCGGCGATGTCGAGACCCTCGAATGTCACCGAGAGCGCCTCGGGTTTCAACCGCTTTCCGTGGCACGCTGGGCATGGTCCACTTCCGACGAACTGCGAGACGCGCTTCTTGACGCCGGCGCTCTTGGTGGTGGCGAAAGTATCCAGCACGTACCGGCGAGCACCGATGAAGGTGCCCTGGTAGCTGGGTTCCCAGTCGTCCTTGATGGCACGGCGGGTTTGCGCCGGGGTAAGCCCGGCGTACACCGGTACCGTTGGTCGATCTTCGGTGAACAGGATCCACTCACGGTCTTTGCGCGGCAGCTTTTCCCAGGGGATGTCGACGTCGTAACCGAGCGAGACCAGGATGTCCCGCAGGTTCTGCCCGTACCAGGCGGGTGGCCACGAGGCGATTGCGCGGTCACGGATCGTCAGCGTCGGGTCCGGGACCATCAGTGCTTCGGTCACCTCGTATACCCGGCCCATGCCATGACAGGTGGGGCAGGCGCCCTGAGGTGTGTTGGGGGAGAAGTCTTCTGCGTAGAGCATCGGCTGCTTCGCCGGGTAGTTACCCGCACGCGAGTACAGCATGCGGATCAGGCTGGACAGTGTCGTTACGCTACCGACCGACGACCGTGTGCTTGTTGCACCTCGCTGCTGACGCAGGGCGACGGCCGGCGGCATTCCTTCGATCGAGTCGACATCCGGAACGCCCACCTGGTCGATCAGGCGACGCGCATAGGGCGCAACGGATTCCAGGTACCGCCGCTGGGACTCGGCGAACAGTGTTCCGAAGGTCAGCGAAGACTTACCCGAGCCCGACACGCCGGTGAAGGCAACGAGGGCATCGCGCGGGACCTCCACATCGACGTCTCGCAGATTGTGCTCGCGCGCACCACGGACGCGAACTCTGTCGAGAGAACCCATTTGCCCACGTCCTTCCTGCTCTAGTCACCTCCAAGTCGACTGCTTACACCGACGCTACCGACATCCAAGGGCGCGCTACTGGGAACTCTGGTCTTTCTCGGTTGGGATATGCCAGGAGAGTTACTGTTTTGCCTTGACTCCCGTTATCCCAGGATCGCCCGCGCAGCGCGCTCGGCGATCAGCATGACCGGCGCGTTGGTGTTGCCGGACGTGATGGTGGGCATCGCCGATGCATCCACCACTCGAAGCCCTGCGACGCGATACACCCGGCAGTCGGTGTCGAGCACCGTGGCAGGTGACCGCGGAACACCGTGTGTGTCAAAGGCTCCCATCGCGCAGGTGCCCACCGGGTGGAAGATTGTTGTGCCGAGTTCACCCGCGGCCTGCTGCAGGTCTTCGTCGCTCACCAGTTGTGGGCCGGGTAGCAACTCTTCCGGGCCGTAGGGGGCCAGCGCCGGCGCTGCCATGATCTGCCGGGTCATCCGAAGACCCTTTACGGCAATGTGACGATCATCGTCAGTCGACAGGTAGTTACAGGTGATCTTTGGATTGGCCAGCGGATCGGCACTGGCCATGCGCACATGGCCACGGGAGCTGGGGCGCAGGTTGCAGACCGAGGGGGTGATCGCTGCATAGCGGTGTAGTGGTTCGCCGAACTTGGGCAGCGACAACGGCTGCACATGCCACTCCAGATCGGGACTGGCCAGCACTGGGTCGCTTTTTGCGAAAGCCCCCAGCGTGGAGGGCGGCATGGTCATCGGCCCTGATCGCAGCGTCAGGTACTGAAGTCCCATGCCGCCACGGGTGACCCAGTTCCGGTACAGCGTGTTGACGGTCCGGGCGCCTCGCACGCGGTAGACCGTGCGCAGCTGCAGGTGGTCCTGGAGATTTTCGCCCACTCCTGGCAGATCGACGACCACCGGCACGTGATGCTGGGTGAGCAGCCCTGCCGGGCCCAGACCCGAGGCCTGCATGAGATGTGGCGAGCCGATCGCCCCGGCGCTCAGGATCACCTCTCGGCGGGCTTGGACGTCGAGAGTCTGGCCGTCCTTGAGTAGTCGCAGGCCGGTGACGCGATGCTGGGCCGTGGTCCAGGCGCCGTGCCGCTGATCGTCGGGAACCTGGTTGTCCATCAGGAGTCCCAGGGCCTGGGTCTCGGTGTAGACGGTGAGATTGGGCCGGTGGGCGACGGGATGCAGGAACGCATCCGCCATCGACCAGCGCCTGCCTCGTCGTTGGTTGACGTGAAAATAGGCGCTGCCCGAATTGTCGCCCCGGTTGAATTCCGCGATGGGGGCGATGCCGGTCTGGGCGGCGGCGGCCTGCCAGGCATCCAAGATCTTCCAGCGCACGCGCGGCCGCTCGACACGGATCTCTCCACCGGTGCCGTGCCACTCGTCGGCCCCGCCGAAGTAGTCTTCCAACTTCTTGTAGATCGCCAGTGTCTCGCCAGGGGTGTCCGGGCCGCCCCAGCGCCATCGGTCGTCACCAGTGGCCTGCGCCCACAGATCGTAATCGCTTGACTGTCCGCGCATGTGAATCATTGCGTTGATCGACGAGCAACCACCGATCACGCGGCCCCGCGCATAGTGAATGCTGCGGCCGGCCAGGCCTGGATCGGCCTCGGTCGTGAAGCACCAGTCGGTGCGGGGATTGGCGATGGTGTACAGATAGCCCACCGGCACCTTGATCCAGAACCAGTTGTCTTTGCCGCCGGCCTCGATCAAGAGCACACGGTGATCGGGGTTCGCGCTCAGCCGATTGGCGAGCAGGCAACCCGCACTGCCTGCTCCCACGATGATGAAATCGAATTCGGCGACGGGGCTCATTCCGGAATCGTTCCTCCATGACGTCGGGTGCGTGTCCTAGTGTGGCTGACCATCGGGCGCCCACAGGTTCCCATGCTGAAACCAGCTGAGAACAAAGTTGATTCGTCATGAGTTCTCGGCGAGCAACCGTGCTGATCCAGATATGTCAATCGGGGGAGCGATCGTCCTGCTCATTGCGACCGCGCGCGGCTTCGATGATCTCGGGCGGGGCCGGCCGCTGCAACCAAGCCCGTATCCGCAGCAAGCCGCCGGCGATGATGCCGACGGCAAGGACCGCGACCAGGATCCAGAGCGCAGTGGACATACGGCCATTGTCCGCCTTGGCCGACCGTGTATGGGCCGATATCGCACTCACAGAGGCCGACAGGTCCTGAGGTAACTGAGGAACGAGGCCTGCACGCCAGTCACGTGCGTTTCGCGCAGGATCTCGCTGGTGACCGCTTCGTTGCGAGACTTGAGGCGATGGAGGACGACGGCTGTGTTCTTCGCGAGGCTTTGATATACGGCCAGGTCTCCGAGAAGCTCTCTGTCGTTGAGGGTTACGTGAAGTTTGGTGCCACGCCGGCTGTCGCCCAACTCGTCGAGCTGGGCGAAGATCTGACTGTCTTCAGAGATGATGCCGGGGCTGCCCGCTGCGATGCTCTCGAAGAGGGTGCTGCCGGTGAGCCAGGTGTAGAGACTGAAAAGTCCGCCGTAGGAGTAGCCGAAAAGACCGTGACCGCTCGCTGCTGTGGCGTAGTCGTGTTCGATCCGCGGGTGTAGTTCGGAAGTAATGAAGCTCAGGAACACGTCGGCATGAGTGTCGCGTAATTCGGCCAGGTAGGCGTCGGATTCCTCTCGGGTCCTCGCGCCGGTCTCCAACCCCATCTCGACGGCATTGATGAGTTCCTTGGCGATGGGCTCGCCCGGTGGCACGAAGTCTCGGTTGCGCAGCCGATCCCAGTCTTGTGCTTGATCGCCCGCGTAGCCGACGCTGACTTGGATGTAGGGCTGGATCCGCTGCATCGGGTCCATCTGGGTGACGATCAGCGGAGCCGTCAGGCCCACAGCCCAGTTCCCGTCGAGCACGTACACAACAGGCAGTCGTGCCGTAACGCGGTTGTAGCCGGGCGGCGTGGTCACCCACACGCCGTAGTCATGCCCACCGCTGGAGCGCATCTCGAAATAGTCGGTGTCGGCGAGACAGCCGTGCCACATGGAGCTCATCAAGGGTCCTTCACAACTCAGCGGGCCTCGCAGGACGGCGCCCTCAGAAATATTATCCATTGGATAACTCTTATCCAATGGATAAACTGCGGGAGTGGCCCTGTCAAGCACGGAACTCAACGGCGGCGCACGCGACCGGCTCCTGGCTCGGCTGCTCGACGCCTTCGAGGGGGACCTTCCCTCGCCGGAGGTGTCGCTGCGGGAGGTCGCCACTCGAGCTGGGACCAGCCACGCACTGCTGCGGTACCACTTCGGGTCACTCTCGGGAGTTTTGGCGGCCATGCTTACGGTGCAGCGATCTCGTGACAACGAGGCGCTTTTCAAGACCGCTCAGCAGGGCACGTTTGACGACCTCGTCGTGGCGATCTGGCGGACCTACACGCGCCCCGAGCAGCTGTCACGCATCCGCGGCTTCTTTCACGTCGTGGGGCTCGCCGCCTACAGCCCAGAAGAGTTTCGTGAGTTCATCGACTCGCTCGACGACCTGACCGCGACGCTGGCCTCACTCGCGGAACGCGAGGGGCATGACACCGAGGAAGCGCTGGACATGGCCACCGTCGCTACCGCCACTATTCGTGGCCTGCTATTGCACAAAGTTCTCACTCCGGCACTGCACTCGGAGGACACGGTTGCCTTGATCCTGCGCATGAGCCGAGCCCGTGACTGAGCGCAGCGCCACGCCGCCCAGTCTCGGCCACAGCGCGGATCGCCGCGGCAAGCTCGATGCGCACGTCATCGCGCCACACCCGTCAAAGACACACGCCGACTGTCGTCACCCGTTGTCCCTCCAGGCGACCACCTGCTTCAGAGATGCGAGGTCGTATCCGTTGTCGGAGGTGAGCTCGGTCTGGAACAGCGTGACGCCGGCTTCGCGGAAGGCGTCGGCGCTGTCGGCGTCCTGCCACAGGGTCGAGCGTTCGATATCGGCGCCGTTGCGGCCGAATGTCGCTGCCAACTCGTCGACGCGGTCGCTGGACTTGCGGAACGCGTCGAGGTCCTGGAACGCGTGCCAGGTGTCGGCATGCCTGGCGACGGCGGGCAGCGAGCGCTTGGGGCCCGTGCCGCCTATGAGGATGGGCACCTTGCGCAGCGGCGGCGGGATCAGTGCGGTGAGCCGGTTCTCGATGCGGATCAGGCTCTCGTCGAACAGATCGAAGCGGGAGCCGAAGGTGCCGAAGTCGTAACCATAGGTGGTGTAGTCCTTTTCGTACCATCCGGCGCCGAGGCCGAGGATGAGCCGGCCGCCACTGATGTGGTCGACGGTGCGCGCCATGTCGGCGAGCAGGTCCGGGTTGCGGTACCCGACGCCGGTCACGAGGAGCCCGATCTCGGCATGCGAGGTGATCTCACCCCACGATGCGAGCGCGGTCCAGCCCTCGAAATTGGCGACGTCGGGTTGCTCGTCGAACAGGACGGGCTTGCCGTCGACGAGAGCCTTCATCGCCGGACGATGGAAGTGGTCGTAACCGAAGATCACGTCAACGCCGAGGTCGTCGGCGGCCAGGACGGCGTCGCGCCAAGTGCGGTAGTCGGGGGCACCGCCGGGCTGGATCTGCACGGCGACGCGAACGGGACGGGTCATGGAAGCTCCTGGGTCTGGGAGAGGGCCGACTTTTCAGCCAAGTTGACCGAGGTGCGGGTTTATTCCTTGCGGTGCAAGACCTCGTCGCCGGCCGAAAACCGGATTGCCCCCAACGGGCGGTGCGCCTACCGTCCCAGCCATGCCTGCGGATGCACCCACCATTCTGGCGACCAGCGGCGGAATAGGACCGGGGCGGCGCACGCGTCTCGAGTTCACCGCCTTGACCGATTACGCGGTGGAGCTTTCCGGTGTCACCGGACGACCTCCGCGCGTCTGCATGTTGGCGACGGCGATGGGTGACGACAAGGCGGTCCTGCACTACCTCACCGAGGCGGCGCAGGTTCGTGGCTTCGTCCCGTCGCATGTGGCGTTGTTCCCGATGCCGACCGTCGACGATGTCACCGCGCATCTGTTGGAGCAGGATGTGGTGTGGGTGTTCGGCGGCAGTGTCGCGGGACTGCTGGCGATGTGGCGACTGCACGGAGTCGATGAAGCCCTACGTACAGCGTGGCAGGCCGGGGTGGTGCTGACCGGCATCTCGGCCGGTTCCATCTGCTGGCACGCCGGCGGCACCACCGATTCGTTCGGCCCGCAACTACGACCTATTACCAACGGGCTGGGGTTCCTGCCCTACGCCAACGGCGTGCACTACGACTCCGAGGATCAGCGCCGGCCGCTACTACATGAGTTGGTGGGCACCGCGGTTCTTCCATCAGCGTTCGCCACCGATGACGGTGCCGGCGTTGTCTACCGCGGCACTCAGTTCGTCGAAGCCGTCGCCGAAAATCACACCGCGGGAGCGTATTTCGTCGAACGGCGCGACGCCGCCGCGGTAGCCGAGACCGCGCTCGATGTCCGACGGTTGTAGCGCTGAACCCGATCAGTCGTTTCATCGCGACCGTTCGACTATGCGGGGCGTGGTGACCTGCCGCCGGAAGGTGTGTGGGTGAGCCCCAAGGGCGACCGGTCGTATGTGTATGACCTGCGCGCAATGAATGCTACGCAGGATGGACGGCCGTTTGCTCTCGACTAGTGAGGGCCGCGACTCCCAGGCCTGCGAAAAGTGCGGCGCCGCCGCCGGCGACGATTGCGCCGGTAGGCGAGAGGGTTCGGGCTCGGATCCCACGTGCGGCAGCGATGACGTCCAGGAGGTCGGTGAGTAGTCCTAGCTGTAGCGCCCGAGTCTGCAATCGTGGGGAAGCGGTTTCGGTGATCGCGACTGCCAACGTCAGCTCCCGCGAGCCGAAGAGTTGAGTCGTGAGTGGCTGGTCGCGGCCGGCACTGAGTCCGATGAGTCGACCCGTGGTGTTCGGAGCCAACCATGCGGCGATGCCGGTAGTGAACCGTAGAGCGGCAAAGGTGCGGATGAGCACGTTGCGATTCATACTCTCAACACTTCAGGAAAGCCGGGAGCCCTTCAAGGAATGCCCTGAGGTTCGCCGTGGGGGAGCACCGCGTGTGTCAGTTGCGTCGCGGTGTCACAGCGCGTCGTACACCGCGGCGATGAGCCGATAGGCACGGCGATCGCCGGCCAACCAGTCGCGGCGCAGATTGGGCGTGAACGCGAAAGCGACCTTGCGTTCGAGATCGGCGAGTCCCACCGAGCCGCCGGCGCCCGGGTGGCCGAAAGCCGTCCGTTGTGCCGGTTCGGGCACCACGAAGTTCTGCGACGGCAGCATGTAGCCGAGCCCGAATGCGCTTTCCAAACACAGCACCCGGTCGTTGCCGCGCACGCGTTCTGTCGTCGCTTCCCGCAGAGGGCCTGGGGCGACCAGGGTTCCGCTGATCAGGTCACCATAGAATGTGGCCAGGTCGCGAGCGGTGGTGACGAGCCCAGCCGCGGGCCAGCCGGCCGCCAATACTTCTGGATCGTTGTAGGATGCAACGGGATTCGTTGATGCCCGGAGGAACAGCGATTCTGGATCGGACATCGCGGTCACCATCTCGGCGACGATGTCTTCCGGTATAGGCGGCGCGTTCTCGACGCTCCAGACTCGCTGCTCCGGCGGCGGCGAACTGATCCGGGCAACGTCGCCCACCGCCGAACCAGAAGTGCCGATGAACAGCCGATCGCCCAAGTGGCGCCGGGTGAACTCGCCGACAGTCATATCGCTGTGGCGGCGCACGAATTCGCCGACCAGCCAGCCGAAAGACAAAGCGTGATAACCATGTTCGGTCCCGGGCTGCCAGAGCGGAGATTGGCCCGCCAACAGGTCGGCCATCGCCGCGGGGTCCGCGGCCTGGGCCACCGAAACCGGGCGCTCCAAGACGGGCAACCCGGCTCGGTGGGTCATCAGGTCGCTCAGCGTGGTCTCGTGCTTGTCGTGTTGTGCGAATTCCGGCCACCAGGCGCTCACCGGGTCGTCGGCGCCGTGGCCGCATTGCTGGACGACCATGAGGGCGGCCGTCGCGGTCACACCCTTGGTGCAGGAAAAGGTTGGACACGCGGTGTCGCGCGTCCACGGACGTCCGGTCCGTCTGTCGGCGATGCCTCCCCATAGATCCACCACCGCACGACCGTCGACGAATACCGCCACCGCGGCGCCGAGGTCGTCGCCGTTGGCCAAACCTGCTTCAAAGACGGCTTTTACTTCCGCAAACGCAGGGTCCGCGTGCCCCGCCGCTGAACTGGACATGCACCGAATTAGAACACGTTCTAGTATTCGGCGAGTGCGGTTCCTCGACATCCCGCTTTGTTCGACTCGGCCGTATTCCTTTCGCCACGCAGCAGTGCCTCGCTCCAGATGTGGCGGGGGAGAGCTGCCTCTCATCCCATGGATCGAGTGGGCGCGAAGCGGATCGTCACCAGTGGCACCGGCCGGTCGATTGTCGCCTGGAACTCGGCCAACAGCTGGTTGTTTCGCCGCACCCACTCGGCGAACTCGTCGTACTCGGCACCCGCCAGTGCCGTCGCCGTTCCCTCACGCGTCTCGGTCCCGATCTCGACAGTGACGGTCGGGTTCGTTCTGATGTTGTGGAACCAGTCCGGATCCCGATCTTCTCGGAACGAACTGAGGTAGAGCGTGTCGCCGCGATAGTTGGGCGCCAGAGGCACTACTCGGAGCGCACCGCTGCGGGCACCGGTCGTAGTCAACAGGATCAGCGGGGACCCGGTGTAGTGACCGCCGACCTGGCCCGCGTTCGCCCGGAACTCGGCAATCACGTCGTCGTTCCAGTTCGATGGATCTTGGCCGGCTTCCTGATTCCAAGGGGCGTCGGCGTCGTCGTAGCTGATGTCTTGGTCCGCCATGATTGGAACCTACTTCTGGTCGATCAGTTATGGGGGTCAAGGACTTTGGGGAGCGCCTGAAGCAGTGTGTCGTGGATATAGGTGAGTTCGGGAGTCGGTTCCCACGCCGCCGAATCGTCAGTGTTTCCGGACCAGTCGGTGCCGGTGGAGCTCTCGCCCCGGTTGTTGTCCAGGGCGGTCCCGCGTTGGTAGACCCACCACAGGTTGTGCCAGGGGTCGAGGAAACGGGAGAAGACTTCACCGAAGAACTCGGTTGGGGAGGTGATGATCTCGGCACTGCCAGCGGCCGCACGCTCCAGCACGACCTCGACATTGTCGACATAAACTTGCAGCAGTGCCGGGGTGAATGGCCAGCCGGGCTTCCGTTCGGCGAACATCACAGTGCTGCCACCGATCTGAAGCTCGGCATGCAGGAGGAGCCCGTCGTCGTCGACGGTGCGGGCGTCGGGATGCTCGACGGCGTCGAACACATCGGTCAAAAAACGGATCAGCCCCTCGGCGTCACGCGTGATGATGAACGGGTTGATCGTCGAGAATCCGGCCGGTGCAGCGGGGGCAGCAGTCATGGGTTTCCTTTCGTCACCACTAGTTGATCGCGAAACCGCAGGCCAGTTCTTGAACCAGAACGACAACTCCCGATGCCGACACCGTCGCGGTGTCGTCTGCAGGCGCGTCAGTGCTGCCTACGCCTTTGGGCGGCAATGATCGCGGCCGGGGTCTGACCGCGGATCAACCGCAGTGAGCGCGTCAGATGCGGCTGATCGGCGAATCCGGCCGCGGCCGCCGCTTCCGCAGGCGAGTGCCCCGTCTGCAACAGGAAGTAGCCGTGCTGCGCGCGGTGAAGTTGATCGATCTGTTGAGCGGTCAGCCCGACCGTGCGACGGTAGCGGCGTTGCCAAGTCCGTTCCGAGGCGCCGGTCCGATCCCCGTTCAGTGCCTTGCGGACCTCCTCGTCGACCAGTAGCCCGCGGTTCTCAGCCAGGTGATCGACCCAGTCTTCAAGATCGGGCCAGGTTGGCACCGGCCATCGGTGATCCCCGAGGAGGACGTGGCCGCCCGATACGGGCAAGGTCACCGTCTCGCCGAGTATCGCTCGCTTGGGCACGCCTGGGATTGCGACATAGGCGGCGAGTTCGACGCCCCAGTACCGCTCACCCAAATGCCCGTCGACGACCCGATTGCGCAGGCTCGGACCATCCAGCTCCGCGGCCAACTCTCCGTCCCGGCGACGGATGAACGACAAACCCCAATACTCTGATCCGATTACCGAATAGCGTTCGGGACTCTCCACGTTCGCGCGCCAGACTGTGCGTACCCACGGTGATCGGCCCACCCGTTCCTCCCACACCCGAGGAAACATACTGCCCGGCAACCCCCGGCCACTATTGGTGCCCGGATGAGGTCCGGTTTGCTACTTGCACAGAACTGCTCGTACGGATCGCCTGCACGCTGAACCCTCACGGCGTGCCGGCAGCGGTGTACGAAGCCGAGGCGTCACCAACGACACGTGAGCAGGGCGGCCTGCTCGATATCGAGGAGCGCACCGGGCAGGTCGAAGACGACTTCGGGCTCGCCGCTGGTGGTGGCCACCGCCCGGACCGCCTTGTGTCCCCAGCGGATCGCGCCGGTAGGCAGTGCGTCGATCAGCATGGCCCGCAGCTCGCCGCGGTGGCATGTTCCGCGACCGTCTGGGCTAGGCGTCGACACCCTTGCGTGAGTAGCGGTAGGCCGACGTTTACTGCTCTTTGGCCCCGATCAGGGCTTCCGAGATCACGCCGGTGGCCTTCTTCAGCGCGGGCACGGCTCGGGCGATGAGTTCCTCACTGACATGAGCCGAGGGCCCGGAGATGCCGATTGCCATCGGAGTCGGGGCGCCGGGCACTGCCATCGCGACGGAGCGAATCCCGATCTCGAGTTCCTCGTTGTCGATCGCGTACCCGTCGATGCGCACGCGCTCTACGTTCGCGAATACCGCGGAGAGGGTGGATGCACTGTTCTCGGTCGGTGCGGGAAGTCCGGACTGTGTCACCAGTTTCAGAATGCGCGCGTCGTCCAACTCGCCCAGAACAGCCTTGCCCACACCGGACGTGTGCAGACCGACGCGCTGGCCGACTTCACTGTTCGTGCGCACCAGCGTCGAAGGCAGAACCTGTCCGGTGTAGATCACCATGTCACCGTCCAGCACTGCGAGACTCGCGGTCTCGGACAGTTCGTCGACCAACGACTGCAGTACCGGAGCGGCGACCGCGCCCAATTGGCGGTTCGCAACTTCGCCGAGCCGAATCAATCGCGGCCCCAGGGCGTAGCGGCGATTGGGCAGTTGGCGCACGTAGCCGATTCCGACCAGGGTGCGCAGGAAACGGTGAATGGTCGGCGGCGGCAACGGAGACTCCGCCGACAACTCTGTCAGCGAGCACTCTCCTCCGGCACGCCCGATCAACTCCATCAGCTCGAACGCGCGCTCCACCGACTGCACGCCGCCTGTCTTCCCCGCCATACATTCCACTCCCGGCCGACAACTGTCGTTCCATCCAACACGCGCAAGATTATTTCCGCAATATGGAATAAGTGTTTCGATCAGGAAACGCATATCAGGCGCCGATTGCACTCGCGTTAAACTCCACAATGTGGAATTGTGTCCATACGGGAACTTTCAGACAAGGGAGGCACATCTGTGACACGACGCCTCGACGATGCGGTGCTGGCCGACGTCGATCGCCGCCTCTCGGCCGCTGACGCAGAACTGGTGAACCGATACCCCGGCGACGACGGCCGTCGGCAGCCGGTCCACACCGTCTACATCCCGGGCAACCGGTACTCGGCGACGATGCCCGCCGACTGGGGATCGATCGCCCTCGCGGCTGCGAAGGACGCGGGCGGGCTCGACGCCGTGGCCGCACTCGTCGGCGCCGGCAGCGGAACCGACTGTGAACCCGAGACTCTCGCAGGCCTCGTCCAAAACAAGCTGGCCACCGAGCCGATCGAAGACCTCCGCATCGACTTCGAGGACGGCTACGGCACCTTCGACGACGCGACCGAGGACGCCGATGTCGCACACGCGATTGCCGCACTGCGCGTCGCGCTCGACGCCGGCACCTCGACGCCGTTCGTCGGCACCCGCTTCAAATGCTTCGAAGCCGGCACCCGGGCGCGCGGGCTGCGCACACTCGACATGTTCGTCAGCGGGCTCGTCGAATCCGGTGGCCTCCCGGAGGGTCTCATCCTCACCCTGCCCAAGGTGACGTCCGTCGGCCAGGTCGAGGCGATGGTCATGGTCGCGAGCGCACTCGAAGGGGCGAACGGACTCACCTCCGGCCGCATCCGCTTCGAAGTGCAGGTCGAAACGCCGCAGGCGATCCTCGGCGCCGATGGCCGCGCACCCGTAGCCCAATTCATCCACGCCGGCCAGGGCCGCGTCAGCTCACTGCACTACGGGACCTACGACTACTCGGCGTCCCTCGGTATCGCCGCCGCCTACCAGTCGATGGAGCATCCCGCGGCGGACCACGCCAAGAACGTCATGCAACTCGCCGTCGCCGGCACGGGCGTGCACATGTCCGATGGCTCGACCAACATCCTCCCGGTCGGCGAGCCCGGCAATGTCGCCAAGGCGTGGAAGCTGCACGCGCGCCTGGTCCGGCGCCACCTGGAACGTGGCATCTACCAGGGCTGGGATATGCACCCCGCCCAACTCGTCACCCGATTCCTGGCGACCTATGCGTTCTACCGTGGCGCCTTCGCGCCGGCCGCGACACGCCTACGCAACTATGTCCACCGGCTCGACTCGACCGTCATGGACGAGCCGGCCACCGCCCGCGCGCTCGCCAACGTCATCCACCGGGGCAGCGTGTGCGGCGCCCTCACCGTCGATGAGATCGAGACAGCCACCGATCTCTCCATGTCCACCGTGCGCGACATCGCGCTCGGCCACACCACCAGGAGCAATCAGTGACCCCCCCGAGGACCGAAGCGTCGTACTACACGCCCCGCGGCGGACTGCCCCCGCAGACCGATCTGCTGACCGACCGCGCCATCGTCACCGAGGCCTACACGGTGATCCCGCGCGGCGTCCTCTCCGACATCGTCACGTCGGTGTTCCCGGAGTGGACCGATACGCGCGCGTGGATCATCAACCGGCCGGTCGCCGGTGGTGCGACCACGTATTACCAGGCGATCGTCGAGGTCAAGCCAGGTGGCGGGGCGCAGCGACCCGAGCCGCAACCCGAGGTGCAGGGCTTCCTGTTCGTCACGTCCGGTGCGCTCACCGTCGACGCGGCAGATCAGTCGCAGACCCTCACCGAGGGCGGCTTCGCCTACCTTCCGGCGGGCACCGCCTGGTCGGCCCATAACAACGGCGACGCCGACGCGACGTTCGTGTGGATCCGCAAGCGCTACGAGGCCATCGAGGGCCACACGCCGTCGGTCAAGTTCGGCAACGAGCAGGACATCGAGCCGTCGGCCATGCCCGGAACTGACGGCAAATGGCGCACGACACGCATGCTCGACCCGCAGGACCTCGCGTACGACATGCACGTCAACGTCGTCACGTTCGAGCCCGGCGCGACCATTCCGTTCGCCGAGACCCACGTGATGGAACACGGCCTGCTGATGCTCGAGGGCAAGGCCGTCTATCACCTCAACGGAGACTGGGTCGAAGTGCAGGAAGGCGACTTCCTCTCGCTGCGCGCCTTCTGCCCGCAGGCCTGCTACGCGGGCGGGCCGTCCAACTTCCGTTACCTGTTGTACAAGGACGTCAACCGCCAGATCATGCTCTGACATACGACGAGGCCGGGCCCCTGATCAGGTGCCCGGCCTCGTCGTATGTGGTTGGCCTACAACTGGATTGGCCAGCCGATGACCTTCTTCTTGCGCGGAGTCGCGTAGGTCCGCACCTTCGACGTGGACAGACCCATCCGAACCAGCCCTTCGGCGATGGTGACCGCCGAGCGGACTCCGTCGACGATCGGGACGCCGGTCGCGGCTCGCACCTTGGCTTCGAGCTCGGCCATGCCGCCGCAGCCGAGACAGATCACTTCGGCGTGGTCGTTCTCGACGGCCTCTCGCGATTGGCGGACGATCGCCTCGACCGCCCGGTCCGGATCCGACTCGAGTTCGAGCACACCGAGGCCTGATGCCCGCACCGACGCGCATCGCGCGTCGAGTCCCGCGAGCTTGAGCCGGTCTTCGATCAGCGGGACGGTGCGGTCGAGCGTGGTGACGACCGCGTACTTGTGTCCCAGATACATCGCCGTCGACGCGGCTGCCTCGGTGATGTCGACCACCGGGACGTCGAGCAACTCCTGCAGACCTTCCCGACCGTGCTCGCCGTAGCCGGCCTGAATCACTGCGTCGAACGGCTCGGGGTACGACGTGATCGCGTCCATGACCGCGATGGCCGCGAGATAGCTCTCGAAGTTCCCTTCACACGAGTCCGCACCGAAACGCGGTGTGATGCCAACGATCTCGGTACCCGGCGACGCGACACCGCGTGCCGACTCGGCGATCGCATCGGTCATAGAGACCGTCGTGTTGACGTTGGCGATGAGGATTCTCATGGGGCCCTGTCTAGTGCGTGCTCGCCACGGCGATGGGATCGCCGGAGATGTCGTGGAACGGACCTCGGCGGTCTGCGACCACCAGATACACGATCGCACCGAGTCCTGCGCCGATGAACCAGGAGAACTCCGAGACAACTCTGAACGCCGGAACGAACGCGAGCAGGAGTGCCACTACCGCCGTGATGACGAGGGCGATCACCGCACGCACGTTGATGCCCTTCGCGTAGTGGTATTCACCGAGCGCATCGGTCGAGAACAGGGCGGGAACGTTGATCTTGGAACGACGCACCAGCCAGTAGTCGGCCATGATGATGCCGAACAACGGCCCGAGGATGGCGCCGAGGCCGCCGAGGAAGTAATTGATCACGGCGGGGGAGTTGTACAGGTTCCAGGGCAGGATCACCAGGCCGATGACCGCCGAGATCAGTGCTGCGCGACGGAAGTTGAGGTGCTTCGGGAACAGGTTGTTGAGCGCATAGATCGGGGCGACGAAGTTCGCCATCAGGTTCACCGCGATGGTCAGGATCAGCAGCGCGAGCCCCGCGAGCACCAGCAGCAGGGTATTCGGCACTTCCTTGACGATGTCGGCAGGCGATTCGATGATGCGTCCGTCGATGCGGAACTGAGCGCCGGCCAGGGTGACGACGATGCTGCCGAACACCAGCATGTTCAGGGGGATGCCCCAGAAGTTGCCTTTCACGATGGCCCGCTTCGACGTCGCGTTACGGGTGAAGTCGCAGAAGTTGAGGACGAACGTACCGTAGATCGCAACCCACAGGCTGGCGCCGCCCACGATCTTCAGCCACATGTCGACGCCGGTCAGCGAGTCGGGCGTGGTCCACGCGATGGCCCAGTCGGCGCTGTTGAGCATCCAGATCGCGAGTGTGACCATCGTGATCAGAATGACCGGACCGGCGACCGCCTCGTACTTGCGGATCATCTCCATGCCGTAGCTGACGATGACCACCTGGATGACCCACAACCCGACGAACGAGATCCATCCGAGCGTCGACAGCCCCAGGAAGCTGTTCGAGTCGAGGGTCGCCGCCGACGGAGCGAGTGCCACGATCAAGATGCGCAGCACCACCGACGCGAGGTACGTCTGGATGCCGAACCAGGCGATCGCGACCGCGCCGCGGACGACGGCGGGGATCTGCGCGCCGCGGATGCCGAACGAGATGCGGCTCATCACCGGGAACGGGACTCCGGTCTTTTCTCCCATGAACCCGGAGAGGCTGAGCAGGAGGAAGAGGAACGCGCCGCCGAGTCCGAGGACCAGCAGGATCTGCCACCCACCCAGGCCGAGCGCGAACAGGCCGATGGCGAACGAGTAGTTCCCCAGGCTGTGTACGTCGTTCGCCCACAAGGTGAAGATGTTGTACGCGCCCCATCGTCGGCCTTCGCGCTCGGTGGGCGCGAGATCGGCGTTGTACAACAACGGGCTCACGTCGGCGAACGGGGTCGCATCGGTACGACTGGAGTCGCCGATGAGCCCGGTGGACTCTGTGGTCATGGATAAGCCTGTCACGGTCAGTGCGACGACGCTCAACGTCGGCGCATGCATTCCATTATGTGGAAGTAATATTCCACGAATTTAGTAAGTAGGTCGCATCCAGGCACCCACTGTCAAGCTTTTGGCGCGATTGACTGTGTCAACGCTCACACTTAGAGTTGCCCGAAGGGTGGAGTTTCATTTCCACGATGAGGAATTATGCTGCTAGTCATGGAGAGCTGCCGATGACCACCGATGCGCCCGAGACGCTGAACCACCCTGAATTCGACCTGGTGGTCCGAGGCGAACGCACGCTGACGACGGCGGGAATCGTCGCCCGCGAGATCGGCATCCGCGACGGTCGCGTCGTCGCGATCGAGCCGCTGGGGAGTGGTCTCACCGGCGCGGAGATCGTCGAACTCACCGACGAGCAGGTCATGATCCCCGGCCTGGTCGATACGCACGTGCACGTCAACGAGCCGGGCCGCACCGAGTGGGAGGGGTTCGACTCCGCTACCCGCGCAGCGGCGGCGGGCGGTGTGACCACGCTGATCGACATGCCACTGAACTCGATCCCGCCGACGGTCAACGTCGAAGCCCTCAACGCCAAGCGTGCGGCGGCATCGGGCAAGACGCACATCGACGTCGGTTTCTGGGGCGGCGCCATTCCGGGCAACACCGACGATCTGCGCGGTCTCCACGACGAAGGCGTGTTCGGCTTCAAATGCTTCCTGCTGCACTCCGGCGTCGACGAGTTCCCGCATCTCGACGCGGATGAGATGGAGAAGGACATGGCCGTGCTGGCCGACTTCGACTCCATGATGATCGTGCACGCCGAGGACTCTCGCGCCATCGACCATGCCCCCACAGCCGAGGGGGACCGGTACGAACGCTTCCTCGCGTCGCGGCCGCGCGGCGCCGAGAATGTGGCGATCGCCGAGGTCATCGAGCGTGCTCGGTGGACCGGTGCCCGCGCGCATATCCTGCACCTGTCGTCGTCGGATGCACTGCCGATGCTCGCGACCGCAAAGCGTGACGGCGTCAAGATCTCTGTCGAGACGTGCCCGCACTACTTGACGCTTCTCGCCGAGGAGATCCCCAACGGCGCAACGGCATTCAAGTGCTGCCCGCCGATCCGTGAGGCGTCGAATCGTGAGCTGCTGTGGCAGGGCCTTCTCGACGGCACGATCGACTGCATCGTGTCTGACCACTCACCGTCGACGGTCGACCTGAAGGACGTCGAGAACGGTGACTTCGGCGTTGCCTGGGGCGGTGTCGCGTCACTGCAGCTCGGCCTGTCGCTGATCTGGACCGAGGCCAAGCGTCGCGGGATAAAGCTCACGCAGGTGCTCGAGTGGATGGCGGCCAAACCCGCCGCGCTCGCCGGACTGAACAACAAGGGCAAGATCGCGCTTGGCTACGACGCCGACTTCGCGATCTTCGAGCCCGACTCGGCGCAGGTCGTCGACGTGCACAAGCTGCACCACAAGAACCCGATCAGCCCATACGACGGACGGGCACTGGTCGGTGTGGTGAAAGGTACCTGGTTGCGCGGCAAGAAGATTGACTTCAAGACCGCGCAGGGTCGGATGCTGCGCCGCGGCGGCGTGTAGCGCACTGCGCCTCGAAATTGGTGCGCGGAGGGTCTGCGCCGACGACCTAGCCTTGGGGCATGGGCGAGGGGATGGCCGTCGGATCATTGCGACGGGCTTACGAAGCGATGGTTTCCGCCGACGTCGGACCCTTCCTGCGGTCGCGTGGATTCGACGTGGCCGGCCCCACCTTCGAGCGGAAACGGGGACCGCTCTATGACGTGATCAACTTTCAGGGCGACCGGCACAACGGGACCATGTCGTGGCATGGATTCTTCGTCAACGTGGGCATCGGATCGGCTGAGATCGATGCCGCGTGCCCCGGATACGAGCGAGCGGGGCATCCGCTCAAAGGTTCACTACTGCAACATCGTTGGGAACATTTGGTACCTGATTTGCCATACGAGGTGCGGTTCGGGCATGGCACCGACATGCGGCAGTTCGCCGCAGCTCTCTGCGACGGTTTCGACCTGACTCTGGCTGAGATGGAACGGATAAGCACTACTGAGCAGTTAGTGCGATATGCAGTCGAGAACAACTTGCTCATCGAATACGACAAGACCTGCCGATACCTCGCCGCAATCGACGACATCGACACACTGACGGAATATGTCACGACGTTGCATAACTGCTTCGGGCATCAAAGCCGTTGGTCGATCTTCGACCGCAACATCAGCACGGCTGTTGGGCGCTGGGCGGAGGTACTGCGGGAGCGAGAAATTCTGGACCCGTAACCATGGCAACGCGGCCATATGACCAACGTGTCGAACGGGTTTGCAATGACCTCCGCAGGTGTGTCTCACCGGTGATACGCTTGATGCATGACCGAGGTAGTGACAGTTCGCGACCTACGCAACCACGGTGGGGAAGTGCTGCGCAGGGTGGAACGGGGTGAGCGGATCGTGGTGACGCGTGATGGCACGGCGGTGGCCGAGCTGAGCCCGCTACCGCGTCGTAGTGTCAGTCCGACTGAACTGATTCGCCGTCGCCGAAACCTGCCGCTCGTGGACGTGGAGACGTTGCGTTCAGATGTGGACAGCGTGATGGACCCAGCGTTGTGACAGGGCCGGCCGACCAGTCACGGGGCATGCTCGACACGTCCACGGTGATTCTGCTCGGCCGCCTGGCGGATCCGGACGAGCTGCCAAACGAATCCGTGATCAGTGCGGTAACCCTCGCTGAGCTGTCCGTCGGGCCGCATGTGGCGCAGACGGATGCGGAACGTAGTGCGCGGCAGCAGCACCTGCAGCAGGCAGAGGCGGATTTCGAGGTCCTTCCGTTCGACGCCGAGAGTGCGCGGGCATTTGGGGGTGTCGCTGCAGCGTTGCGTACTTCGGGCCGCAAACCCGCCGCGCGGGCCTATGACGCGCTCATTGCGGCCAGCGCCGTCGCGCATGGTGTGCCGTTGTACACGTGCAACCCAGCTGACTTTTCCGGGATACCTCAGCTGGACCTACGCGCGGTTACTCACCCGGACCATTAGAGGGTGGGCGCCAACGCCATTGACCAGCAGCTCGGGCTCAGACGCTCACTGCAATGGCTCGGGAGTGAAGGTGACGTCGACTCCGCCTACGGTCATCGTTACTTGACCTTCGATCACCATCACCTGCGCCGAGACTCGTCGATCGACAGTCTGGGCCAGATGCTGGACCGGTGCGTGCGGTATCTGCACCACCGACAGGTTCGCCAGGCCCGCCACTTTGGGTCCGACGGTTCGCCACCAGGTCGCCACGCCAGCGGCGAACGGGAACAGCAGCACCTGGTCGGCCTGACTGGCGGCCTTGCC
The DNA here is from genome assembly GCF_058270035.1 of Mycobacterium shunyiense. NCBI lineage: Bacteria > Bacillati > Actinomycetota > Actinomycetes > Mycobacteriales > Mycobacteriaceae > Mycobacterium > Mycobacterium shunyiense. Next base: position 157,953 of record NZ_JBZDPT010000002.1, on the reverse strand, counting down.
CAACACGCGTTCGTCGGGCTGGCCGACGTTGATCCACTCCAGGATCCGGCCGGTGTAGTCGGCGAGCCGCAAGTCCGGTACGCCAGGGGTGGACAGGCCCGCCCCGAACGCCAACTCACCGTCGATGTCGCTGAGTCGGTGAGCGCGTAGCCCAAACGCCAACAACCGCACGACCATCCGCTCATCGGTCTCACTGGGATGGCGGGCCACGGTCAGCGTGTGATCGGCGTAGTAACCGTGATCCACATCGGAGACGCCAAGTTCGACTTTGAATACTGTTGCGGATAGAGCCACGTCATAGTGTGCACCCCAGGTGATGTCCTCGAGTAGTCGGGCCGCTTTGAGTGGTCAGGCCGCCGCGCAAGCAGTGCGCGTGTACTGCCACACCAACGACTTCTATGGCTCTGTGCGCGCGATGGAAGTAGGCATGGACCTGGCCAGGGGATTCTCGCCAGAAGCCGGGAGGAAATGCTCGTGTTGTGAGCACCACATAGGATCAAGGCTCCGATCAGCCCGCCGTGATGTCCGCTTGCATCGGGTGACGAAGGGATATCCGCTGTTCGAGATACAAGCTGAGAACGGGTGGTGTCCGGCAAGAGCGCGACCACGATGGGGGAGTACGGCGAGGTGAGTCAGGCGTTGCATAGAGGCTCACAATGGTAGCTGTTTCGGTGCTGGTGCTTTCAGGTAAAGGCGGAACAGCGAAAACGCTATGGCAGATGATGCTGGCGGGAGAGGCCTCGCGTGCCGGGATCTCGACGTTGTTGGTCGACGCAGACCCAGAGCGAAACCTGTCTAACCACTTTGGAGTGTCGCAGCATTCGACCGGCTTGGGGTCAGTGCTTGAGGCTGCCGATATCAGTTTTTGGGGGAATCCCGACAAGGGCGCGAAGCGAATCGATGAGGAGATCATTGAAACTAGATGGCCCGGCATCGATTTGCTGCCTGCAGGTGCTTCCTTAGGCCGTGTTGCGGGTTTCGGCGTATCGGACACCGGATTGTTGCGGGCCATCTTTGATGAGGCCGGCATCTTTGGTCGTTATGAGGTTGTCCTAATTGACACTGGCGGCCGCACTGGCTCTCTGGAAGCCCTGGCAATGCATCTAGGTGATGTTGCGTACGCGCCGATCACTCCGACCCTTGATGCGGTACGCAAAGCCCGCGAGGCTCGTGACAGAGTTGAGCGTATCCAACGAACGCATCCACTCAGGTGGTGTGGTGTGGTTTTATCCGGTTTCGACCGTAGAAACGGCATCGACCAGTCGATCAGGGAACAAGTACAGACGGAATTCGGCGACGAGGTCCGTGCTGAGCTGCCACGTCGGGCCGTTGTCAATGAGGCCTTTCAACTCGGGAACCGACTCGGTGATTGCTCCGACCCAATCGCGACGAATCTCGCGCGAATCTTCCGAGATTTCCTGGAACGCGACCTGCTGGGTCGAAATACGAGCGACCGGTGATTCCAGCGAAATGCGCTAGGGGACAACGGGATAACGAGTTCCATATGTGTATGCCGGGTGACCCTCCATATTCGATTTCGCCATATTTCACCCGGTGAAGCGATGCGCCGACTCAGGTTCGGCGCAGTTACCACGACGGCCATGGCGGACATCGTCCACGCAAACCGCAGGAACGTCATCAACAAGAATTTCAGCGACAGCTGGTGCCGGCTGCTGCACCACCAGCAATCGCTCTCATAAGGTGGGTCCACTGTCGCGGTGGCAGGTCGGCCAGTCCCTCCGCCGGAGGTGTTCGAGGACAAGGCTGCGGACGGGTTCGACGTCGGCCAAGAGACCGTGTCCCGCGCCGGGGAGAATCACCGTGTGCGCTCCGGCATGCCGTGCGGTTTCCGCTGCTGCCTCCGAATCGTGCACCTGACTCGCCCCGGCCAGTGCGACGAGGGTCGGGACCGGCAGGTGCGTCAGGCCGTCTGGCAGGCGGGGGTGAACGATCGGCGAGGCCGGGAAGTGCGCGGCTCCGTGAGCAAGCAGGTCTAGGTAGGCCTCCAGATGCGCCGGTCCGCTGCCGGGGGCGCCCGGTGTCAGCATCGCGCGAGCCTCCTCGAAAGTCGGGTGCGGGTCGCGGTTCCGGCCCAGCTCCTCGAACTCGGGGCTGAGCCCGACGAAGGCCAGGGGTGGATCGAGCAGGACCAGCCGCCGCACTCGTTCGGGATGGGCGAGCGCGAACCGGAGCGCGAGGTGCCCGCCTAGGGACTGGCCGCACAGGTCGGCGGCGGGCAGCTCGAGCAGATCGAAAGTTTCCGCCAGCCAGTCCACCAGATCGTCCATGCTGGTCAAGGCGGCGCCGGTGTGTCGGCTGCGGCCGGGTTCGCCCATGGTGTCCACGGCCCGCACGTGGTGCTCCTCGGCCAGCGAACCGACTACCGGATACCACATTCCGGACGTGCCGCTGTATCCGTGGAGCAGTACCAGCGGCGGCGCTGCGGTCGGGCCCGCGGAGGTGACCCGAGTCGTTCCGTAACGTCCCGGAAGATCTACCGTCTCGGCCGGCATAGGCCAATTGGCCATCACCGCGTCGTAGGCCGCGAAATATGCTGCCGCCAGCTCGGGTTCGGTGAATGCGGTCATCGCGCGCTCCCCAACTCGAAACGGGTGCACTCGCCGGGGAGGGCGTGCGGCGCGCCGCCAACCTCCCTCCGGCTCGCCCGGTCGCGGTCCTCAGTGAGTGGTTCGACGTTCCTTGGCTGACTGGTCATTCGCACCATACCTTTCCAAGTCAGTTGTATTATGTCAGATGTATGGTAATAACGAAAAGGGGGTGTGCGTTGCCGAAACAGGTCGACCACCGAGAACGCCGCGAAACCATCGCTCGCGCCCTGTGGCGGGTAGTGGATCAACGCGGGGTTCTGCGGCTGAGTCTGCGTGAGGTGGCGGCGGAGGCCGAGATGTCACACGGCCAACTCCAGCACTACTTCGCGAGTCGTCAGGAGTTGCTTTCTTTCGCGATGGACTTCGCTGCCGAACAGACTGCTCAGCGAGTGACGCGTGGTCTGGAGGCGCTCGGCGCGGTGCCGCATCCGCGAGACGTCCTGCGGCTGATACTCACCGAAATGCTGCCGCTGCATGACGATGCGCGCGCGACGAGCCGAATGAATGCCGCCTACGTCCTCGAAGCACTGCACGACAACACGATTCGCGATCACACGCGCGAGGGTCTACGCCAGGGACGGGAGCAGGTCAAAGTGATTATCGCGCAAGCGATTACGGATGGGGAGATCGCCCGTCATCGCGACGTGAACACCGAGACCGACCGCATCCTTGCGTTGACCGGCCTGACACCCCTTCTCGACCTGGAGGTCATCAATCCGGGGGAGGCCCTCGCCGCAATCGATCAGCATCTCCACGAACTCTTCACATCGTAGGGTTGTCGCCCGTGAAACGGCTTTCGCCTGGACGTGCGGGTCGAGATGGGGGTGATGGAATGGAGCTGTTCTACAACGATGACGGCCGCAGGGACGGCGACGTGTCGATCAGTTCCGCTCGACAGAGGCCAGGAACTTGATGGTCTCGGAGACGGATGCTGATTCATCTGATGAAAACGGCGTACTCAACCTGACATAATGTCGCTTATCGGTACATAATCAACCTGGCGATACGCAACCGCCGGCGCCGCGTACAGTCGATCTCTTCGCCTTGCCTGCGGAGTCGTTTCCGGGAGCTTCTCATGCCCAACCATCATCCGTCTCGTTCGTGGCGTGGCTGCGCGATGTGTAAACCGCACAAGCGTCGCGGCGCCGGCCGTGCCGCAAAGGATCCGGTCGCCACACGTCGACGCCTCGGATATGCACGCCGGTACTCGCGCCGGTCGATCGGTGACGACGGCCGCTGACGCCCCTGGCCACCCCTGGGCACGACTCTGCAGTTACGTCACAGTGACGATTTCTCTTCTGGTGCCCGTGTGGCAGATTCGATTGCAGCGCAGGCGCTTTCGGCCGCGCCGGATTAAAACGAAGGTTCCAGCGGCAGCCGCGAGCGCGCGGCCGGTGATAGCGTTGTCAGTGAATGCAAGGGGCTGACCAGATGGCTGTTGGAGTGAGGCGGACTCGGTGGCGAGTTGCGCCGCTGCTGGCCATGATGGCCGCCGTGGCGCTCGCCACCGGGTGCTCTGGCGACGCGGGCTGGCCGGTCGCATCGGATGATCCCGTGACAACACTTCCCGTCCCGGCCAACATGCCACCGTTCCCGTATCCGAGTGACATTCCACAGGTCCCGTTGCCCAGCGCCGTGCCTACCGTCCAGCTGCCGAGCGACATCCCGCGGGCTCAGCTGCCGGCCGATGTGCCCCAGATCGAGTTGCCGGCCGCGATTCCCCAGATCCAGTTGCCTTCTGCGATCCCTCCTATCCCCTTCCCGTAAAATCAGGGCCAGGGGCGATATTCGTCACTGTGACGTATTATGTTGTGGCGGAACGGATTTGATGAGTGGCATGGGTTAACTCCTACCCTCGGTCAACTCTTCGTACAACCCTTGCAGGGCGGTGTGGTCGTCTTCGGAGCCGATATGCGCAGCGGCGAACCACCTTGCTTACTCAGCGATTTCGGAGAGCCGCCAGTCCAGTGCGAACAGCTCTAACATCGCGGGGTCGGGCCGCAATAGGTCCTGTGCCACAGCGACCAGGTCGGCGTAGTCACGTTCGGGCGGTGCAAGAGCCAGCGACTCCCAATCGACCAGCCGGACCCCGTCGGCGGTCACGACCTGGTTGTCGTTGTGCGGCTCGCCATGCGTCGGCACCCATGTGTCGCGTCGGGAGCAGGCTGTTTCGGACAGGTTCAGGTAGCGCTCGGTCCAGCGCTGAATCGGTTCAATGTGCGCATCGAGCGCCAGCCGCGCCTTCTCTGCCAGCGGACCGCTCGTCCAGGGCTCGGCGGTACGCGTTCGCAATTCGTCGGCGAACGACGGCCCGACCTGTGGGGTCCATGGCCGCAGTGCCTCAGGTGGAACGGCGCGATGCAGCGCGTCCAGAGCCAGAACCACTTGGCGGGCGTGCTGGGGTTCGCGGGCCTGTGCCTCGGTTGGGCTGTTGCCCTGCAGCCATGGCGTCACGCTGAGCGCACTGGTCCCGACATCGACGGTGAACCGTCCGGAGCGGGCCGGCAGCGGTGCGCACACCATGCCCAAACCGGCGGCGGCAAGGGCGGCGGCCCCGGCGTAAGCAGCCTCGAGAGACGATCTGGTGTGTCGGGGTTCCAACTGGTCCAACGTCACGAACAGTGTGGTGCCGCCGCCGCTCGCCCGCCAGTGGTGCGCACCGAAACCCCATGGCAAATAACTGATGTCGGAGATCTGGGGCAGCCAGTGTACGGCGACCACATTGGCAATCGTCTCGTCACTGATGGACGCTGGGCGGGATAGCACGAGCCGAATCCTAAAAGATGTGCCTTCCGCCGTCCCTCTATCCCCGCCCAGCGAATCCGGCGGAGGGGGTTTCGTCGATCAAGCCACGCTGACCGCTTGGCGCGCGGGTTCGCTCCGGTAACGCGACGCCGGACCGTCGATTCGCAGAACCCGCCACAGGATCTTGGCGATCGGATTCATCAGGCCGGTGTCAACGGCGAGCATCCGCACGTCGCCGTAGATCTCACGGAGCATCGCCCTGGATTCAGGTGCCCGCCAGTAGATCTCCTTCTTCACCGAGCGTGGGATGTCGAACTCACGCCAAAAGGAGCGCGGCGGCTTCGCGATGAGCGTGGCCGCCAGACGGAAGCTGAGCGGATAGATGATCGACAGCCCGAATCGGTTGAGCCGCCGCATCTCCGGGATCCGCCGACGCAGGAATTCGTGGGCAAATGAGATGTGCCGGGCTTCCTCGGCGACGTGGATCGCCATCACGCGCTCCATGATGGGGTGTATCGGTTTACCCTCGCGCAGAATGGATTTCTGCATGTGGTCGATCGGCTCCTCGCCGCAGAGGACCATCATGAAGAAGAACACCGGCATCGGACTCGCGAACAGCGGAGGCAGTGAGTGCAACCATCTGAGCCACCGGGCCAAACCTGGAACATCCACGCCCGCGTGATTCACCATCTCCTGGAACATCAGGGTGTGGTTGCACTCTTCGACCGCCTCGTGCAGGCAGTACCGATATTCGGGGCTGCCGTTGGGAACCCAGAAGGTGTAATTCAGGATTCCTCGGATCAGCATGTTCTCGAATTGCAGGCCGGCTTTGGCGACATTCGCCTGACGCCACATGCCGATCGCGATCTGCTTCTCCAGCGGCTGCGCCTGATACCACGGGCTCATCCCAATTGGGTCGCTGTCCGCCGCAAGTACCCAGCGCGGGTCGTTCTCGATCACCTTGAACTCCGGCGAATCCCACGGAATGTCCAGGTAGGGGTTGAAGTTCCGGCGCACTGACCCTGCCGAGAGGGTTTCCAGCCTCGTGCAATAGCCCGCGTCGCCACGGACGTTCATCGCGTCCCGCCAGCGACTGACCGCCTTCGCAAATGCCATGACGTCATTTCTCCTAGACGGTTGATCACCGTGGCCGATTTACCGAGACTGCGAGTCCCATTCCGTATGTACATGGGACACCCTGTCTCATACGCCTGTCAAGTATGGGTCCAAGCCAAATCGGGCAGCCACGCCCCCGCTCGGTCAGAGAAGCAAATCGCCTGTTGTGGCAATGCATCTCGACATCGTTGCCCACGACATCGGAGCGGCCATGCCCCAGGCGGGCAGTCCTGGCGGCCCTGGCATCTCAAAGGGCAAGGAGTTCAAACCCGGTGACCGGGCATGCGGGCTGCTCGATCGGGGCGCCGAGACTGTGGCGGCAGTTCCTCGACCACAGGATTCCGCCCATCAGACATGTCGATTCGAGTAGTGCATTACTCACGTCGGTGCGCCGACGGCACGCGAAAATCGACATGACGACCGGCGGCCGGCGGTCCCGCTGCTCGACGACCCACGCCTCGCGCGCTCGGCGGGCCACCGGGCGCGATGTGCAACAGAGGGGGCGGGTGATGGCAAACGACGGACCCGGAATCGGGGTGGCACTGTCCGGAGGTGGGCACCGCGCCGCGTTGTTCAACCTCGGCGCGCTGCTGTATCTGATCGACGCCCGCAAGGGCCCTCAGCTGCGATCCGTGTCGTCCGTCTCGGGAGGATCGCTGACCAACGCGTACCTCGGGCATGCCGTCGATTTGTCGACTGTCGACCCCGAGACTGTGTGGGCGCACGCCCGCGCGCTCGCGACCCAGGTCGCCCGCCGCGGGACGCTATGGGCCGCTCCCGTCACCTACCTGTACCTGGGCAGCATCGGGGCGTTGCTGGCACTCGCGGCCACCGTCAGTTTCGTCGGTGCCGGCTGGTGGGTCGCCGCGGTGTGGGTGATCGTGATCGCACTGTGTGGATGGCTGGCCCAGCAGCGCAGCGTAGTGGTTGCCCGCGCCCTCGACACCACGCTCTTCCACCGCAGACCGCTGACATCGATGAACTCCGTTGTGTCACACGTCTTGTGCGCCACCGATCTCCAGATGGGCCAGGCCGTCTTCTTTTCGAGCAACTTCGTCAACTCGTGGCGCACCGGATGGGGCACACCGGGTGACCTGAGGATCGCGCGAGCGGTGCAAGCCTCAGCCGCATTACCCGGGGCCTTCAGTGTGGTGTCGCTGCCGCTGAGCCGCTTCGGTCTGCCTCAGCAGGGCGTCCCCGATCGGCAAGCGCCCCAATGCTTCAAGCTTCTCGATGGGGGCGTCTACGACAACATGGGTTCAGAGTGGTTGTTGGAACTCGATGATCGACTCAAAGGTTCTCCCCCGCCCGGCCTGCAACCGGTCGGCGAAGTCATCGTGGTCAATGCCTCCGCGGACGACGACGTGGTTTCGCGTCCATCGGTCACACTTCCGCTCATCGGCGAGGTCCGAAGCCTGCTGGCGGTCAAGGACGTGATGTACCGCCAGACGACCGCGGTGCGGCGGCGACTGCTCAACACGCGTTACCGCATCTCCCGCGACGACGACCTCGGCAACATCGGCCCCAACGCGGGCGTGTTGCAGGAGGCGTTGCGTGGCACGACGATTCAGATTAATCGCAGCCCATTCGCGATAGCCGATGCCTACAAGTCGGGGTCCGATGCGATTGCCGCTCGCGCACGGGCGGCAATCGTGACACTGGGGGAAGAGAACAGGGCATTCTGGGCAGGCGAGGCCGATCGCAATCGCCGCGTCAAGACGACGTTGTCCCGGGTCTCCCAGGCACGCGCCGAGTCGCTGATCCGGCACGGCTACATCCTGAGCATGGTCAACTGCCACGTTCTGCTCGACTATCCGCTCGTCGGAATTCCGACCGACGAGAAGACTCGTCAGTTGGTCACGCCAGACCCGTTGCGGCGCCGTCGTATCGACAGCCCCGAATCACCGCCGCATCTTCAACCAACGGTTCCACCGCAGTAGCCCCTTCGGCAGCCGGCAAGGAGGCCTCGATGCGCAAATCCCCGGAACGCAGAGCCCTGCGAATATTCGCGTTCGATCCGATGATCTCGCGAGCAGGCGATCATCGTGTCACCGTGGAAGTGCCATATCGCAAGCTCGAACGGACGGAGCGTTCCTTCTGGGACGACCGGCTTGAAGTGGTCGACTACGACGCGGCCGCCGACGTGTACTACAAGGCGGTCCAACTCGACGACGCCGCGATCGCGATGCAGCAGGGCATTGAGCCGTCGGATTCCGATCCGCAGTTCCACCAGCAGATGGTGTACGCGGTCGCCTCGCGTGTGCTCGAGAACTTCGACCGCGCGCTCGGCCGACGCCTGCGGTTCTGGGGCGGCGCGCGGCTGCGCCTCATGCCGCACGCCTTTCAAGGGAGCAACGCGTACTTCGACGACGACCTGAACGCCGTTCTCTTCGGGTACTTCTCCGCTGATGTGGACGATCCCGGCGCGAACCTCCCCGGCCAGCTGATCTTCACCTGCCTGTCGCACGACATCGTGGCTCACGAGGTCGCGCACGCGGCGCTGAGCCGCCTGCATCGCCGGTATAGCGAGCCCACGAACGCGCAGGTGCCCGCCCTGCACGAGGCGTTCGCCGACATCGTCGCGTTGTTCCAGCGCCTGACGTTCCCGGAAGTCGTGGCCGCCGCGATCCGCGAGACGCGCAACAACCTCCTGGATCCGAAGGGACGGCTGCTGGACATCGGCGCGCAATTCGGCTCTGCCGCGGGTAAAGGCCATGCGCTGCGCAGCATCGCGGCCACGCGCGATCCGTCGAAAGTCGCCTCGACCACCGAGCCGCACGCACTCGGCTGGATCCTGGTATCCGCGGTGTACGACGGGTTCGTCGACACCTACGAACGGCGCACCCGCGACCTCATTCGCATCGCGACCGGAGGCAGCGGCAAGCTGCCGGACGGGGAGCTGCATCCAGACCTGGTGAACCGCCTCGCCGGAGAGTGCGTCCGCACGGCGCAGACGGTCCTGTCGATGTGCATCCGCGCCACTGACTACCTGCCGCCTGTCGACCCGACGTTCAGCGATTACCTGCGGGCGATGATCACGGCCGACTTCGAACTGAACCGATCGGACGAGACCGGCGTGCGCGCCTCGATGATCGAGGCGTTCCGTCAACGCGGAATCCGGCCCCAGGCGGTGGGTTCGCTGGCTGTCGAATCGCTGCTGCTCGACGCGCAGCCCGATACCGCGCCGAAGGACATCGACCTCGCGAGGATCGTCGCGGACTTGGTCGAGGTTGGTGCACGTGAGCTCGGCCGGACGACGGGCCCGGCGAAGTCCAGCACCTACACGAAGAGGCCGCGCGCACGCGAGGTGACGAGCCGTTCCGACTGGGACGCGCAGCAGTATCAGTCGCTTTCGGAGCCGCCGAGAGAAGATGCGCAGATCCCCGAAACCGAGGAACCGGACGACGATTGGCGAAGCCTGGGCGGCAGGCTTGGATCTTGGGTGAAGCTGAACCGCCCCAAGCTCGGTCTCGAAATCGACATTCCCGCGGCAGTCGTCGGATTCCATCCGGTGCACCGGATCGCGGCCACTGGCGAGCTCCTGGTCGAGATGGTCGCGCAGATCGTCCAGACCATGAGTGTCGAAGACGACCTCGGTGGCCTGCGCTACCGCGCAGGGCTGACACTCGTTGCCAACATCGACGGTCAGATCCGCTACTACATTCGCAAGCCGTTCCGTGACGACCGGAAGCAAGCCCTGCGCGACCGGGTCACCGCGTTCGACGACGCATACGGGATGGGCTGGAAGCCACGCAATCCCGAACCCAACAGAATCGTCGCGGCGTACTCGGCGCGGGCCATGGACGCACGGAGGTGGCGATGAGCTCGACAATGACGATCCGCATGTACAACGTCGGCTTCGGCGACTCGTTCCTGCTGCTACTGCCCGGCAAGAAGACGATCCTCGTGGACGCCGGCTTCCACAGTCAGGGCAAGGGCGCGTTTACCGCCAACGACCTCGCCAGGCAGATTGTGGCGGACGTCAAGGCGCACAGCGGCAGAGCCCGCATCGATGTCGTCATCGCTACGCACCGGCACCAGGACCATGTGTTCGCTTTCAACTCGGCCGAATGGGAGAACGTCGAGATCGGCGAAGTATGGATGCCCTGGGTCGAGGACCGCGACAACCCGGACGCCAAGAAGCTCTGGAAGAAGCAGCAAGGGTTTGCGATGGCGCTGGCCCAAGCAGCCCCGGGCTTTGACCTCCATCCGGACGACCGTGCGGAGCTGGACTTCCTGCTGTGGAACGCCGGGATCGACATCACCGGCCTCGTGCCCGACGCCGAGCTGGCGGCATGGAGCAACCAGGGAGCGCTGGACGTGCTTCACGACGGGTTCAAGCACCGCGAGCGCTCCGATCCCCGATTTTTGCCCGAAGGCAACGACTTTCCCGAGACCTTCGAAAGCAACGTGATCACCGGGATGAAGGTGCACGTCCTCGGTCCGCCGCGTGATCCCGACGAGATCGAAGAGCTTGATCCCGCGAGCGATGACGAGACCTACAAGGCGCTCATGTTGCAGGCCGCCAGCGTCCGCCACCAGGAGGTGACGGCCCCATTCTCGGCGCAGTGGCGCGTGCCCGCCACCGATCCGGGGCCGAAGCTCGCCGACGACGACCTCAAGCGGCTGAAGGGGCTCGCGCACTCGGCCGACGCGCTGCTGGCCGCGAAAGCCGTTGACGACATGATCAATTCGACAAGCCTGGTGCTCGTGCTGGACATCGGCAGCGCACGCCTGCTGCTGCCGGGCGACGCCGAATGGGGAACCTGGAAGCGCATCCTCGCGAACAACAAAGCGCGCTCGCTGCTGCGTGGCGCATCCTTCTTCAAGGTCGGCCACCACGGCAGCCACAACGCCACGTCCAAGACTCTCGTCGAGAAGGTGTTGCCGCGAGAGATCCCCGCGATGGTTTCCACACAGGCCGGCCTCGGAAGATACCGCAACAACATCCCGCTGGACGAGCTGCTCACGGCTCTCCGAGACCACGAGATCAGCTGTGCACGTAGCGACAAGGGCAACGAGGTGTTGCCGGACGGCTTCGTCGCCGAAGCCAATGCGAAATGGATCGACCTGGAGATCGCCTGCTGAGCCGCTCCGATTCCCGCTGACCGACCCCCGAACGCTCCCCGGACAACACCGAGGACAGCAACGACGGAGCTTCCGAGCGCGGCAGGCGGATCAAGCCAACAGGCGCCCCTGCGGCGATGACGATGCAAGGATGGCCTCCATGACTGTGGTTCTCGTGCACGGCAATCCGGAGACTGACGCGATCTGGGGTCCACTCGTCGATGCGCTCGGTCGCGATGACGTGGTGCGGCTGTCGCCGCCGGGATTCGGTGCACCACTCCCCGACGGCTTTGCTGCGACCTTCCTTGCCTACCGCGACTGGCTCGAAGGTGAGCTGGAGAACATCGACGAACCAGTCGACGTAGTCGGGCATGACTGGGGTGGCGGCCATGTGATGAGCGTCGTCATGCACCGACCCGAACTGGTGCGCAGCTGGGCCACCGATGTGATCGGTGTCCTCGACCCCGACTACGTGTGGCACGACATGGCCCAGGTCTGGCAGACACCCGGAGAAGGCGAGGAACTCGTCGACACCATGCTCGGCGGAACCATCGAGGATCGCGCCGCCCAGATGTCCGGGTTGGGCATCCCGATCGACATCGCAGCCTCGATTGCCGCCGAACAAGGACCAGAGATGGGACGGGCGATCCTCGCGCTGTACCGCTCGGCCCGCCAACCTGCGATGGCGGAGGCCGGGCGAGCGCTGGAGAATGCTCGGGCCCGGCCCGGCCTTTCCCTGCTCGCCACCGACGATCCCTACATCGGCTCCGACGAAATTCGACAGCGAGCGGCGACGCGGGCCGGTGCACGCACGGAGGTACTCGACGGACTGGGACATTGGTGGATGGTGCAGGACCCGGCTGGTGGCGCAGCGGCCCTCACCCGCTTCTGGGACGGCCTCGGCTGAAGCTGCTCGGGACGTCGTGATCCTGACGAACATCTGTTCGCGCTCGAGTTGCCGTCCTTTGTAGGCTGCGAACATGCCGTTAAATGCCGGTGACGTCTTTGCCGGGTACACCATTCAGCGGCTCCTGGGCGCCGGTGGCATGGGCGAGGTCTACCTGGCCCAACATCCTCGCCTTCCCCGTCTGGATGCACTCAAGATCCTCTCGGTGAGCACCACGCGCGATGAGGAGTTCCGCGCCCGGTTCAACCGCGAGGCGGAGCTGGCCGCATCGTTGTGGCATCCGCACATCGTCGGCGTGCACGACCGGGGCGAGTTCGACGGCCGGCTGTGGATCTCGATGGACTACGTCGAGGGCACCGACGCCAAGCACTTGATCGAGCAGAACCCATCTGGGATGCCCTTGCGGGATGTGGTGGAGATCGTCACGGCAGTCGCCGAAGCCCTCGACGTCGCGCATGAACGCAACCTGCTGCACCGCGACGTCAAACCGGCGAACATCCTGGTCACCGTCCCGTCGGGAAGTGCCCGGCGACGCATATTGCTCACCGATTTCGGTATCGCCCGAGAAGCCGACGACGCGAATGGCCTCACGGAGACCGACGTGGCCATCGGTACCGTCGCGTATGTAGCTCCCGAGCAGCTCACCGGGAAGGCGCTCGATGGCAGAGCAGACCAGTACGCCCTGGCGGCGACCGCCTTCCATCTGTTGACCGGCTCGCCTGTCTTCGAAGACACCAATCGCATCGTCCAGGCCGGCAACCACCTCTATGCGCCACCGCCCCGGCTGTCCGAGCGCCGCCGCGACCTCGCCCATCTGGACGCCGTGATGGCGAAGGCGCTGGCCAAACAACCCGACAAGCGCTACGCGCGGTGCCTGGACTTCGCGCGGGCGCTGGGCGGGAGCACGGACGTGTCGACCGCGCCCCAGCCGGTGGCGCCCGCTACGGGCGTTCACACCGCCCCGCTGGAGATCCCCGACGTCCATGAGCGGAGCAGCTCCCCGGAAACCAAACGGCTGGCCATGCTGACGATCCTGGGCACTGCCCGCGGCGTGCAGAAGCAACCGTCCGGACCTGACAGCGACGAGGAGGTCTGGGCCTTCCGCGTCGAGCGCTACGAGTCGACCGGTGAAGCACACACCGTCGTGCCGGTCGAGCTACGCGGCAACTCCATCACGGGCGAACTCTCCGACGGGGATGTGGTGGAGGTCAGCGGCCCCTGGGATGACCGAACGCTGTACGCCGACTCGGTGGTCAATCATTCGGCCGGGAGCCGCGGGCGCCGCCGGCGCAACTCGTTCGAAGTGAGGTCAGGTAATCGCCGCCGAACTCTGACGTCCCGTCCCGTGCGCATCGTCTTGGTTCTGGCCGTGATCGCGATGATCGTTGCCATGTCCGTTCTTCTCATTCGCGGTTCGGGATCGTCGTCGCACAGCGCCCCGGGGCCAATAGTGACGCCCGAGAGTGCGACGGTGTTCTCCCCCGGCGGCTCACCAGACCATCCGGATCAGGCGAGTCTGGCCGTCGACGGCAACCCGGATACGTCGTGGTCCACCGATATCTATCAGGATGCCGCGCCGTTCCCGGCCTTCAAACAAGGTGTCGGCCTGCTACTTCAGCTCCCCTCGCCGACCGCTTTGAGCGAGGTGACGATCGACGTGCCCAGCACCGGAACAGAAGTCCAGATTCGCGCGGCCGACAGTGCTCACCCGAGCAACCTGTCCGACACAACCGAGCTGACGCCGACCGTGGCGTTACAGCCCGGGGAAAACATCATCACCGTCGACAATCGGACGGAAACATCCAATGTGCTGGTGTGGATTTCCAAGTTGGGCACCCTCGATGGGCAGAGCCGCACCACCATCTCAGAGATCACGCTGCGGGCCACCGGCGATTGATGCAATTTCCAGATGGCATCCCGGCCTACCAGGCCTCTATCAGCTGCGTCGTCTGCGGCACCTGACGCTAATATCCGGGTGTGGTCTGGATGCCGGAGGATGATGAATTGTCTTCTTGACCATCGGAGTTCGGGTTGACGGGCTAGCTGGGACGCTGCCATTTCGGTGGAGTGCGCCATGGAGGACGTTCGCTCGGCCGGGTCTGTCATCGCGCCCCTCCAAAGTGACCACCAACCGGTCCCCCGGGCTGCTCCGCGCGCTTTCGGCCGGGACCTGGAATTACCAGTTGGTGGTGGTACCGGCTAACGGGGTGCGAGTTGGGGGCCAGCACCAGTGGTTTCGCCCCGCGTGTTGGGAACCCTGGAGTAGAGACACGAAATCACAAACAAGGGAGCGTGGTGGCAGTGAATACAACCTACAAACGATCGAGAATGCCAACAGTGGCTGTGGTGGCGAGCGCAGCCGCAGCGCTGGGGATCTTGCTCGCACCAAATGCTCAAGCCGCACCCGGAGCCAACTGCAGAAATGACGGCGGCTCCGTGCTGTGCCAGTCCCCTGGCAACGCGCAGGTGTACTCAGGGCCGCCGAGCACCAGCCCGGGAATGGGCATCGGCGCCAATGGCCCCTACGGACCGTGGGGAAACGTGCCGCCGCTGAAGTAGAAACCGCAGCAAGGGCTGCCGATGAGGTGGTTTGACCCGCACGAACTGAGTACCAATTCCGTTGCATGACAACATAATTAGCCAGGCATTGCGCAGCCACGTTCATCGACCGTATGGAGGTCCCGGCCGCCCCGCTCGTGGTCGATGACGAAGCAATGGACGAAATCCAGTGGAGGCTTTGCTATCGGCGGCGGCAGCCAGTAGTGCGTCGCCGCCAGCACTGCTTCAATGGGTCCAGGACGAAGGAGTCGATATGTCTGACCGGTTCAGCGTTGATGCCCATGTGACGTGGAACTCGGAGGCCGGACACGTGTCGGGCACGGTGACGAAGATCCGCACGAAGGATTTCGAATACAAGGGTTACACGCGGCGGGCGTCCCCGGACGATCCGCAGTACGAGACCAAGAGCGACAAAACCGACCACATCGCCGCTCATAAGGGCAGCGCCTTGCGGCTGGTCGATGAGTGAGCCGTTCTTCACGGCCGGACACTCCACCCGAACGCTCGATGAGTTCGTCGACCTGTTACGCGGTAGCAGTGTCGGGCTGATTGTTGATACCCGGAAGCTTCCCGGCTCCACACGGTATCCGCAGTTCGACCAGGAAACGCTCTCAAGGTGCCTGAACGAGGTCGGGATCGGGTACCGGGCCTCGAAAGGCCTGACTGGGCGTCGTCCAATGAGCAAGGAAGTGTCATTCGAAGTCAATGCCTGGTGGAAGAACCGTAGCTTCCACAACTATGCCGACTATGCACTCTCCGACGACTTCACGCGCGCCCTCGCTGAACTGCGCATGGAACTCACCACAGTTCGAGTCGCCGACCTGAGGGACACCGATACCGGTCGTCAAACCGACACCATCGCTACCGGCGCTGCCCCAATCGCGTTGCCACGACGAAAGCTCGAGGTCTCTCAACGCACCGGGAGTCAGGTTTGTAACCGACCTTTCCTTCAGAATCTTTGGCGAGAAGCCGATCCGGGAGCGCGAGCGTGAAAATAGTGCGCACGGTCTCCAGGTATTGACGTACGAGCGGGCCGGTCGTGTACGGCAGGTCGAAGCGGCCGCATATGGACCGAACCTGCGGAGCGATCTGTGCGTAGCGGTTGCTCGGCAGATCCGGAAAGAGGTGGTGCTCAATCTGGTAGCAGAGGTTTCCGCTGAGGAACGCCAACACCGGCCCGGCGCGGAAGTTCGCGGTGCCGAGCATTTGTCGCAGATACCATTCGGATTTGGACTCGTCCTCCAGCGCGGCGGGTGCGAATTTCTGCGTACCGTCGCCTAGGTGCCCGCAGCAGATCACCACGTAAGCCCACACGTTGCGCAACATGTTGGCGGTCGCGTTCGCGGTGAGCGTGCGGCGCCATCGTCGAAGACTCAGCGCGGGAAAGATCAAATAGTCCTTCCCAACCTGCCGTGCCACCTTGCCGACCAAGGCTCGAGTGAGCGCGGATTTGTCGGCGCGAGTCGCCGCGCGCTTCTGCTGCGACTCCCACCCCTGCAGGGCGATGCCCCATTCGAACATGATGGCCAGCAACATGCTCCGTAGCGGCTGCAGTAGATTGGTCGACCGCCACTGCTGGTCGCGGGTGACCCGCATGATGCCGTATCCGAGGTCGTCGTCCACGCCGATCACGTTCGTGAACACGTGGTGGCGGTAGTTGTGGGCGTACCGCCACTGCGAGGAGACACCGGCCATGTCCCACTCCCACGTGCTGGAGTGGATTTCCGGATCGTTCATCCAATCCCATTGACCGTGGCAGATGTTGTGACCGAGTTCCATGTTTTCGATGCTTTTCGCGGTGGCCAGCGCGGCGGTTCCCAGTGCCCAGCCGGACCCGCCTCGGCTGCCGGCGATCATGAGCCGTGCGATGATGTCGAGGCAGCGCTGAAACGCGATGGCCCGCTGGATGTATGCCCGATCTTGTTCACCGCGCGAATTCTCGATGTCGCGACGGATTGCCTCGAGTTCGACTCCGAGCTCCTCGAGGTCGGCCTCGCAAAGGTGCGCGTATTCGGCTGCGTCTGTTACTGCCATCTTCTTGCCAAGTCTGTAATTAGTTTCGGGTCATACGTATTCGCACAGGACGAACGCGAGTGGGAGAAGCGTGGAGTGCGGCGTCGAGATCACGTCCGTTCGTGATTGTCTTGTGGAGGTTCGGCGGTGTGCGCGGGAGCGGCACCGGGAACCGAGAGCCGCGCGGCCAGTCCGCTGAGCAGAATGTCGAGCCCGCGGTCGAGTTCGGCCAGTCCGTCGTAGGTAGCCCATATTGGTGCGAGCTCGCGAAGGTGTCCGAACTGGTCGATCGGAAGCCGGTGTAGTCCCAAGCGCAAGACGTGGTCGGTTTCCTCGGGCCGCTCGACGATTTCCTGCAGTTCGGTAAGCACGTGCCCGTACAGGAACCCGAACAACGCCCGGTAGACGTGCAGCGCGTCCTCTCCGGTGAACCCGGCACCGATGAGCAGGGTGAGGATCTCTTCGAGGTGCCGCAGGATTCCCGGTGGGCGCATCCCAAGCGGTGTTGCCAGCGGGCGGGTGACCAACAAAGGCACCACGTTGGGATGCGCACGTGCCAGATCGCGGAACTCGTGGCCGAGCTTGCGTAATGCAGCGGCCCAATCCGGCGTTGTGGTGTCCAGCGAAAGCTGTTCGAAGACCATCTCGACGACTCCGTCGAGCACCGCAGCCTTGTTCGGCACATGCCGATACAGGGCCATTGGGTCGCGTCCGAGCGCCTCACCGAGTCGCCGCATCGAGAGCCTGTCGACGCCGTCGCGGTCGATGATCTCCAGAGCGCTTGCCAGGACCGCTGCGCGGGTGATCGGCACGCCCTCACCGTTCGACTCGATGTTACGGGCGCCGGTCGCGGGTGGACCTCCGGGCGGTGCGGTCATGAATGCTGCCACCTTTCGACGTGTCTCCAGTGTTGTCCTCCACTGTAGGCCTACACCGTAGACCCCACAACGACGCACAGCCTCGGATCATCGACAGGGTAGAACTA
Organism: Mycobacterium shunyiense; assembly: GCF_058270035.1. Taxonomy (NCBI): domain Bacteria; kingdom Bacillati; phylum Actinomycetota; class Actinomycetes; order Mycobacteriales; family Mycobacteriaceae; genus Mycobacterium; species Mycobacterium shunyiense. The sequence continues at coordinate 139,952 of NZ_JBZDPT010000002.1, read as the reverse complement.
TGCTGTAGACATACACTGTTGACAACCCCACCGATGGGGCGTGTACTGGACTTCTAAGTATCAGTAGAGGCGCCGCCATGATCGTCATCGTTGGATCGGTTGTTTGGCTCGTCGCGGTGGTCGTGGGGTTCACCGGGCCGACGCAGGCCGCTCCCCTCCGGGATCTACGTCGGCCTATTCCGAAGCTCGGCTTGATCGTGTTGGCGGCGCGTGCACGCGCCGCGGTTGCCTCCCCGGCAAAACGAACCTCAAACGCATGCCTTCGTCCCGCGATCGCGGGACGTGAACTACGGAGAACGAGGAGCCGCGAAATGAGTTTTGGTAGAGAGGTCGCCCACAAAGCCGAAGCGGCTGTGGGCAGCATGAAGAAAGCCTTCGGCCGCGCCACCGGCAACACCCGTCTGCGGGTTGAGGGACGCGCCGGCCAGTTCAAAGGCAACACCAAACAGGCAGGCGACAAGCTGAAAGACGCCTTCAAACACTGATCTCGGGCAAACCCGCCCCCGACCATCCACATCGAAACTAGGTAACTGCCATGATCATCCTCGGAATCGTCATGATCGTTCTGGGGCTCCTCCTCCCCAGCCTCGTCCCCACATTCGCTTTCGCTCACGTTGTCCTGGTCATCGGCGTCATCCTGCTGGTCGTGGGCCTGCTCATGATGCTGATGGGGCGGACGGGTCACGCCGTCGGCGGCCGGCGTCACTACTACTGACCGGCCCGTGGGTCATGGCCGACGACCTTGAATCGACGGCCATGATCGGCCCGTGCCCCCCCTGCAGAACTCACGTTTCAACAATCGCAAGGAGCCGATATGGCTACCAGCACTATGGTTTTCGTCTTCCTCGTGGTGTGCGCCACGATGGTGCCCATCTCTGTCTTCGCGTGGGTGGCAGGCACTAGACGCGACAAAGTTCGCTCTGCGCACCACGGCATCCACCGATCCGTGGAACTGGACGCACCGGAAGTTCGCCGGCGCGAGGCATGGGCTGACGAGGCCGCCGCCGGCAGCGCTGAGCGCGGCCATAGGCGGGTATCTGGGCGCCCCCAGCATGGGGCCTGTCTCAACGGGACGCCATCCGCTGCAACACGGCGGCGAATTCCCCTCAACAGCTCGACGACCCAGTGGGACCGAGCCGACACGATGAATACCGTTTCACAAGCCCCTCGTGCAGATGTGAATGCCGAACGCAAGGAACGCCAAGGCAATTGACAGTCTCAGAGGTGCGCCGGACAGTCGGCATAGAGGAAGAGTTCCACGTTGTCGACCTCACAACCCGACGGCTGGCCGCGCGGGCGCCAGAGCTGCTGCAACTACTGTCTGACGGCTATGTGGCCGAGTTGCAGCGCTGTGTGGTGGAGACGAACGGCAGTGTGGTCAGCACTCTTTCAGATCTGCGAGCTGATCTGATCGCCCGACGCCGAGTCCTCGTCGACACCGCCGCTACTCTCGGGTTGGGCGTGGTCGCCGCGGGCGCCGTTCCGTTGTCGGTGCCCAGCGAGATGCGAGTGACCCAGACTTTCCGTTATCAGCAGATGCTTGCCGAATATCAGCTGTTGGCACGCGAACAACTGATCTGCGGGACTCAGATCCACGTGGGGATCGACGACCGCGATGAGTCTGTCCTGGTGGCCGGCCGGGTGGCCGCCTACGTCCCCACCCTGCTTGCGCTGAGCGCGAGTTCGCCATTCTGGTCCGACGGATCTGACACCGGCTACAGCAGTGTCCGCACACTGGTCTGGCAACGGTGGCCGACCACTGGTTTGGCACCCCCGGCCACGTCAGCCGCGGAATACGACACGTTGATCTCCAATCTAGTTGCGACCGGAGTGATCACCGATGCGGGGATGTCGTATTTTGACGTTCGCCCCGCCCTGCGAACTCCCACCTTGGAACTGCGCGTGTGTGACAGCTGCCCACGCACCGACACCATCGTGCTCATCGCGGCGTTGTTCCGCGCGCTCGTCGAACGCGAGATCGAGGGAATACGCGCTGGGGTGCCTGCCGCCATGGTGGTCCCCCCACTCGGCCGCGCCGCACTGTGGCGAGCCGCTCGGTCAGGGTTGGAAGGCGACCTGGTGGACTTGATACATCCGGCCAGCCGACCCGCGGGCGATATGGTCACCGACTTGGTCCAGATGCTCCGCCCACAGCTGGAGGCGTCGGGAGACTGGCAGGCCGTCGAGGAATTGGCGCGCCAGGCACTGACGGACGGCAGCTCGGCGGCCCGGCAGCGTCGCGTCATGCGCATGAGCAACAACCTGTTCGACGTCGTGGATCACCTCATCGCCGAGACGGCAGACATCGCGCCTCGTGCCCAAGGTGCGTTGGGCAACACGGCATGACAGGACCGACGATGAGGACTCCCGGCCCGCATTCAGACTGGATCAGCGTAGGATCACAACTATCGGCGGTACTTCGTACACGCAACCATTTCGGGTGTGTCATCGCTGATTTGAAGGACAGGACCGCGTCAACGCGGTCCAGACGGGAGCGTCGTCATGACGCCACAGCAGACACGCAGAAATGATCAGAACTCCACCGTGCCGGCGCGTACGCCACGCCTACGGTTGAAGCCCAAGGCGCCACATAGTGGCTATGTCGACGGGGCGTGGTGGCCTCACAGCGATGACCTCAGCGCAGAACTGCCAGACCTGTTGGCCGTGCTCTCGGTCCGCCTGGGCCGCATCGACCGGGTGTTGTATCACCTGAGCGCATGGGCGACAGCGCCACGAAAACTGGTCACCGGAGGGCGGGCGGTACGCCTGGATGGGTATCGGCGGCAGCCGATCAACACCGTTGAAGTTCTCGGGCTCGACGGTGACCGGCTCACGCTACTGGTAATCGCGCCCCACACCGACGCCGACGACGCCCACCACACCATGATGACCGCGGCGCAACCCCACAACGCCGCGACCGTCGACGGATTGCTCATGATCGGCCAACGAGACCGGGACAGACGCACCCAAGCGTCTGCTGCTCAGGAACGATGGGAATCAGAAGGTGGAACCACGGCTTCCTCACGGTTGGCGCAACTACGCGACTGACACGGGGAGCCCCGGGTCCGCATACATCACCGATGGAGCATCGCCGGTTGATGTGGCGTGGCGCATACTATTTGGTGATCGAGTGATTCGCATACAGCAAGCGAGTAAATTCGAAGCTGGCATATTGCTCATGCACGATGATGAAACAGGCCGTGGGGTTTCCGCTTCTCATCTCCGGTCACCTGGGTCCAGCCTCCCGCCGGATAAGTCGCGGCCTGCATTGTTCCGGCACGGACAACTTCCAATGACCCGTCGGTGTGTTTGATGTAGCGATCGCCGAAGCGGGCAAACTCATCAGTGGCACCGTCGTTGCGGGTTACTTGTACCGTCATGGTCAAATCCGATCTCTGACGACATCGTCAGCGTCATGTTGTTCAGAAGTGTTCACCGAATGGATATTCGGGAACGCACTGTGTGGTTACGAGGTCTGTGACGCCCAGCGCTGCTGGGCAACAGCGGCCCGGTCCAGACTGACCCGGACGCGCGGCTCAATCCCGAGAAGGCGGTCCACACGGGTCTCGTCGCTGGGATGTGCGGCCCTCATCATTGTCGCGTGCGCGTCGGATGCGTCCGCGTGTACAGCTACGATCAGCAGGTCGAGTCGACGGAGCCCGGGTCCCAGCAGGCTGATAGTTGAAGTCGGTTGGCGCTCATAGCCATCCAGCTTGACTGAACCGTCACCAGTGGTGAGTTTTCGAGGCGCCGGCCGCCAGTCAGACAATCGGTAGAGAACGCGTTCGACGTGTCCCAGCTTGACGGACAGCGCCGCTAGAAGGTCGGGAAGTTCCGCGCTGAGGTCATCACCGCGGGGCCACCACGCCCCATCGACAAACCCAATGCGTCGCGCCTTCGGCTTCAACCGCAATCTTGGAGTACGTGACAGGCCTTGCATCCGTGGCGAGTTCTCAACAGCTTGTAGCGTCATGTGGACGCTCCCATCTATGGCCGAGCAAACCGACCTGTCGAATGGATGCTCCAAACCCGAACGGGAATCTGTATGACGGAGCACCAATAAGTTTGACGATACTCGCAGTCACACAATAAAGCGACAGACAGGGCTGTGCAGCGCCGGGTTCGTGAGCTTTTATCGGTTGCGCGCGGCCAAGATGCGGCAATCAGATTGCGCTCGACCACGTTTGGTCACGATTGGGCGAAAGCGATTTCAACAGAAGTCATCCGACAGTTCGGCACACTGAACCGGCACCGCAGGCGGAGGCGGAGGCGGACGCATCAGACGGACTGAACACCGGCCTCGAGCAAACGCTTCGGATGCATGCCGTCGACCTGACCGATGAAGGGTGGGTGGATGCTGTAGCCGAGCATGCGGCGGATGTCCTCGGAGACGGCCCGCACGGTGTCGCGGGTCATCGACAAGGTGAATGCCTCCTGCGGACGCAGCCACGGCTCGCAGTACTGCGCGGTCAGGGCCAGGCGTGCATTCGCAGAACGGTTGGCGCCGCCGCCGTGCCACAGGGTTCCGACGAAGAACACGCAGGATCCGGCGCTCATCACCACCGGCTCGCGGTCGGTGGGCTCGGGCAGTCGATCACCCCACTCGTGGCTACCCGCGACGATGTCGGTGGCGCCGTTGTCGGCGGTGAAGTCGTCGATCGCCCAGATCGTGGCCGCGCCCAGTGCCTTTCGCGGTCGGGGCAGCGGATAGAAGCCGTCATCGGTGTGCAACATCTGGGCCTGCTCCCCCGGCAGGATGTTGATCACCTGCAGCATGGACAACAGGTAGTTGGGCATGAACAACCGATCCAGCAGCGCCAGCACCCGCGGATGGTCGGCGATGCGGTCGCAGCTGCGGGTCTTGTTCAACACGCTGTACACCCGCTGGGTGGAGTGTCCTTCAAATCCGTTGCGGCCCAGCAGATCTAACAGTGTACCTACAGAATTCCGAATCTCGTCGAGCTCGGCGGCACTCAGCAGATCAGGCAGGACCACGTACCCGTCGCGCAGCACCGCCGCCAGGTCTGCGTCTGCCAGCGCAGGGTCCACCTGCTCACCACTGCTACGGGTCCGCCGATACGTACCGGCCAGGTCGCCGGCCAACTCCGTCAACGACGTCACTTCAGTGCTCATATCGCCCTCACCGAAACATAACTGACTTCTGTTATGGTTCGGACTATGGCACGCGCGCCGGTCGGACGTCAACAACTGATCGATGCCGCGCGCGACGAACTCGTGCACGGAAACGGCGTCTTCGAACTCAGCGGGCTGACCCGTCGCGCCGGCCTCAGTACCGGCGCCCTCTATCACCATTTCGGATCGAAGAGCGGGCTTCTGACCGCGATCTATGACGGCTTCTACGACGGGTTGCGCCACGCGATCGCCGATGCCCACCTACCCGACGGAGATTGGGCTACTCGTGAACGCAACCGCACTCACCGCTTCGTCGCCTATCACCTTGCCGACCCGCTGGCGCCGATTCTGCTCAACCGTACCGCCGGCGACCCGCAGCTCACCGAACTCGGGGAGGCCTACATTCACGACCTCATCGACAGCGCCGCCGCCAACATCCGCCATGGACAGCAACTCGGCGCACTCCCAACAGATCTGGACCCCGACAGTGCCGCGGCTTACGTCATCGGAGGCCTGCGTCACGGCATCGCGCAACAGCTCCGAGTCATCCCGACGCCGAATTCCGATCAAGCCACACAGACACTTTGGCGCTTCACTGCTGCGGTCCTCGGCATCACCTAGGCCGATGACCCAACGGTGTCAGTCCCGGTCGTCGCGACCGCGCCCCGTGAACCGGTTGATGGCGGAGACGCCCGGCAGGTTCGTCAACATCCGGAACACGTCATTGCCCGTGTTGATCAACGATTCCAGTTGCGGCAGGAGGCGGTCCAACGTACGGAACATCGGGTCGGCCATGGCCATATACCGTTCGGTCCGATCGATGGTGGTGTTGAGCCGTTCTGTCGCGACCGCAAGATTCTCCAGCAGATCGGGTAACTGGGCGGCAAGTTGAGCCGACGCCGGCGGAATGCGCATCGCGCCGCTTGCCACCGCCTGGGCGGCGCCGACGGCGGACTGAGCCGTCTCGACGGCTGCCTGAGCGGCCGATTTGAGGTCGCTGGGTTTAGGTACCTTCTGGCTACTCATACCGCTAACTGTCCCCCCACGTCGGCCACTTCGTCAGCAATATGCTCGAGCTGACCCGCACGAGAGAAACCCCCGTATGAGCACACCTCGCACCTCGATCGACCCGGACGCGCCGGTGCTCGTCACGGGCGCCAGCGGGTACATCGGCAGCTGGATCGTCCGGTTACTCCTCGAAGCCGGTCACACCGTCCACGGCACGGTGCGCAACCCTGCCAAGGCCATCGGGTTGGAGCATCTGCACAAGCTCTCCGCCGACCATCCCGGCCGACTGGAACTGTTCAAGGCAGACCTGCTCGAGCCCGGCAGTTTCGACGCCGCGATGGCCGGGTGCGAGCTTGTCATGCACACTGCCTCGCCGTTCCTGCTCTCAGGTTTCAAGGACGCGCAGGAGGCGCTGGTCCGCCCGGCGCTGGAGGGCACCCGCAATGTGCTCGACTCGGTGAACCGCACCGATAGCGTCAAACGTATGGTGCTGACCAGCAGCGTGGTCGCGATCTATGGGGACGCCCGTGAGGTGTTGGATGTCGCGGGCGGTGTCTTCACCGACGAACATTGGAACACCACCAGCAGTGTCGGCCACCAGCCCTATCCCTACTCCAAGACGGTCGCGGAGCAGGAGGCCTGGCGGTACCAACGGGCGCAGGACCGCTGGGACATGGTCACCATTCACCCGGGCCTGGTGCTCGGCCCGGCGCTGACCACGGCCAGTGATTCGGCCAGCCTGAGCACGATGAAGCAGTTCACCGACGGCAGTCTCCTGGCCGGAGCGCCCGCGCTGACCATGGGCGTGGTGGACGTGCGCGACGTCGCCGATGCCCATCTGCGTGCCGGATTCACCCCCGAGGCCCACGGCCGCTACATCGTCAACGCCGATTCTCTGACGCTTCTGGAGATCGGCAAGCTACTGCGGCGGCGGTTCGGCCCGTTCTACCCGTTCCCGAGGATGACCGCGCCCAAGGTGCTCGTGAAGGCCATCGCGCCGGCTGCCGGACTCACGCGAGAGTTCGTCGAGCACAACGTGGGATATCCATTGGCGTTCGACAACAGTCGTAGCCGCAACGAGCTGGGGCTGGCCTATCGTCCGGCGGCGCAGACGGTCACCGATCACTTCCAGCAGATGCTCGACGACGGCCTGGTCCGCCGCATGCCGGGTAGCTAGTCCGCGGGTTCGGGCGGAAGCCCATACTGCACCGCGATACCGGTGAGCAACATCGTCATTCGGTGCTGAAAGGCGTCCTCGCTGAACGGATCGAACCCGGACTGTGCGACCGCACGCAACGTCGGATAGTCGGACGCGGAACGTTTGGCGGTGAGTTTGAAGATCCGGGCCAGCCAGGGCTGTCCGCTTTCGGCGTGGAGGTGTTCACGGTGCGCCTCGGTGACGCTGCCGATCGCCATCGCGCTCACCGCAGCCCACACCGCCATCGCGTCGTCGGGCGACAGGCCGTGCCCGGCCAGTGCTTCGACGGCGTCGCCGTTGCACTGCATCTCCATCTCGTCGCGGACCCCGCCGGTGACGAACTTCTCGACCAGCGCCGGCTCGGAGGCCAAGACCGTCCTGATGTAGGACGCATAGCTGCGCATCCAGGTCGCCCAATGTTCGCCGGAATAACGCGGGGGCGGTGACATGACCAAGGCGCTCTCGGTGGCCAGTCGCAGCAGATCGTCCTGGTTCTTCACGTGGTGATACAGCCCGGGCAGGCTGATGCCGAGGTGTTCGGCCACCCGGCGCATCGTGACGTTTTCGGTGCCGATCTCCCGCACTGCTGCGACAATGGCGCTGTGGTCGATACGGGGAGGCCTCCCTCGACGCGGCGTTAATTCGTTGGCGCTCATGTCATCCCGGTTGCTTCTCCCGCGGGCTCATGGGTGTCCTCCCGCCTGGCGAGACACTTTCAGTCTGGGGCTTGACGATAATCGATATGCATTCTAAGAATCAATATGAAAAATCGGATGGACACCTCGATCTTCTCGATCCTCCATAGAAATGAGCAGCGACATGACTGACTCCGCGCACCGCCTGAACCGTCAAGTCCTGTTGCGTCGCCGCCCGAATGGGCTGGTCTCCCCGGACGACACGGAAATGGTGACCACGTCTGCGCCGGTTCCTGCCGACGGTGAGGCACTGCTGCGGACGACGTATGTGGGCATCGACGCGGCCGCTGGCACCTGGCTGGACGGCGAACCCGGCTACCTGCCCGCTCTCGAATTGGGCGAGGTCGTCCGAGTCGCCGGCATCGGCGAAGTTGTCGAATCACGTTGCGATGCCTACAAGGTGGGCGATCTGGTCACCACGCTGACGGGGCTGCAGGACTACGCGATCATCCGCGACGACCTCTTCAGTACGCCGGTGGTTGGTTACACCGATCCGCTGGCGGTGATGTCGATCTACGGACCGACGGGCGCCACGGCGTATTTCGGCATGAAGGGGGTCGGCAAGCCGCAGGCCGGTGAGACGGTGGTGGTGTCGGCCGCAGCGGGCGCGACCGGATCGGTGGCAGGCCAGATCGCCAAGATCGCCGGTGCCCGGGTGGTCGGTATCGCGGGCGGCCCGGAAAAATGCCGGGCCGTGGTCGAGGATTTCGGCTTCGACGCGTGCGTCGACTACAAGGCCGGCGACCTGTCCGCCGCGCTCAAGGAGCAGTGTCCGAATGGGATCAACGTCTACTTCGACAATGTCGGCGGAGACATCCTCAATGCGGTGCTCGGCAACTTGGCGCACAAAGCACGGGTGGTGATGTGCGGCATCATCTCGAGCTATCTCAACGGCGATCACCCAGGCCCGGCCAACTACGTCAACCTGCTTGCCACGTCCTCGACGATGCAGGGCTTCATCGCACTCGAAGAGTGGGCGCACTTCGATGAGGCCTTCGCCGCGCTGAGTGAATGGGAGCAACAAGGGCTGCTCGTCCATCGCGAAACCGTTTACGAGGGACTCGAATCCAGTATCGACGCCCTCAACGGACTGTTCACCGGGGCCAACATCGGCAAGATGCTCGTCAGGATCAACGAACCAGAAAATTGACACCGTGCTGACCCCTTTTGATGACTACCCCATTCACAGCTCGGCCGACCCGGTCGCCACACCGGTCAGTGCCGACCCCAACCACTACGACCGCTACTGGTTCAACGGTCATCAGCGTGGCGGCGAGTTCTACTTCGGTGCGGCGATGGGCCACTACCCGGTTCGCGGGATCATCGACGCCGCCTTCAGTGTGGTCAAGGACGGGGTGGAACATTCGGTCTTCGCTTCGGGGGCAATGCCGCTGGACCGATCGGCGACCGTCGGCCCGTTCCGTATCGAGGTCGTCGAACCACTGCGCACCATCCGCTACCTCGTCGACTCCAACGAACACGCCATCTCCTGCGATCTGACCTTCCGCGCCACCACCGTCGCCATCGAGGAACCGCGCCAACAGCGGCGTACCGCCGAAGGCATCGTGCTGACCGACCACACCCGGCTCACCCAGTGGGGATCATGGGAAGGAACGATCTGCGTCGACGGCGAGGATCTGACGGTCGAGGCCGGCGCCGTGCCCGGAACCCGCGACCGGTCCTGGGGAGTTCGGCCCATCGGCGAGCAGGTACCCGTGCTCCGGCAGCCGATGCCCTTTCATGTGTTCTGGCTCTGGGCGCCTTTGCATTTCGGCGATCGATTCACGCACTACGCCTTCCACGAACACGAGGACGGGCGCCGCTGGTTGGAGACGGCGCAGATTCTGGATCCGATTCCGGCGGGCGCCTCACCGTGCAGCCGGGTGGGTGTGCGCGAGTGTTACGACATCGGCTACGAACTCGAGTGGGAGCCGGGACGGCGGGAGATCCGACGGGCTCACCTGTGGTTCACCGATCCCGTCGACGGTGAGACCCACATCGAAGTGGAGAAGCTCTTCACCTTCCGGATGCGCGGGATCGGCTACTGGCATCCGCATTGGGGACACGGCTCCCATCACGGACAATTCGAGATCGGTCGGGAATCCATCGATCTCGACGCCTTCGACCCGACCGACTTCACCTCGATTCACCTGCAGAACGTCGTCAAGGCCACCATGGGTGAGCGCACCGGGATCGGTGTCGTCGAGCAGATCGCGATCGGGCCACACGCACCGTCGGGGCTCACCGGATTCCTCGACGGGTACCAACCCTGACGCTGCTGCGCGTCGGCCAACTGTTCCATGACGCGCAAGGTCTTCGGTCATCGAGGAACCAGACTCTGCGCGGCTTGCCACCGCTCAACCCTAACCGCGACAGCGCATCGTCGACGTCGCCCTTGATGTTCACTTTGACCTCGACCGCGCTCGGCTCTGCCATCTCGCCTCCCCATTCCCCACAAGCGTATGAACTGCGCGCGCAGTTGCCATGAGTACTGCGCTACCCGTTCTGACGCACTGCCGGGCGGCATTCGAGCGTTGCGTCCGATACCAAAACGCAACCTACGCAATGAATTACCACTATGAAATTTGAAAACGGATGGGGCTGACGTGATTATTGTGATCTACAGTACGTACGTACGTAGTTACTACATAGTTCCCGTGAATGCGGAGGCTGTCTCCGCCACTTCTATCGCAAGGCGGAGGGGGATGCGTGACCATGCCTTCCATTGCCCATAGGCGTTCCCTGTGCTGGGATCGCCGAACACTCATGCGCACAGGGATTCTCGCCGCGGCAGCGTTGGGGGCCATGGGTGCTCCCCTCGCCCACGCGGAACCCAACGCCGGCCAGTGGGACCCCACTCTGCCCAACATTCTCAGTGCGGGAGCGCCGGGTGATCCGGTCGCCATTGCGAATGCGTCGTTGCAGGCGAGCGCTTTTGCCGCGCAGACGACGTTCGACATGGGCCGGAAGTTTCTCGGCAGCCTGGGTCTCGGGCCCGCGGACACCGGTGCGGCCCCCGTCCTGCGCGGCAACCGCGTCTATGGCAGGCAGGCAGTCGAGTACGTGATCCGGCGGGCCGGCACCCAACTCGGGGTGCCGTATTCGTGGGGTGGCGGCAGCCTGACCGGGCCCAGTCGCGGAGTGGATTCCGGTGCCCGCACCGTCGGCTTCGACTGCTCGGGGCTCACCCGCTATGCGTTCGCCGGCGTCGGAGTCCTGCTCCCCCGCTATTCGGGCGATCAGTACACGGCGGGACGCCACCTGCCGCCGTCGCAGGCCAAGCGAGGTGATCTGCTGTTCTGGGGCCCCGGTGGCGGACAGCACGAAGCGCTCTACCTCGGCGGTGGCCAGATGCTCGAGGCGCAGCAGACCGGTGTCCCGATCAAGATCTCTCCGGTGCGTACCTCCGGGATGACACCGTATGTCACTCGCATCATCGAGTACTGACCCCAACGACAGAGCAGGCCCGATGCACCCAACACGACCGTCGCGACCGGAACCAGGGCGATCACTGCCATCGCCCCGAAGAGACCTGCCCCGGCCCCGACCCGGATCCACGGCGCGGGAGGAAGAGCAAGGCGCTCAGCACGGTTCAGCAAGGCCACGTCGGCGGCGCCGAGGGCCTGTGCCGGCGTCGCTCCGGCGAGTGCCATCAGCCCGGACAGAAGCGTGTGCTGTCCATGGCGGCGCACCGCGGCATCGTCGGCGCACATTTCCAGCAGCCGACCGACATCCGCGGCGCCCCGGGTCATCAGCCGCACCCGTGGAAAAACCATCGCCAATCCGCGCAACGCGGTCACGATCTTCGGATGGCGTCCGTCGAGATGCGCCCGCTCATGGGCCAGTACGGCCTGCAGCTCATCGCTGCCCAGTGCGGCAATCGCCCCAGTGGGGACCACGATCGCCGGCGGCTTTCCCGCCGCGCAGTACGCAGTGCGCTCACCGGTGTCGACGATGAAGACGTCGCGCTGATCGGTCGGACGTCCCACCAGACGCACCGCCTGGGCGTGACCGTCGGCATGGGCGCGCAGCCGCCGAATGGTGCGCTGGGCTTTGATCCCGACACGGACCAGCGCCACGAACAGCGCGACTGCCCCGACCATCACCGATGCTTGCGCCACGATGCCTGCACGCCCGGCCGCGATGTCGCAGAGGAACTCCACACACGACGCCAGGAATGATGTGCGCCGGCCGCCGTGGAAGACCACGTCGAGGATGACCAGCACCGGAATGACGATCCAGGTGGCCAGCACGCTGACGACGGCCGTCAACCATGCCGCCACACCGAATCTGGGGGCGGATCCGCCGCGGGTGAGAGCGCTCAGCAGCGTCGGCGCCAACACCATCATTGCCACGCTGTAGATCAGCAGACCCGCGGCGACGTTCACCGCTTTTTCGCCCTCGTCGATCGTCTTGCCAGCGTGCGTAGCGCGGCGCGCAGTCGATCGGAATCCTGCGGGTCGATCTGCTCGATGAAGTAGCTGAGCACCAGATCGGAACGGCCGCCACCGTCGAGCGCCTCACGCATCAACTGAGCGGTGTGCTGCTCGCGGTTCAACCGCGGCCAGTACCGGTAGGCCCGGCCGTCGCGGTCGCGTTCCAGCCAGCCCTTCGTGTGCAGATTGTCCATCGTCGACATCACGGTGGTGTACGCGATCCGACGCTCTTCGACGAGCTCATCGAACACCTCGCGCACCGTGACCGCCGCGGGACCGCGATTCCAGATGCGGTCCATGATGTCGGCCTCGAGTTCGCCGAATCCTCGTACGCGCACAGCATCCCTCCAAGATCGGTGAGGTGAGCGTACCCCGCGCCGGGGTGCCGCAGCGGTCTCGACGCGGTGGCCGTATCTACTACATAGGCTAGTACGTAGTACTGGACTAAGTTCAGCCGGCGTAGTCGACACGGGTCATCATCCCCGCATCCTGATGGTATGTGTTGTGGCAGTGGAGCATCCATGCGCCAGGATTATCAGCGGCGAATACCACGCGTACCCGCTGCATCGGCAACACGATCAGGGTGTCCTTACGGGCGCCGGGCCGGCCGTCGTCACCCACCACCTGAAAGGTGTGGCCGTGCAGATGCATCGGATGCCACATCATCGACGAGTTCCGGAATGTCATTGCCACGCGCTGCCCTTCGCGCACGGTCAGCGGCTGCGCTTCGGCGAAGGTGCGGCCATTGATCGTCCACTCGTAGGTCGCCATCGAGCCGCCCAGTTCGACGGGCAGTTCGGCATCTACGGGCATGGATTCCAATGTGGCCTCCGGAGTTGCAGTGAACAACCTGACCGTGCCAAGCCGTCCCCGCAGTTCCGGCGGCGCGTAGTCGGGCGGCGGGGTCGAGCCATCGGCGGTGATCAGCAAGGCCCTCGTGGACGCATTCTTCCCCTCGGCGGTCGCGACGAGCGGAAACACCCCGTCCCGTGCGGTGACGACCACGTCATAGCGCTCCCCCATCCCGAGCAGTACTGCATCCACCTCGGTGGGGACCACGGGAAAACCGTCGGTGTGGGTGACGGTCATGGGGTGCCCGGCCAATGCCACGCGGAATGCCGTATCGGAACCGGCGTTGATCAACCGGATCCGCACCCGTTGTCCGACTCGCACCCGGAAGCTGGTGGGGTTCTGGGCGTTTCGACCGTTCGCGACGTACATCGGGTAGTCGACGTCGCCGGCGTCACCTCCGAGGGGCGAACTTCCGCGACCAACGGCGGGCCTCATCGCGTCGTGGCCGCTCATGCCAGGCATGCCACCCATGCCCGGCATGTCGTGTCTCTCGCCCGACGGCATGCGCAAGCGGTCGTATATCTGGGCGGGGCTTTCGCCAACGCCATCGGTCCAGTCGTCGAGCATCACCACCCATTCGGCGTCATATCGGCCCGGCTCATCGGGGTCATCGATGATCACCGGGAAGTACAGGCCGGTGTCGGCGTCGAGTCCGGTATGCGGGTGTGCCCAGTAGGTTCCGGGATGAGGCGCCGAGAACCGGTAGGTGAAATCACCTCCGTCGGGGATGTCCGGAGTGGCCGGTGCAGCCCCGTCCATGTCGTTGCGGAGCGCCAGGCCGTGCCAATGCGCCGAGGTGGCTCGGCCGAGTCTGTTGCGCACCGTGACCTCCAGTTCATCGCCGACCGACGCCCGTAACAGCGGCCCGGGCACCACGTCGTTGTAGGCGATGGTCTCGGCGATCCGACCGCCGAGATCGACTCGCGTGCGCTGCGCGGTCAAAGTGGTCGACACGGTGCGGCCACTGTGCGGGCGGCGAGCCTCGGCCGCGGTGATGGCGTCCCGAGAAGTCGCGGCGGTCGAGGTGGCGTCGGCGCCACGCTGACACGCCGCGATGGCCGTTGTGCTCAAGGCGGCCGTGGCCATGAGGAATCCCCGGCGGCTGAGACGCGGCAGGCTGGTGGTGTCGGGCATGGTCGGGGCTCCGGTGGTCTGACGTGATGGGTGCATGTGTGCTTGGCCTCCACCTGACCACCGGAGGACAGTGAATTGGTATGGGTTGAATGAAGGTTTGTTGAAGAACTGCGCCTCAGCGGTGGCACACCGTCGTAGGAACCGAAACTCATGTCGAACACAAAGCGCTACGCCTATTTCTACGTATTAATCCCGTATGTGGTACCTACGTACGTGATGATCACGCAGGTCAACGCAGCGCTCGGGCGCGCGGTGGCTTTACAGAACCGTCACAAAAGCAATGGTAAATAACCACTTTCGACGAGTAGGTCCACTGGCGATCGGCCGTTCACTCACCGCCACGATCTACTATCCCCGTACGTAGCTAGTAGACTGGTCGCGCAACCATGAATCCGCCCGAGCGGGCGTGGTCATCAAGGACACCTCGTCGATGGAGGCCTCGTGCAGCACCGCACCAGCTACCTGTGGATCACCGCGATCGCGGCAACCGTCATGGTCACCGCATCGAGCGTGACCGGCACTTCCGCACTGGCGGAGCCGGCGGGACCCCCACCACCCGTCGAACCGGCACCCCACCTCGCGCCCCAGATGCCGTGGCCCGCCCCCTTCGGCGAGGCCGCTACTGTCGGCACCCCGGCAGGACAGAACCTGCTGCCTTTCACTGGCGAACCGCCGTTCCTGCCACCCGCATTCAATCCGGCCAACGGTGCCACAGTCGGTGTCGCCAAGCCGATCTACATCACGTTCCAGCGGCCGATCGCAGACCGCCAGATGGCCGAGGACGCCATCCACATCTCGTCCAACCCTCCGGTGCCCGGCAAGTTCTACTGGATGAGCAACACGCAGGTGCGTTGGCGTCCAATCGATTTCTGGCCGGCCGGGACGGTGGTCAACATCGATGCCGCCGGTGCGAAATCCAATTTCCGCGTGGGCGATTCACTGGTGGCCACCATCGACGACAACACCCATCAGATGCAGATCCACCGTAACGGCGAGCTGGAGAAGACCTTTCCGGTGTCCCTGGGCAAGCCCGGCTACGAAACCCCCAACGGCACCTACTACGTGCTGGAGAAGTTCTCCGACATCATCATGGACTCGTCAACGTACGGGGTCCCGGTGAACTCGGCCGAGGGCTACAAGCTCAAGGTCCAAAATGCCGTCCGTCTCAGCAACACCGGGATCTTCGCGCACAGCGCACCCTGGTCGGTCGCCGATCAAGGCAAACGCAATGTCAGCCACGGCTGCCCCAATCTCAGCCCTGCCAACGCACAGTGGTTCTTCGACCACTTCGGTAGCGGCGACCCTGTCGTCGTCAAGAACTCCGTCGGCCTCTACAACCAGCCGGACGGCGCCCAGGACTGGCAGATCTGATCACCGCGGGGTGCCGAGTCCGCCGCCTTGATCTGTGGCGGGCTCGGCGCTTCCGGTGCGGCCGAAATGGGCTCGCGAATTGGGCTGAATTAATGGCAGGAAATTGATTGTCGACCTTGGAATGAAATTCAGCGATTACACATGAGGTCGACGTATGCAGTCGTATAGCGCACGAGATTGTTCACATTGCCCGTGGGCCCCCGCTGCACCCATGAGTGTTTGACGTCCGTGCCCTGCCGCACTGCAGTGACGGTGCATTGATCGATGGGCGCATTGCCCACCTTGTTGAGGATCACGCGAAAACCCTGTGCTTCGAGGTCGCTGATGGTCGCCTGAGCGGACGTCTGACCACTGGGTGCCGCATGTGCCGGCGCAGATGCGGCGAACCCGAGTCCAGTCGCAATCGAGGCAACGGCGACGGTCTTCACGAGCAGATTCTTCGTCATCCAATTCCCTTTCCGGCCAGTCGATAAGCCAACCTCGTATTCCTGAGGCGTCTGACATCGAGCCTAGTTGCGAATACGAATCCAGGGCGAAACTCATATGCGACGCATAATTAGCCGCATACGAGTTTCATGACGAATTCAGGTCGAATTCAGATATGAGGGCCGAGCCCGTCAGAACTTCCCGTCCAGGAACTCTGCGTACGCCGGCAGGTCGAGTTGGCCGTGACCCGACAGTCCGATGACCACCACCTGCTCGGCCGGATCACCGGCGACGTGCCGGGCAGCGGCGGCGATCGCGTGGGTGGCTTCCGGTGCCGGGACGATGCCCTGGGTCCGCGCGAACAGCACCCCCGCCGAGAACGCGTCGTGCTGGCCGACGGCGACGCCCTCGAGCAGTCCCAGTTCGACGGTGTGGCTGAGTGCCGGCGCCATCCCGTGGTAACGCAGACCACCGGCATGGATGGGGTCGGGCACGAAATCCATTCCGAGCGTGTGCATCTTGAGCAGCGGGGTCAGGCCCGCCACATCACCGTGGTCGTAGCGGTACTCCCCCTGTGTGATCGACGGGCACGCAGCCGGCTCGGCGGCCACGACCTTCGGGTTCGACCGTCCATGGATCTTTTCGCCCAGGAACGGGAATGCCAGCCCGGCAAGGTTGGAACCGCCACCGGCGCAGCCGAAGACCACGTCGGCGCCGTTCGGCTCGACGGCGGCGAGCTGCGCCACGGCCTCCTGACCGATCACACTCTGATGCAGCACCACGTGATTCAGCACGCTGCCCAGCGCGTAGCGCGTGTCCGGATCGCCGGCCGCAACCTCGACCGCCTCGCTGACCGCCATTCCCAGGCTGCCGGTGGTGTCGGGGGTGGCTGCCAGGATTGCGCGCCCGGACGCGGTGAGAGTCGAGGGGCTGGAGTGCACGGTGCCGCCGTAGGTGCGGATCAGGTGACCGCGGTACGGCTTCGACTCGTAGGACGCCCGGACCTGCCAAACCTCGATCTCCAGACCGAACTGGGCTCCGGCGAACGCCAGCGCGCTACCCCACTGCCCGGCGCCGGTCTCGGTGGTCAGCTTCCGGACCCCGTCGATGCTGTTGTAATAGGCTTGTGCCACAGCAGAATTGGTCTTGTGACTACCGACCGGACTGACGCCTTCGTACTTGACGTAGATGTGGGCACCCGTATTGAGTGCCTGTTCGAATCGCCGAGCCCGGATCAACGGGGACGGACGCCACATCGAGTAGATCTCACGCACGGCGTCCGGGATCGGGATGTACGGCTCGGTGGACACTTCCTGCGCGATCAGCCCGCTCGGGAACAGGGCTGCAAGGTCGTCCGGGGTGACCGGTTCCTTGGTGGCGGGGTGAAGGTGCGGCGGGATCGGTTGATCGAGCTCGGCCGGCAGGTTGTACCAGTGCGTCGGCACCTCGACCGTGACCAGATCGGGATGGGCGGCGTCGGCGTGCAGCGTCATGCGGACACTGTAGCCAGGCTTGCCCTGCTGCTCTGCGACCTGGCAACCCAATGCCGCCGGGCCCATGTGGCAAGCAGTGCGGCGGCAATACCCGCAGGCAGCGCGATCGGCGCCACGTGCGGCGAGACACCGACGAGCATCAGGAGCCCGAAGCCGATGCCGATTGCCAGCAACGACAGCCGGTGCGGCGTCCAATGCGAATCAGACCGGAACCGCATCGACAACAGAATTCCGAGTGTCAACGCGACAGCATGGCCGATGGCGGTGAAGTCCGACCCCGCGACCGCGACCACCAGCGCGGTGGTCACCCACCCGCCGACCCATGCCGGACGCCACCTCATGGGGATCGCCGCGGTCAAGGTGCCGAGGACTGCGAGAGCGCCGTAGCTCAACCCGACATCGTTGGCGTGTGCGACCGAAATGGGCAGCCACCCGAGTTTGATCGCGGCCGCCAGTCCTGCGGCCACGATCAGGGTGGCACCAAGATGGCCGAGGGCGAACGCCTGGATCAACCGCCTGCTGCGCCAGAGCAGCTCCGCCAGCGCGAGCAGACACACCAAGCCGGGCAACAGCAGAAACGTGTATCCCTCAGCGGTGACGAAGGCGCTGCCGAGCAGTGTTCCCAGATGACCCCGCCCGAGATTCTCCAGGTTGGTGCTCAGATGGCTGACCACCCGGTCCCGCACCTGGGGCCCCAGGATCAGCAGCAGAGACGCGATCACGAAAAGTGCCGTCGAGTAACTGAGGGTCACCCGGACCCGGAGCAGACTGGAGAACAAGCGCGACAACATCTCGATACAGCATACCGGCGCGAAGCTACCGAAATGCGCTGGTCAGATGGGTCGAACGGTGTGGGGTGAGTTCCAAGGTCAGCAATGCGGCCGCCGCCGGAATGACATCGATCAGTGGCAACAACACGTACCGCCGCTCCGCCATGGCGTCGAACTTGCGGACGTACCGATACAGAGACTCCAGCTTGATCAGCCGGTCGCCGACGTGCGCAAAGGTCCGTAGCGCGCGCACGATGACCTCACCGCTGCGGTCATCGCTGAACAGCTCGGGGAACGGCGCGAAGGCCAGCGAGACGCGTTCGCCCTTGTGCGACCGGGCCCACGTGATCATGTCCACGGTCAGCCGTTCGTCGATCCCGTTTGGCGCGCCTGATCGCCGCCACGGCAGGTCAAGGCTCAGCTCGCTGCCACCACCAGCACTGGCATACCGCTGAAATGCCTGAATCCGTCCGGCACGATCGCGCCCGTAGATCAGCAACACGCCGGTGGCGAAGTCACATCTACGATCTCCCCGTGCTGCCCGAGGTATGGGTCAACCCCTCACCAACCAATATACGAACCGGGACTGAATCGCGCCGCCAGAAAAGGACCGATCGGACGCCGATCACGCGGAGCGGCGGGAGCTGTTGCGCGAGAGCAGGTTTCAGCGACGCTCCGAAGGGCGGTTGGACCTGGCTCGGTGCCGCCTGACGGCGTCACGGTTGGCGCAGCCGTGGCTGCAGTACTTCTGTGTGCCGGGACGGGTGAAGTCGACGAACGCCGTGGCGCAGTCTTTCAGTGCGCACCGGCGGATACGTTGCATCCCGCGTTCGGTGAGAAAGTGCGCTGCCGCAGCACTTGTGGCGCCGGCGAGGGTGCCGGCGAAGCTCGCGTCGTCATCGCGGTAGTGCAGATGCCAACCACTGCCGTCGTGGTTGGTGATCGACGGACTGGTGGCGAACCGAGCCAGCAACTCGTTGAGGATGAACACCCGGTTCTCCTCGCTGCCGGCATCGACGACGTCCGTCCAACCCTCGAGAAATTCACCCACCTGTCGGAGGTCTCTGCGCGTGACGCGACAGTGGATCGGCATGCCCAGACCCGTCCAGCGCTGTTCCAGATCGCCGGGCGTCGTCGCCGGGTGGTTGACCAGATCGAGCGCATTCCGGAGCAACGGCTCGACGTAACGGTTTACATGCACAAGACCATTACAGCAGGGTCAGGCCATGCCGTCGAGCTCCCTCAACTCCAATTCCGTCCACGCTGCCGCAGGCGATCGAGACACCGATTGGCGCCCTTTGGTGACTTGCTGTCTCGGGACTTTCCTACTGCTGGGGTTCACCACCGTCGTGACCGTCAGCGCCGAGCCCATCGCAGACCGGCTCGGCGCGGGATTCGCAGTAGCCCAATGGATCATCGACGTCTACACCCTCGCGTTGGCGGCGCTGGTGGTGGCGATGGGTACGCTCGGCGACCGGCTGGGACATCGGCGCTTGTTCCTGCTCGGTCTGATCACCTTCGGGGTTGCATCGGCGGGTTGCGCGGCGGCGACCAGCGGCGGCCTTCTGGTAGCGGCGCGTGCCGTCCAGGGCGTCGGCGGTGCCGCGATCTTCGGTACCGCCGTCCCGCTGTTGACCTGGCACTACCACGCCCGGGCGCGTGGGACTGCATTCGCCGTGTGGGGCGCAGTGGCCGGGATCGGCAGCACTGTGGGGACGATTGCCGGCGGAGCGGCAACCGAATTCATCTCGTGGCGTTGGTTGTTTCTCGCGGCGCTGCCCATATGCGTGGTCGCCGTGATCACCGGCATGCGGTCGCTGTCACGTGACCGTCACGCGACGGTACGACTCGATGTCCCTGGAGTTGCACTCATCACCACGATGATGACGGGGGCCACCTACGCCGTGATCAATGCAGGCGAGTCCGGCTGGGCTTCACCCGGAACCATCGGTGCCGCTGCGATCACTGTCGCCGCGATCTGGAGTTTCGTCCAGGTCCAACGCCGAGCCACGATCCCGTTGCTGCCTCCGGACCTTTTCGCCACCCGCGGTTTCCTCGCCGTCCTCGTCGCCGGATTCGCTTACTACTTTGCCGCTTTCGCCGTTCTGCCGGTCCTGTCCCGGTGGTTGCAGTCCAGCGCCGGCATGGCGCCCCTGCAGGCTGCCCTGGTGCTGACCGTGCAACTTGCTGCGTTCGTTCTCGTTTCGCTCATATTCAGCGCGCGATTGCACGAAGCGCCGCGCAGCTGGGTGCTCGGTGGCGGGACCGCACTCACCGGCCTGGCCTGTCTGTCCGGTGCTGCACTTCTGCTACGCCCGGATTGGACCTCCCTGATCGCGATGCTGATCGTCACCGGCATCGGGGCGGCGATCGTATCCCCCGTGCTTCCTGCAGTTGCGGCGACATCGGTCCCGCCGGAACGGGCGGGAGTGGCCGCCGCGGCGGCCAATGCTGCTCGCCAGCTCGGTCTGACCATCGGTATCGCCTTGTGCGGCACCATCAGCCGGGCAGCAGACACCGGCGGCGGGCCGGCAACCGGCGCGGTGGTGACGGCCGTTTTCGCATCGGGCGCGGTTGCGCTTTGCGGCGGCGCAATCAGCGCCATGTTGTTCCGTTGCGAAGCACCTTGCAACGAAACCGGATAACCAGGTACCGCCGCTCCGCTACGTCGCAGGAAGCAAGCAGATCTCGGTTTCTACTGCAACAAGAACGCGGCGGGCCGTCTCCGCAGCGGTTTCGTCGGAGGTGTCGAAGGCATGGGAGTTGAGTTGACCAAGATCGGCGAATTGATCCCAGAGGTCAAGGATCGGTTGCCGGTCGGTGAGGGCGTTCGGGCCTTTGCGGCTCGTTGCGCGCGACAGGGTGGCCTCACGGTTGGGGAACAACACGATGTAGTGCACGGGGATTCGCGGTTGGAGATCCATGCGCGCCTGGAAGTGATGCAGCATCCACGGACCGACGATTCCGTCCACAACTGTGGTGAATCCTCCGGTCGCATACGTGAAAGCAGCTTCCGCGATGACGTCCAGGTGTGGTTCTGATGATCGGCCTCGGGCCGGTGGGGCGGTATGGCACCGGCCACGATCGCGTGCCAGAAGTCGTCGGTGTGCAGGTGAACCCCCCGTCGGTACGTGCGGGCGACGTGGCCCGCGATCGTGGATTTTCCCGAACCCGGCGGACCGGTGAGAACGATGATCCCGGTGGTCAATGGCCCCTCCTTCGTTGCGATTCAGCTTAGGGCCCGGAGCCAGGGATTTTTATTGTCCTCGTTAGGTTTACGGCTTACCCCTACGGGATAGCCAACGTGTCCGTGAGATTCATCCGCATACGGATTGGAGGTCTACGGCCATGAAGATCACCAGGATAATTGCCAGTGCAGCCGTTGCAGGTGGGATGGCGGCTGGAGCCGCCGGACTGAGTGCGGTTACCGCGAGCGCTGCCCCCTCACCAGCACCTGCGCCCAACCAGCCGATGGTCGCAATGACCATTCCTGGGGGACCTAACCCCGGTCCGCCGCCTGCATCGGCACCGCCGGCACCGGCTCCGCCGATGTGGGGTGCCGGAAATCCTCAGGTGTGGGATGACGGCTGGCAACACTGGGGCGTCTGGATGAACGGAGTGTTCGTACCGACGTTCTGACCGGAACACGTCCTCCGTCACCGCGGGGTTTCCGGCGGTGACGGAGTCGTATTCAGATCGTGTTCCGAGAAGCGGGATCGCCAACGGCGCGGTGCTCAGAAACCCGTAGGTTGGTCGGCATGACGGAGCTGGAACTGAAGCAGATCGACACACCCGCCGGAGTCCTGCGGTATTACGACACGGGCGACGGACCGACGTTGCTGTTCCTGCATGGCTCGGGCCCAGGGGTCACCGGCCGGCGCAACTTTCAGGGAATTCTGCCCACCTGCTCGCAGCAATTTCGTTGTCTCATACTGGAATTCCCAGGATTCGGAGTCACCGACGACATCGGCGGCCATCCCATGGTCACCGCCCAGGGGGTGGTGGGGCCGTTCGTGGATGCCCTCGGGCTCGGCCGCGTCCACATCATCGGCAACTCCATGGGCGGCGGCGTCGGGATCAACTTCGCCATCCGCCAACCCGACCGCATCGGCAAGCTCGTCACGATCGGCGGTATCGGAACGAACGTGTTCAGCCCAGGACCCAGCGAGGGCATCCGGTTGCTTCAGGAATTCACCGAAGACCCGAGCCGCCAACGCCTGATCGACTGGCTGAACTCAATGGTCTACGACCCGGCGCTGGTGACTGACGAGTTGATCGAACAGCGCTGGGAGCTGGCGACCGATCCCAAGACGCTGGCCGCCGCCAAACGGATGTACGGGAAGGCGGCCTTCGCGGGAATGATGGCCGCCATGCGGTCGTCCGACGCCCCGATGCCCTGGGCGCAGATGCACAAGGTGGCCGCGCCGACACTGCTGACCTGGGGACGAGATGATCGGGTCAGCCCCCTTGACATGGCCCTGATCCCGATGCGCACGATCCCGAACGCCGAACTGCACGTGTTCCCCAACTGTGGGCACTGGGCAATGATCGAGGCGAAAGAAGCCTTCGAGCAGACCGTGTTGGGCTTCCTGACCCGCAGCTAGGGCTGTCTTCGGGCCGCCTCGAGCGTGCAAATTCATCATTGAATCTGCGATACAGCTCTGTATATTAAGCGTGTGCGCCACGCCACATGACCCGCTGGCCTGCCCTCACCGCTCCTCCAACGGAAAAGGACCGCAATGGATCTGGTCGATCGAATCGCCAAACACCGCCGTATGGCCGAGAGCTACCGGGACAAATACGTACTGCGCAAGGTCCAGGAAGGCGAGTCCTACGACGAGTGGGAGTTCACCGACGACGCCGTGTACACCTCGCCCTACTTCGTCGCCGGTCAGGAACTCGTCCTCAAGGATGTGGCGACGTCCTTCGACGTCGCAGCCACCGTCGAGGCCAAGGCCTACTCGGTGGTCTTCCCGGACTGGAAACCCGTCGACCACAAGTTCTGGCCGGCAGAGAACGGCCTCGTCATGCGCTACCGGTGGGAAGGGACGACGGCCGACGGCGAGACGATGGGCTTCTACTCGATCAGCTTCATCGACACCAACGAGGACGGCCAGATCACCCACTGGTCGACCTACGTCAACGACGAGGAGTACGGCCCCTTCCTGGAGAAGGCGATCGGCGCTCGCGGTCCGTTCCACGGCGACGAATACATGGAGGCGCTGGCCCGTCATTTCGAGAAGCACAACCTGACCTGGTGAACGTTGGGCTGCCGGCCCGAACCTGAGAGTCGTCTGTCGACTCTCAACAGCATTGATTCCAAGCAGTTTTCATCCCGTTACCGACCGCACAGCGCCTACCAATCGTCAGCACAGGGCAAACACAACCCTCCGAAATAGCTTTGCTCTCCGTGCGGCACCGTCGTCGCACTGGTCAGAAACGGAGTAGAGCAATGGGTTTCAAGAGATCCGTGGGCATATCGGCGATGGCGGCAGGAATCGGCATGGCTGGGCTACTGGGCCTCGGCCTCGGCATCGGTACCGCCGGTGCCGACCCGGGGCCTGGTTGCGGCCGTCCGGGCGCGCCGCAGTGTGACCGGCACGACGACCGCGGCGCCAGGCCCGATGACTGGCACGGTCGCGGCATCGACGAGGGCCGTCGCGATCACCAACCCTTCGAATGGAACGGCCAGCGAGTGACCCCGATGCCCTCCGGTGACGGCCGCGGCTGGGGCTTCTGGTTCCTCGATCGTTGGGTTCCGATGTAGGCAACCGATTCTGGTGGGGCACTCATCCCCTAGTGCCCCACCAGAATCTCAGAATCAGAACGCTCAACGTGGCGTGGAGCAGACTGCCTTCACTGCGCCGTCCATCGCGGTGGCCGCGGTCCAGTCCGCTTGGTCTGGCGGCTCGAACTTCGGCAGCTTCGCGGCGTAGGTGTCCGTGTACCGCGACTGCGCCCGCAACAGACCGGCCAACAGCGGATCCGAGGCCTTGTCGGCCAAGCGGCGTAATTCCGCGGCTTCCTGATTCAGAACCGGGATGACCGACATCGTCACCGACCGTTGCTTGCGCGACCAGCGCGAGGCCGGAATCCGATGATCGGTCTTGACCCAGGCCTGCTGCTTGCCGTCGTACCCGGCGCTGGCCCGCTGCCACTGCGCACAGACCGGATCCGGCTTGGCCGTGGCAAACGCCTGCGCAGGCTTGCTGCCGGGGCCATCGGTCACGGTCGACGCAACCACTTCAGCGGGAACAGGTTTCGCAGTGGGCGGGGGCGGTCCCGCGGTCTGCCGCTCATCGTCACCGGAGACGGTGACCGCCACGACGCCACCGACGAGCAATGCGGCGGCGGTGGTCGCACCGATCGCTTTCCACATCCGTGCACCGGGCATCCTGGCGCTCAGCTGCCGGCGGCCGGAACCCCCGCCGGCGCCGAGCGCCACGTTGAAGGCTGCGTCCGGCCGTGCCCGTAGCTCGCTGACAGCCACTTCGACAGCTGCGGTCGGCGTTCCCAGATCCGTGAGTGCCTTGACGAACCGCGCGACCGTCACGAGATCGCGTCCGTAGAGATTCGTTTGCGGTTGCCCCGCCGGGAGGAACCGCTCGACCAGGTCTTCACGCAGCTGCGACGCCCGGGCGATTTCTGCCGCGGTCAGCCAGTGCCCCGGAACATCTTCTGTTCCAAACCCGGTCATCGTTTCGCCCTTCCCACCCACACCTGAAGATTGGTACCGGATCCTGTGCACGCGCGGCAACCGGAAAGCGCTCCTACGTCACCACGTTGCTGTCACAAGTTGGCCACCGAAAGATCACGACCCCACCCAACCTGGCCGAAACGGGATCGCCTGGCAAACAACCACTCTCAGTCAGCGTGCGGTGTTCACGACGGGAAGTGCACCACCTGGCTCGAGAACAAGGTGTCCGGACGGGTGATGTAGTTGGCCGCGGCAGCAACTGCTACCCGAGTCTTCACATCGTGGTCCCCGTACTCCTCGACGCACATTGATTCGAGGGTGTCCCCGGCGAGGTGGCGACGACGGTTCAGCCCCGGAACGATCAGGACTTGGCCCGGTGTCGGATCGATGGACGCATCGAGATCGTTGGCGTTGGCGACGACGGCCGCGAGGTGATCATCGCCATACCAGCGGCCGGCCAATCCGGCGAAGGTCTCCCCTGCGGCGACCGTGTGGTGTCCGACGTTGGTCAGATCGGGCAACAGCAACCACGTGCCGCGATGGATCTCCCGCTGCGCCACTCCGTTGACCACTTCCCAGATGAACTGGATGGCAGCGCTCTGTGTGCCATAGAAGGACTGCGTGAGCTGTTGCCGGACAGCAGTGCCGTCATCGGCGGTGAACAGGTACCGATAGGTGACGTACGGGATCAGCAGCTCCTGCCCGATGTCGATCAGGGCCGGATTGCTGAGGTGATTCTGTTCGGCGATCACGGGATAGAGACCGCCATCGCCATATTCGCGCTCGGCGATCCCGAACAGGGTGTCCCCGAGTGTCACGGTGTAGTTCTTCATCTGTCCTTGCCTTTCTGGTTGTTTGAGGCGTCGATCGGCTCAGTGTCGGAGCCAAGGACTGTGGCGGTCGCGCGTAGCCGGCTACCTCAAGTCGCCGAATCGGACTTGAGGTAGTGCGCTACGCGTGCCCACACCCGCCGGATCCGGCCATGCTGTGAATGCTCGACCTGTCAGTTCAGTTGCCGGACGGTGATGACGATGACGAATGAGACGTGGACATGACCGCGTTGACCACACAGCACTCCGCCATGGGCGACCGCCCGACGCTCACACTCGCCGCTGCCGCGTCGGCGACAGCCGACAACCAACTATCCGGTTCCACACTGCGGCGCACGGTGGGCCACCGGCCGTTGTCGGTGTGGCGTGAGGTCGCCCGGGGCCGGCTCGCCGATCTCGAAGTTGACCTCGACGAGCTGGCTGCTGAGCATGGCGACGACCCGCGTTACCTCGACGCCCGGCGGCGACTCATGGAGGCCATCCAGATCGTCAACGCGCCACGGACTGTGCGAGGCCTGCTCAACGGGGCCGCCGTGGAAGCCACCTGGCTCCGGATTCACGCCGTGGACATCGCGGTCATCCGCCTGGCGACACCCGGAGTCGTCCGGGCCAGGCTGCCCGAAATCGTCTCTACCGGAAAGGAATTGATCGGCGACAATGATCAGTCGGTCGTAGCGATCCGGGAGATTCTGGGGCACTCGAAGTGGACCGAACACGATCGGGAAGTCTTGGCGCACAGTGCCAGGGCGGTACATGCCGCCTCCGATAGCGAGAGCATGCGACTACGCAGTTTCCGCAACATCCTGCTGGGTGCGACGGCGGTGCTGGGGCTGTTGGCCATCTGCTTCGGGGTTGTCGGCGCCTTTCGGCCTGACACGTTCGGTCTCGTCACAACCGGCACGTCGACACCCCGTGCCGACGTCGCGATAGCCGAACTCCTGGGCCTGGTGAGCGCCAGCCTGGTCGGTGCGGTGGCAATCCGCCGGATGAAAGGAACATCGACGGCCTATGCGGTGCCGATGGCCTCGTTGCTGCTCAAACTTCCCACCGGCGCACTGACCGCCGTCGCCGGATTGCTGATGGTCAAGGCGGGCATCGCCGGAGACGGGGTCAGCGTCACCACCAGCGCCCACGTAGTCGGCTACTCGTTACTGTTCGGAGCGTCACAACAGGGCATCACCGGAATGGTGGACCGCCAGGCCCAGAGCCTGCTCAACAACATCTCGTCGAAGGACAATGCCTGACCGACTCGTCTACTTGGCATGATGCTGCTCATGGATCAATACCGCCGCGGGGAATTCGTATTCGACGTCGCCGAGAGCGGACCTGCCGACGGCCCGGTGGTCGTGCTGCTGCACGGCTTCCCGCAGCAGAACACCAGCTGGGGGCAGATCGCCCCGCTGCTCACCGCCAAGGGCTTCAGGTGCCTGGCACCCAACCAGCGCGGGTACTCGCCGGGTGCCCGGCCGACCCGCCGCCGCGACTACCGTTCGGCGGAATTGGTCGATGACACCCTGGCGCTGATCGACGCCAGCGGTGCCGACCGAGTGCATCTCGTCGGCCACGATTGGGGCGCCGCGGTCGCATGGGGCGTGGCCGCCAGCGCACCCGAGAGGTTGGCCTCGTTGTCCGCGCTGTCGGTACCCCACCCGATGGCGTTCGTGCGGTCCATGCTGACCAGCCGGCAGGGTCTGGCGTCCTGGTACATGTACGTCAATCAACTGCCCTGGGTGTCCGAACGATTGATGCTCGGGCGCGACGGCCGTGGTAAGGCCATTGCCAAATCCTTGATCCGCAGCGGGCTGGCACCCCAGGCCGCCGACCGTGACGCTCGGGCCATGGCGGAGCCCGGGGCCCTGACCGCGGCGCTGAACTGGTATCGCGCCATGCCGCTGAGCCGGCTCGGGCGGGCCGCAACGGACAAGATCACGGTGCCGACGCTGTATGTCTGGAGTGACCGCGACATCGCGATCACCGCCAAGCCGGCGCGCGACACCGCGAATTACGTGAGCGGTCCCTACCGTTTCGAGACGCTCCGCGGCGCGTCACACTGGCTGCCGGAGGAAAAGCCGGCGGAGATCGCGGATATGTTGTTGCAGTGGTTCGCAACCCATCCCGTGTGAGCGGAAGGTGACAGAGTGCTGACCTTGGGAGTGCTTCTGGGCGACGGTATCGGACCGGAGATCGTGGATGCGGCAACCAGGGTTGCCGAACAGGCGCTGGCCACAGCGTCGGTCGACGTGCACTGGCGCGAACTAGCCTTCGGCATCGAGGCGATCGGCGAGTTCGGAACCCCGCTGCCAGAACCGACACTGGCCGAACTCGACGGGCTGCCCGGATGGATCCTCGGACCGCACGACAACGCCGGATACCCCGACCAGTTCCGCGGCACCTTGTCGCCCGGCGGGGCAATCCGCAAGCGCTACAACCTGTTCGCCAACATCCGGCCCGCGCGAACCTTGAGCACCGCCGTCCATGCGGTATGCCCCGATCTCGACGTCGTCATCGTCAGGGAGAACACCGAAGGGTTCTACGCCGACCGCAACATGTACGACGGTGCAGGCGAATTCATGCCAACGCCTGATGTCGCGCTGGCCGTCGCCGTCTTCACCCGGACCGCGTGTGAGCGGATCGCCCATCAGGCGTTCCAACTGGCCGTCGCCCGGCGCAAGTCAGTCACCATCGCCCACAAGACGAATGTCCTGGCCAAGACCACCGGGTTGTTCCGCGACGTGTGTCTGACCGTCGCCGAGAGCTACCCCGATGTGGAAGTGCGTGGCGAGCACATCGACGCGCTGGCGGCTCGATTGGTGAGCCATCCGCGCGATTTCGACGTGATCGTCGCGGAGAACATGTTCGGTGACATCCTCTCCGACCTGGCCGGCCAATTGAGCGGCTCACTGGGGATGGCGCCCTCCATCAACGCGTCGCACACGCACGCGATGGCGCAGGCCGCACACGGATCGGCGCCCGACATCGCCGGACGGGACATCGCCAACCCCGTGGCGATGATCCTGTCCACCGCGATGTTGCTGCGCTGGCTGGCCGGCCGCGACGGCGGCACACCGGCGCTCGGCGTCGCCGCCGACCGGATCGAGGAGGCCATCCGTCGCGTCCTCGACGCCGGTGTCGGAACGCCCGACATCGGTGGCAGCGCGTCGACCTCGTCCTTCACCGAGCACGTACTCGCCGCACTGCAGTGACTGCTAGGAGCGGCGCGTGACAAGTCGATAGCCACCGTAAATCAACAGCGCTGCAAGGAAATTGACGAAGTAGGCAATG
This sequence comes from Mycobacterium shunyiense, assembly GCF_058270035.1. Classification (NCBI taxonomy): domain Bacteria; kingdom Bacillati; phylum Actinomycetota; class Actinomycetes; order Mycobacteriales; family Mycobacteriaceae; genus Mycobacterium; species Mycobacterium shunyiense. The sequence goes on along the minus strand of NZ_JBZDPT010000002.1, from coordinate 110,627 downwards.
TCGGCGCCATGCCAAGCGGTCGCGACCGCGCCCTGGATCAGGGTGGTGTTCATGAACGGCATGGCCACCACGTAGGCAAGCAGGAACGCGAGCAGAGCGGCCACCGCGTCGCGGCGAACCGTGGGTTCGGCACTCGGGTCGATGCTGGTGCGTCCCCTGGTGCGGAGCATCCAATCCACCACGATCACCGCGACGAACGCCGGAATCCAGTAGCTGACCAAGAGCAGGACATCGGTGAACCTGGTCGCGGTGTCGGCGGCGTGCAGCCACAGGATCAGGCCGAACGCCAGTGCCGTCACGATGATCGCCGAGACCGGTCTGCGCACCCGCACGCCGATGGTCTGCAAGGCCAAGGAACCGCTGTAGTCGTTCATCACCCCCGACCCGATCGCCGCGAGCGCAATCACCAACAAAGCCAGGCCGCCGAGCAGACCGCCACCCATGACCGCGTGCACACCATCGGCCGTCTGCTCTCCGATGACCGATGCGGCCGCGATCCCGATGCCCTGGACGAAGACGTAGGCCGACACGATCCCGGCGAACGAATAGCCGAACACCTTCCACCGCGATGACTCCGTCGGGAGGTACCGACTGAAATCGGCGGCATAACTGGCCCACGAGATGGCCAGACTCAGAGCGATCGTGACCTCGAAAACGAAGGCACCGGCCAGATCCGCGCCGCCCGCCGTCGGCGCCACCACGATGTCGTGGCCGCTGATCAGTTTGACGGTGAACACGGCGAACGTGAGAAACAGGATGACGGTCAGCACTGCCTGCAGCCGGTGGATCAGCTCGTAGCCGAAGAAGCCGACGACGCCCTGGACGGCCAGCACGATCAGTACCGCGCTCCAGAACGGGATGCCCAGTAGCGCCGCGAGCGCCTCGCCGCCGAACAGGCCGACAAGTGCGTCCCACGCTATCGACGACCCCCACTGCAGGATGCCCGGCACCACCACCAGACCGCCGAAGGCCATGCGTGCGTTGGGAAGTTGTCCTGTCCCGGTACGGGGCCCCCACGTCGACAGGTAGGCCACTACGGCCGACCCCAGGACCGTGCCGATCACCATGGCCAGCAGTCCGAGCCAGAACCCCAACCCGAGGGTGATCGCCAATGTCCCGGTGAACACTCCGGTCATGTTCACCTGCGGCGCGAACCAGACCGTGAACAACCGGGCCGGATGTCCGTAGCGCTGGTCGGCGGCGAGCGGCGCGATCCCATGGGTCTCGACCGTCAGATCGCCCGCACCGGTCGGCCGGCGTCCGCTGAACGTTGACGCGTTGAGTGCGCTGACCCCGAAAGCCATTTGTCTATTCGACCACGTACCCGGTGTACGGGCGCGTGCCGCACCATGGCCATAATCGAGAAACACAAAGATTAGCTATGGATCGGAGCGGAAGTGGCGAGGACCGAAGCTGACCGGTCCGACTCCCCCGCGGTGATCGGCATGTCGCGCCGCCCCGGTGTCCTGATTGCCGGCCTCAGTCTGGTCGCCCTCACCGTCGCCGTCCTGCAGACCGCGGTGGTCCCGATCCTGGGCATCATCGCCCATCAGCTGAACACCTCCTCGGTTGCGGTCAGCTGGGCCGTCACCGCCAACCTGCTGGCGGCGGCGGCCTCGACTCCGCTGATCGGGCGGCTCGCCGACCTCTACAGCAAGAAGCGGGTCCTGCTGGGTGTACTGGTGGTCGTGCTGACGGGATCGGTGCTGGCTGCAGTCACCGCGTCGGTACCGCTACTGGTCGCGGCGCGCATCCTGCAGGGCGCCTCCTACGCGCTCTACCCGATCAGCATCGCGATCCTGCGGGAAGAACTCGCCGAGGATCGACTGGTCGGCGCGATGTCGGTGCTGTCCGGAACGCTGGGCTTCGGCGGCGGCGTCGGCCTCGTCGTCACCGGGCTCCTGATGTCCGGTGACGCCGGATATCACCGCGTCTTCTGGCTCACCACCGCATTCACCGCGGTCGTCATCGTGGTGGCGGTCTTGGTCGTGCCGAACCGCCGGCCCGAAGCCGGTGGCGCGATCGACTGGCTGGGCGCCGCCGGTCTGGCGATCGGTCTGTCGTCGGTGCTCTTGGCGATCACCCAGGGCAACGCGTGCGGATGGAGCCATCCGGGCACGATCGGTTTTCTGCTCGGCGGTGCCGGCGTGCTGGCCGGCTGGTGGTGGTGGGAACGACGAGCCGCCGATCCGCTGGTCTCGACCACGATGCTGGCCCGCCGACCCATCCTGCTCACCAACCTGGCCACCATCCTGGTCGGTATGGGTCTGTACTTCGCGTTCCTCGGCCTGACCCAGTTCGTGCAGATGTCGCGTGAGGCCGCAGGCTACGGATTCGGGGCCGGCGTGCTGCAGGCGAGCGTCTACTTCCTTCTCCCCGGCGCGCTCACCGGTTTCCTCGTGGCACTGGTCAGTGGCCGGTACATCGACCGGTACGGAGCGCGTCGGGTGCTGGTGGTGGCCGCTGTCGCGGGTATCGCCGGATTCGTCATGCTCGCCGTCGCACATGACCGGGCCTGGCAGGTCGTCCTGGCCGGTGTGCTGGCCAACGCTTACATCAGCCTCGGATACGGCGCGTTGCCCGCACTGGTGGTCAGCGAGGTGGACAACAGCGAGACCGGCATCGCCACGAGCATGAATGCGATTGCACGAACCATCGGTAGTTCCGTGGCGGCGGCGGTCGTGGCCGTGCTGCTCGGGCACCGGGCGGTGCCCTCGGAAGGCAGTTTCGTGACGATCTTCGTCGCCGGTGCGGTCACCGCGGCGTTGGCGATGGCCCTCATCGCGGTGTCCCGGGCACCGGACCGCCACGGCGACTCCGTGCACACCCTTTCCGAGTCCCGCGCGATGAACCACGAGTGGGGCTGATCCGTCTCAGTCGCCGGTTTTCGCGTCGCGACAAACCACTGAGCTGCGAAACTTGAGGCCGGCCAGTCGCTGCCGCTCCGGATCTTCGGCAGCCCACATCCGCCGCGGCCGTTGAGCCGCCACGCCATGGAATCACGCAGTCAAGGCGCTTCAGACGAAGGATTCCATTGAAAAATTGTTAATTCATTGCGGAAACGGTTGCGAAGGTCGGAACAATCGGCGATTGTTTACCGACAGCTTCCGCGGCTGCACTGGAGGAGGATTCCGCTGACCGGCCCAGAAATCACCGCCGTCGACAAGTCGACGGGACACGATGGCTCGCCACGCACCGGCGCGCCAGTCATAGAGATCGACCACGTCACGAAACGGTTCGGCGACTACCTAGCCGTAGCCGAGGCTGACTTCTCGATCGCCTCGGGTGAGTTCTTCTCGATGCTCGGCCCCTCGGGCTGCGGGAAGACCACCACGCTGCGCATGATCGCCGGATTCGAAAGCCCGACCGAGGGCGCAATCCGGCTGGAGGGCGTCGACGTCTCCCGTGTGCCACCGCACAAGCGCAACGTCAACACGGTCTTCCAGCACTATGCGCTGTTTCCACACATGACAGTGTGGGACAACGTCGCCTACGGGCCGCGCAGCATGAAGAAGGACAAGACCGAGATCAAACGCAGCGTCGACGAGCTGCTGGAAATCGTTCGGCTCACCGACTTCGCCAAGCGCAAGCCCGGCCAGCTCTCAGGCGGTCAGCAACAGCGCGTGGCCCTGGCCCGCGCCCTGGTCAACTACCCGAGCGCGCTCCTGCTCGATGAGCCGCTCGGCGCCCTTGATCTCAAACTGCGACACGCAATGCAGTTCGAACTCAAGCGGATCCAGCGCGAGGTCGGCATCACGTTCATCTACGTCACCCACGATCAGGAAGAGGCGCTCACGATGAGCGACCGGATCGCGGTGATGAACAACGGAAACGTGGAGCAGATCGGCAGCCCAACCGAGATATATGACCGCCCGGCAACCGTTTTCGTCGCCAGCTTCATCGGACAGGCCAACCTGTGGGCGGGCCGGCAGACCGGACGCTCCAACCGCGACTTCGTCGAGGTGGAGGTACTCGGCACCACGCTCAAGGCCAAGCCCGGCGATACCACCATCGAGCCCGGTGGGCAGGCCACCCTGATGATCCGCCCGGAACGGCTCCGCGTCTCGATGGATGTGCCCACCGGGGAGGTGGCCACCGTTCCCGCCACCGTCAAAGACCTGACCTTCCAGGGTCCGGTGCTCAGGCTTTCCCTTGCGGCGGCTGATGATTCGACGATCATCGCCCACGTCGGCCCCGAGCAGGAACTGCCCCTGCTGCGTCCCGGCGATCAGGTCCACGTGGGTTGGTCGCCTGACGCGTCGCGGGTGCTTCCGGCCGCGGATATCCCGACCACCGAAGATCTCGAAGAGATGCTCGACGATACGTAGGCACTCTCCACCCGCCGCCCCTGCCCGTGACCAAAAGCGTCCGAATTCACCGAAAGGCCGCCCATGCCTGAAAATATCGACCCCCGCCTGCTCGCCCGACTGACCGCGAACCGCACCTCGCGGCGTCGCTTCCTCGGTGGTGGCGCTGCGGCCGCCGCCGCATTCGCGCTGGGCCCCGCCGTGCTGGCCGCATGCGGGACAGGTGGCGAGGGTGGCTCCGCCGGGACATCGTCGGCCGCCCCCGACGATGGCTCGCCGGCCACCGGCAACGTGCGCATCTCGAACTGGCCGCTGTACATGGCCGACGGATTCGTCGCAGCGTTCCAGACCAAGACCGGCCTGACCGTGGATTACAAAGAGGATTTCAACGACAACGAGCAGTGGTTCGCCAAGGTCAAGGAACCGTTGTCCCGCAAGCAGGACATCGGGGCCGACCTCGTGGTGCCCACCGAGTTCATGGCAGTCCGGCTGGCAGGACTCAAGTGGCTCAACGAGATTCGGGACTCCCGCGTCCCCAACAAGAAGAATCTCCGCGAAGACCTGCTCAACTCGAAGGCCGATCCGGGCCGCAAGTACACCGCACCGTACATGACCGGCATGGTGGGCCTGGCCTACAACAAGGCCGCTACCGGACGCGACATCACCAAGATCGACGACCTGTGGGATCCGGCCTTCAAGGGCCGGGTCAGTTTGTTGTCCGACACCCAGGATGGGCTCGGCATGATCATGCAGTGGCAAGGCAACTCCGTCGAGGATCCGACCACCGAATCCATCACCAAGGCGGTCGATTTCATCCGCGAGCAGAAGGACAAGGGGCAGATCCGGCGGTTCACCGGCAACGACTACGCCGACGATCTGGCAGCCGGAAATATCGCTGTAGCCCAGGCATATTCGGGTGACGTCGTGCAGTTGCAGGCCGACAACCCGGACCTGCAGTTCATCGTGCCGGAGTCTGGCGGCGACTGGTTCATCGACACCATGGTGATTCCCTACACCTCGCAGAACGAGAAGGCGGCCGAGGCCTGGATCGACTACGTCTACGACCGGGCGAACTACGCCAAACTCATTGCGTTCACCCAGTTCGTGCCGGTGCTGTCCGACATGACCGACGAGCTCGCCAAGATCGACCCCAAGCTGGCGAGCAACCCGCTGATCAACCCGCCCGCCGACGTCCAGGCCAAGCTCAAGTCCTGGCCGGCGCTCACCGACGAACAGACTCAGGAGTTCAACAGTCTGTACGCCGCAGTGACCGGAGGCTGACGCCGATGGCAGGCGTGGCCACCAGTAGCCGGCAGCGGAGCAAGATCGCCCCGTATCTGATGATCCTGCCGGCGTTGGTGTACCTCGGAATCTTCTTCGTGGTGCCGTTCATCTCGCTGGCACGCACCTCGTTGTCGACATCCGGCGGTTCGGTGTACCTTCCGACACTGGAATTCGACTGGAACTTCGGCAATTACGCACATGCGTTCAGCGAGTATCAGGACCAGATTCTTCGGACGTTCGGCTATGCCTTGGTGGCGACTCTGCTGTGTGCGCTGCTGGCCTTTCCACTGGCCTACGTCATCGCCTTCAAAGCCGGCCGATACAAGAACCTGATCCTCGGCCTGGTGATTCTGCCCTTCTTCGTCACCTTCCTGATCCGCACGATCGCCTGGAAGACGATTCTCGCCGACGACGGTGTGGTGGTGAGCGCGCTCGGGTCCATCGGACTGCTGCCCAGCGAGGGACGGCTGTTGTCGACCAGTTGGGCCGTGATCGGCGGCCTGACCTACAACTGGATCATCTTCATGATCCTGCCGCTGTACGTGAGCCTGGAGAAGATCGATCCCCGCCTGATCGAGGCCTCCAAGGACCTGTACTCCTCGAACGCCCGCAGCTTCACGAAAGTGATTCTGCCGCTGTCGATGCCAGGGGTACTCGCCGGAAGCATGCTGGTGTTCATCCCCGCTGCGGGCGATTTCATCAATGCGGACTACCTCGGCAGCACGCAAACCACCATGATCGGCAACGTGATCCAGAAGCAGTTCCTGGTGGTCAAGGACTATCCCGCGGCAGCCGCACTCAGCATGGTGCTCATGGCGATCATCCTGGTCGGCGTACTGCTGTACACGCGGGCGCTCGGTACGGAGGATCTCGTATGACGTTGACCGCGATGGCCGACGCCACCAGTCCGGCTGAACCGAAAGTAGTCAAAGGCTCACCACGATGGGGTGACTGGGCACTGCGGATTGTCGCCGGCCTGGTGTTGCTGTACCTGTTCCTGCCGATCTTCGTGATCGTAATGTTCTCGTTCAACAGGCCGGCAGGCAAGTTCAACTACACCTGGCAGGGGTTCACGCTCGACAACTGGGCGCACCCGTTCAAGTACCCGGCGCTGACCGACGCCCTCAAGCTGAGCTTGAACGTCGCAGCGGTATCCACCGCCATCGCACTGGTGCTCGGCACCCTGGTCGCCATCGCCCTTGTGCGCCAACGCTTCCGCGGCCACAAAGCGGTCGATACGTTCCTGGTGCTCCCGCTGACCGCGCCCGAGGTCGTGATGGGCGCCTCCCTGCTGACCCTGTTCCTCGACCTCGGCTGGGCTGCGGGCTACACCACGATCCTCGTCGCCCACGTCGCATTCGAGGTCAGCTTCATCGCCATGACGGTGCGGGCCAGAGTCCGCGGGTTCGACTGGACACTTGAGGACGCGTCAATGGACCTCGGTGCCAGCCCGACCAGAACGTTCTTCAGAGTGACTCTGCCGCTGATAGTTCCGGGTATCGTCGCCGCGGCCATGCTGTCGTTCGCACTCTCGCTCGACGACTTCATCATCACCTACTTCGTCAGCGGCTCCACCGTCACGTATCCGCTGTACGTCAATGCGGCGGTCAAGGCTGCGGTGCCGCCGCAGATCAACGTGCTGGCCACAGCCATCCTGGTGATCAGCTTGCTGCTGCTCGTGGCCGGAACGCTGTACCGGCGCAAACGGATCGACGTCTCCTGATCAGGAGGCGTCGAGCTGCACCGTGACGGCCACCTTGCCCCGGCCGTCACGGTGGGCGACCGCGTGCCCCGTGCGATCCTTGCCGTCCAGATTCCGCAAGGTGAGCGGTCCCCCCTCGCCGAGGAAGTTGCGCCACCAGTTCTTGCTGTCCGGCGCCATCACGTGGATGGTCACCTGATCGCCGTCCCGCTTTACCGAAACCGGGGTTTCGAACCACTGACCCGACCGCCGCCCGGTGTAACCGATCACCACCACACCGTGACCGATCCATCGGCCGAACACCGGTACCCGGGTCAGGCCTACCGCTGCCGCATTGAACCACCGCGAGACCGGGGAATTGAAGACTCCACCGCGTGCCATTGGCGCCAGCGTAGCCGGATCAACCGATCTCGGCAGGGACCGGTGTGGAGCGCGCACCCGTGCGAGCTGCCCCGATTCCCGCCGCCACCACCAGGCAGATACCGATCACCGCCGCCGCGGCCGGAGCCTGATGGAGCAGAACGAAACCGACCAGCATCGCGAAGGCGGGCTCCAACGCCATCAGCGTCCCGAACGCCGCCGTGCTCAGATACCGCAACGCGGACATCTCTAGGGCGAAAGGAACCACCGGCAGCAGGATCGCCAGCCCCACACCGATCAGCAGTAGCTGCGGGGTCAGCTGGGGAAATACCGACGGCCCCACCACCGCGCTGCCGACCAGACCGGCCACCGGCATCGACACCCCCAGTCCCTTGATACCGGCCACCTCATCGCCGACCCGCTGCGTCAGCAGGATGTAGCACGCCCAGCACAGTGCGGCGCTCAGTGCGTAGAGCACACCGATGAGGTCGACGTCGCCCGTCCACGGCTCGGTGAGCAGGACCACCCCGGCGGCCGCCAGCCCGGGCCACAGAATCCGATTGCGGCCTTTCCCGTGCGCGACGGCCACCCCGAGCGGCCCGAGGAATTCCAGCGCGCTTGCCGTGCCGAGCGGGATCCGGGACAGGGCCGCCATGAAGAGCATCGTCACCCCGGCGGTGACCACGCCGAGTGCGACGCAGGTCCAGAATGCCGATCTCGTGAACGCCGAGGGGCGTGGTCGCACGATGACGAGCATCAGGACGCCCGCCCACGCCAGGCGCAGCCATGCGGCACCCTCGGCGCCGATGTCATCGATCAGGCCGACGGCAACCGCCAGCCCGATCTGTACGCAGAGCATGGAGGCCATGGCCATCAGCGCGCCGGTGCGCGCAGGATGTCCGGTCTTGCTCACAAGTCGTTCCCCTTGGGGACAACAATATTGGCCAGAACCATGCGAAGGAACGGGCGGTAGACCGCTTGGTCGTCGACAAGGCTGTTGAGCGTGACGCCGTCGTTGGCGGCCAGAATGACCCGGGCCAGGTCCAGCGCCGGGATGCTCAGATGGCCGCCCAGGCGGGCGGCACCCTTGGAGATGTAGTCGGCCAGCGCGCGGACCGTCTCCTCACGCTGCGCAGCCACGCGCTCGCGCGCCTCGGGGTTACGCAGCAGGAACAGCGTGTACTCGGATCCGAGGACGGCACGGTCAGACCCCTCGGCGGCCACCAGATCTCGCCAGCGGTCGCCGAGTTCGTCGGCGTCGAGATCCTCGAGCGCGTGGAACGTTTCGATGATGTCGGCGAATCCGTCGAGGAATTGTTGGCGCTGCCGTTCGATCACCGCGAGGAACAGTTCGGCCTTGCTGCCGAAGTGGGAGTAGATGGCACCCCGGGTGTATCCCCCGACTTCGGCGATGTCTTCGAGTGCGGCGCCGTCAAACCCTTTGCGCGCGAATACCTCTTCGGCAGCATCCAGCAGGACGTTGCGCGTGTGTTCCAAGCGGCGTTGCTTCGTCCAGCGTTCGGCCATGACCCCATCCTGTCAAACGTTAGCCAGCGGGTGTGGCGGTGTCTGCCTGCCGCGGCGACCACCGCTGCTCGGCCGGCCGGAAGTGCTCGGTGAATCCGGCCGAGGCCAGACTTCCGCAGGCTCTCAGTGCCTGCTCTTTGAAGGCACGGGCGGCCATGCTGAGGCGATGCTGAAGCGCATCGTCGCTGCTGACCTGCCGGCCGGAGCCGTCGTGCGGCGAGCTGTGGGAAACGGGCGGAACACAGCGATAGGTCTGGTGCCGTGGGCGCTCCGCCGCCGAGCTCAGAGAATGGCCGACCCGGACCAGCGTTGTCCCGGTGTCGGCGAACTCGGCGTCCAGGACCCCGATACGGGTCTCGGCGCCGAGAATCTTCAATGCCGGCGTCCCGACCGTTTCCGGTAGCCAGACGACGACCGCCCAACCCCCGAGTGCTCGGTCGCAGATGAGTCCGCCGGCCCAGATCACCGCTTGCTCTGCGCTTTTGGCCAGAACGTCCAACTGAGCCCGCACCAGAACACCTCCACGATCGCTGCGGCTTGTCCCATAGATATTCATACTTGTATTGCAGATACGTCAATGTATAGTAGTGATCGCAGTCACATGTGAGGACGTTCTGTTCTCCAACCACGCCTCGCAACCCCGATATCGAATGAGGAGGTCAGCCCGTGCAGACAGCACGCCCCGGCAATTGGGTCGACACCGCCACCAAGCTGGACGACATCGCGCCCGATGCCTATCGGATGCAGATTCCCACCAGTCGCTATGTCGCGCCGGAATTCGTTGCCCAGGAGCGTGATTCGATCTGGAAGAAGGTGTGGCAGGTGGTCGGCCGGGTCGACGAGTTGACCAAGGCCGGCGATTGGAAGCAGTACCAGATCTTTGATCAGTCCTACCTCGTGGTGCGGGGTAAGGACGAGAGGCTTCGCGCATTTGTCAATGCCTGCCGACACCGCGGCAACGTGCTGTGTCGCGAGGCCCGCGGGAACGCCAAACGTGGCTTTCTCTGCCAGTACCACCTGTGGTCCTACGACCTCGACGGCCGACTCAAGGGCATGCTGCGGGAGGCGCTGGCCGGGCCGATCGACAAAGAAACCCACGGCCTCATCGAGGTCTCGGTGGGAACCTTCGCCGGGTTCATCTTCCTCAACCCTGATCCGAATGCCGGACCTCTGGCGGACTTCATCGGCGAGGAGGTCGCGACGATGCTGGCGCCGTATCACCTCGACGAGATGGTGACGGTGATGGACGTGACCGAGGCCATCGACTGCAACTGGAAAGTCGTCCTCGATGCCTTCCAGGAGGGCTACCACATCGACGGCATCCACCCGCAGTTGCTGCGGGTGATCAACATCGACCCCGCCACGAGCCGGTACCGGTTCTTCGAGCAGCACAGCGTGTCGATGGCACCGTTCGATGTCGTCGGAGCCACCCCGGAGCAGCAGGTCGACGGCATCATGGATCTGCCCGAGACCTTCCCGTCGACGGTGGCGGTGCTCCCCCGGTTCCAGGAACTTGTCGCCGAGTACCGCGCCGACGATGGCTCGTTGAACTTCCCCGACGGCATCACCGCCCGCCTGCTGCTGCAGCGGGCAACGCGAGACACCCTGACCGGCATGGGACTTGACGTCAGCGAGCTGACCGACGCCCAGATGAGCGACAACCACGGCTGGGTGTGGTTCCCCAATCTCTTCATGACCATCCGGGCCGGCGAAGCCACGATCATCATGTCGCTGCCGCACCCGGACGGTGATCCCAACCGCTGCATCTGGCATGTGGCCAGCTATATGTGGCTGCCGGACGAGATGAAAGCCGCCTTCACCGCGGAACCGATCGTCGTCGACGAGGCGGGCAGCTACAAGTATTTCGAAGCGCTGCAACAGGATTACGAGCAGATGCCACGTCAGCAGATCGGGTTGCGCAACACCGCCCTGCAGCACATGGCGTTGGTCAAGGAAGAAGTCGTCATCGCCCACTTCCATTCGGTCGTCGACAAATATCTGGCAGCAGCCGGCTCCTGACGCGTCCCATCGCCCATCCGACCACAGAACAGGAATTCCACCGTTGAAAGATGTCAGCGAAGTTGTCGACGACTACACCGGTCGATGCCGCACCGTGGTGCAGTATGCGGTCACCACCAAGCAACTGGTGGGCGCCGCCAAACAACCCGGCTTCGGGACCGAAGGGTGGGCCCCGCTGGCCGACTTGGTCGCCGTCGACGAGTTTGAACGCATCGGCAATTTCAAGGAGGTCATGAACTGGGAGCAGTACATCGACTTCATGACGAACTGGGCCGCCGCTTCGGAGTGGGACGGCTTGTTCAAGCGCGTCAGCGAAGTCGACGGCGTCGTGTTCCTCGAACTCGAGGAACGCACCAAGATTGGCGACTTCGAGTCAGTGGTCAACTCGATCTCGGTGTACGAGTTCACCGCCGACGACAAGATCCGCCACATCGACCTTTACCTGCAGATGGCGTTGCCGAATACCGAGATGCTGACCAGCTATGAGGGCGTGGCGATCTCGGAGTGACGGTGAAGTTCGCCCGTTGATCACGGTCCTGACACCTTCCGATGCCACCGTGTCCATGTGCGGAGCGAACCGCGCCGGGTTACGCCGGCCGAGCGATTCCACCAGATGTGCGTCGCGGTGGTGCGGGCCCTGCCCGCACCACTGAATTCTCTTGTGGCTCCGACATTCCTCGGTTTCGCGTTGATCAACACCTTCACCTTCGGGGTCGACCTGATGATCCTGACATTCCTGCACGGTGGGTTCCGGGCGTCGCTCCCGGTCGCGGTGACGGTCGGATACGCCGCGGCTTTCGGCCTGGCCTACTACCTGAACCGGACTCTGAACTTCCGCTCGCACGCGGCGGTCGGTCCCCAGCTGACGGTGTACGTGGTCGTAGTCGTGGTCAACTACCTGGCATTCATCCTGGGCGTCTCCAGCGGGCTGGCAGCCGTGGGGGTCGAGTACCACCTGGCCCGGGTCGTCGCCGGAGGATGTGAGGCGGTGTTCATGTACACCGCCATGCGATGGGTGGTGTTTCGGTGAGTTCACCCATCGACGACGACCTCGACCAATACATCTGTCACCGCCGTGATGGCGGTACGGGAAATCACCTCGTAGCCATGCGTACTCAAGGTCGGCAGACACAGCAGTCCCGCCTGGGGCGACAGCCCTGAGGCTTTTGTGTGTGACGCATCGGACTCGAAGGCGCCGAGCACCGCCGCCTGCGGCGAATATCCGAGATCCCGTGCGATCGCACACAGGCGATCGGCGACACCCTTGTCGTATACGCACTGCGCGTCGCTGTACGCCACGATCGGCCCGCCGGTGACCGTGGTGCCGTACTCCGCTTCGGTCGGGCCGACGTCCACCGCGAGCGTGAGATCCCCGGGCACGGTCCGGCAGGCGTGGGCCGCGCCTACCCCGCCGACCTCTTCGTTCGTCGTGAACACCAGGTACAGGTCGCCGGCCGGACGCCGACCGGTGTCATTCAGCCGTCGGGCCAGCAGGATCAGGGCGAGTACCGCGGCACGGTCGTCCATGAAATAGCAGCCGAAGTAGTCACCCACCTCGATGAGCTCACGCTTGCTGCGGTCGATACACACCCGGGTGCCCGGTCCGATACCCGTCTTGGCCAGCTGGTCGGGCTCCATGCCGGTGAATACGTAGACATCCGGCCAATCCAGTGCCTTGTCGCCCTGGTCGGGCTTGGTCTGCCAGACGTGCTGGGTTTCCTGTGTCGTGTGCTCCGAGCCCAATGCGAGGACCCCGCACAGGGTTTCGTCGTCGCCCAGAATCGCGACGGGGCCCAGACCGAAATTGGCCGGGTACATCGTGCCCAGCGGGGTCAGCCGCAGTGTGCCGTCCGGCTCGATCCGCTTGACGAGCATGGACAGTTCATCGAGATGGGCCAGTATCCGGGTGGTTGCGGCGCCCGGCTTCGCCCCCTTGATCAAGGCGACGAGGTTGCCTGCGGCATCGGTCGAAAGTTCGTCGACGAGGTGTTCCAGCTCCCGGCGGCAGACCTCGCGCACCTGGTCCTCCTGACCGCACGGGCCATAGGCCAGCAAGAGCTCCTGCAACAGCGCACGTTCGAACCCGTCATCCAGCCCGGCCATGTCTGCTCTATTGCCGCTGCGGCCGGGCTGGAAACCTCGGTGCCGGTCAGGCGGTCACCTCGGTGCGGTGCGATCCGGGAACGGGTCGTTGTTGAAATCGATCTGAGCCGCCGGGTTGCTGATCGCGGTGACGAGGCCGGTGCCGAACGACCCGGCACTGTCGTACAACGTCGAGGCGCCGACCGCGATGCCGTCGGCGGCCCGATGCGAGTCCGCCTCCACGCCGATCCACTCGTCTCGCGGGAGCCGCGACAGCGCGACCGTGAGGTCACCGTTGATGTAGCCGACGCCGGCGGTTCCCAGGTTGGTGACCAGGCTGGTGCCCTCGGCCGCCATCGCCGCCCGCACAAAGGGCGAATTCGGGTGGCCCTGCACCACGGTGATGGTGCGGTTCATGAATCGCTTACGCGACGCGTTCTGATGGTCGGCGATGGCGCGACTCCAACCGCCGGCATCGCTGCCCATGTATGTCGTCCGATCTCCGTCGAGCACGGCGGGCGGTTCGAAGCCGGCCGGCGAGATCCATTCCTCACCACGCGGCGGTTCACTCAACCGGTATTGAACCAACGTCGCCCGCGCGACGGTGACGCCGTCCTGGACCAGTTCGCACTCGGAGTTGCGGACACGCCTGCCGTCGCGGAGCAGCGCCACCTTCGTCGTCGTCGGCAGCCCACGGGCGGCCTTGAACAGGTCGACCGTCAACCGAGCCGGCAGAAATTCGGGCAGGCCGAAGGCTGACTCCAATGCCCGGGCGGCCAGGCCGACGAGCGCCGGGCCGTTGAGATGATCCTGACCCCAGTGGCTCTGGGCAAAGCGGGTCGGCTGGAACCGGTCCTGCTCGGACTGCACGAAATGGGCGTCAACCTCGGTCATCGGCGAATCGTCGCATATGGGCTAACTAATTTGGACGGCGGGGATCACGAAGGCCGCCGGGCACCCAGCCAACGCTGCTGGAGCCGGATGAAATGCGCGTCGACGACGGCGCCGTGGCCGGGAACGTAAATTCCGTCCTCCCCGCCCGCGGCCAGCACCGCCTCCAGGGTGACCGGCCAGGATTCGAGGTCGGAGTCGGCGTCGATGACCGGGTCGCCGGACTGTTCGACGAGGTCACCACAGAACACGACCGTATGCCTGTCCGGCACCGTGACGATCAGATCGTGGTTGGTGTGGCCGGCACCGGGGCGGCAGATGCTCACGGTCCGGCCACCGAGATCGATCTCTCCACCGGTCACCTCATGCACGGACTCCGGCATTGCCGCGATGGCCCGGTCGACGTCGTCGGGGTCGGCGCCGTAGCGGACCGCGTCCTCGCGCAAAAGCGACCGGCCATTTGTCATGGCAGCGGCAACTTCTGGTGCACCACAGATGTCGGCATCCTTGAACCAGGAGCAACCGAGGACGTGGTCAAAATGGTTGTGCGTCAGGACGATATGCCTGACCCGATGACCTGTGAGCACCGCGACATCGGCCTCGATGCCGCGTGCCTCGGCCAAAGTCGTACCGGCATCGATCAACAAAGCATCGGTGCTGCCACTGACCAGACCGACGGTCACGTCCAGGAAGGGCAGGCGCGTGCGCCACACACCCGCCCCCAACTGTTCCCACTCGTAGTTCACAGCCCCGTGCCGGCCAGCGGATCCACCCTGCGAAGCTACTCCTATGCGCCGCCTCCTGTCCTTTGCCTGCGTATTGGCCGCGTTGGGCGCCGGCACCACTGTCCCGTCGGCGAGTGCCGCCTGTCTGACCGGATCGGACTGCGACTTTTCGGAGCGCCTGGCCGCTGCCGACGCCTACTTGGCGACCCGCCCGGGCACGGTCGGGTACGTCCTGCGTGACCGCACCACCGGCGCGGTCTACCGAAATGCACACGCCGGCGAACAGGTGTGGACGGCGTCCACGATCAAGCTGGCCATGGTGGTCGACCTGCTGACCAGGCAACGGGCCGGCACCGTCACGCTGACCGATTCGGACCGGGCGCTGATGGCGGCCATGCTGCACTCCTCTGACGACGATGCGGCCGACACCCTGTGGTCGCGGTACAGCGGCGCCGATCACCAGGCGTTCAACGCCGACTTCCCCGCGTACGGGCTGACCGGGCTGCAACCGCAGCGCGGGTTCAGCAGGACGTTCCCGTACTGGGGCTTCCAGAAGGCCACACCCGAGGATCTGGATCGGTTGATGACCTACACGCTGACCAGCCTGACCCCGGCCGAGACGGCAGACATCGTCGATGCGCTCCAGCACGTCGACGCGAACCAGCAGTGGGGCGTCTGGGGCGCCGGCGCGGCGATGAAACCCGGCAACAAAGACGGCTGGTCACTCGAACAGGGCGGCTGGGTGGTCAACAGCGTAGGTTTCGCCGGACCGCAGCAGCGCTACACGCTGGCGATCATGAATGCCCTCGGCGACCAGGGCGATTACGACGACGGGGTTCAGACCACCACGCATCTCAGCGAGGTACTGCTGGCCGGGCGACGCTGACCTGACCGGACAGGTTTGCCCTGGCGGGCTCTGGGAACTCCTAGCTCATGTTGATCAGACGAATCGCCCGCCCCATGCTGTCTGCGACCTTCATCGCCCGAGGCGTCGAGACCCTGCGCGACCCGAGCACCTCCACCGAAGCGACACGCAGAACCCTGGGTGCGCTGAGTGCACTGCCCGGCCCCGTGGGTGCCGGGGTTCCGAACAACGCCGACACGGTCGCACGGGTCAACGCGGCGGTTCAGGTGGGCGGTGGGCTACTCCTGGCGCTCGGCCGGGCCCCTCGCCTCACCGCAGCGGCGCTGGCCATCACGATGATTCCGAGAAGCATTGGCTCACAGGCATTCCTGAAAGACACCGACCCGCAACACGCCGCGGCTCAGCGTCGTGAGTTTCTCACCGACGTGAGTCTGTTGGGCGGACTGATCATCGCCGCAGCCGACACGGCCGGCAAGCCGTCGTTGGCCTGGCGCGGACGCCGTGCGGCACGGAACGTCTCGGCCAGCGTCGCCGCCGTCGTTCCCGGTGTATCCGCAAGCAGTGACGCCCTCACCGACAGTGCGTTCGCCGAGAAGGTCGGTCAGGGCCTGGCCGTCGGTGCCGAACGCGGCCGCGAACTCGCCGATGCGGCAGTGGAACGGACGACTGAATGGGCGACCGAATTGGCGCAACTCGCGCGGGAACACGGTCCCGAGGTGGCCGACGCGGCCCGCGAACGCGCCACCGAGTTCGCCCACATCGCCCGTGAGCGGGCACCCGAACTCGCCGAGGCCGCGCGTGAACGCTCCGCTGCGCTGGCCGATGTCGCGCGAGCCCAACTCGAGCAGCGACGGAGTCGGTAGCGTTGACGGCATGAGTACGGGCGACTCTCCACCGGAATTCGGTCAGTACGGACAACCGGGCGGCTACCCACCGCCCTACGGCGGGCAAGTACCGGGTGGGTATCCCCCGCCCTACGGCACCCAGACCCCTGGCGGCTTGGGCCGGCGATGGCTGGCGCGCGTGATCGACGGGATCGTCGTCATGATCGGGGCGTTCTTCCTGTCGTTCGTCACCGACTCACTGTCGAGCTACTGGGTGACCGGTCTGTTCACCGGACTCCTCATGTTCATCTATTACGTGGCGTTCGAAGTGGGGATGGGGTCGACACCGGGCAAGAAGGTACTGGGGCTCGCAGTACACGGACCCGGCGGCACACCGAAGCCGACGGCCGCGCAGTCGGCGATTCGCAATGCCTTCACCCTGCTGACGATCATCCCGTGGGTGGGCGGCCTTCTGGCGGTCGTCGCGATGATCGTCATCGCAGTCACCATCAGCGGCAGCCCCACCAAACAGGGCAAGCACGACGAACTCGCCGGCGGAACACAGGTGGTCCGGGGCTGAGAACCCTTGCGTGAGGTGCCCGTTCACCGGGCACCTCACGTTTCGGGGTTCGGTTTACCGTCTCACACGACCAGCCCCAGCAAGAGGACGAAAACCAGACCGGATACCGACAGCACGGTTTCCATCAGCGACCAGGACTTGATGGTCTGGCCCACGGACATCCCGAAATATTCCTTCACGAGCCAGAATCCGGCGTCGTTGACGTGCGAGAAGAACAACGATCCGGCACCCACCGCGAGCACCACCAGGGATACCTGGCCGGTGCTCATCCCATCTACCAGGCCGAGCATGAGCGACGACGCGGTGATGGTGGCCACGGTGGCCGACCCGGTCGCCAACCGGATCAGTACGGCCAGCACCCACGCCAGCAGCACCACGGACAGATTGGCGCCCTTGGCCCATTCGGCGAGCAGGGTGCCGATTCCGGTGTCGACCAGAACCTGTTTGAATCCGCCGCCGGCCGCCACGATCAGGATGATGCCTGCCACCGGCGGCAGAGATGACTCGATGATCTTCACGATCTCGTCTCGGCTCATCTTGGCTCCGCCACCGAGAGTGAACATGCCGACGACCACCGCGATGAGCAACGCCATCAAGGGCTGGCCGAGGATGTCGAACGTCTGACGCAGCAGATGCGACTTGTCGTCGACCAGGATGTCGACGAGCGCCTTGCCCATCATCAGCGCGACGGGCAACAGCACGCTGAACATGGTGAGGCCGAACGTCGGCCGCGTCTTCGTCGCGGTCACCGTTCCCGCCGCGCCGGCGGTGCCATCGCCGTTCGATTGCCCGTCCGTAGGGTCCGCGGCGTCGAACCGGTCCGGGACCTCGAGAACGACCCAGCGTCCGGCCAACTTGCCGAACAACGGGCCTGCCACAACGATCGTCGGGATTGCCACCAGCACACCCAGCGCCAGCGTGACCCCGAGGTCGGCGTTGAGCAAGGAGATCGCAGCGACCGGTCCCGGATGGGGTGGAACAAATCCGTGCATGGCCGACAGGCCCGCCAGCGCAGGAATGCCGACCGTGATCAGGGAAAGTTGCGAACGGCGGGCCACCAGGTAGATCACCGGCATCAGCAGCACCAGGCCGATCTCGAAGAACATCGGCAGGCCGATGATCGCGCCCACCAACGCCATTGCCCACGGCAGCATCCGCGGTGACGCGTGTCCGACGATGGTGTCGACGATCTCGTCCGCTCCCCCGGAATCGGCCAACAGCTTGGCGAACATCGCACCGAGAGCGATCAAGATCCCGACGCTGGCGGCGGTGGACCCGAATCCGCTGGAGAACGAGGCGAGCACGTCGCTGATGTTCTCGCCCGCGGCCATGCCCACGGTCAGCGCGCCGAAGATCAGGGCCAGGAACGGATGCAGCTTGACGATCGTGATCAGCACGACGATCAGCGCGATGCCGGCCAGTGCGGCCAGGACCAACTGCGCGCCACCCGCCACCGGCTCAACCAGCTCCGTCCCGGCCGCGAGATGAGTGAGCGTCGAGGTCATCGGTTCTCCTGTTCGGTTGTCGCAGCGTCGCATTGGGCCACATATTCGTCGACGATGGCATCGATGCTCTGATCTACGTCGATGGCCACACCGGCCTCATCCCGTCCGAGCGGCTCCAGCGTCGCGAATTGGGAGTCCAGCAGCGTGGCCGGCATGAAATGTCCCGGCCGACTGGCCTGACGTCGGCGGATCACTTCGCGTGTGCCGCTCAGGTACAGAAACACGACGCCGGGACAGTGCCGCCGCAATTGGTCGCGGTATTTGTGTTTGAGTGCCGAGCAACTCATCACACCACCTTCGTGGTGCTCGGCGAGCCAGTCGCCGATCGCCTCCAGCCAGGGATAGCGATCGGCGTCGTCGAGAGCGTGGCCCGCCGACATCTTGGCGATGTTGGCGGCGGGGTGAAAGTCATCGCCATCGGCGAACGGAACGCGCATTCGCTGTGCCAGCGCGGCGCCTACTGTCGATTTCCCTGACCCCGATACGCCCATGACCACGACTGGTGAACCCATACATCCCTCACAATGTGTGTTTGCCGTCACACAGCATGAAGCAAAAAGCATACGTTTGCAAGAAAATCACGATTACATCTGTTTTTTAATGCTCAACGCGCAATATGACAGGATGTAATCGTGTCCTCGCCCTCAAACGTCGGCGCGCTGCATGCCAGCCTGCTGACCTCGCTCGGCACCGGAATCGTCTCCGGCGAGCTGGCGGCCGAGCAGGTGCTGACCCTGGACCGGCTCAGCGCCGAGCATGAGGTGTCCCGCAGCGTCGCGCGCGAGGTGATCCGGGTGCTCGAGTCGATGGGCATGGTCGAATCGCGACGCCGGGTCGGGATCACCGTCCAGCCGGCGCGCAAGTGGAACGTGTTCGACCCCAGGCTGATTCGGTGGCGCCTACAGGCCGGCGACCGGGCAGCGCTGCTGGCATCACTGTCGGAGCTGCGGCGCGGTTTCGAACCCGCTGCCGCGGCACTCGCCGCCCGACGGGCGAATCCGGACCAATGCCGGGTGCTGGCCGCCGCGGTGTCCGACATGGTGGTGCACGGGCGGTCCGGCAACCTCGACGCATACCTACTGGCGGACAAGGTATTCCATCGAACCCTGCTCGAGGCCAGCGGCAACGAGATGTTCCGCGCGCTCAACGACGTCGTAGCCGAGGTCCTGGCCGGACGCACCGAGCACGGCCTGATGCCGCACTCCCCCAATCCGGCCGCCATCGAGCTGCACGACGAGGTCGCCCGGGCCATCCGGCTGCGCGACGAAGACGCCGCGGAGCGGGCGATGCGGGCCATCATCGACGAGGCCGCCACCGCGGTGATCGATCCGGTCGGCCCCGATGCTTAACTAGCGGAATGACTCGCACTCCCGCGTTGGCACGTCGATTCTTCGAGCGGCTGGAGCCGGTACACGGAGTCACCTACTTCGCCCCCGAGCCCCGGGCGGCCTTCGATGCCGCGGGCTACCGCGGCTTCTGGATGGGGTACTTCGCCAGCCGCTCGGCTCCACTCGGCATCGTGGCGCCAGAAGTCGTGACGGCCGCGTTCTACAACTTCACCGCCGAGCGGGTTGCCAAGGCACTGCCGGCGGTCTGGGACATAGCAAGTCCGGCAACGCATTTGCAGATGCGATCGGACACGGCGGTCGCGGCGCTGCGTCGCTCCGGGGTGGCCGACTCCGAATCCACTCGTCTGGCCGCCGAGCTGACCGCGAAGGCAGCTCGCACCGCACCGCTGGAGGGGCGGCCGCTCTACGCCGCCAATCGGGCCTTGCCGTGGCCCGAGGAACCGATCGCGAAGCTCTGGCACGCGGTCACCCTGCTGCGCGAGCAACGCGGCGACTCCCACATCGCCGTGCTGGTCGCCGAGGGGATCAGCGGCCGAGAAAGCAATGTCCTGCATGCCGCGGCCGGCCGGGTGCCGCGCGAGATGATCATGCGCAGCCGCGACTACGACGACGAGCAGTGGGAGCATTACGTCGAGCGGCTGCGCTCCCGGGGCTGGCTGGACAGCCGGGGCGACCTGACCGACGCCGGGCGCGCCGTCAAGCAGGCAGTCGAGGACCGTACCGACGAGTTGTCGGTGGCGGCGCTGGACGCGTTGACCGACGACGAGATCACCACCCTGTTCGCGACGCTGACGCCGATCACCCGCCAGGTGGTGGCCGCCGGTGACGTGCCGGCCGCCACGCCCATGGGCCTGCGCCGCGACGATCTCGACGACGACAGCGCCCATCTGGGCTGACAGCCTCAGCGCGGGGCGTACATGATCAGGCCGACCCCGACGAGCGCCACAAGTGCGCCGGTGACATCCCAGCGGTCGGGCCGGAAGCCGTCGGCGGCCATGCCCCACAACAACGATCCTGCGATGAACACCCCGCCGTAGGCGGCCAGCACCCGACCGAAGTGGGCGTCGGGCTGGAACGCTGCGACGAAACCGTAGGCGCCGAGCGCGATCACGCCGGCCCCCATCCACATCCAGCCGCGGTGCTCCCGTACGCCCTGCCACACCAACCAGGCCCCGCCGATCTCCAACACCGCGGCCAGCACGAACAGCGCGATCGATTTGCCTACCATCACCACCTCAGCGTGCCGTGAAGGTGCACAAATGCCGAATCCTGCGCGGCGTGTCGCCGGCAGACCCGCACGCTCGCTACGCCTGGGGGTTCAGGCCACGCCGAGATAGGCGGCGCGAATACTGTCGTCCGCCAACAATTCCCGCGCAGCACCGGTGCGGGTGACACTGCCGGTCTCGAGGATGTAGGCCCGGTCCGAGCGGCTCAGTGCCTGTTGGGCGTTCTGCTCCACCAGCAGCACCGTGGTGCCCTGGGTGTTGATCTCGGAGATGATCTTGAAGATCTGTGAGATCACCATCGGTGCCAGTCCCATCGACGGTTCGTCGAGCAGCAGCACCCTGGGCCGGGCCATCAACGCGCGGCCGATGGCCAACATCTGCTGCTCCCCGCCCGAGAGGGTGCCGCCCACCTGGGAACGCCGCTCGGCCAGCCTCGGGAACGTCGTGAACACCCAGTCCAAACGCTCGTCGTGCTCGCCGCGGGACGCGAATTTGCGCCCATAGCAACCCATCTCCAGGTTTTCCACCACGGTCATACCGGGAAAGACCCCGCGTCCCTCCGGGGCCTGGATCAGCCCGTCGATGACGCGCTGGTGGGCTTTCACGCGCGAGATGTCGCGGCCCTCGAACCACACCGAGCCCGAGGTCAGCGACCGCAGGCCCGAGATCGCGCGCATCATGGTGGTCTTGCCGGCCCCGTTGGAGCCCAGCAGCGTGACCAGCTCTCCCTCGTGCACCACCAGTGAAACCCCGTGCAATGCCTTGATGCGGCCGTAGTGCACCACCGCGTCGCGCACCTCGAGCAGTACCGGGCGGCTGGTATCCGTCTGTGACAATTCAGGAGATGTCGTCATCGGGTACCCCCAGATAGGCGGCGATCACTCGCGGATCTTCACGGATCTCCGACGGTAGGCCGTCGGCGATCTTGCGGCCGAACTCCAGCACCACGATGCGGTCGGTCACGCCCATCACCAGTCGCATGTCGTGCTCGATCAGCAGCACCGTGTAGCCGTCGTCGCGGATCTTGCGGATCAACTCGATCAGCGAGGCCTTCTCGGCCGGGTTGAACCCGGCAGCCGGTTCGTCCAGGCACAGCAGCTTGGGCTCGGTGGCCAGCGCGCGGGCGATCTCGAGGCGCCGCTGATCCCCGTAGGGGAGGTTCTTTGCCTTCTCCTCGCCACGATGCACGATCCCGACAAAGTGCAGCAACGCCACGGCACGTTCGATCGCCGAGCGCTCCTCGCGACCGTGCCGCGGGGACCGCACCAAGGCACCCGGCACCGAGGTCTTGTGCCGCGCGTCGGTTCCCACCATCACGTTCTCCAGTGCGGTCATCTCGCCGAAGAGGCGGATGTTCTGGAAGGTGCGGGCGATACCCCGGCGGGTGATCTGGTGCCGTTTGATGCGGCCCAACGGGGCGCCGTCGAACACGACCGAACCCGAGCTGGGCCGGTACACACCGGTGATCGCGTTGAAGCACGTGGTCTTGCCCGCACCGTTGGGTCCGATCAGACCTAGGATCTCGCCGCGGCGGATGTTGAAACTGACCGAGTCCAGGGCCACCAGGCCACCGAACTTCACGGTGAGCTCCCGGGTCTCGAGCAGGATCTCACCTTCGGCGGCCTGGATGTCACGGTGAACCCCGGCCAGCTCCTCGACACTCTCGGTCACACCGGGCATGGACTCGCTCATCCCACCGGCTCCTTGTCTGCGGCACCGCGCAACAACCGTCGCGCCGATCTGCCATAGGTCAACAGCTGCTGGCGCACCGGGAACAGACCCTGCGGCCGGAAGATCATCAGCACCACCAGCGCCAAACCGAAGAACAGGTACTTGAGATCACCGAGGTTGATCCCGAGGAACTCGACCCCAAGGAGGCGGTTCGGCAGATACACCACGATGAAGGCGCCGAAGATCACGCCGAGCTTGTTACCCTGCCCGCCGAGCACGACCGCGCACAGGAACAACATCGAGTTGATGATGTTGAACGTCGGCGGTGCCACGTACTGGACCTGCCCGGCGTAGAGCGCACCTGCGAGCCCACCGATCGCGGCGCCGATCACGAAGGCCCACAGCTTGAACCGGAAGGTGTTGACGCCCATCACTTCTGCGGCGTCCTCGTCCTCACGGATGGCCACCCAGGCGCGCCCGACCCGGCTGCGTTCCAGGTTGCCGACCAACAGCAGGATCCCGATCATCAGGATCAGGCCCAGCCAGAACCACCACGTGCCGTAGTTGGCCTCACCGACCGAGTTGCCGCTGGAGAACACACCGTTGGGCAGCTTCTCGCTCTCCCCCACCCGCGGGTAGGCGACCTGATTGAGCCCACGTGAACCGTTGGTGATGTCGGACAGGTTGTCTGCGAGCAGCCGGATGATCTCACCGAAGCCGAGGGTGACGATGGCCAGGTAGTCGCCGCGCAACCGAAGTGTCGGCGTTCCCAGGATCAACCCGGCCAGCGCGGTGACGGCCATGGCCAACGGCACACAGGACAGCCACGCCCAGTCCTTGCTGAAGAAGCCGTCGGGGCCCACCCTGTTCCAGGGGCTGTCGGGGCTGGTCAACAAGGCGACGGTGTACGCGCCGACGGCATAGAAGCCCACATAACCCAGATCGAGGAGGCCGGCCTGACCGACGACGACATTGAGGCCGATCGCGATGACGGCGATCATCGCGAACTGCGCCATGGTGCCGCCAAAACTGATGCCAGGGGTGTTGAGGAAACTCGGGGTGAACAACGGCAGCAGCGCCAGTAGCCCGAAACCCACGACGCCGACAACCCATTTGGCCATCCGCGGAACGGTGGACCAGTATTCGCGGATGGCGTCGCCGGGGGCCAGTAGCGTCCTGGTCACCGAACCGGCCGATTCTGAACCGTGAGGCTCGCTCATACCCGTGCCTTCCCGAGGCTCTCACCGAGTATTCCGGTCGGCCGGAACAACAGCACCAGCACCAGCAGCACGAACGCCACGACGTCACGCCACTGCGTTCCAAACACCACCTGCCCGTAGTTCTCCATGATGCCCAACAGCAGACCGCCCAGCAGTGCGCCGCGGAGATTCCCGATGCCGCCCAGCACCGCCGCTGAGAACGCCTTGATGCCGAGCAGGAATCCGCCCGAGTAGATGATGCCCTGCGGCACCTTCAGAGTGAACAGCAGCGCGGCGACCCCGGCCAGCAGACCACCGAGCAGGAACGTGGACATGATGATCCGTTCCCGGGAAACCCCCATCAGCGTCGCTGTGGTCGGATCCTGTGCGACCGCACGGATTCCGCGTCCGAATTTGGTGCGGTTGATGGCGATGTCGGTCAGGAGCGCGACGACCAGGGCGGCACCGATGATGACCAGCGTGACGTTGGTGATCACGGCCTCGAACTTCGTGCCTTCGAACAACGTGAACTGAATCGTCGGCCGGACCAGCTTGATGGGCTGCTGCGCGTTGCTGCCGCCGTAGCCTTTCAAGATTTTCGGCAACACGAAATGCACGAATTCCTGCAGAACGAACGACATTCCGATCGCGGTGATGAGAAATGTCAATGCGCGGGCGTTACGTTTTCGCAGCGGCCGGTAGGCGATGAATTCGAGACCCGCGGCCGCCGTTCCGGACACCAGCATCGCGAAGACCATGGCAACACCGAGGTAGAACACCGTCAGCATCACGCCCTTGTCGTACGGCGTGCCGGGAGTGAACCCCAAGATGACGTCGAGGCAGAAGTACGTCCCGAACATGCCCAGCATGAAGATCTCGGAGTGGGCGAAGTTGATCAGCCGCAGGACGCCGAAGACCAGCGTGTAACCGACTGCCACCAGAGCGTAGATCGCACCCCACGACAGCCCGTCGACCGTCAGTTGGAGAAATCGGTCCTGCAATCCGTCCAGGTTGAAACTGATGTTGGCTGCCAGACAGGCGGACTGCTCGACGCACTGGTGGATCATCCGGCGGCGGCTCCTGACTCAAGGGGTGTGAAGCGAAACGCGTCCGAGTCCTGGGGACGGTCTCGGACGCGTTTCGCTCAAAGGGCTACTTGACTTCGTACATCCAGATCAAGTTCGTGGTCAGCTCGCCCTTGTCGGTCCACTGGTACTTGCGCGCCACACCTTGGCCTTCGTACTTGCGGACGTAATCCAGCATCGCCGGCCGCGTGATGGCACCCGAGTCGATGCCCTTGAGCAGGATGGTGCCCAGGTCATAGCCCTCGGTGCTGTAGGTGCCGGGCGCCTGGCCGAACTTCTTGGTGTACTCGTCGGCGAACGCCCCGGTCGCCGGGCCACACGGGCAGGACAGCAACGCGCCCTTCGACGCTTCGCCCGCCTGGTTGACGAACTGCTGATCCTTGGTGCCGTCGGCGCTGACGAACGTCGCCGTCACCCCGCCGTCCTTGAGCTGCTGCACGAACGGTGCGGCCTCGGAGTAGTAGCCACTGTAGAAGACCGAATCCGGGGCCGCGCTCTTGATCTGGGTGACCGCGGCCGAGAACTCCTTGTCCCCCTTCTTCACCGAGATGTTGCACGACGAATCAGCAACCGGGCCAAGGGTTTCACGCACGGCCTCGGCCAACCCCAGCCCGTAATCGGTGCTGTCGTCGACCACGCACACCTTCTTGTGGCCCAGCGTGTTCTTGAGATAGTTGGCCACCGAGGGACCCTGCACGCCGTCATTGGCCAGGCCTCGGAAGAACGTCCGCCACCCGTTCTCGCTCAACGTGACGTTGGTCGCCGAAGCGGTGGCGGCCACCAGGCCGGCCTGGTTGAACACATCGCCGGTGGCCTTGGTCTCCCCGGAGAACGCCGGCCCTACCAAGCCGATGATCATCGCGTCGTCGACGATCTGCGGCGCCACGCCGGTCGCCTTCTGCGGATCACCTTCAGTGTCAAAGCTCTTGAGCTGCACCTGGCAGCCGGCGTTCGCGGCGTTGTGCTTGTCGACAGCCAGTTGCACGCCGTTCTTGATGTTGATACCCAGCGCGGCGTCCGGACCGTTGAGCGCGCCCATCATGCCGAGCATCACGGGCGGGCAGACGGCCTTGCCGTCACCGGCGGGCTCGGCGGGCGCGACGTCCTGGGCGGCCTTGACCTCGGCACCGTTTTCGTCGATCTGGACCTTCTCGACGATCTTCAGATTGGTCTGCGATGCCCCGCCTTCCGGTGCGGACTGGTTACAGCCGGCAATCGCCAGGGCAACCACACCCGCACTTCCGAGAGCAAATGCTTTCCGTGCCACGCGACCGCGCACGCTTCACCTCCGGGTCAGAGTTGTCAGCGGTACCGACGCCCTGACCTTGCCAGGCCGGGGCGCCGGAGCTTCGGGTAGAACATAGCCAACCACCGGCCCGAGCGCGGGATGTTGAGTGAGGCTTCTTGCGCGTGTGCTGCCTGAACGCGGAATTTCGGCCCGGCAGAAACCCACAATTAACAACCGGGCCGGTCGGTCAGTTCTCCGGAGCCGGCGCTTCCTCGGATTCTTCCAACGTTTCCAGCACCACCTCGGCCACCCGCCGCATCGTGGTACGGCGGTCCATCGCGGCCCGCTGAATCCACTTGAAGGCCTCGGGCTCGGTCATCTGGTGTTTGCTCTGCAGCAAACCCTTGGCCCGCTCGACCAGCTTGCGGGTCTCCAGCCGGTCGCCCAACGTCGCAACCTCGTTCTCCAGCGCGGCGATCTCGCTGAACCGGCTGACCGCCACCTCGATGGCAGGGACCAGGTCGGTGATGCTGAACGGCTTGACCAGATACGCCATGGCCCCGGCGTCGCGGGCACGTTCGACCAGTTCACGCTGGCTGAACGCGGTCAGGATGACGATCGGGGCGATGCGCTTGCTGGCGATCTCCGAGGCCGCGTCGATCCCGTCGCGCCTGGGCATCTTGACGTCCATGATCACCAGGTCCGGGTGCAGGGCCTCGGCGAGCTCGACGGCCTCCTGGCCGTCGCCGGCCTCACCGACGACCTCGTAGCCCTCTTCACGGAGCATCTCGGCGAGATCGAGGCGGATGAGCGCCTCGTCCTCGGCGATGAGCACACGGCGGGGGCTGTCAGCGTCTTTCGGTGACCCGGTCATGGAGAACATTGTGTCGTGGAGGCCGCCGTTCGGCGAGCGCGGGGCCATCCTCTAAGGTGTAAACCCGCAGTACCGATCGGGACGCCCTCGTATCCCAACTGGCAGAGGAAACGGATTCAAAACCCGTACAGTGTGAGTTCGAATCTCACCGAGGGCACAAAGTGAGTCACTGGAAGGCAGTGAGGCAGACGAACAGCGCGGCGGGGACATATCCGACCAGCGCAGCGCCGAACAGAGTGCTCAGGACTTTCCCCAACCTGGTCTTCCTGATCACTGCTGCCCAGATCAACCCGCCGTAGCCGAGTACCGCCAGCACCCCACTGAGCACCGCTCCCCCTCGTGCCCGCATCGCCTCCGCGGTCGACGGGTAGCGGCCGTCCATCAGGTTCGACGTCAGGGCATCGCTGCTCAACACGACGTAGATCACCGCGAAGGAAGCCAGCAGGATCACAGACGCGGCCATGGCGACCATCGTGGAAATCTTCTGCCTGCTGTCGGGACGTTCCACCACAGGCACGGACGCTACGGCACGAGGCCTGCGGAAAGCGGTTGCACCGCTGGGTCGTAGCTTGGGACCAAACGCACCCGCCTGGTGGGTGCCCGACGGTAGGTTGAGCCGTGCGCTGCGTTGCGCCCGCCGGCGGTCGATGCCGCGGCGGACGACAGGAGGATCGTGAAAGCCGTTGCGAGAGTAGTCGGATTCGGGCTTGTTGAGCTCACCGTGTTCGGCCTGGTGCTGTTCTTGCTCGCGGGGACTTTCGACTACTGGCAAGCCTGGGCTTTTCTGGTGGTGTTCGCCCTCTCGACGTGGATCCCGAGCATCTTCCTGCAACGCGCGGACCCCGCCGCGCATCAACGCCGCAAACGCGCCGGGCCTGCCGCCGAAAGCCGCACGCTGCAAAAGATCCTCATCGCCGGGTGGTACGCCTCGTTGGCAGCCATGGTGGTGGTCAGCGCGCTCGACCATCGCTTCAGTTGGTCCTCGGTGCCCGCGGCCATCTGCGTCGCCGGTGACGTTCTGGTGGCCGTCGGACTGGGCGTCACGAGCCTGGTGGTCATCCAGAACAGCTTCGCGGCCTCCACCGTTCAGGTGGAGACAGGCCAGCAGCTCGTGTCCACCGGCCTGTACGGGCTCGTACGCCACCCCATGTACACCGGCAACGTGCTGACCATCGTCGGCTTCCCGCTCGCGCTCGGGTCCTACTGGGGGCTCCTGCCCGTCGTCCCCGGACTCATGATGCTCGTCATCCGTATCCGCGATGAAGAGAAGCTGCTGGTCGAGCAACTGGACGGATACCGCGAATACGCGCAGAAGGCGCGATACCGCCTCGTGCCCTACATGTGGTGATCGCCGCGCTCATCCCATCGGGGTGGGCGCGGCGATCGCTCACTGAGCGGGGGCGTTTTCCAGGTGCTGAGCCAAGCTCCGCACCGACGGGGCGCCGAGCAACGTGAGCACCGTCAATTCGACATCGAGAGCTGCGTTGATCGCCGCGACGGCACGCATCGCGGAAATCGAATCGCCGCCGGAAGCGAAGAACGACTCCTCCACTCCGATGCGGTCCACCCCCAGCACCTCGGCGTAGATGCTCGCGACAATCTGCTCGACCAACGTGGCCGGAGGGCAATAGGCACCATTGGTCTCGTCGGCCCCGGATGCCCGCAGCGGCATGGCCTCTGGCTGAGGGGAGACCGCCTTGCCACTCCAGCCGTGCAGCCACCGTTGCCCGGAACCTTTGACGAGGTCCAACGCCGACAAGCGGCGCCCCGGATGGGCGGTCATCTCCACCAACACCTTCTTGAACCGCTCCATCAACGCGTCGATGGAGTCCGCGTCGAACACATCGGTGTCGTATTGGACGCGCAGTTCCAGCTCGCGGCCCGGCCCGGCCTGCACCGAGATCGGGTAGTGGTAGTAGTCGCGGCTGCTGAAACCGGTGATGGCCAACCCGTCGCCACCGGGTTGTGTCCCGGCGTCGGTCGGATAGTTCTCATAGACGAAGACCGTGTCGAACAGCCTGTCCTGGCCGGTGATGCGGTGGATGTCGCTGAGCGCCACATGCTGATGCTCAAGGGTGTCGTTGTGCGCACTCTGCAACTGATCCAGCAGATCGCCGGTAGTCGTGTCCGGTGTGAAGGTGGCCCGCACCGGCACCGTGTTGATCAGCAGACCCACCATCGAATCCGCACCGTCGACTTCGGCGGGCCGACCCGAGACGACGGTGCCGAATGCCACATCGGACTGGCCGGTCAGTGAGCTCAGCAGCATTGCCCAGGCACCCTGCAACACCACGTTGACCGTGGTGTGATGCGAACGTGCCAGCTTCGTGAGCGCCCGCGTGGTCTTCGCCGGTACCCGATACGAATCGACCCGACGTTCCCCGAACCGCAACTTCTGCGGCGGCCCAACGAGAATCGGGGTGTCGAACCCGGCCAGCACCTCACGCCACGCGGCGTGCGCGGCAGGACGATCGCGTTCGGCCAGCCACGTCATGAACCTGCGGTACGGCGAGGCCGCGGGCAACCGCAGCCCGTGGTAGCCGGCGAAGATCTCCTGCATCAGAATCGGCATCGACCAGCCGTCCAACACGATGTGGTGATTGGTCAGGATGAAGCGGTGGCGGTTGCCCGAGAAGCGGATGAGTGCGGCCCGGAAGGCGGGTTGGTTCCCGAGGTCGCACACCGCCGCACGCTCGGCCGCAAGGATCTCCTCGATCTCTGCATCGATGCCAATGCCGTTGGCGTCCAACTCGATATACCGCCAGGGCGTCACGGGGTCAGCGGGAATTGCCTGCACGGGCTGCTCGAATTGTGGACAGAAGCGGGCCGCCAGATGCGGATGCCGGCCGACCACGGTCTGCACGGCATCGTGGAGCTGGCTCACGTCGAGCGGGCCGCTCAGTGCGAGATCCAGCTGCACCGCATAGACGTCGTCTCCGGAGCTGCTGGCGACACCGGCGTGATACAGGAGTCCTTCCTGCAATGGCGTCAGTGGCAGCACATCGGAAATGGGAGATTCACCGTGCAGCGCGTCGATCTGCTGCTGGCTCAGCCGAACCGGGGCGATGTCGGACGGGGTCAGCCCGCCTCCACCTCGCCTGACATGGGCGCAGATACCCGCCAGGGCGTCGAACCACAGGCGGCTGATCCGTGTGACAGCGGTGTGGTCGAGTGCCGACGGCGCAAACGTCCAGGTGGCGTTCAGATGTGGGCCGGTGTCGGTGTCGATCGTGACTGCGTTGAGCTCGACGGAGTGCGCCAGCGCAATGGGTATCGCCCCGGCGGCGCCGGTCATCGACAAGCCGTCCTGGCTGAACCGCCACACATCACCCGACGCGAATGCAGCCGGAGAACCGAGCCGCCCGAGGTAGTTGAACCCGATCACGGGATCCGATCCCGCCAGGTCCAGGTCGGGGTTGAGATAGCGCAGCAGACCATAGGTCAGCCCGTCGGGCAGCTCTCGAAGCTGCTCTTTGGCTTCTTTGATCACCGCACCGAGCGCGGCGTCACCGGCCACCACCTGCGTCCAACGCAGCCCGCCTCCACGGGCTCCAAAGCTCAATGACACCGGGTACTTGGTGGTGAACCATCCGACCGTGCGCGACAGGTCGACATCTCGATCATCGGCGCCACCCAACCCGGCCAATTCCTCTTGGCGCCCATGACCTTCCACGTCGATGGCGACCGGCGCGCCGCCGGTCCCCAGGTACTGAGTCCAGGCGAGGGCAAAGGCGATCAACAGGATCTCCTGCACGCCGGCGTGAAATGCCGCGGGCACCTCGCCGAGCAGCATGCGCGTGGTCTCGACGTCCAGAAACTCCGTGAGATACCCGGCGGTGGCGAACGTATCCTCCGCCGGCCGGGGTGCCGGCAACGGGGCCGGGACGGACGTCACCTGCCGCCACGCGTCCGCGTGGCCGACGACGTCCGGGTGCTGCGCATGCTCGGCAAGCAGGTCGGCCCAACCGGTGAACGACGTTCCGGCAGGCGGCAACAGCACCGGCTGCCCGCCGCGATGCTGGGTCCAGGCGATGTTGAGATCCTCCAGCACGATTCGCCATGACACCCCGTCGATGGCCAGATGGTGAACGACCAACGCCAGTTGGCCCGTGGTCGAACTCCACAACGCGCTCAACATCGCTCCGGCAGCAGGATTCAACCGCGACCGGGCCGCCGCCAGCGCGTCTTCCGTCAGCACGTCCACGGTGTGCAGGTAGTCGCGGGCATCCACCCCGTCCGCCTGCGGCACCGTGAGAGACCAACCGCCCGATCCGTCGTCCCCCGCCCGCAATCGGAGCATGCCGTGCCGATCGAGCAAGGCCTGCAACAGGACTACGACGTCGTCCTCGGCGGCACCCGTCGGGGCCTGCAGCACCACAGTCTGATTGAACTCATCGACCGGGCCGTCAGGAGTTTCCAGGTCCTTCAACCACCGCATGATCGGGGTCGGCACGACCCGTCCGAGTCCCTCGTCGATCTCGCCGCCCGTGCCGCCGGCCATCCTGACCACCCGCGCCAACCGGGCGACGGTCTGCTGGACGAAGATGTCGCGCGGACGACCGGTCAGGCCGGCACCGTGCGCCCGCCAGATCACCTGCATGGCCGAAATACTGTCGCCACCAAGATCGAAGAACGAGTCGTCGACTCCGACCTGCTCCAGTCCGAGGACTTGCGCGAAGATGCCGGCCAAGATCTCCTCGAGTTCAGTGGCCGGGGCGCGGTAGTGGTCGACGTCTTGATATTCGGGTGCCGGCAGGGCGCGAGTGTCGAGCTTGCCGTTGACCGTCAAGGGCAACGCCTCGACAACGACGATCGCGGTGGGCACCATGTAGGGCGGCAACTTCTCGCCCAACGTGGCGCGCAGATCAGCGGGATCGCAGTCTCCGGTGATGTAACCGACCAGGCGCTTGTCGCCGGGACGGTCCTCCCGGGCGATCACCACCGCCTGCTCGACACCGTCCAAAGCCATCAGCGCCGACTGGATCTCACCCAACTCGATCCGGTAGCCACGAATCTTGACCTGCTCATCGGCGCGGCCCAGGTACTGCAGCTCTCCGTCCGATCGCCAACACACCAGATCGCCGGTGCGATACATCCGCTGTCCCGGCGCTCCGAACGGGCATGCCACGAACCTCGACGAGCTCAACCCGGCCCGGCCCACATATCCGGCGCCCAAACCGGCGCCGGCCACATACAATTCCCCCACCACGCCGACCGGGACCGGCTGCAATGCGCGATCGAGCACGAAGAACGCAAGATGGTCCAGCGGCACACCGATCGGGCTGACACTGCCCTCGACATCGGCGGCGGTGATCTCACGGAACGAGGCGTGCACCGTTGTCTCGGTGATCCCGTACATGTTGATCAACCGCGGTAACACCGGATGGTCCTGCAACCACTCACCCAGCCGCGCAGGCTCGAGCGCCTCACCACCGAACACCACCAACTCGAGATGAAGTTCAGACTCCAACGTGGCGGAAAGCTCATCCGCGGTCTGCAAGGCATAGAACGCCGACGGCGTCTGGCTCAACACATTGACGCGTTCATCGACCAGCAACGCATGGAACTCTTCAGACGACCGCGCCACCGAATCGGACACCACCACCAATCGCCCACCGTGCAGCAGGGCGCCGAAGATCTCCCAGACCGAGAAGTCGAAAGCCAGCGAATGACTTTGTGACCAGACCAGATCGGCCGACAGCTTCAGATCGGTATCCAGCGCCTCAAGCAGACGGAT
Source organism: Mycobacterium shunyiense (assembly GCF_058270035.1). Classification (NCBI taxonomy): domain Bacteria; kingdom Bacillati; phylum Actinomycetota; class Actinomycetes; order Mycobacteriales; family Mycobacteriaceae; genus Mycobacterium; species Mycobacterium shunyiense. The sequence continues at coordinate 77,587 of NZ_JBZDPT010000002.1, read as the reverse complement.
CACGTTGCGATGCGGGATCGCAACACCCTTCGGCACGCCGGTGGTGCCCGAGGTGTAGATCAGATAGGCGACGTCGTCAGGTGTGGGTCCACCAGGTGGTGCGCCACTGGGCCGGGAGGCGGTCGGAGCCTCGTCGACGGCGATCACCGCCAACCCGTGCGCGCTCAGTCGGCCGGCCAGATCGGTGGTGGTGACCACGGCAACCGGCGCGGAATCGGCGAGTACGAACTCCAACCGCGAGTCGGGCACCGCAGGATCGACAGGCACATAGGCCGCGCCGGTCTTGAGTACCGCGAAAATCGCGACGATCGACTCGATCGACCGGGTGAACAGTAACGCCACCCGATGCCCGGGACCCACCCCGTGCTCGACAAGCAGGTGCGCCAACCGATTTGCCGCCTGATCGAGCTCCCCGTAGGTGATCCGGCTCCCCTCGAAACTGACGGCCACCGCGCCAGGGTCGCGGGCCACCTGCGCCTCGAACAGTGCCGGAATGGACATCGGTGCAGGTACCGGGCGGGTCAGCGTCGCCCGGTTGCCCACCTCGTCAAGTCGCTTCTGCTCGTCGGCATCGAGCACATCGATCGCGGACAAACGGCGGGTCTCGTCGTCGGCCATCGCCTCGAGCACCCGTTGTAACCGATCGACCAACGCTTCGATGCTGTCGCCGTCGAACAGGTCGGTGCGGAACTCCACGGTCCCGGAAATTCCTGCCGCCTCGCCGGTTTCGGTCCAACGCTCGGCCAGCGAGAAAGACAGATCCATCCTGGCGGTGTGGGTGTCCAGCGGTAGCTGAGTGACCTGCAGGTCCCCCAGCGCCACCCTCCCGCCGGAATCACCGGTCGCTCCGGGAACGTTCTGCCAGGCCAGCATCACCTGCACCAACGGGTGATAGGCCAGAGACCGGGACGGATTGAGCCGCTCGACGAGCACCTCGAAGGGCACATCCTGGTGCTCGAATGCACCGAGACTGCGCGCCCGTACCTGCGCCAGAAGGTCGGCAACGCTGGGATCTCCTGCGAGATCCACGCGCAGCACCAACGTGTTGACGAAGAACCCGATCAGCTCATCGAGGGCAGGGTCGCGACGTCCGGCGATCGGGAATCCCACCGCCACATCGGAACTCGAGCTGAGCTTCGAAAGCAGTACCGCCAGGGCAGCCTGCATGACCATGAACTTGGTCGCGTTGTGATCGCGGGCCAGGTGGGCCACCTGCTGCTGCAGAGCGGCAGGCCACTCCACATCGACTCGGTCGCCGTTCTGATCGGCGACCAAGGGATAGGGCCGGTCGGTCGGCAATGCCAAGCGCTCGGGCATCCCGGCCAGGTTGTCCCCCCAGAATCCCAATTGCTCAGAGATACGGCTGGCGCTGTCCTCCAGATCGCCGAGCTGCGCGCGCTGCCACAAGGTGTAATCCGCGTACTGGACCGGCAAGGGCTGCCAGCCGGGAGCCTGCCCCGCACACCGTCCGGCGTAGGCGACGCCCAGATCAGCCACCAGCGGAGTGATCGACCAACCGTCGGCGGCGATGTGGTGCACCACCGCCACCAGCACGTGCTCGTCGTCTGCCGTCCGAAACACCCTTGCCTGCAGGGGGATCTCGTTGGCGAGGTCGAAGCTGTGCCGCGCCGCCTGCTCGATCCCCTCCTGCAACCGGTCGGCCGTCCAACCGACGGCATCGATGACTTCCCAGCCGAATTCCGTTTGGTCGGCGGGAACGATCAGCTGTTGAGGCGTGCCGTCTACCGTCGGGAACAACGTGCGCAGGCTCTCGTGGCGCTCTAATACGTCGGCGAACGCCGCACCGAGGGCATCGACATCGAGCGGACCGTTGAGGCGCAGCCCGGCCGCCAGGTTGTAAACCGGTGACGGCCCGTTCAATTGGTCGATGAACCACAGTCGGCTTTGCGCGAAGGACAGCGGCATCACCGCCGGCCGCTCGCCGGCCACCAAGGGCTGTTGTCGACCTTCGTCAGCACCGATACGAGGCGTCAATCGAGCGACCGTAGGAGCCTCGAATATGACCCGCTCATCCAGTCCGGCGTCCAGGGTCCGATTGAGCGCAGCGACCAATCGCATGGCCTGCAGCGAATCTCCCCCGAGATCGAAGAATGAGTCGTCCATGCCGACTCGGTCCAACCCGAGGACCTGGGCGTAGATGCCCGCCACGATCTCCTCGGTGGGCGTGGTCGGAGCGCGGTAATCGTCGATGTGCTGGAATTCGGGTGCAGGCAAAGCCTTTTTGTCGAGCTTGCCGTTGACGGTCAACGGGAACGCATCCAAGGCAACCACGGCCGTGGGCACCATGTAGGGCGGCAGCGTCTCCCCCAGCGCCACCCGCGCCACGGACGGGTCGGCGGAGCCGATCAGATAACCGACCAGCCGCTTGTCCCCGGGACGGTCCTCCCGGGCGATCACCACCGCCTGCTCGACACCCTCCAAAGCCATCAGCGCCGACTGGATCTCACCCAACTCGATCCGATAGCCACGAATCTTGACCTGCTCATCGGCACGTCCCAGATACTGCAGCTGTCCATCTGTGCCCCAGCGCACCAGATCGCCGGTGCGATACATCCGCCTAGCCTGTGCGCCCTCGCTGCCGAACGGGCAGGCCACAAATCGCGTCGAACTCAACGGAGCCCGGCCCACATAGCCATAACCCAAACCCGCACCGGCCACGTACAACTCGCCCACCACACCGGCAGCCACCGGGCGCAACCGGCCGTCCAGCACGAAAAACGCCAGATCCGCCAACGGTCCACCGATCGGCGAGATCGCATCTTCCAGATCGGCCGCGGTGATCTCACGGAACGAGGCGTGCACCGTCGTCTCGGTGATCCCGTACATGTTGATCAACCGGGGCGATTCCGGATGTACGGCCAACCACGCCCCGAGGCGGGACGGATCCAGCGCCTCTCCGCCGAACACCACCACTTCGAGGGCCGGCCGGTTCTCCGGCCGGTCCGTGTCCACGGCAGCCAACGCATAGAACGCCGACGGAGTCTGACTCAACACACTGACCCGCTCAGCGACCAACAAGGTATGGAACTCCTCGGCCGAACGGGTCACCGATTCGGGCACCACGACGAGCCGCGCACCGTGCAGCAGCGCACCGAAGATCTCCCACACCGAGAAGTCGAACGCCAACGAATGACACTGTGCCCATACCTGACCCGACGACAACGCCACATCGCGATCGATTGCATCCAACAACCGCGTCACATTCCGATGCGGAATCGCCACGCCCTTGGGCACACCCGTGGTACCCGAGGTGTAGATCAGATACGCGACATCTTCGGGGGCAGGTTCGATCAGTGGGTCGGTGTCCGGCCGGCAGCTCATCGCGGGATCGTCGACGTCGATCACCGTCAACCCACGCCCACTCAGCCGATCCAACAGATCGGCGGTGCTGACCACTGCTACCGGCGCTGAATCAGCGAGGACGAATTCTATGCGTGCATCCGGCACCGACGGATCGATCGGCACGTACGCCGCACCGGTTTTGAGCACACCCAGGATCGCCACGATGGCCTCAACCGAGCGTGGAAACAGCAGCGCAACCCGCTGCCCCGGACCGACACCGCGCTCGACAAGCAAGTGCGCCAACCGATTCGCAGCCCGATCGAGGTCCCTGTACGTGATGTGGCGCCCGGCGCAGCTGACGGCAACCGCAGCCGGATCACGAGCCACCTGTGCGGCGAACAACACCGGAATTGCCGCTGACGACATCGGCGTCGCCCCATTCAAGGCCGCGCGATTACCCCACTCGTCCAATTCCTCGAGATCATCGTCGTCGTCCAGATCCATCGACAACAATCGCCGGTTGGCGTCCGCACTCACGATTGTTGTTCCTCCCCGGTCATGGCCTCCAGCACCCGCTGGAAACGCCCGACGATCTTGTTGACGCGCTTGGCGGTGAACACGCCCGTGTCGAATTCGACACGGAGAACCAGTTCCGTCCCCGGCATCGCTTGCAGGGTCAGCGGATAATGGTTGTACTCGCGGCCGTTGACCTCCGTGATGGCCAATCCGTCGGCCATCGATGCCGCCACGCTCTCCACCGGATAGTTCTGGTACACGAACAGCGTGTCGAACAGTTGATCGTGGCCGATGGCGCGGTGGATCTCGCTGAGTGCCAGATGCTGATGGTCAAGGGTGTCGCCGTGACGTCGTTGCAGTTCTTCGAGCAGACCGGCGATGGTGGTGTCCGGCGTGATGGTGGCCCGCACCGGCACTGTGTTGATGAGCAAGCCGACCATCGAATCCGCGCCGGCCACTTCTGCCGATCGACCCGAGACCGCAACGCCGAACGCCACATCCTGCTGACCGGTGAGCCACATGAGCACCTGCGCCCAGGCGGCTTGCAGCACGGTGTTGGCGGTGGTGTGTTGCGACCGGGCGAGCTCGTTGACAGCCCGGGTGGTTTCGGCGGGCAGACGGAACGTCTCGGTGGCCCGCCGCCCCGGCCGGGTCCGGTTCGGCGCGACCAGTGTCGGTGTGGCGAAACCGGCCAGCACCTCACGCCACGCGGTATGGGCGGCGTCGACATCTCGCTCGGCCATCCACGTCACAAATCGGCGATACGATCCGGGAGTCGACAGGCGTTGTCCGTAGTAGCCCGCGAATATCTCCTGCAGCAGGATCGGCAGTGACCACCCGTCGAGCACGATGTGGTGATACGTCATGACGAACCGGTGCTCGCCGCCGGCGGTCCGGATCAGCGCCGCACGGAAGGCCGAGTGGTGGACCAGATCGCAGACCGCGGCCCGCTCGCCGGCACACAACTGCTGCACATCTGTCTCCGTGGCCATTTCGAGGTACTGCCAGGGCACATCGGGATCCGCCGGAATGATCTGCACGGGTTCGTCGAATCGCTTGTCGAACCGGGCCGCGAGGTTCGGGTGGCGCCCGACCACCGCACGTACCGCCTCGCGCAGCCGGTCGGGGTCCAGCGGGCCGGTGACCGTGACATCGAGTTGCATGGCGTAGACATCGTCGTCGTCACTGCCGCGGGTTGCGTTGGCCTGGAACAGGAGTCCCTGCTGCAGCGGCGTCAAGGGCAGCACGTCGGCAAGGTCGTGGTCCTGGCTCAGCTCATCGATCTGCGACTGGGTGAGGTCCGCCGGAACGATGTCGGACGGGGTCAGACCGCCGCCACCCCCACGGACGTGTGCACAGATTCCGGTGAGGGCGTCGAACCAGAGTTGGCTGAGCCTGCCGACCTGCGACTCGTCCAGAGCCGACGGAGCCCAGGTCCACGAAGCGTAAAGGCTTGGGCCGTCGTCCGTTTCGGCCGTGCTTGCGTTGAGCTCGACCGTATGCCCGAGTGGCATCGGAATCGCCGCGGCAGTCGTGGCGACCGCCGCTCCGTCGACGCTGACCTGCCACAGCCCGGTCATGTCGGTCTGCGGCGCGGCGCCCGATGCGCCCAACCTACCGAGGTAGTTGAATCCCACGGCAGGGTCGGAACCGGACAGATCCACATCTGGGTTGAGGTAGCGAAGCAGTCCGTATGTCAGTCCCTCGGGCAGCGCACGCAGTTGTTCCTTGGCGTCTTTGACCACGCGGCCGAGTGCCGGATCGCCGGCCTTCACGTCAGACCAGCTCAGGCCCGACTGGCGCGGTCCGACGTCCGTCGCGACGTTGAGCACCACCGGGTACTTGGTGGTGAACCAGCCCACGGTGCGGGACAGATCGACGGCCCGATCCGAAAGCCCATCCAGCTCCGCCAATTCCTCGTGACGGCCGTGGCCCTCGACATCGATGGCCACCGGCAGGGTAACTCCCAGGAACTGTGTCAAGGCAAGCCCGTAGGCGATCAACAGGATGTCTTGCACCCCGGCATGGAACGCTGCGGGGACTTCGCCGAGCAGAGCCCGCGTCGTCTCGACATCCAGTGACGCGGTGAGGTGGCCGGCGGTGGCATACGTGTCCCGCTCGGGCCGCACGGCAGGCAGCACGGACGGAGTCGCCAACGCTCGTCGCCAATTGTCGGCTTCAGCCTCCACCGAGACGGAGCGGGCGTGCTCGTCGAGCAGCGCGGCCCACTGCGCGAAGGACGTCCCAGTCACCGGCAATGCCACCGGCTGGCCCTGGCAGTGCTGCGCCCAGGCGATGTTGAGGTCTTCCAACAGGATCCGCCACGAGACCGCGTCGACAGCCAGGTGGTGAATGGTCAACACCAACTGCTGGGTGGATGCCACCCACAGCGCGCTCACCATCGTGCCTGCGGCCGGGTCGAGCCGCGACCGGGCTGCCACCAACGCCTCATCCGAGAGTACGTCGACCGACTCCAGATGTGCTTGCGCCGAACCCTTCTCGGGGACCAGCAATGACCAGTTGCCAGCTTGGTCGTGTTCGGCGCGCAACCGCAGCATGGCATGCCGGTCCAGCAGGGCACTCAAGACCAACTCGGCATCGGACTCGGTGGCTCCCGGCGGGGCCTGGACCATCACTGTCTGGTTGAACTCGCCGGTGGAACCCCCGGCACGCTCCACCTGCTCCAGCCAGCGCATGATCGGGGTCACCGCCACCGGCCCGACCCCCTCGTCGACCGGACCGTCGTCATCGCTCGTCACGCCGACCACTTGTGCCAGTCGGGCCACGGTCTGCTCGACGAAAATGTCACGCGGACGGCACATCACGCCGCACGCCCGGGCCTGGGCGACCACTTGCATGGAAAGAATGCTGTCTCCGCCCAGGTCGAAGAATGATTCGTCGACCCCGACCCGCTCGAGGCCGAGAACCTGGGCGTAGATGCCGGTGAGGATCTCCTCGATGTGGGTCGCGGGTGCACGGTACCGACCGGTGTCCTGGTACTCCGGTGCCGGCAAGGCGCGGGTGTCGAGTTTGCCGTTTACCGTCAACGGCAACGCCTCCAGCACCACGATCGCTGTCGGGACCATGTAGGGGGGCAGTCGGTCGGCCAACGCCTCTCGCAGCGCGCTCGGATCCACCGTCCCGGTCGTCTCTTCGGTGACATAGCCGACGAGGCGCTTGATACCCGGATGGTCCTCACGGGCGATCACCACCGCCTGCCCCACGCCGTCCAACCCGCCCAAAGCGGTCTGCACTTCGCCGAGCTCGATGCGGTAACCACGGATCTTGACCTGGTCATCGGCGCGACCCAGGTACTGCAGCTGTCCGTCGGCGCGCCAGCTCACGAGATCCCCGGTGCGGTACATCCGCGTCGCGGGCTCCCCCGGCTCGCCGAACGGGCAGGCCACGAACCGGGCTGCGGTCAAGGCCGACCGGCCGAGGTAACCGCACGCCACTCCGTCGCCGGCCACGTACAGCTCGCCGACCACTCCGGGCGGCACCGGGCGCAACCACTCGTCCAACACGAACAGCGCCGACGTGGCGACAGGCGCCCCGATCGGGGCGACATTCGGACCGGCAGCTCCGGTTTTCAATGGCACGCTCATCGACGCGTAGACCGTGATCTCGGTGGGTCCGTAGGCGTTGATCACCACCCGTCCGGGAGCCCAGCGATCAACCACCTCACCGGGACAGGCCTCACCACCGAGCAGCAAGGCGACCGATTCCAGGCCCTGCGGTGACAGCGCCCCGGCGGCCGACGGCGTCTGTGTGAGCACGTTGACCTGCTCGCGGACCAGCAGGGCATGGAAATCGTCCGGTGAGCTCACCACCGACTCGGGCACGACCACGAGGCGCGCACCCCCCAGCAAGGCGGCCCAGATCTCCCACACCGAGAAGTCGAAGGCGTACGAATGGCACTGCGTCCACACCTGATTCGCCGGGAGGTCCGCAGGCGTGGACCGGGCCAGGTGCGCCAGATTGTCGTGGGTGACGGCCACGCCCTTGGGCAGACCGGTGGTCCCCGACGTGTAGATCAGGTAGGCGAGATCATCGGCGGCGAACTCGGGCGCCAGGTCAGGAAGCGGTGTAGCCGGTTGGTCGGCCAAAGCCGGATCGTGAACATCGATGGTCTGCAGGCGATGTCCGGCCAACCGATCAGCCACTGCGGCGGTGGTGACCGCGACGACAGGTGCGGCATCGGCCAGCATGAAATCGATCCGGGCCGCGGGCAGCGCCGGGTCGATCGCCAGATACGCGGCTCCGGTCTTCAGCGCCGCCAGCATCGCGACGATCGCCTCGGCGGAGCGGTCCAGTAGCAGGGCCACGCAGGTTCCAGGACCGGCGCCGCATCCGATCATCCGGCGGGCCAACCGGTTTGCAGCCTCATCGAGTCCGCGGTAGGTCAGCGAATGCCCGTCCGAGGTCACTGCGACGGCCTCCGGAGCGCGGGCGACCTGCGCGGCGAACAGCGCGAGAACCGACACCGGTGTGCGGGTGGACTGGGCGAGCGCGGTCCGGTTTCCGATCACGTCGAGGTGGGCGTGTTCAACGGCGTCGAGTAGGTCGAGCTTGGACAGCCGCCGGTCGGTGTCGGTGGTCATCGCGACCAACACCTGCTCGAATCGTCTGATCAGTGTTTGAATGCTCGCCGCGTCGAACACGTCGGTGCGGAACTCCACCGTGCCGCCGATACCGGCGGGAGCCCCGTCCGCGGTGCGGCGTTCGGCCAGCGAGAAGCTCAGATCCATTCGTGCCGTGTGGGTGTCCATCGGCATCTGGCTGACCTCAAGGTCGCCGAGCGCGAGCCCGGAGCCGGATGCGTTCGTGGCCTGTCCGGGGACGTTCTGCCACGCCAGTGCCACCTGAATCAATGGGTGATGGGTCAGGGAGCGTGTCGGATTGAGCCGATCGACGAGCACCTCGAACGGCACATCCTGGTGCTCGTAGGCGGCGAGGCTGCGGGCCCGTACCTGGGCGAGCAATTCCGCCACGGTGGGGTCGCCGGCCAGGTCTGCCCGCAGAACCAGGGTGTTGACGAAGAAGCCGATCAGCTCATCCAGCGCAGGGTCCCGGCGTCCGGCGATGGGGAAACCCACTGCCACATCGGAACTTCCGCTGAGTTTGGAGAGCACGGTCAGTAGCGCCGCCTGCAGCACCATGAAGCTGGTCGCGTTGTGCTCCCGAGCCACCCGGGCCACCTGCTGCTGCAGGTCGGCGGACCAGCTCAGGGCGATCGTGGCGCCACGCTGATCGGCGGCCGGCGGGTAGGGGCGGTCGGTGGGCAGATCCACCCGTTCAGGCATCCCGGCCAGGGCATCCTGCCAGTACGCCAGCTGCGAGGCGATCCGGCTCTGACTGTCGCCCAGGTCGCCGAACTGCGCGCGTTGCCACAACGTGTAATCGACGTACTGGACTGCCAGATCAGCCCAGCCGGGCGTCTGTCCGGAGCTTCGGCCTGCGTAGGCCACTCCCAGGTCAGCCACCAGCGGAGTGACCGACCAACCGTCGGCAGCGATGTGGTGCACCACCGCCGCCAGTACGTGTTCGTCGTCGGCAAGGCGGAAGAGCCGCGCCCGCAACGGTATTTCGGTGGACAGGTCAAACGTGTGACTCGCGGCCTCGCCGACGGCCTGCTGCAGCCGCTCCGTGGTCCAACCGGTGGCATCGACGACATCCCAGCCGAACTGGGCGTCCTCGACCGCCACCACCGACTGCCGCGGAATGCCGTCGACGGCCGGGAACACGGTGCGCAGGCTCTCGTGACGGGCCACCACATCGGCCAGCGCCACACCCAACGCCTCGACATCGAGTGCCCCGCTGATACGGAGTGCGGTCGGCATGTTGTAAACCGGTGACGGGCCCTGTAATTGGTCCAGGAACCACAGCCGGGACTGCGCGAACGACAGCGGAACCACCGCGGGCCGCGGACCGGCCACCAGCGGATCAAGGCGTGCCGATTCCCCGCCGATGCGGGGTGCCAGTTGCGCCACCGTCGGCGCCTCGAACAGCACCCGCACCGCAAGGCCGGTGTCCAGGGCCGTGTTCACCGCGGCGACCAGACGCATCGCAGACAGGGAATCTCCGCCGAGGTCGAAGAACGAGTCGTCAACTCCGACGCGCTCCACGCCGAGCACGCGGGCGTAGATCTCGGTCAGGATCTCCTCGGTGGGGTTCGCGGGGGCACGGTAGTGGTCGATGTCCTGGTACTCGGGTGCCGGCAGGGCGCGGGTGTTCAGTTTTCCGTTGGGGGTCAACGGCAAAGCCGCCAGGACGACCACGGCGGCCGGAACCATATAAGCCGGGAGCTGCTCGGCGAGCTGGGCACGCAGCTTGCCCGGCTCCGCTGTCCCGGTCACGTAGCCCACCAGCCGCAGGGTGTCTGGCCGGTCCGCACGAGCGACCACCGCCGCCTGCTCGACGCCGTCCAAACCGGCCAGCACCGCCTGGATCTCGCCGAGCTCGATGCGGTATCCGCGGACCTTGATCTGCTCATCAGCACGGCCCACGTAGCGCAATTGACCATCGGTGCCCCAGGACACCAGGTCGCCGGTGCGGTACATGCGGCTGCCCGGTAGGCCGAACGGGCAGGCCACAAAGCGGGAGCCGGTCAGGTCAGCCCGGCCCAGGTAGCCGAGACCCACGCTGCGACCGGCCACGTACAACTCCCCGACGACGCCGGGCGGCACCTGCCGCATCGATCCGTCCAGCACGAACAGCGCCGCGCCCGGTACCGGCGCGCCGATCGACGGCGCCCCGGCCCCGGCGCTCAAAGGCACAGTCCTGGAGGCACATATCGTCGTTTCCGTCGGGCCGTAGGCGTTGACCATCACCCGCCCCGGCGCCCAACGGTCCACCGTGTCGGCCGAGCAGGCCTCACCGGCCACCAACAACGTCACGCCGGCCAACCGCTCAGGTGACAACATCGCCACCGCCGACGGGGTCTGGCTCAACACGTCGACCTGTTCGGCAACGAGCAGGGTCTGCAGGTCTTCTGGTGAGCGAGCCACAGATTCGGGTACGACCACCAGTCGGCCACCGTGTAGCAGCGCGCCCCAGATCTCCTCGACCGAGGCATCGAAGGCGTAGGAATGCCACTGTGTCCAGGTTTTTCCGGCCAAGAAGGTGTCCGGGGTCCCCAGCAGTTCGGTCACGTTGCGGTGGGTGATCGCCACGCCTTTGGGGACGCCGGTGGTGCCCGAGGTGTAGATCAGATACGCGATGTCGTCGGCTTCCGGCGCCGCGAGTCGGATGTCGGTGGCCCCGTAGGGATCCGGGTGTGCGACGTCGGCGGTGTCACCGACGTCGATGACCAGGACGTCGCATCCGGCCAGTCGGTCGGCGAGACCCGCGGTGACGATCGCGGCGGCCGGTGCGGCGTCGGCGAGCATGAATTCGATCCGCGCATCGGGTAGCACCGGGTCGATCGGCAGATACGCCGCACCGGTCGTGAGCACGGCCAGCATGGCCACCACCGCATCCGCGGAGCGCTCCGCCAGCAGTGCCACGCATGCCCCCGGGCCGACACCGTGGGCACCCAGCTTGTGGGCCAACCGGTGTGCGGCACTATCGAGTTCCAGATAAGTCATGCTGCGACCGTCGGCGGAGATGGCCACCGCCTCGGGGTCACGGACGACCTGTATGGCGAACAGTTCTGGAATCGACACGGCGGAGCGGTCGGGCTCGGGAGTCGTCAACACTGCCCGGTTGCCCCAGCCGTCGAGGCGGACATGCTCGGCCGTGTCGAGCAGATCCAGAGTCGACAGCCGCTGGGTGGGATCGGATGTCATCGCTGCCAATACGCGCTGCCACCGCGCGATCAGCACCACGATGCTGTCTGCGTCGAACACGTCGGTGCGGAATTCCACCGCGCCGCCGATCCCGGCGGGCTCACCGTCGGAGGTCCACCGTTCGCCGAGGGACAAGGTCAGATCCATACGGGCGGTCTGGGTGTCCACCGGCAGGGGTGTCACCTGGAGATCGCCCAGGGTCAACCCGTCCGCCGGACCGGTGTCCTGCCAGGGAAGGTTCTGCCAAGCCAACGCGACCTGCACCAGCGGATGATGGGTCAGGCTCCGGGTCGGATTGAGGCGCTCCACCAGAACTTCGAACGGCACGTCCTGGTTCTCGAAGGCGGCCAGGGTGCGAGTCCGCACCTGCGCCAGCAACTCCGCCACCGTGGGATCCCCATCCAGATCCACTCGCAACACCAAGTTGTTGACGAAGAAACCCACCAGCTCATCGAGAGCTGCGTTACCGCGCCCGGCGATCGGGAAGCCAACGGCCACATCTGAACTCGCGCCCAGGTTGGACAGCAGAACGGCGAGGGAAGCCTGCATCACCATGAAGTTGGTCGCGCTGTGCTCGGCGGCCACCTCATTCACCCGTTGCTGCAACTCGACCGGCCAATCCACCGCCACGGTGGACCCGCGCTGATCGGCAACCGGCGGGTAAGGACGGTCGGTTGGCAGAGCCAGGTGTTCGGGCAGGCCCGCCAGCACCTCTTCCCAGTAGGCCAGCTGCGCGGCGATCGGACTGTCGGTGTCGTCGAGATCACCGAGCTGGGCACGCTGCCACAGCGTGTAGTCGACGTATTGCACCGGCAGAGGCTCCCACTCGGGAGCCTCTGCCCTGCTCCGGCTGGCGTAGGCCACGCTCAGGTCACGCACCAGCGGGGTAAGGGACCACCCGTCGGCGGCGATATGGTGCACGACGGCCACCAGTACGTGCTCATCTTCCGCGACGCGGAAAAGTTTTGCCCGCAAGGGTATCTCGGCGGCCAGGTCGAAGCTGTACCGCACTGTCTCGGCGATGCCCTCCTCGAGCGCACCGGCCGGCCAAGCGGTGGCATCCACGACGCTCCAACCGAACTCGATCGCGTCGACCGATGCCACCACCTGCCGAGGTGTTCCCTCCGGCGCATCGAACAACGTCCGCAGGCTCTCATGGCGAGCCACCACATCCGCGAGCGCTGCACCCAACGCGTCCGCGTCGAGGTGCCCATGCAGTTGCAGACCGACCGGCATGTTGTAGACCGGGGACGGCCCCTGGAACTGGTCGACGAACCACAACCGGTTCTGGGCGAACGACAGTGGGATCACATCCGGGCGTTCTCCGGCCACCAGTGGCTCCAGGCGCCCTGCGCGTTCACTGACATGCAATGCCAATTGGGCGACCGTGGGCGCTTCGAACACCGTGCGTACCGACAGTTCGGTGTCCAGAGCGGCGTTGATCGCGGAGACCAGGCGCATGGTCGAGACCGAATCCCCGCCCAGATCGAAGAACGAGTCGTCGGCGCCCACCCGCTCCACGCCGAGGACGCGGGCGAAGATCCCGGCCAGGATCTCCTCATCGGGGCCGGCGGGCGCACGATAGTGACCGGCGTCCTGGAAGTCCGGCGCCGGCAGCGCCCGGGCGTCGAGTTTGCCGTTCACCGTCACCGGCAGCGCGGCCAGCGCCACCACCGAGGCGGGAACCATATAGCCCGGCAAGCGTTCGGCCAGCGCGGCGCGTGCCTGGACCGGATCGGCGGTCCCGGTGATGTAGCCAACCAGTCGCTTGTCACCCGGATTGTCCTCGCGGGCGATCACCGCTGCCTGGTCGACTCCCTCGAGCGCGGTGAGCGCGGACTGGATCTCGCCGAGCTCGATACGATACCCGCGGATCTTGACCTGCTCATCGGCGCGGCCGAAGTAGTCCAGCTGTCCGTCGGCGCGCCAACGCACCAGATCGCCGGTGCGGTACATGCGCGAGCCAGGTTCCCCGAACGGACACGCCATGAAACGCGATGCGGTCAATCCCGTACGACGCCAATACCCCACGCCCACACCGGCACCCGACAGGTACAACTCGCCGACCACGCCTGCGGGCACCGGGCGCAGCCACTCGTCCAGTACGAAGAACGCCGCCCACGCCGTGGGCGAGCCGATCGGCGGCGCACCGGAACCGGCCTCCAGAGGCGTGCTGGCGCACAACCACATCGTGGTCTCCGTCGGGCCGTAGACGTTGACCATCACCCGCCCCGGAGACCAGCGATCCACCAGGTCCGGCGGGCAGGGCTCGGCGCCGATCACCAGCGCCGTGTCGTCCAGGCCTTGCACCGCCAGCACGCCCACGGCCGACGGGGTCTGCGTCAACACCGTGACCTGTTCACGCACCAACAGGTCGTGGAAGTCCTCCGGTGAGCGCGTCACCGACTCCGGCACCACCACGAGGCGCCCGCCGTGCAGCAGCGCACCCCAGATCTCCCACACCGAGAAGTCGAAGGCATATGAGTGGAACTGCGTCCACACCTGTCCCGGCGCAAGCGGTATCCCGATCTGCAACGAGTCGAACAGCTGCGCCACGTTGTGCTGGGTGACCGCAACGCCCTTGGGCTGCCCGGTGGTGCCCGAGGTGTAGATGATGTGGGCCATGTCGTCGGGGGCCGGCGGCGTCGGTGCCGTACTGGGCTGGGTGGCCACGATGGGGTCGGCAACATCGCCGCCGTCGAAAATCCTCAGCTGGTGACCGTCGAACCGATCGAACAGCGCCCTGGTGGTGACCGCGGCGATGGGGGCGGCGTCGGTCAGCATGAAATCGACCCGGGTCTCCGGCAGGGCCGGGTCGATCGGCAGGTAGGCCGCACCGGCCTTGAGCACCGCCAAGATCGCCACGACTGCCTCTGCCGAACGGGGGAACATCAACGCGACCCGCTCGCCGGGACCTACTCCCTCACCGACGAGCAAGTGTGCCAATCGATTCGCGGCCTCGTCGAGTTCGCGGTAGGTGAAGGTCCGGTCCTCGCAGACCAGCGCCACCGCCTCCGGCGTACGTGCAACCTGGGCGGTGAACAGTTCCGGCACCGACGTCGGCTGCGGCAGGTGAGCCAGGACGTCCCGGTTGCCCCAGCGCTGAAGGCGCGCCCGTTCGGACTCGTCGAGCAGATCCAGCGCCGACAGCTGCCGATCCGGGGCGGCGGTCATCGCCGCCAGGATCGCCTCGATCCGTTTGGTGAGGGCTTCGATGTCGGTCGGGTCGAACACATCGGTGTCGTATTCGAGACGCAGCCGCAGTTCGTCACCGGGTATCGCCTGCATCGTGAGCGGGTAGTCGGTGGACTCGTGGCTGGTGAACTCGGTGATCTCCAGTCCGTCGTCCACTCCGGACAATGCGTTGGTGTCCACCGGGTAGTTCTCGAACACGAACAAGGTGTCGAACAGACGGTCCTGGTCGGTGATGCGATGAATCTCGCTGAGCGCCAGATATTGGTGCTCAAGGGTTTTGGTCTGTGCGCTCTGCAGGTGGTCGAGTAGGTCGGCGGTGCTGGTCGCCGCGGTGATGTCAGCGCGCACGGGCACCGTGT
The DNA here is from genome assembly GCF_058270035.1 of Mycobacterium shunyiense. Taxonomy (NCBI): domain Bacteria; kingdom Bacillati; phylum Actinomycetota; class Actinomycetes; order Mycobacteriales; family Mycobacteriaceae; genus Mycobacterium; species Mycobacterium shunyiense. The sequence goes on along the minus strand of NZ_JBZDPT010000002.1, from coordinate 62,427 downwards.
TGATCAGCAGACCCACCATCGATTCCGCGCCGGGCACCTCGGCCGGCCGACCCGAGACCACCGTGCCGAAGGCGATGTCATACTGGCCGGTAAGGGAGTTCAGCAGCAGTGCCCACGCACCCTGCAGCACGATGTTGACGGTGGTGTGGTGTGAGCGCGCCAGATCATTGAGCGCCCGAGTGGTCTGCTCGGACAGTCGATGCGCCCACACGCCACGGCGCCCCGACCCTGACTTCTGCGACGGACCGACCAAGGTGGGTGTGTCGAAGCCGGCCAGTACCTCGCGCCAGGCTGCGTGTGCGGCCGCGACGTCGCGATCGGCCAGCCAGGTGATGAAACTGCGATACGGCGTGGCCGCGGGCAGCCGAAGCCCTTGATAGCAGGCGAAGATCTCTTGCAACAGGATGGGCAGCGACCAGCCGTCGAGCACGATGTGGTGATTGGTCAGCACCACTCGATGTCGGTTGTTCGCAGTGCGGACGACCGCCACCCGGAAAGCCGGTGGATGGGCCAGGTCGCACACCGCGCTGCGTTCCTCGGCGCAGATCTGTCGGATCTGTTCCTCGGTTGCCGCGGCGCCCAATTCGACATATCGCCAACCCGCGGTGGGATCGGCCGGAATGATCTGCACCGGCTCGTCGAACTGCTCGCAGAATCGGGCCGCCAGGTGTGGATGGCGATTGGCAACGGCCTGTACAGCATCGCGCAGCCGGTGCTCGTTGAGCATTCCGGCGACCGTGATGTCCAGTTGGACGACATACAGATCGTCGTCGGGCCCCTGCGCGGTGCTGCTGTGGAAGACCAGGCCTTGCTGTAGCGCGGTCAGCGGCAAAATGTCCGCGATCCGGTACTGCTGTGACAATTCGTCGATCTCGTGCTGGGCAAGCCGGGCCGGCGCGATGTCCGACGGGGTCAATCCCCCTCCGCCACTTCGCACGTGCACGCAGAGACCGCTCAGGGCGTCCAGCCACAATTGGCTCAGCCGCATGATCTCGGCCTCGTCGATCGACGATTGCGCCCAGGTCCAGTTGGCCTGCAGATGCGGGCCTGCACCGGTGTCGACGGTGCCGGCATTGAGGGCCACGGTGTGGGACAACGGCATCGATATCGCCGCGGTCACAGCGGTGGTCGATGCGGCTTCTGCCGGCATCTGCCACAACTCGCCGGTCATTTGCGTGGACCCGCCCCCGAGGCGGCCGAGGTAGTTGAATCCGACTGTGGGGTCGGCCATGTCGAGGTCGACATCGGGGTTGAGGTAGCGCAGCAGCCCGTAGGACAAGGGGTCCGGTTGGCCCCGCAGCTGTTCCTTGGCCTCTTTGACCGCCGCGCCCAACGCCGGGTCACCGGCGATCACCTGATCCCAGGACAGCGCGCCCAGAGACAGTGCAACCGGGTATTTCGTGGTGAACCACCCGACCGTGCGGGACAGGTCGACGTCAGCGGCAATCTCCTCATGCCGCCCGTGGCCCTCGACATCGAGCGCAATCGGATCGCCGCCGCTGCCCGTGAATTCAGCCAGCGCGAGGCCGAATGCGATCAGGAGGATGTCGTGTACCCCGGCGTGGAACGCTGTCGGCACCTCGCCGAGCAACATTCGCGTGGTCTCGGTGTCCAGCGATATCGGCAACTGGCCGGCGGTCGCGTAGGTATCCGTTTCGGGGTGCACTGGCGGAAACACCGCGGGCGTCGCTGCGATCCGTCGCCACTCCTGCGCCCGGCTCGCAACGTCCGGATCGCTCGCGTAGGCCTCCAGCAGTCCGGCCCAGCGGGTGAACGACGTCCCCGCGGGAGGCAGCACGACCGGGTGGCCGCCGCGATGCTGCGCCCAGGCGATGTTGAGGTCTTCCAGGATGATTCGCCACGACACCCCGTCGACCGCCAGGTGGTGAACGACCAACACCAGCTGAGCCGTGGAGGTGACCCACAACGCCCGCAACATCGCGCCAGAGGCCGGGTCCAACCCCGACCGTGCGACTACCAGTGCCTCGTCCGTCAGTGCCGCCACCGACTGCAGACATTCGCTTGCGTCGACAGAACCCGGCTCGGGGGCGGTCAACGACCACCCGCCCGCCTGGTCGGCCTCGGCACGCAGCCGCAGCATGGCATGCCGATCCAGCAACGCCTGCAACATGATGACGACGTCGGCTTCGGTCGCCCCACCGGGAGCCTGCACCAGCAGCGTCTGGTTGAACTGGTCGATGGGGCCGCCGGAGCGTTCCACGGCATGCAGCCACCTGATGATCGGGGTGGCCGGCACCGGTCCCACGCCCTCGTCGACCGGGCCATGTGATCCGGCGGTCACACCGGCGACCCGGGCCAACCGGGCCACCGTCTGCTCGACGAACACATCGCGTGGGCGACACACCAGGCCGGCCGCGCGAGCCCGGGCAACGACCTGCATCGACAGGATGCTGTCGCCGCCGAGGTCGAAGAACGAGTCGTCGACTCCGACCCGCTCGAGCCCGAGAACCTGGGCGTAGATACCGGTCAGGACTTCTTCGACGGCGTCTGCCGGGGCACGGTAGCGCTCCCCGTCTGTGTAGTCGGGCGCGGGAAGTGCCCGCGTGTCGAGTTTTCCGTTCACCGTCAACGGAAGTGCGGCCAGCGCCACCACCGCGACGGGGACCATGAAGGCGGGTAGCCGCTCGGCCAGCTCGGCCCGGACCCCGGCCGGATCCGCGGTGCCCGTGAGATATCCGACCAGCCGCTTGTCACCGGGACGGTCTTCCCTGGCGATCACGACTGCCTGCTCGACGCCTTCGAGTTCGGCCAGGGCGGCCTGGACCTCACCGAGTTCGATGCGGTAGCCGCGGATCTTGACCTGCTCGTCTGCGCGGCCGAGGTACTCCAGCTGTCCATCGGGCCGCCAGCACACCAGGTCTCCGGTCCGATACATGCGCGTTCCGACGCCGCCGAACGGACATGCGACAAACCGTGAGGCGGTCAACCCGGCCCGGCCCACGTAGCCGTATCCCAGGCCTGCACCCGCCACGTACAGCTCGCCGATGACTCCGGCCGGAACCGGGCGCAACCACTCGTCGAGCACGAACAGCGCCGCTCCGGGAACCGGTGAGCCGATGGGGACCACGTGTGGTCCGGCGGCTTCCACCTTCAGGGGCGCACTGATCGCCACACACATCGTGGTTTCGGTCGGACCGTAGGCGTTGATCATCACCCGGCCAGGGGCCCACTGCTCCACCACCTCCGGTGGGCAGGCCTCACCGACCACGACCAGTGCCGCCGACTCCAACCCCTCACGCGGCAACACCCGCACGGCTGACGGTGTTTGGGTGAGAACGTCGACGTTCTCGCGAACGAGCAAGGCGTGGAAATCTTCCGGGGAAACGGTGATCTCCTCGGACACCACCACCACCCGCCCACCACGGAGCAGAGCGCCGAAGATCTCCCAGACCGAGACATCGAAGGCCAGCGAATGGCACTGCGGCCACACGCCGGGGTGCGGCAGTCCGGCATCGAGTGTCTCGAGGAGCTGGGTCACGTTGTGGTGGGTGACCGCGACACCCTTGGGAACGCCTGTGGTGCCCGACGTGTAGATCAGGTACGCGATGTCGTCCGCATCGGGCGTCGGCAGGGCTTTACTCGACTGGTTGCCCGGCTCGACGCTCGCGTCGACGATCGCCAAGCCGCGGCCCTGCAGCCGCTCGACCAGATCGGTGGTGGTGACCGCGGCCACCGGTACCGCATCGGCCAGCACGAAATCCAGTCGCGTATCGGGCACCGACGGATCGATCGGAAGATATGCGGCACCGGTTTTGAGAATCGCCAGGATCGCCACGATCGCCTCGGCTGACCGGTTGAACAGCAGCGCCACACACCGGCCGGGACCGGCTCCATAACCGATCAGCAAGTGCGCCAACCGGTTCGCGGCTTCATCGAGTTGGCGGTAGGTCCATGAACGGTCGCCGCAGGTGACCGCCACTGCATCCGGAGTACGCGTCACGTGTTCGGCGAACAATGCCGGCACCGACACGGCCCTCGGCGCGGGGCGGGTCAGCGTCGCCTGGTTGCCGACCGCCGCGAGACGGGCGTGGTCATCGGCATCGAGCAGATCAACCGACGACAACCGCGCGGCCGGATCGGCAGTCATCGCGGTCAGGACTCGCTGCAGCCGGGCGACCAGTGTTGCGATGGTGTCGGCGTCGAACACGTCGGTGCGGAATTCCACCGTCCCGCCGATGCCTGCCGGCTCACCGGCGTCGGTCCGGCGATCCGTCAGCGAGAAATTCAAATCCATTCGCGCGGTGTGGGTATCCACCGGCACCGGGGAGACCTGCAGATCGCCCAACGCCATTCCGGCGGCCGGATCGTTGACGTCGTGCCGGCCGAGGTTCTGCCATGCCAACGCCACCTGGATCAACGGGTGATGTGCCAGCGACCGAGTCGGGTTCAGCCGCTCGACCAGGACCTCGAACGGTACATCCTGGTGGTCGAACGCGGCCAGACTCCGCGCGCGAACCTGAGCCAGGACCTCGGCGACCGTCGGATCGCCTGAGAGGTCGACCCGCAGAACCAAGGTGTTGACGAAGAAGCCGACCAGGTCATCCAGTGCCGGATCGCGACGTCCTGCGATCGGAAAACCAACCGCCACATCCGCACTCGCACTGAGCTTGGACAGCAGCGTCAGCAGCGCTGCCTGGACCACCATGAAACTGGTCGCATTGTGCTCCCGAGCGAACCGGGCCACCTGCTGCTGCAACTCGGCAGGCCAGTCCACCGCCAACGTCGCGCCCCGCTGATCGGACATCAGCGGGTAGGGCCGATCGGTGGGTAGCGCGGTGCGCTCTGGAATCCCGGCCAGCGCGTCCTGCCAGTAGGCCACCTGCCCCGCAATTCGGCTGTGGCTGTCCTGGAGATCGCCGAACTGGGCGCGCTGCCACAACGTGTAGTCGGCGTACTGCACCGCCAGGTCCGCCCAGCCGGGTGCCTGTCCGGCGCATCGACTGGTGTAGGCCACCCCCAGATCGGCCACCAGCGGAGTGATCGACCAGCCGTCGGCGGCGATATGGTGCACCACCGCAGTGAGCACATGCTCGTCCTCTGCCAGGCGGAACAGCCGGGCCCGCAAAGGGATCTCGGTGGACAGGTCGAAGGTGTGTCGCGACGCGGCCTCGACGGCCTCCTGTAGGCGCACCGCCGTCCAATCGGTGGCGTCGACGACCTCCCAACCGAATTCCACAGGTCCACGTGCCATCACCACCTGGCGGGGAATCCCGTCGGGTGCGGCGAACAACGTCCGCAGGCTCTCGTGCCGGTCCACCACATCGGTAAGCGCCGCACGCAACGCATCGACATCCAGCGCGCCGCTGAGGCGGAAGGCGGCCGTCATGTTGTAAACCGATGAGGGGCCCTGCAATTGATCCAGGAACCACAAGCGCGACTGGGCGAACGACAACGGAACCACGTCCGGGCGCTCACCGGCGGCCAGCGGCTGCAACTGAGCCGCTTCCCCACCGATATGGCACGCCAACTGCGCGACCGTGGGCGCGTCGAACAACGAGCGCACCCCGATTCCTGCCTTCAGGGATGTGTTGACCGCCGCGACCAGACGCATCGCGGAGAGCGAATCCCCGCCCAGATCGAAGAACGAGTCGTCGATACCTACCCGATTCAGGCCCAGGACCCGGGCATAGGCGTCGGCCAGGATCTCCTCGACCGGGTTGGACGGTGCCCGATAGTGATCGGTGCCGGCGAAGTCAGGTGCGGGCAGCGCGCGTCGGTCCAGCTTGCCGTTGACCGTCAGCGGCACCGCGTCGATCGCCACCACCGCGGCCGGGACCATGTAGTTCGGCAGCCGCTCGGCCACCTCGGCGCGGACCTGGCCCGGATCGGCGGTGCCGGTGATGTAGCCGACGAGGCGCACGGGACCGGCGTCGTCGCCGCGGGCGATCACCACCGCCTGTGTCACCCCGTCGACAGCCGCGAGCGCGGCTTGTACTTCACCGAGTTCGATGCGGTAGCCCCGGATCTTGACCTGCTCGTCGGCGCGCCCGAGGTACTGCACCTGACCGTCGTCGCCCCACCGCACCAGATCGCCGGTGCGATACATCCGTTGTCCCGCGCTGCCGAACGGGCAGGCCACGAACCGCGACGCGGTCAAACCTGCCCGGCGCCAATAACCCACGCCCACACCCCGACCGGCGATGTAAAGCTCGCCGACCACTCCGGGCGGCACCGGACGCAGCCAGGCGTCCAGGATGAACAACGCTCCCCCGGCCACCGGCTTGCCGATGGGCACGACCGGCCCCGGGGCGAGCGGTGCGCTCATCGACGCGTACACCGTGGCCTCGGTGGGACCGTAGGCGTTGATCATCACGCGTCCGGGCGCCCAGCGGTCGACCAATTCAGACGGGCAGGCCTCGCCGGCCACCACCAAGGCAGCCGAGTCCAGGCCTTGCGGCGAGATCATCCCCGCTGCCGAGGGCGTCTGACTCAGCACGGTGACGCGTTCGGCGACCAGCAGCTGATGGAAAGCGTCGGGCGATTCGGCGACGTGTTCAGGTACCACCAGCAGACGTGCGCCGTGCAGCAACGCACCGAAGATCTCCCACACCGAGACGTCGAAGCTGTACGAATGCCACTGCGTCCAAACCTGACCCGGCCCTGACGACACGTGGGTGTCGAGTGAGCCGAACAGCCCGGGTACGTTCCGATGCGGGATGGCAACACCTTTCGGGACACCGGTGGTGCCCGAGGTATAGATGATGTAAGCGATGTCGTCGGGTCCCGGTCCCGAGGGCGCGCTGGCGGGGTGGTGGTCCACAGCCGCGTCGTCGACGTCGACGACGTGGAGGTCGCACCCGTCCAGACGCGACCGCCGGTCGGCGGTGGTGACCGCGACGATGGGGGCGGCGTCGGCCACCATGAACTCGATACGCGCCAACGGAAGTGCCGGGTCCACCGGGACATAGGCCGCGCCGGTCTTCAGCACCGCCAGAATCGCCACGATCGCCTCGGCAGACCGGGAGAACAGCAGCGCCACAACCTCACCCGGGCCGGCGCCGTGACCTGCCAACAGGTGCGCAAGCCGGTTGGCTGCGACATCGAGTTCCCGGTAGGTCATCGACCGGCCGTCGAAGGTCACCGCCACGGCGTCGGGCGTGCGCGCGACCTGTTCGGCGAACAACGTCGGAATTGACTGCGCTGTGGCCGGTTTGGCCAATACGGCCAGGTTGCTCCACTCGTCGAGGCGGGAGTGCGTGCGCTCGTCCAGCAGATCGACCGACGACAATGGCCGGTCCGGATCCACGGCCATCGACGCCAGGATCGTCTTCAACCGATCGATCAGGACCTCGATGGCGCCGAGGTCGAAGACATCGGTGTCGTACTCGACGCGTAGCTGCATTTCGCGGTCGACGCGTGGCCCGGTCTCGCGGCCGGGCAGCGCCTGCACCGCCAGCGGGTAGTGGTTGGACTCGCGGAAATCGAACTCGGTGACGGTCAAGCCGTCGACACCCAGCGGCGCGGTGGTCTCGATCGGATAGTTCTCGAAAACCAGGAGGGTGTCGAACAGTTGGTCCTGGCCGGTGATGCGGTGGATGTCCCGGAGCGCCAGGTGCTGATGCTCGAGCGTGTCGTTGTGGGCACTCTGCAGCTGATCGAGCAGGTCCGCGGTGCTGGTTGCCGGCGTGAAGGTGGCCCGAACCGGCACCGTGTTGATGAGCAGGCCCACCATCGAATCCGCGCCGGCGACCTCGTCCGGACGCCCCGAGACCGTCGTGCCGAATGCGACGTCAGACTGACCGGTCAGCGAGCTGAGCATCAGCGCCCACGCGCCCTGCAACACCACGTTGGCGGTGGTGTGATGCGAGCGAGCCAGGTCGCCGAGGGCCCGGGTGATCTCGAGGGGCAGCCGGAATGACTCGACGCCTCGTTGCCCCAGCCCTTTTCGGTCTCCCGGGCCGACCAGGGTGGGAGTGTCGAAGCCAGTCAACCTTTCCTGCCACGCCTCGTGGGCGCCGGCGTGATCCCGTTCGCCCAGCCAGGTGACGAATCGGCGGTACGGTGCGGCGGCAGGCAGCCGATGCCCACCGAAGCTTGCGAAGATCTCCTGCAGCAGGATCGGCATCGACCAGCCGTCGAGGACGATGTGGTGGGTGGTCAGTACGAAACGGTGCCGCTCATCCGCGACGCGGATGAGGGCAGCCCGAAACGGCGCCTGGTTGTGGAGGTCGCACACCGCGGCACGTTCGGCGGCACAGACCGCCTGGATCTGGTCATCGACGACGTCGGCGTCGGGATTCAGTTCGACAAACCGCCACGGCACCGCGGGGTCGACAAAGATGACCTGCACCGGCTGCTCGAACTGTTCGCAGAACCGGGCCGCGAGGTGGGGATGCCGTGCCGCGACCGTCTGCACCGCATCGCGGAGCCGATTCTCGTCGAGCGGTCCGCTCAATGTGATGTCGAGCTGCATCGCGTAGACGTCGTCAGAGTCCAGTGCGGCGCCGGCGTGGTAGAGCAGTCCCTGTTGCAGCGGTGTCAGCGGCAACACGTCGGCGACGCGGTACTGCCGACTCAGCTCGTCGATCTGCTGCTGGCTCAACTCGGCCGGGGCGATGTCCGACGGAGTCAAGCCGCCGCCACCGCGACGCACATGCTCGCAGATGCCGGTCAGGGCCTCGAACCACAACTGGCCCAATCGGTTCACCAGCTCGTCGTCGAGCGCAGAGAGCGCCCACGTCCAGTCGGCATTCAATTGGACGCCGACGGCGGTGTCGACAGTGGCCGCGTTGAGTTCCACGGTGTGCCCCAGTGCGGTGGGCACCGCCGCTGCGATGCTCGCCGACGAGAAGCCATCGGGGCAGATCCGCCAGACATCAGCGGACGTCTCGTCCGGCGTCGCCCCCAGGCGCCCCAGGTAGTTGAATGCGATCACCGGGTCAGGCCCGGCCAGGTCCACGTCCGGGTTCAGGTACCGCAGTAGGCCGTAAGTCAGGCCGTCGGGCTGGGCCCGCAGCTGCTCCTTGGCATCTTTGAGCGTGGCGCCGAGAGCCGCATCACCGGCGACCACCTGGGCCCACGACAGGCCACCACCGCGATCGAAGCTCAACGCCACCGGGTATTTGGTGGTGAACCATCCGACCGTGCGCGACAGGTCGACATCTCGAGCGGGAATCCCACCCAGGTCTGCCATCTCCTCGTGGCGACCGTGACCCTCGACGTCAATGGCGATCGGTGCGCCGCCGGCGCGTGAGAATTCGGCCACCGCCAACCCGAAGGCGATCAACAAGATGTCATGCACCCCGGCGTGAAACGCGGCAGGCACTGCGCCGAGCAGCATCTGGGTGGTCTCGGCGTCCAGCACCATCGACAGCTGTCCGGCGGTCGCGTAGGTGTCGACCTCGGGTTGCGGCTCGGGCAACTTCGCCGGTGTCGCGGCGATCTGCCGCCACTGCTGTGCCAGCTCCCCTACGTGCGGGTGCCGCGCAGCGTGAGCCAGCAGATCCGCCCAGCGACCGAAGGACGTGCCGGTATCCGGCAATGCCGGAGGCTGCCCGCTGCGAAGCTGGGCCCAGGCGATGTTGAGATCCTCCAACACGATTCGCCACGACACCCCGTCAACCGACAGATGGTGAACGATCAATACCAGCTGGCGTGCAGAAGACACCCACAGCGCGCTGAGCATCGTCCCGGCGGCCGGGTTCAACCGCGACCGTGCCGTCAGCAGGGCCTCATCGGACAGCACATCTACCGCGTGCAGGCAGTCGGCGGCGTCAACCGAGCCCACATCGGGAACAGTCAACGACCATCTGGCCGCGCCGTCGTCCTGGGCACGCAACCGGAGTGTGCCGTGCCGATCGATCAAGGCCTGCAACAGGATTACGAGATCGCACTCGCTGATTTCGGAGGGTGCCTGCAGCACCACCGTCTGATTGAACTGGTCGATCGGGCTGTCGGCCGTTTCCAGGTCCTTCAGCCACCACATGATCGGGGTCGCAGTCACCGAACCCAGTCCGTCGTCGGCGGGCCGGTGCGCAACCGTGGTCGTCCCGACCACCTGAGCGAGGCGGGCGACAGTCTGCTGGACGAAGATGTCCCGGGGGCGGCACACCAGCCCCGCCGCGCGGGCTCGGGAGGCCACCTGCATCGACAGGATGCTGTCCCCGCCCAACTCGAAGAACGATGCATCGACGCCGACCCGGTCCAGTCCCAGGATCTGGGCGTAGATGCCGGCGAGGATCTCCTCGGTGGGAGTGGACGGGGCCCGGTAGTCATCGACGTCGTGATATTCGGGTGCGGGCAACGCTTTCCGGTCGAGCTTGCCGTTGACGGTCAACGGGAACGCATCCAAGGCGATCACGGCCGTGGGCACCATGTAGGACGGCAGACGCTCGGCCAGCGCCGCACGTGCCACGGACGGATCGGCGGACCCGATCAGGTAACCCACCAGCCGCTTGTCCCCGGGGCGATCCTCCCGGGCGATCACCACCGCCTGCTCGACGCCAACCAAAGCCGTCAATGCGGCTTCGATCTCACCGAGCTCGATCCGGTAGCCACGAATCTTGACCTGCTCGTCGGCACGACCCAGATAATGGAGCTCCCCGTCGGCACTCCAACAGACGAGATCCCCGGTGCGATACATCCGCGCACCCGGTGTGCCGAAGGGGCAGGCCACAAATCGCGTCGAGCTCAACGGAGCCCGGCCCACATAGCCATAACCCAAACCGGCACCGGCCACGTACAACTCGCCCACCGCACCGGTAGCCACCGGACGCAACCAGTCGTCGAGCACGAAAAACGCCAGATCCGCCAGTGGCACACCGATCGGACTCACATCGCCTTCGGCGTCCGCGGAGGTGATCTCACGGAACGAGGCGTGCACCGTCGTCTCGGTGATCCCGTACATGTTGATCAACCGGGGCAGCCGAGGGTGTTCGGCCAGCCATGCTTTCAGGCGGGGCGGGTCGAGTGCTTCTCCACCGAACACCACCACCTCGAGGGCCAGCCGGTTCTCCGGCTGTGCCGTGTCCACGGCAGCCAACGCATAGAACGCCGACGGAGTCTGACTCAGCACCGTGACGTGCTCGTCGACGAGTAGTGCGTGGAACTCTTCAGGCGAGCGCGTCACCGATTCGGATACGACGACGAGCCGCGCACCATGCAGCAGCGCACCGAAGATCTCCCACACCGAGAAGTCGAACGCCAACGAATGACACTGCGTCCACACCTGACCCGACGACAACGCCACATCACGATCGATTGCATCCAACAACCGCGTCACATTCCGATGCGGAATCGCCACGCCCTTGGGCACACCCGTCGTACCCGAGGTGTAGATCAGATACGCGGTATCGTCCGGTGTCGGCAGCGCCGGCAGCGGCGTACTCGGCCGGCCGTACACCGAACGGTCGTGAACATCGATCACCGCCAGCCCGCGCCCACTGAGCCGATCGAACAGATCGGCGGTGGTCACGGCGACAACTGGGGATGCATCGGTCAGCACGAACTCCAGCCGGGTATCGGGTACCGACGGATCGATCGGCACATACGCCGCACCGGTTTTGAGCACACCCAGGATCGCCACGATGGCCTCGACCGAGCGTGGAAACAGCAGCGCAACCCGCTGCCCCGGACCGACACCGCGCTCGACAAGCAAGTGCGCCAACCGATTCGCAGCCGCATCCAGCCCGCGATAGGACATCGAACTGTCACCGAAACTGACCGCCACCGCAGCCGGATCGCGGGCCACCTGCGCGGCGAACAGCTCCGGAATTGCCGCTGATGACACAGACACCGCAGCCGGCACCTCGAGCGCCGCCCGATTACCCCACCCGTCCAACCCGGTGAGCTCATCACGGACGTCGACAGTGGAAATCGACCGTCCCGGGTCGGCCGTCATCGATGTCAGCACCCGTTGGAAACGGTCCGCCAAATCGCCTGCGTCGCAGCCGGCGAACATCTCCCCCACGCCCGTCATGCTGAGAAGGAGATCTTCACCTTCCTGGAGGAACACGAGACCGAACTGGTCTACCAGCCCGGTGTGGGTCACCGTCCCCGACCCGAAAGTGCTACCGAAATAGGCGACCGGGATGGTCGGGATGAAATTGATCGCGGCCCGAGTCGACGGCTGCCCGGCCCCCTGGAAACGCGTCTTGTTCTCGATAGCGCGGAGCGGGAAACGCTGATGGCGCATCGCTTCCTGGATGCGTGTGTCGACATGCCTGCAGAATTCGGTCACCGTGGACTGCGGTGACGTCGTCAGAACCAATGGCACGACTCCGGAAACCATCCCGGGCATCAGCAGTACTTCAGGACTCACCCGTCGACTCACCGGAAAATCGAGGACAACCTCGGATCCCCCGGTCTCGCCATGTACGAGCAGCGCGTACGCCGCGGCGACCACCGACGCTCGGCGGACCCCGAGAGCTTTCGAGAGCTCTCGCGCCCTGTCGACCGCGCAACGATCCAATCGGATTGGCGCAGAAGGCTCGTACTCATCGATCGGGTTTGCGACTCCGACGGCGGGTCCAGGACGAGACTCAGCTTCAGGCGGTACATTCTTGGACCAATAGGCCTGATCAACGAGGTAATCGTCGGTAGCCTCGTATTCGGACTCGCAATCGATGATGCTCTTCAGCGGGCCGAAGATCGTGGGCGGTATCGCCTCGCCGGCATCGATTGCTGTATAGGCAGCGGCAATCTGGTGAATGACGAGACCCATGCCGATGCCGTCGATCGCGATGTGGTGACAGCACACAAAAAAGTAGAACTCGTCAGACCGAGTCTGCATCAACGCGAACTTGAACAGCGGACCGTCCAGCGGCATCGGCGTTCGACGGATCGCTGCAACCACCCGATAGGCGTCCTGCACCGGGTCGGCCGAGCCCGTCAAGTCGTAGCGGCCGAGTTCGATGTCCGGATAGTCGACAACTGTCTGGAAAACTTGGCCGTCTACCTCCGCAAATACAGCCCTGAGGGGTTCGGCCTCAGCGACCACGTGACGAATGGCCCGTTCGAGGACGTCATGTTCGATGACGCCGTCGAGACGGGCAAGCATTCCCAGCTGCCACTTGACACCGGCGCGCCCAGACTCCTCGGCAAGCCAAATGTCCAGCTGGCCCCGCGTGAGCGGAAGTGCCCCGTGATCACTTCGGGTATTTCCAGCCGACGGCTTACTGATCAACAGTCCGACCCTGTGCCAACCTCTCGCGGAGACTCTTCGGCCGGATGTCAGGCCAATGTTGCTCGATGTACTCCAGGCAGGAGGCGCGATCCGCCTCGCCGTAGACCACCCGCCAGCCGGCCGGAACATCTGCGAAGGCCGGCCACAGGCTGTGTTGCTCCTCGTCGTTGATCAAAACGAAAAAACTGCCGTTGTCGTCGTCGAATGGATTGATGCTCACCAGTTCTCCAGACCATCTGGGCGAGTTAAATGGAACACGTTCTAAACCTAACCCAGACAGCCCGGTCGCCAGGCGGTTTTAGAAAAATCGTCAATATTTGCTACTCGCCGCCCGGTGGGCGATGCACTGTGGCGTTCCCGCCACCGCGACCCCCGTTAACATAGCGAATTAGCCACTAACGCTTGGACCGCGACGTGTTTCGCCGATACGTACGCAGCCACCACCGCTGATTACGCCCACCACCTTCGTGGAGGCAATATTTGCTGAGGAGTGAACCTTTCCCGCCCGGCCGCCCACTTCGCAGCACCAGGCCGACCTCTACGAGCCTTCAGCGAGACAAATGCAACTCATAGAAATCTGCTGAGCAGCAGCACAGCATTTCGCCCGGCGAACGGGAACTAATGGTCGTCACCGGAACCGAGTTGAAGGCAAACGTGCCATCACCCGCCCCGGGTCACCCGCAGTGGGTGATGTCTCCGACCGAAAGCACCCCGTACCCATGCCAAGACTCGTACGGTTGGGAAATACCGTAGAGCCCGGATCTGCGACCGTGGATCGTGCGAGCGCACGCCACGACCGGCCACCCGTGTCGGTCGCGATCCGAGGCCGTCGGTCTTTCCGCACCCGTACCGTCTAGTAGCTAGGGATCACGCAAAGTGACTGCCGCGAAAACCGAACTGCCGCCCGGCCCTCCACTTCCCATGGTGGTGCAGTCCACGTTGATGGCAAGCTTCGGTCTACGCTTCCTGCGCGCGTGCCAGCGCCGCTACGGGAACATGTTCCGGCTGCGTATTCCGTTGTCGGGCACGGTCGTCTACCTTGCCGACCCTGCCGACATCAAGACGGTGTACGCCGGTGACCCTCGGGTCTTTCATTCCGGCGAAGCACATTGGTTTTTCCGCGGTCTCCTCGGCGAGAGCTCGCTGTTTGTGCTCGACGAGGACGCGCACCACTCCCTGCGCCGCCTGACGATGCCGGCATTTCATCGCGACGCCGTCGCGCAGCAGGCTGCTCAGATGGTCGAGATCGCCGCAGAGAACGTCGCCGGGTGGCCGGTCGGAAAGAGCTTCCCGGTGGCACCCATGACGACGGAGATCACGCTCGAGGTGATCCTGCGAACAGTCATCGGCGCCAGCGACCCCGCGCGACTGGCCGCGCTGCGCCGGGTGGTGCCGCGGTTGCTCTACATGAAACCCTGGGAGACACCGGCGATTACGAAACCGAGCCTGCGGCGCCATCGCCCGTGGCGAGGCGTCGGCCGGCGATTCGAGGAAGCTGACGCCCTGCTCTACGCCGAGATCGCCGACCGGCGTGCCGACCCCGACCTCGAGCACCGTACCGACGTGCTGGCCATGCTGGTCCGCGCCACCGACGACGACGGTCGCACCATGTCCGACAGCGAACTGCGCGACCAGCTCCTGACCGCGATCGCGGCCGGACACGAGACCACCGCGACGGCACTGTCCTGGGCGTTGGAGCGACTGACCCGCCACCCGGAGGCACTGGCCAAGGCGGTGCGGGCCGCCGATGCCAGCGCGGCAGGCGACGCGTCCGGCGACGAGTACCTCGACGCCGTGGTCAAGGAGACGTTGCGGATCCGTCCGGTGCTGTTCAGCTCCGGACGGGTTCTCAAGGAGCCGACCGAGATCGGTGGCTATCGGTTGCCGGCCGGCATCATGGTGGACCCGGCCATCGGGCTGGTGCACGCGAGCGCCGAGGTGTACCCCGATCCGGATCGATTCGACCCGGATCGAATGCTCGACGCCTCCCTCAGCCCCACCACCTGGCTCCCTTTCGGTGGCGGAAACCGCCGCTGCCTCGGTGCCACCTTCGCCATGGTGGAGATACGGCTCGTCCTCCGTGAGATCCTGCGCCGGGTCGAATTGAGCACGACTGCTGCGGCTGACGAAAAGCAGCGGGCGAAGCACGTCACGTTCGTTCCGCATCGTGGCGGGATGATCCATGTCCGCGCGATCCGAGATGCCGAGCCGCCATCGCAGGCCGCAACACCACAACACTGCCCCGCCAGCGCTCATGGTTCACGTGACTCGCCGGAGTAACGCGGAAAGCTCCGATCAGAGCTGTGTCACAGCCGGCCGACGCCGGCAAGTTTCTCCACGAGATCTGCCGCGGTCGCGATACTTTCGGCAGGCTGGGTCATCTGGGCGGCGACCTCGCGCGCTCGGGCGGCATATTGCGGCTCGAGGATCGTGCGCAGGTCGGCAACCAGGCTCTTCTCCGTCGTGCCCGAAAAGCGCCGGGCCGTACCCACTTTCAGCACCTTGACCCGGCGCCCCCACAGCGTCTGATCGAGATCGGTCGACAGGATCAACGTGGGAACCCCCGCGCGCAGGCCCGCGGCGGTGGTGCCCAATCCGCCATGGTGCACCACCGCGCGACAACCGGGAAACGCCGTCGCGAAATTCATCGTGCCGACGATCTTGACGTGCTCGGACCGGGGAAGGTGGCTCAGGTCGGTTCCGGCCGCACACACCAGCGCCCGCTCTCCGAGCTGTGCGCAGGCCGAGTTGATCATCGCGAGTGTTTTCGCGCCCGATTCCATCGGCAAGCTGCCGAAGCCGAAGAATATCGGTGGTGGCCCCGCCGCGATCCACCTGGCGACCTCTTCGTCTGAATCACCTGGCAGATTCATCGTCAGGGCACCGACGAAGGGCCGCTGACCGGACCATTGCGCCCATTCGTCGGCCAACCCGGGAAAGCAGGCTTCGTCGTACCCCTGGATCTCCAGGCAACCGCGTTCGGTGAGCCGCCACGGCGAGGGCGAGGTGGCCTTCGGCAACGCCAGTTCGCCTCGCTGTATGCCCTCGACTTTCCTTGCGTTGCGCCAGGCAATCCATTCGGACACTCGCATCGCCGTTCGGCCCAGCCGCCCCGGCAGGAACGGCACGAACTGGCCATTGGCGCGAAGCGGGAACAGATGCAATGTGGCCAACGGAATGTCGTAGTACTCAGCGACGTTGCCGGCGGCATCCTCGAAATTCACCCCGGTGAACAGCAGGTCGGCATCTTCGGCGAGCGACGTCAAAGTGGCAATGATGTCCTTCCAGCACTGGTGGAACGGCGCCACCACTTCCCGTCGCAACCTGATCATCTCGCGGACCTTCCAGAAGTTCCGGAAGAAGTGGGTCCAGAAGTCGCGGTGCGCATCCAGCACCGCCTGCAGATCCGGCCCGTACGGGATCGCTGTCGGCCCGGCCGCCTCGGCAAAGCCGACGAGGTCGGGCGGGACAGCCATGTGCACGTCGTGTCCGCGTCGTAGCAGCTCACGGCCCACGGCGACACACGGCTCGATGTCACCGCGGGTTCCGTAGCTTGCCAGGACAATCTTCATTGCAGATTCTGGCCTCTCACGTCCCTTGCGCGCCCGCGAAAATGACAGCCGGAGCTCTTGCGGACGACGCTCAACTGCTCGGCAGCATAACGCGGCCGGCACGCCGTCGACGTGAGATCCAGAACGATCCAACGCCTTTCGCTATTTACGCCAGAGCACAGCAGTCCCGTCGATATCTACGATCTCGGCGGTGATCCCGTGCTCCGCACGGTAGTCGGTGACGGCTTGCCGACATGGCTCGAGATCGTGATAGTCGTCGATGATGCAGAAGCCCTGTGGGGACAGCCGCGGGTAGAGCGCGTCGAGTGCCTGGATCGTGGATTCGTACAGATCGCCGTCGATCCGCAGCACCGCAATGCGATCGATCGGCGCGTCTTTAAGGGTGTCCTTGAACCAACCGGGCAGGAAGCGGACCTGGTCGTCCATCAGTCCGTAGCGCTCGAAGTTCGCCCTGACCTCAGTTTCTGGCACGCCCAGTATGCCGGCCAGGCTCTGCGTCCTGAGCCCCTTGTCGGCGATGTAGTTGTCGGGGTCGGCAGGTGGCAGGCCCTGGAACGAGTCCGCCACCCAGACGCTTCGTGTCTGATCCCCATAGGCGGCCAGTACGGCACGCATCAGGATGCAGGCCCCGCCCCGCCACACACCACATTCGATCAGGTCGCCGGGGATGTCCTCCGCGAGTACAGTCTCGACACACTGCTGAAGACTGGTCAGTCGTTGCATTCCGATCATCGTCTCGGCCTCCGCCGGCCAATCGATGCCCAAGTCCCGCTTGTGCCGGACGAGGGTGCTGCGATTCTCGTTCGGAGTCGCGCGGGCAAGTCGATGCGCCCCACCGCGAACCATCATGCGATTGAGGGTCTTGAAGTAGAGCCGTCGCCTCAGCGTCCACTCGGCGGGCATTCGTTCCGGCATCCCGTACCTCGTGAGGTTGCCTCGGATCAGATCGAGGTACAGCGATCGAACATCGTGGTCGGTCACGTGAAATTGGGCCCCCAGCTCGTATTCCAGTAAGTTCGAGTGACTCTAGCCTCGAACCGGCGCTAGCCGGATCGGTTTGCTGATTGAGTATGGGGAAATTGACCCGCACGATGGCACGACGACGAAAGCGCAGCGGGCCAACCGGTGCCCGAATCGCAAGATCGACTGTGAGAGAGAAGATTTCCGGTGGCCGGCCGCTCCCACTGGTCCGATACCTCAGATTGCCTGTAGGACGAATCCCGTCTGGTCGCCCCGTCCCTGTCGGTTGAGCAATTGTGCGCGTTTTTCCCACGCCCAGAGCTGCTTGGGTCCGAACATCCGCAGTATCTTCGGATCGGTCACCGGGACATCACGCCGATAGGCTTCACTGCCGAGAAACTGGCCCAAATTCGAGTCATCGAACGTCCGAACCACTCGCATTCCAGCCCGTTCGGCCGCCACCGCCATTCCCTGCCGCGAGGGTATGACCATGTGCCGCGGTGCATCGGCCTGCACCCAATCGGCCCGGTAGGTGCTCCACGCTTCCGACGAAGTCGTGGGCACACGAGCCAGGCACATGCCTCCGGCGGCGAGCTTGCCGTACGCCACCTTGAGGGTCTCGACCGGGTCGGGAACGTGTTCGAGCGAATGATTGAACATGATGAGGTCGAATTTGCCGTCGACATCGCGCAGATCTGCCTTCATCAGCGGCACACCTTCAGCAGATCGGCCATCGGCCTCGATGAACGGGTCCGCGCCGACCAAGTTGTTGAATCCAATTCTGGTCAGACGGTCCAGCAGTCCCCCGGTGCCACAACCGACGTCCAGAATGCGCGAGTCGTGGTCCACGGCCAATTGAGCGAGCATCCTGACGACGTCGCCGCCGAGGAGCACACGGAAGAGCCCTTCGGTCAGACGCGCCTTCATGAATGCACCGACGATCGGATTGCCGCCGCGCAGCTTGTACTCGTCATGCTGTGTGACCAGCCATCGAAACGCGCCCGGTTGCGCTGACGCGCTGTGCGAGTAGTAGTTCGAGGGGTAGTGACGCATGAGGTCTTCGCCCTCAAGCTCCTTGTCGATCTGCAAGGTATCGCACGCAGCGCAGCAGAAATATTCAAATTGTTCCCGAGTACCGAACATCATCTCGCGAACGTCAATCGCCGGATGGGGGCCAGTGGATCCGCATAACCGGCAATCTCTGGTTATCGCGGACACTCGGCCATCCTCAGAGAACTCCACGCCACCGCGAGAGCATAACGTCCATAGTCTGCCGCCGGGCCGAAACCGACATGCCGGCAGGCCTGTGCATGAGCCAAGTTAGCGCTGGCAAACCGACTTTGGCGTGCCGGGAATGCATCATCAAGGACACCGTCGGTGCGAAACGAGCGGGCCGGCAGGAGCAACCGGGTAGTGTTTGGACCGTGTGGGGATCGGTGCTGGCGCTAGGAATTTTGGTTGGCCTCGATCCCATGCGCATCGGGATCACCCTTCTCGTGATCTCCCGGCCGCGACCCGTGCAGAACCTGCTGATGTTCGGTGCCGGCTGCATGGCTGCATGCATTCCTACGCTGATCGTTCCGCTGACGCTGCTGCACGCGACGCCGATGTTCAAGTCGACCGCGGAATCCTGGGCCAAGAGTTCGACCGGCGGTTACATCCAGATCGGCATGGGTGCGGTCGCGCTGACGACTGCCACAGTGCTGACGGTGCACTTCTGGGTGCGTCAGCGGGCGAAGCTACCGGCTACGGATGGTGGCGCGTCGACGATGGTCCTCGACGCCGACACCTCGACGCCGGTCTCACGACTCCTCGCCCGCGCGAAAGAAGAACCGGAAGGCGGCACATCCCTTTTCCGGCGCCTGCTGCGGCGCGGCCACGATGCCTGGGAAAGCGGAGCCCTGTGGGTCTCGTTCGTGATCGGCTTCTCATTTGCCGGGGCCCCACCCGACGTGGCTCTGTTCCTACTCGCGATCGTCGTCGTCTCCGGAGCGGCGGTCGGCACGCAGATCACCGCCGCGATCGCATTCATCGTCGGCATGCTGGCCGTTGTCGAGATCGTCCTCGTCAGCTATCTGGCCGCTCCCACGAAAACCGAAGCCGTCCTGCAACGGCTGCATGACTGGGCGTGGGCTCACCATCGAAAAATCTTGGTGGCCATGTGCATATTGGCCGGCGTCATGCTGATTGCCAAGGGTTTGAACACCATCTGAGCTGGGCACGACCCGACGGACTACGAGAGTTCGATCGACTCCGCTAGCCACCGTGCCGGGACCGGCTGGCCACCGCCACCGTCGGACCCAGGCCTCGTCGAGTCCGGAATTCGACGGTGATCGACGGGTCAGCGTGCCGGCCCAGCGCACGCAACGCCGCCGGACTGTAGGCGCGCAGGGAGCTGATGAATCCGTCGTGTTGCAGCGGCGAAACCTTTACCAGCGGCAGCACCACCGCCAACAGAAGAACGTGCAAAGGCGCCGGCGGCCTGGGGAGATCGACTATCAGCAGCTTCTTCGCCGCCCTGGTGCCCGCCGCAAACACCTGGACGGCGAGTTCGGGAGTCAGATGATGCAACGACAACGCAAACACCGCCAGGTCGTAATAGCCGTCCGGCGCGTCGATTTCGGTGGCATCCATCTCCCGGACAACGGCGCGAGGGTGACTGCCGAGATCTCCGGCGGCCATGCCCGCCACAAACGTCGGCTCGAGGTCGGTGACCGTCAGCTGCGCGGTGGGATGCATCTCCAACAGCTTGCGCGACAGCCCGCCGAGTCCCGCACCGAGTTCCAAGATCTTCGGCGCAGGCACGTCGGCCACCTCGCGAAGCACCATCCGGGCGCACTTCTCGTGGATACCGATCCGCCGCCGCCCCCCGGCACGGTCCAGAGAATCCATGACCTTGCGTTTCAGATCATCGACGTCGTCGCGATCCAGGTACTCCAGCCGGTCGGTCTGCAATCGCCGATCCAGCCAGGACGCGTCCGGCCCGCCCCGGGGCATGTTCGCGATGTCGGAGGTTCTGCTTTCCACCCAGACATCATGGGTCATCGCGGTCGTGATCCGACCAGAAGTCGTAAAGTCACCGCGATTGCGGCGTGCCAAAAGGGCTTTCACCGTGCGATGTCGTTGTGCCCGTCGGGACGATCAGCCGGCACGCTTGAGGCGACCGAGCTTTTCCAACAGGTCGGCGGTGGTCGCCACGCTTTCTGCGGGTTTGGTCATGCGAGTGGCGACCTCGCGGGCGCGAGCCGAACACTCCGGCTCGAGGACGGTACGCAGGTCCGCCACCAACGTCTTCTGGGTAGTGGCCGAAAGACGCCGAGCGGTACCCACTTTCAGTCGCTTGATCCGCGCCCCCCACAGCGTCTGATCCAGGTCCGTCGAAAGGATCAAGGTGGGAGCCCCGGCCCGCAGCCCAGCGGCAGTGGTGCCCGCGCCGCCGTGGTGCACGACGGCACGGCAAGCAGGAAAGGCAGCGGCATAGTTCATGGTGCTGACCACCTTGACGTGATCGGAATGGGGGACGTCGCTGAAGTCACTCGCGCCGGCGCACACCAACGCCCGCTCGCCCAACTCGACACATGCGGCACTGATCATGGCCAGCGTCTCGGCGCCGGAGTCCACCGGCATGCTGCCGAAACCGAAGCAGATCGGCGGGGTTCCCGCGGCGATCCAGTCGGCGACCTCGTCGTCGGTGTCGGTCGGCAACTCCATCGTCAACGCACCGACGAAGGGGCGCTGCCCATTCCATTCCGCCCATTCCTCCGCCAGCCCGGGGAAGAAGATCTCGTCGTAGGCCTGGAGCTCCAATGAGCCGCGTGCGGCAACTCTCCACGCAGAGGGACCAGTTGCCTTGGCCAAGCCAAGTTCGCGCCGCTGCGGGTCCTCCAGCCTTTTCATCATGGGCCAGCTCAGCCACTCCGACGCCTTCATCATTGTGCGAGCCAACGGAGCCGGTAGCGCCGGGACCAGCTGCCCGTTGGGCCGCATCGGGAACACATGCAACATCGCCAGCGGAATTCCGCAACCTTCCGCGACGTTGCCGGCAGCCTCCTCGCCGATCACGCCGGTAAAGAGCACATCCGCCCCGTCCACCAAAGACGTCAGCGTCTTGCTGACGTCCTGCCAGTACTGGTCGAAGAGATGCCATTCCTCGCGCAGCAAACCGGCCAGATCCCGGACCCGCCAGAAGTTCCTCCAGAACTTGCGCAAGAAGCGTGCCCAGAAATCCCGGTTCAGGTCTTGCCACACCCGCACGTCCGGTCCGCATGCAATGGCCTCCGGTCCGGCCGCCATCACGAACTCGACCAGATCGGGCGAGACGGCCATGCGCACTTCGTGACCGCGCCGCACCAGTTCACGACCGACCGCAACTCCAGGCTCTACATCACCACGCGTCCCATAGAAAGCCAGCACAAATTTCATCGCGGAGCCTCTAGCCTTTCAGTTGTCGAGCCTGTGAGCTGCCCGAAGACATCGGTCATTATCCCCATCCCCTGTCAGTTCTGTTCCAAAACGGAGCAGCTGAATCCGGAAGAGACTACGGAAGATTCGACCGATGCCCGCACGCAACCGCAGCGCGTCGGCGCCGCCGGTCCGTGCCAGAGCACGGCTTCCGTCGGAACCGCCCACGTACGGGCCGAGGTCACGTGGACCAAGATCGACCAGGTTGCCAAAGGCCCAAAAAATAATTAACTAGCAGGTAATGTTCCCCGCCGTGTGGGGCTCATTACTCGGGATGGCGATTCTGATGGCGTTCAATCCCGCGCTTCTCGCCCTCATCCTTCTCGTGATCTCGCGTCCACGGCCGGTGCATAACCTGCTCGTGTGCTGGATCGGCTGCCTCACAACGAATATTCCCGCCCTGTTGGTGCCAGTGGTGTTGCTGCACCGCGCGCCGATGTTCAGCCCTCAGACACCGGCCGCCAGCGCCGCAGCCCGGCACATCCAACTCGGGATGGGCGTCCTGGTGTTATCGGTCGCGCTGCTGATCGCAGTTCGTTACTGGGTGCGTCAGCGAGCGCAGGTGCCGACACCGGCCGGCAATGCACCAAGCGAGGTTCCGGAATCCGAGGGGACGGGCCAGATCTCGTCGCCGTTCGCCGGTGTGGGGGAAGCGACAGAAGGCGACTCCGCCATTCGCCGCCTGTTCCGCCGACTTCAACGAGCCTGGGACAGCGGCGCCCTGTGGGTCGCGTTGGTGTGCGGTCTGGGGTTCATACCAGGGTTTCCGCTGGTCCTCTTTGTGGCGACCACCGTCGTGTCCTCCGGGGCGTCGACGGGCACACAGATCATCGCCGTCATCCTGTTCGTCGTCGCGATGTTCGCCGTTTTCGAGGTCGCCGTCATCAGCCACCTGATCGCCCCGGCACGAACCCAGGCTGTCCTGCAACCGGTCCACGACTGGGCGCTGGCCAACCGACGCCAGGTGATGATAGGCATCTTCGTGATGATTGGATTGCTGCAGGTAGTGCGGGGATTGGACATCATCTGAGCGGGAAGCTCAGATGCTCAGCTCATCCAGAACGCCCTGACCGCGCGAACCGCTCCAGGTGATCGGCGGTGTCGGCGACGCTGTCGTCCGGTGTGGTCATCTGGGTAGCGATCTCGCGGGCACGGGCAACGTACTGCGGATCGAGAATCGTGCGCAGGTCTGAAGCGAGCCGCTCGCTGCTGGCCGCCGAGATGCGCCGTCCGAAACCAACTTTCAGCTGTTCGACGCGAGATGCCCACAATGCTTGGTCGAGCGCCGTCCAGTAGACGAGCATAGGTACCCCGGCGCGCAGGCCTGCGGACATCGTGCCCATACCGCCGTGGTGCACCAACGCGCGGCACGCAGGGAACACGGACGCGAAGTTCATCGTGTCCACGACCTTGACCTGGTCGGAATCGGGTACCTGGCTGAAGTCACTCGAACCGGCGCACACCAAGGCCCGCTCCCCCAGCTCCGCGCAGGCCTTCTCGATCATCATCAACGTGTCAGCGGGAGACTTGACCGGTGTGCTGCCAAAGCTGAAGAAAATCGGCGGTGTTCCCGCCGCAACCCAGGCAGCGATCTCGTCATCGCCGTCTGTGGTCAGCTCCATCGTCAGGGCACCGACAAAGGGCCTTTGGTCGGTCCATTGCGCCCACTCGGCAGCCAGCCCGGGAAAACACACCTCGTCGTAGGCCTGTATCTCCAAGGATCCGCGTTCGGTGATCCGTCGCGGCGATGACCCCGTGGCCTTCGGCAGACCCAGCTGGCGCCGCTGCGCGTCGTCGAATTTCTTGACCCCACGCCAATTCGCCCACTGGTACACCTTCAGAGCGGAACGCCCCAACGCGGGGGGCAGGAACGACAACATCCGGCCATTGGGCCGTACCGGCGAGACGTGCACCGTGGCCATCGGGATGCCGTAGTACTCAGCGACGTTGACCGCCGGCGGTTCGAAATTCAGAAATGTGATGAGTAGATCCGCCCCGTCGGCCAACGACGTCAACGTCGTCGTGATGTCCTCCCAGAACCGGACAACGGACTCCCCGATCTCGCGCATCTCGCGCATCAGTTTCATCAGTTCCGGGATCTTCCAGAAGTTGCCGAAGAACCGGACCCAGAAGTCGCGGTGCGCGTCCGCCCATACCGCCGTGTCCGGACCGTAAGGGACCGTCTCAAGCCCGGCCGCCTCGGAGAAGGCAACCAGGTCGGGCGGGACAGCCAAACGCACGTCATGTCCGCGGCGCTGCAGCTCGCAACCGACCGCGACGCAGGGCTCCACATCACCGCGGGTGCCATAGCTTGCCAGCACGAGCTTCATCGCGCGTCTCTCGACATGAACTCTCCAGTTGGGACCTGTTGGCGAACAACGGTGTGGCAGATGATCTTCGGGATTGAACGGTCTAGGCTACCTACCGCACAGCTGGTACGTCAGTGGATCTCGCCGACAAGATCAAAATCAGCCAGCGTGCGTGCTGCCAGTTCCCGCAGGGCGAATGTGGAGTTCTCCGCGCCAGGTTGGTAGGCCCCGACGCTGATGAAGATCTTGCCGCTCAGGCGTCCAGAGAGGATGACCAATCGGCCGCCGGTCCGCTCGAGGAGCTGTCGCGATTCTTGTTGCCCCGTCGTTCGCGCATTCGCGAACTCGGCCACGGTGCCGTCGGCCTCGCTGATGAACGAGCTGAGATCGCCCAGGTAAGAACAGAACACCGCTTGGTCCGGATCCGCAGGCACTCTGGAGACCATCTGTTTGAGCATCCGCTTCGGCATGAACGAGGGCAGCCACAGGAGCTGCTTGGACTCCTCTGAGGTCTCTTTCAACGTCGCCAGCGTCTGTTTGACGGCCGCACGGACTTCGCGCAGATCCGTCGCGACAGGGGCGGGGTCGATCGTGACGCGCGCGTACGACAGTGCCATCGCTCGGGTGTCGTCCTCTGTGCGGTCGCTGATCGGGATCTGGAGGGTGACGGCACCGTCCTTGTCGCGCGTGCGGCCGATGTGCTCACCGAACTTCGCGGCAAACGCCGCGGCCAGCGTGTGACTCGCTCCGCCGAGCGCTTCGGCGCGCGCGTCCCACTCACCGAGGTCGACGTAGATCGTCAGAGCCGGTACGAGCACGACCTCATCGGTGCCGACTGCATTGACCGCCGGGACAGACTGCGGTGCCGATGAAGGATTGTCCTCGGACTTGGCCCGAGCCTGCTCTCTGGCAGATTTCACCGCCGTGACGAGCGCCCGGGCGGCCTTGGGTACGTCGCGCGCGGTTTCTCGGGCATCCTGGGCCAACGCGCGCAGTCGAGTACGCGACCGTGGCGGCGGATACCCGAGATCGCGGGTTTTACCCAGTGTCCCTTCGACTATCACGAGCGCAAGGCCGAGCCCATCGATCAGATTGTGCGAGAGCACCAGACTGACCGCGGTCGAGCCGTCGTCGAGGCGTACGACACCGATGTGCCAGCCGGGGCCCGTCTCCGCATCGACCGGAAGCTGCGACCGTTCGTCGACCCAGGAACTGAAATCGGCACGCGGACGGGTCGACTCAGCGATGTCGACATCTGACGGACCCCGGTCCACAACCCATCGGTGCCGGGCGACCGGCAGCGCCGGGCGCTCGATGCGACGCCCCAACAAACCCTGGCCGAGATTATGGTGAAAACGTCGCAGCCCATCGAGATCGACGGCACGGTCGTACAGCCAGGTGACCTGGATGACCACCTTCATGCCGGCAGCGCGATGCTCCGCCAACGATGCCTCGTCGGCCAACGCGAGCCGATTATCTAGTTGCACACGTTCTTTGGGTACTTGGCGCGGTCTCAGAGATTCCCGTACACGACTTGTTCGTCCCGACACTAACTAGCCTCTTTCATCATCGGCATGCGGCTGCGTGACCGCAACGACGCCCGGTTACAGACGGGTCAGGCCCAGGTCCCACGGCGCCGGTTGGCCAGTGCAACGGCCTCGTAGCGAAACTTCAGGAGCGACGGCCGGACGAATCGATTGAGCTTGTTCAACCGGACGGAATTCTCGAACACCGACCGGAAACCCTGTTCGCTCGCCCGGTACGCCGCATACACGCGATCCAACTCGACCTGGTCCACGGGCTCGTCGCGTGCGGCCGCGCTCAGCGCGTCGTAAACCGAGGAAATCCAGTCTGTGCCGAAAGTTTCCGTCACAGGGCCGGTCTGCCGCTGGCGGTGGAGATCCGGGGTGAGGAACTCCTCGATCGCGTCCTCATCCCGGTTGTCCAGATCGATGCCGAGAGCCAACGAGATCCGTTTGACTTCACGACGCCAATCCTCGAGCAGGTTGGCGTACTCGACGAACACGCGCGGTAGCTCGCGGGTATCTCTCTCGGCCAGCAGGTTGAACTTCAGCCACAGTGCACTGCCGAGCTCCGGCGATGTCAGGAAGTCCGCGGCACCTGATGCGATGACTTCCTGCGGAGGACGCACCATGTTCACAACAGCGATGTCGAAGCCGGCCTGCCGTGCCGCTTCGAACCACAAGCTGGACAGCAGCGTTATCTGCAGATCCTTGATGAGTACGACAGGCGCGGCCGGCAAGGTGGCGAGAAACTGTCCGATCTTGTTGATACAGAAAGCCTTCTGGTCTGCATCGAGCCCCCCGTCCTCTTGCAGGCGTAGTGACGGGTCGAATACGGCGCTGCCGTAGCGACGCAAGATCGTGTTGTTGAGATGGAGCGACGCCCGCGGCTCCCAGTAGCCACGCGGGTTGCGCGGATCTGCACCCGACAGCCCCGCCGGGAGCGTGGCACCGCACAGCGAGAGGACCCGGGTGACCGCAGAGGTTCCGGAACGAGGCACACCCAAAACGAACAATGCGACCGGCCGGGCCGTCGAACCGCTGTCACTGGCGGGGGTCACGAGCACGACTCCTCGAACGACGTTGCGGGCAGCTCACGCGCGGAGCAGATGGAGGGAGATCCTGCGGCGCGTTGCGCAGCGGTGTATCGGCTCTGACTCATGACGGCAGAGTATTAGGAAATGCGTTGCTATCGGGGCGAATTGCCATAGGCCACACAATCTGTTGGCAATCGGTCACCGATCTCGCCGAAGGGTTCGACCGTGGGCCCGACGGACCCGCCGTAGACGAACGAAACGACCACGGCGGCACCGACTTCAGATCAGAAGTTGTTGCAGGTGTTGAAGGCTTGTTCGATGGTGCCGAGGTACGGCTGGAACATCGGAGCGTTCGCCACATCCTGCGCTGTCTTGGCCCGCTTGGCCGGCGCGTCGGCGATGAACTCACGCAAGCCACGCTGCAGTATCGGCGATTGATCGAATGCCATCCGGACTTGCGGATCCTGCGCATCGAGCGCCGACACCAACTGCGGGTACGTGCACGTCGTGTTGATGGCCGAATCCAGGTTCGGCCCCGCGGACGCGATCCCGGCCCCGGCGGTCAACGACAGAGCCAGGCCGCCGAGCCCGACGGCCAGTCTGGTCAACGACAGACGGAACATATTCAAACTTCCTCCCTACCATTGCTCCCGACCATTCCGACTGTAATCGGCCTGGGCGGATCTCACCCATGCTTTGCCCAGCTCGACCACAGCGTGAAATCAGGCCTCCTGCTTGACCAGTCGGTCAGCAGGCGCCGTGACCGGGCCCAGAACCGCACTGGAGGGCCGCTGACGGACCCGCAGTGGCCACCAGAACCAGCGCCCGAGCAGGGCTGCGATTGCCGGTGTCATGAATGCACGTACCACCAGGGTGTCGAACAACAAACCCAGACCGATGGTCGAACCCACCTGCCCGATGATGCGCAGATCACTGACCACCATCGACAACATCGTGAACGCGAACACCAGGCCCGCGGTCGTCACCACCTTGCCGGTGCCGCCCATGGCTCGGATGATGCCCGTGTTGATCCCGGCGCCGACCTCCTCTTTCATGCGCGACACCAACAGCAGGTTGTAGTCGGAACCCACCGCCAACAGGACGATCACCGACATCGCCAAGACGAGCCAGTGCAGTTCGATGCCGAGAATGTGCTGCCAGACCAGTACCGAAAGCCCGAACGCCGCACCGAGCGAAAGCGCCACCGTACCGACGATGACCAGTGCGGCGACGAAACTCCGCGTCACCACCAGCATGATGCCGAAGATCAGGCAGAGCGCCGCGACACCCGCGATCAAGAGGTCGAATTTCGACCCGTCTCGCAGATCTTTGTATGTCGCAGCGGTTCCGGCGAGGTGGATGGAAGCGTTCTGCAGCGGCGTCACCTTGATCGCCTCTTCCGCTGCCGTCCGCACAGCATCAACCCGCGAGATGCCCTCAGGAGTTCCGGGATCACCCCGGTGCGTGAGGATCAGCCGGACGGCCTTCCCGTCGGGCGAGAAGAACAGGCTCATCGCCCGTTGGAAGTCCTTGTTCTCGAACACTTCCGGGGGCAGATAAAACGAGTCGTCGTTCTGGGCGCCGTCGTAGATCTTGCCCATCGCGCTGGCATTCGACGTCGTCTCATCCATGATCGCGATCATTCCGGACATGGTGCTGTGCATTGTCAGCATCATGGCTCGCATTGACTTCATGATCTCGATCATCGGCGGCAATTGAGTGACAAGCTGCGCCTGTAATCCGTCGACTTTCACCAAGTTGTCGAGAAGTTTGTGCATCTGAAGGCTGAGCTGGTCGGTGCTGTCAAGCGCGTCGAACACCGATCGAATGGCGAAGCAAATGGGAATGTCGTAGCAGTGGCCTTCCCAATACAGGTAATTGCGAAGCGGCCGGAAGAAGTCGTCGAAATTTGAAACGGTGGCCATCAGATCGTCAGTAAG
Source organism: Mycobacterium shunyiense (assembly GCF_058270035.1). NCBI lineage: Bacteria > Bacillati > Actinomycetota > Actinomycetes > Mycobacteriales > Mycobacteriaceae > Mycobacterium > Mycobacterium shunyiense. The sequence goes on along the minus strand of NZ_JBZDPT010000002.1, from coordinate 33,481 downwards.
TTCGGCAGTCTCCCCGGTCACCTCGACCGTGTTGTGGGTGATCGAGCCGATCAACTTCATCAGATTGTGAGTGCCCTCCATCTGAGTGATCATTCTCTGCATGTCGTCCGCCTGCTTCAACATGCCATTCATGCGATCTTTCGCGAACGGCACGATCTGTCGGAGGCCGGCGCTCTGCAGGCTGATCTGAAACGGTATCGACGTGCGCTCGATCGGGCTGCCCTCTGGCCGGGTGATGCTCTGCACCGTGGCAATCCCGGGGACCGCGAAGATCTTCTTGGCCAGCTTGTGCAGAACCAAGAAATCTGTCGGGTTGCGCATATCGTGGTCGGCTTCGAGCATCAGGATGTCTGGCGTCATCCGCGATTCGGGGAAATGACGCTCGGCGGCCGCATATCCGACATTGGCCGGGATGTCCTGGGGCACATACAGCCGGTCGTCGTAGCTGGTCTGATAGCCAGGCAGGGCGAGAAGACCGACAAACGCCACCGCGCAAGCCCCGGCAAGAATCGGCACCGGCCATCGGACCACCGCCGTGCCGACTCCCCGCCACCGGCGGACCATGAGCTTCCGCTTCGGTTCGAACAGCCCGAACCGGCCGCCGACGGCGATGACGGCCGGAACCAGCGTGACGGCCACCGCGACGGCAACCGCCATTCCTATGGCGGACGGAATGCCCATCGTCTCGAAGTACGGCAGCCGGGTGAAGCTCAGACAGTAAATGGCTCCGGCAATCGTCAGACCTGAGGCCACAACCACTTTCGCAACGCTGCGATAGGTGGTGTAGAACGCGGTTTCGCGGTCTTCGCCGGCTTGACGTGCCTCGTGATATCGCCCGATGAAGAAGATTCCGTAATCGGTGCCGACCGCGATTCCGAGCGATACCAGGAGATTCACCGCGAATGTCGACAGCCCCAGAACCTGGTGGTCGCCGAGGAATGCGACGACTCCCCGCGCCGCCTGCACCTGGATCCCGACCATGGCCAGAAGGAGAACAACGGTGATGACCGAGCGGTACACGAAAAGCAGCATCGTGCAGATCACCACCAGCGTCACCAGCGTGATCTTCATGATCGACGTATCACCGGCGTGGTTCATGTCGGTGATCAACGGGGAAGGACCCGTGACGTAGGCCTTCACGCCCGGCGGCGGGGCCGTCCCCGCCACGATGTCCCGGACCGCTTCCACAGATTCGTTGGCCAGGGCCTGGCCCTGGTTACCCGCGAGATTCAGCTGGACGTAGACACTCAGATCATCGGCACTCTCGACACCTGATGCGGTGAGTGAGTCCCCCCAGTAATCCTGAACGTGCTGCACATGTTTCGTATCGGCTCGCAGCTGGCGAACCAAGTCGTCGTAGTACCGGTGCGCATCCTCACCGAGGGGTTTGTCTCCCTCCAGGACGATCATCGCGACGCTGTCGGAATCGGATTCGCCGAACACCTGCCCCATGCGCTGCATCGCCTGAAACGACGGCGCATCTTTGGGGACCAGCGATACAGAGCTTTCCCGCCCGACTTGTTCCAATGACGGAACAGCGAAGGTGACGACGGCGATGATCGCCAGCCAGCCGAGAATGATCGGCACCGACAGCCGATAGATCACTCGTGCGATCAACGGCGGCCGGTCGCTTGTGTGCCTACTGCTCATGCGGCTTTCACCGCACAGAAGGAAGACGCATTCATGGCTGTCAGCGCTCTTCTCTCTGCAGGATCGACCGCACAAGCTGGCCCCGGCCCGACGGGCGTCCTGTTGCACTGAGCGGCCGTGGATGCACCCGTTGCGGCCACCAGAACCACCGCCCCAGCAGCGCGGCGATCGCCGGCGTCATGAACGCGCGTACCACCAAGGTGTCGAACAACAGCCCGACGCCGATGGTGGCACCCAACTGCCCGATCGTGACCAGGTCACTGACGACCATCACCAACATCGTGAACGCGAACACCAGGCCGGCAGCCGTCACCACCTTGCCGCTGCCGCCCATTGCCCGGATGATGCCGGTGTTGATCCCGGCGCCGATCTCCTCTTTCATCCGGGACACCAGCAGCAGGTTGTAATCGGAACCCACCGCCAACAGAACGATCACGGACATCGCCAGCACCACCCAGTTCAAAGGCATACCGAGGATGTGCTGCCAGATGAGCACGGAAAGCCCGAAGGCCGCGCCCAGTGAAAGCGCCACCGTGCCGACGATGACAAGTGCGGCGACGAAACTCCGCGTCACCACGAGCATGATGCCGAAAATGAGGCAGAGTGCGGCAACAGCCGCGATCAGCAGATCGTATTTGGACGCTTCGACCAGATCTTTCACTGACGCTGCGGTGCCTGTGAGATAGATCGAGGCATTTTGCAGCGGCGTGCCCTTGAGCGCTTCTTCGGCCGCGGTTTCGATCGGGTCGACCAGCGACATGCCCTCAGTCGTTGCCGGGTCGCCTCGCTGGGTGATGAGCATGCGGGCCGCTTTCCCGTCCGGTGACAGGAAGATGTCCATGACGCGCTGGAAGTCCTTGTTCTCGAAGACTTCCGGAGGCAGATAGAAAGAGTCGTCGTTCTGGGCAGCGTCGAATGCCTTGCCCATCGCGGTGGCGTTGTCGTTCGACGTCGCCATTTGATCCATGATCCCGGACATGGTGCTGTGCATCGTCAGCATCATGGTTCGGGTGGATTCCATGGTCGAGATCATCACCGGAAACTGAGCGGCCAACTGCGGCAGAATCGCGTCGAGTTGATCAAGGTTGTTCACCAGGCTGACCATCTTGACGGTGATTTGGTCAATCCCGTCGAGCGTGTCGAAAACACCTCTGATCGACGAACATATGGGAATCGTGTAGCAGTGCGGTTCCCAGTAGAAGTAGTTCCGGATCGGTCGGAAGAAATCGTCGAAGTTCGCAACGTGATCGCGCAGTTGATTGGTCACAGTTTGCAGCTCGTGGGTATCCGCGACCATCTGATGCGTGGTGCTGACCATCTCCTCCGTCAGAGCTTGCATGCGCTTGACGATGGCGATCGTTTTCGTCATGTCGTCGGCCTGCACCAAAAGGTCTTCCATTCGATCCTTCTGGAACGGCATCAAATGGGTTTGAGACGCATTGCTCATGCTGAGCATGAACGGAATCGTCGAGTGTTTGAGTGGCTCGCCGGCGGGACGGGTCGGCGCCTGGACCATGGCGACTCCGGGCACGGATTGCACACCCTTGGCCAGTTTGTTCAAGACCAGAAAGTCGATCGGATTCCGCATGTCGTGGTCGGCCTCGACCAACAGAATGTCGGGCGCCATCATCAATGACTGGGGAAAATGTCGCGTCGCCGCCGCATAACCCACGTTGGCGGGGATGTCCTGCGGGATGTAATTCTGGTCGTTGTAGCTCGGTTTGTACGCGGGAAGCGCCAGCAGACCGATGAGCGAGACCGCGCACGTCGCGATGAGAATGGGCCCGGGCCACCGGACGACCGCAGTGCCCACCTTGCGCCACCGACGGGTGGTGAGCTTCCGCTTCGGTTCGAACAGCCCGAAGCGGCTACCCACGGCGATGACTGCGGGGACGAGTGTGACGGCCACCAACACGGCGGCAGCCATGCCCACAGCCGTGGGAACGCCGAGAGTCTGATAGACCGGCAGACGGGTGAAATGCAGGCAGAGAATCGCCCCGGCGATCGTCATGCCGGAACCGACGACCACCTTCGCGACGCTGCTGAACGTCGTATAGAACGCCACCTCTTTGTCCTCGCCGGCCTGGCGCGCCTCCTGGTAGCGCCCCGTGAAGAAGATGCCGTAGTCGGTTCCCGCCGCGATCGCGAGCGCCACGAGCAGATTGACGACAAATGTCGTGATACCGATGACGCCGAGACTGCCGAGAAACGCCACAACCCCTCGGGCCACCGTCAATTCGATGCCGACAACGATCAGCATGAGAATGACGGAGATGATCGACCGATAGACGAGCAGCAACATCACGAAGATGACCGTGAGGCTCAACGAGGTGACCAGCCCCACCGTCCGGTTGCCGGCCGGACCCAGATCGGCGGCGAATGCCGCCGGCCCCGTGACATAGGTCTTGACTCCCTGCGGCGCCGGTATCCGGTCCACGATCGCGCGCATCGCCTCGACGGACTTGACCGCCGAGATGTCCTGGTTGCTGGTGAGAGTCACCTGCACGTACGTGGCCTTGCCGTCGACACTCTGCGCAGCGCCCTGGGTCATCGGGTCGCCCCAGAAGTCCTGGACGTGCACCACATGCGTGGTGTCGGCCTTCAACTGACGAACCAATTCGTCGTAATAGCTGTGCGCAGCGTCGCCGAGGGGTTGATCGCCCTCCAGGACGATCATCGCGACAGCGCCCGAACCGGCTTCGCCGAACAGCTGCCCCATGCGCTGCATAGCCTCGAACGACGGTGCAGCGATGGGATCCATCGCTACCGCGTGCTCTTTCTCCACCTGCTCGAGCGAAGGCACGGCGACGCTCAGGATGACGGTGATCGCCAACCATCCCAGGATGATCGGCACTGACAGCACGCGGACCATCCGTGCGACGAACGGCGGGCGCTTACTTATCGGCAACGGCTCGGTGATGGGTTCGCTGGGGTCGTTGGCTGTACTCATGCGGCCTTCAGCTGACAGAAGGTGAAGGCACTCACGCCAGTCCGGACCTTCTCGTCCTTCACCTCGTCGCCGACGAGGATGCGGCATCCGATCGAGTCAGTATTGCCTTGAGCGGAGATGTTTCCCATCGCCGTCGCGTCGGAGATCGGGAAGTCCATCGACCATGGCAGCGGCGCATCCCTGATGAGTTTCGGCTCGGCATCGGCGTCGAAATAGCTGATGGTCGCCAACGTCCCAGGAGGGCCGAATACCTCGTAAACCAGGTGCTTGGGGTCGTGGGGCCGCTTCTCCTCGCGCTCGGCGCTGGTGTACGCGGGACGGCTCTGGCTGCCGAAGACGCCATGCAATCGCGACACGGTAAATCCGCCTGCGACCCCCACCACCACCAGCACCAGCGGAATCCACAGCCGCTTCAGGATCCTGAAAATCGCGAGTTCCTCCGACTGTCTTCCGTGCCGGCACCCTGCGGGTGCTCAAACATGCATTTGCAGATCGGATGCGAACGATCGAGCCTCGGATGCGGTGGCATCCCAGGCCTGACCCTGCACGAAGCTCCCGCAAACGTGCGGCGCCCCTCGATGAGCGCAACCGATCCCGAAGAGTAAACCATGCCGGTGCGTCAATATGGCGCAAACGGGTCAGATAGCCGGAATCGGTTCAACGCCTTGACAATCACCCGTGAAGCCACGCCGGTGGCACACCAACCGGCACCGCCGATCAATACCACTTCCGGGCACTGCCGACCCGCTCCCCCAACTAGGAACTAGCTATGAATCCGGCCAGAATGGACCACGAAATATGCCATTGCTGCAGGACAGTCGACGCAAACTGTCTGGCGGCGATGAATCCATAGAAGCACACGTCTGGAACCCACTCACGACCGACAGCCGCCGACGACCCTCAGCTCACCTGAACGGCCGGCGCAACGTCGCGGATGGCCTGACGGATGGTGCGGGGCCGGGGCACCGCACCTGCGGGGTACACCACGCTGATGTGCAATCGCGGGTTGCTGGTGCGGATTGTCCACACGTGGCTGTACACCACGCCGCGGGCATCGCGGGACGAATAGCTGACGGCCGTGACGCTGTCCCATGGCCGGAAACCCGGGTCGTCATCGGAAGTTGTGGCATAGCCGATCCCTTCGCGCGACAGCCAGAGGTGGGTGCGCCCATAGGACCCGATGATTCGCGCGGGTATCGCGACGGCCATCGAAACCATCCCCACCAACGCCGTCGCTGCGACCACAGTCACCCCGACGGCCGCCAACCCCGTCGTGTCGGACCGGTCGAGACCGCCGTGCTGTATCGCTCTCCGAACGAAACCAGCCACGCCCGAGGCCGTCAGCGCAAGGACAACGGCGGCCAAAGCGGCGAAGAGCCAGAACACCAGACCGAGCGGATGACGAACCTCCAGCATGGTGTCGGACGGCTCATCCGGCGGTTCACGCCGCGGTTCACCGCGTGACGCGCAGCGGAAGGCGACGGCCCCGAATCCCGCCGCCATCAACAGGACACCCACCAGCGCGGCCCAAGGTGAGCCCGACAGTTCTCCGCGGGCCCAACCAACCACTACGAGTAGTCCCCCGACGACGGAGGCGACGGCTGCGGCAGTGAACAGCCAGACCAGTGGACCGATCCGGTACACCACCGCAGCAGAATGTCTGCGGTCATGCGCGCCGCGTGTCACGCGATGCCGCTACGGCAGGAAACGAGCGATCTGGGGTGACGGAAGTGTCTGCGCCGCGCGTGCCTGCCGGACTCCCACCGCTCCCCCGGCGGCCGTCATCAACAGCATGCCGGCGAGTCCGGGCAGCACCGCGAACAGCAGATCACTGGTGCTGGCCGTACGCAGATAATCGGCGTATCCGAGCCGGAAGGATTCGGGCACCGCAGGCACCGAAAGCGGCTGTGCCACTGGTGGTTCGGACCGCGGAACCGGAATGGCCGGCGCACTCGGGCCTGCCGCCGGCACCCCTGCCGGCGGGGCCGCGGGCGCCGGGACCGCGATGACGGGAGCGGGAGGGGCCACCACCGGAGCCGGAGCGACCGGGGCGGCGGGTGCAGCGATCGCCGGAGCCGGCGCGGCGGGAAGCTTGGGCGGGGTCGATCGGATGACGATCGTGCGACTGCTCGGAGCCGTCGGCACCGGCGCGAGGCCCGGGGCCCGGCCGAGGTTGCCATTGGTCGGCGCCCCCGCGGCTCCGCCTCCTCCGCCACCGCCCGACACGACAGCTGAAGGGGCCTGACTCGTGCCGCCGGTGACGGCCGCGGTGGGTGCCTGGGCGGTCCCACCCGACAGGACCGCCGACGGCGCCTGTCCGGTCGTGTCGACGCGGGCCGACTGCGGCGATTCGGCGAATGTTCCCGAGCGGGCCGCCGTCGCCGGAGCCTCACCGGCGCCCACTGTCGTGGCCCCGGTCTTGGTGGTCGCGGAGCTGGTGGCCCCGGTCTTGGTGGTCCCGGTCTTGGTGGTCCCGACCTTTGACTCGGGCTTGGAGCCGCTGGAAGCCCGCGGCCCGCCGAGACTGCCACCGGAATTCTTGACTCCGCCGCCACGCTGCGGACCCAACTTGGCCGCCGCGGGACCGGACTTCTTGTTCTTCTTCTTGTGGTCGAAGAGGTCGTGGATGTCGATCCCGAACAGATGCGCCGAAGCCACACCGGTGCCGGTCATGCCAGGTCCGACCACCATGGCGCCACACGCGATCGCACAGCCGGCAGCGGTGTTACGCACCCATGACCGATCCACCTCGAGATCCCCCCCAAAAGAGATCGGCGGCACGACGGCCGCGCGCACTGGAACAAGTTCCCATTGTGACATACCGGCATTTCGTCGGATTTGCTGGACAACGATTCGAAATAGCGGCCGCGTCAATGTCGGCCAATCCGGTGGTCTGCGGCGATACCCTTTGTCCGTGGTGGTCAGCGAGTTCCGCCGATCGGTGTGCATACCTGAGATGGCGTTGAGCAACCGCGTTCCGGCCCGCACTCGGCACTACGCGGAGAGCGTGTCGAGCCGACTGCGGGTGTTGACGATTGCGACGTGGATCGCGGCCGCGGTATCCGGTGGATTCGGCGTATTTCAACTGATCCTCGGCGGGCCGATGTGGCGGTTCGGGTTCGTCAACCTCGGATCCGCCGCGTTGTTCCTGCTAGTGCCGCTGTTGTACCGGTTCGGTGAACTGATCGCACCGCTCGCGTTCTTCCTGTTCGCCTACGTGTCGGTGTCGACTATGTGCTTTGCCGTCGGGACCGGTTCAGGACTGCAGTTCTACTTCGTGGTGGCCGCCTCACTGGCGGTCCTGGTGCTGGGAATCGAGCGCATCGTCCTGGCGGGGGTGCTGACGGCACTGGCGGTCGCCGCCGCGATCGTGCTCGAGGTCCTGGCCCCCAAAGACCGCGGGCTGGGGCCCCCGTGGGCAATGACGGCGGGCTTCGTCCTTTCAGCGGTCTCAGCCGGAGTAATGGTGTTTGCCACAGTCTGGATGTCGTTACGCGAGATCGCCCGGGCCGAACAGGCGATGGAAGACGAATATCAACGATCCGAGCAACTGCTGGCCAATATCCTGCCGGCCACCATCGCCCAGCGACTCAAGGAGCCTTCACGCACGATCATCGCCGACAAGTACGACGACGCCTCGATCCTGTTCGCCGACATCGCCGGCTACACCGAGCGGGCCAGTGACCTCACCCCCACCGATCTGGTGCGCTTCCTGGACGTCCTGTACACCGACCTCGATGCACTGGTGGACCGCCATGGTCTGGAGAAGGTGAAGACCAGCGGTGATTCGTACATGGTGGTGGCAGGCGTGCCCAAGCCGCGCACCGATCACATCGAAGCACTCGCCTGTTTGGCGCTCGATCTGGCCGACGCCGTAGCCGACCTCAAGGACCCCCAGGGACGCGCGGTGCCGTTGCGGATCGGCCTGGCCGCCGGACCCGTGGTGGCCGGGGTGGTCGGGGCACGCAAGTTCTTCTACGACGTCTGGGGCGACGCGGTCAACGTCGCATCACGAATGGAAACCACCGACGTGGCCGGCCGAATTCAGGTGCCGCAGAACGTTTATGACCGGATCAGCCACGCGTTCGTGCTCGAGGAGCGCGGTGACGTCGAGATCAAGGGCAAGGGCCTCATGCACACCTGGTATCTGGTCGGACGCCGCGACGACGAAGCGGCACGCGCCCGGCTGGAGGTCGCCGGTCCGATGCGTGCCGCCTCGGTCGAGCCGCCGGGCGATGGCTAAACCTTGCGGTTCTCCGACTTGATCAGCCATGCCAGCTTTTCCAGACCATCGATCAACTGGTGCAGGATGTCGGCGGTGGTCGGGTCGTGCGCGTCGACCTCGTCGTGCACCCCGCGCATCGTCTCCACGGTTGCATAGATCCGCGTGGTCACGAGGTCGACCACCTCAGCAGTGCTGCGCTCATAGGCGGGGAACTCCGGCAACGTGGTGCCGGCCACGACAGTGTCCGACCGACCGTCGGGCACGGCGTCCAGTGCGCGCATCCGTTCTGCGACCGTATCGCTGCCTTCCCTGGCGAAATCGACGAGCTCGTCGAGCTGCAGATGTAGGTCCCGGAAGTTCGTGCCGACGACGTTCCAATGCGCCTGCTTGCCCTGGATGCCGAGCTCGATCAAGTCGACCAGCACCTGCTGCAGGTAGCCGCTGAGCTCGGGCGCGGCCTGGTATCCCTGGATATCGGATTCGATTCGACGTGTACTCATGCCAGTTACAACGGTCCATAATCTGGAATCACTCCAGATTAGTCGAGATGTGAGCACGTTCACACAGACTGCTGGTCGGCCGCCTGGTCCTGCTGATTGAGCAGGCGTGCATACCCCGCCCCCATTCCCAGCAGCGCCAACCCGACCACGATGAATACCGCCACCCGGAAGATTCCGGCCAGGGTCCCTAGGTCGAACAGGAACAGCTTGGTCATGGCCGCCGCGACGAGCGCCATGCCTCCGCCGATCGGCAGGGACCGCTGCGCCTTGGGGCGCCGCGCCGCGTAGCCGAGCAGGCCGGCCGCGACCGCGATCCAGCAGATCGTCGCCACCATGTGACCGCCGAAGAAGCCCGCCTCGATGCCGCCGACTGCGACACCGGCCGTCACGGCGAACACCGTCAGCGCATATCCGGCCACGAGACCCGCCACTGCCCACACCAGCCGGAGCAACTCCTGATCCGCGGCACCCTCGGACGACCACGCCCACGAGACCGCGGCCGCCGCCGCGATCGCCAGGACGCTGCCGATCAACACCGAAACCGTAAGCCCTGCAGACATTTTGGTGGCACTAACCAAGATGTCGGGCCCGGCGGAATCGAGATAGATCATGCCCCCGACCGCGGCCAACCCGAGGGCAATCGACCGCGCGACACCGGCGTGGCGCCCCGCGAGGGCGACCACCGTGGCCATCGCCAACAGCACCGGGCCTGCCACCGGTCCTTCGAAGGCCACCAGCACCGCAATCAGAGCAGCCGCAGCCGCGAGTACCGCCCAGATCTGGCGGACCACCACGACCACCCCCGGAATGCGGTCGCCGAAGGCCACGATCGCCACGAGGGCGGTTGCCAACGCCGCCGCCATGAGGGCCGCGATAACGCGGTCGACGCCGCCCGCCACGCACAGCACGGGAAGAACGCCGCACGCCGTCAGAACGGCCGTCGCCGACGGCTTGGTGGTCCACCGCAGCACCAGCAGCCCGCCCGCCAACGCCAGCACTGCAGCGAGCCCGCAGGCCGGCGCGAGCAGGACATCGGTCCGTCCATCGATTGCGGCGGCCGCGAGTGCCATCAACAACGGCAACGTGGCCGCGGCGACACGCGCGGCGTACAACCCGGTCCAGTCCCGGCCGAACTGCACCGGGAGTGCGGCAGCCGACAGAGCCAGCATGAATCCGATCAGCAGGTGGGTCACCCCGTCGGTGACGAAGGGCGCCAGGGCGATCAGCGGCACCAGCACCAACAAGCCCAGCTGTTCGGAGTTCCACCGCCGTGCCAGCATCAGGCCGCCACCACCGACTGCGGCGGCAACCAGAAGACCGATCGGCGCCGCAACCCACTCATAGACCGTTGTCACCGCGATCACGTCGATGTACGCGGCGGCAACACCGGTCGCGGCCAACGCGATGGCCCCCACCCGGCCACCCGGCCGACGATGAAGCCACCATCCGGCGCCGACCAGTCCAGCGGCCAGAACGGCTCCTGCGGCCACCCGGAACTCCGGTCGCAGAAGACCGGCCTGCGCGGCCAGCACCAGCAGCAGCACCACACCGGTGAGCGTCACGGCCACTCCCGCTACCGCGAGCGCCTTGCCGATCCAGCCTTCGGAGCGCTCCGGGCCGAACGTGGGCTCAGACCTCGGCGGCGGCACCGGCACCGGAGCGGATGCGACGGGCCAAGCGATCGGCGCCGCGGCAGGGACCGGGGGCGGCACGGCCACCGGGACCTGATCCAGCCTTCGACTCAGCTCCCCCAGATCCGTCGACACCCGGTTCATGTACGCCGAGATCGCGGCCAGGTCAGACGACATCCGGGCGATCACGACCCGATGAGATTCGCTCATGCGGTCATGGTGGCAACAAATGCGGCCGCCCGGATGAGTAGGACTACGTGTCGAGGCCGTGTTCGATGGCGTAGCGGGCCAATTCGACGCGGTTGGCGACCTGCAACTTACGGAACGTCGCCTGGACGTGATTCTCCACCGTGCGGTGACTCAGGGACAGGCGCGTCGCAATCTGCTTGGCCGTCAATCCCTTTGCCACAAATCGCAGCACCTCGGTCTCCCGCTCGGTCAGGCTGGGCGTCGGGCCGTCCTCCGGGCGTTGGGCGATACGCCGGTACTCACCGAGCACCAGTCCGGCCAACCCTGGGGTGAACACTGCGCGCCCCTCCGCGGTAGCCCGTACCGCGGCGGTCAGTTCGGCTTTCGACGCGCTCTTCACCAGATAACCGGTGGCCCCCGCTTTCACCGCCTCAAGAACGTCATCGCGCTCGTCCGAGGCGGAAAGTACCAGCACCCGCGACGACGGCGACACGGTGAGCACCTCCGCGGTGGCCGTGGCGCCACTGCCGTCGGAAAGGCTCATGTCCATCACCACCACGTCAGGCAGTACCACACCGGCCCGTCTCCGCGCCGAAGCCACCCCGTCGGCGGTGGCCACGACATCGAATCCCTCGTCGGCGAGGTCGCGTGCCACCGCGTCGCGCCAGATCGGGTGGTCATCGACGACCATCACCTTCAATGCGGTCTCGGTCATCACTGTCCCTTCTCGACGGAGTCACGGCCCGAAGAGCGGGGCAGCGTAAGCTCCCATTCCGTGCCACATCCGGGTGCGGTGTTCAGCTGCGCCTGACCGCCCAGCCAATCCATGCGTCCCACAATCGATTTCGAGATACCGACATGACCTTCGCGGACTGCTTCGGCCAGTCGTCCGTCGCCGATACCGATCCCGTCGTCGCGAATACTCACCGTCACCGATTCGCCGAGATCCTCAAGCAGCACGAAAACCCGGGCGTCAGGTCCGGCGTGTGCGGCGGCGTTGTCCAAGGCATTGCCTGCGGCAGCGAACAATTCGTGCGCGGCATCGTGGTCCAGCAGCACGGGTTCGGCCGGCAGACTGACCGAAATTCGATCAGAGGCCCTGGACCGTAGAAGCGCGCCGATGTCGGTGACCCCGCCGGTGTGAACCTCCGGATCGGGTGCGCTGACCAACCTGCGCAACGCACGCTCCTGTTCCCCGGCCAGTTCGGCCAATTGAGCTGTCTCTCCACCGATTTCGCGACCCCGCCGCGAAACCAGCGCCAACACCTGAATGGCGCCGTCGTGCACCCGCCGGGACAACCGTTCCCGTTCCTCCAGCGAAGCCGCCAACCGCACCGCACGCTCCAACTCGGCATGAGCCCGGCGTGCGGTCTGCGCAGCCATCCCTACCGCAAGACCCACGGCGAGTTCGATGACGATGGTGGCGTTGCGCCCGAGATTGATACTGACGTAGCCCTTCAACGCAGCGGCGGCGGCCATCACCGCCAGCCCAGCTCCCATCCCTCCGACCGGGCCGAATTGCAGGGCCGCCGAAATGGTGGCGTTCGTCGCCCACAACGTGGTGGGCCAGGACTGGTTGTCCGCGATCCAGTGCTCGGACGCCACCAGTTCGGTCGAGAGCATGAGGGCAAGAACGACCACGACCTCCGCAATCACCCACGACGGACGACGGCCGAACCCCTGCAGGTAGGCAATCGCACACACAACGCTCCACACGATCAGCACCGCACACAGCCCGCCGGCCACCACCGGACTGGTCAGGTCATCGTTGATCGCGATCTGAAAACCCAGCGCGTACAGGCAACTCAGCAACCGGAAGATCTGGGCGGCACGCCACAACGGGGTGACCGGGTCCGGGCTGCGCTGCATTGGCTCAGCATAAAGTCGCCGACCGGCGCCGCGGAGCACCGATGTCGCGCGTCGGCGCTGCTACTCACCCCGGGCCACGGGGTGCGCCGGATCCGACGCCCACTCCGACCATGACCCGGGATACAGCGCCGCATCCACCCCGGCGGCAGCCATCCCGGCCACCGCGAGCGCCGCGGTGACCCCGGAGCCACAGTAGGCACCGACGTCCGCGCCCGCGGCTGAGTGATCTGCGAGTAACGCCTGCAGTTGGGCGTCCGCAGCCAATGTGCCGTCTGAGGAAAGGAACTGGGTACTCGGCAGATTGACCGCCCCGGGGATGTGCCCGGCCACTGGGTCGATGGGCTCGACGTCCCCGCGGAACCGCTCGGGTGCCCGAGCGTCAATCAGCACACCGATCCCGGACCCCGCCTCTTCTGCGGTGAGAGTGCGCCGGGCACCGCGATACAGATCGCCATGGACGACGTCGATGTCACCGGGCGCCGGCGTGACCGGGCCGCTCTGTAGCGCCCCGCCAGCCGCTGTCCAGGCAGCCAGGCCACCGTCGAGAATGCGGACGTCGTCGATGCCGGCCGCGGTCAGCACCCACCAGGCCCGGGCAGACCCGGCGCGGTTCCAGTCGTCGTAGACCACGGTGGGCGCCCCCTTGCGCACGCCCCAACGACGCGCTGCCGCCTGCAGGTCAGATCCGGACGGCAGCGGATGGCGACCCCGACCGGCGACGCGGTGGTCCGTCAGCTCCCCATCCAGCGAGACATAGACCGCGGCGGGCAGATGGCCGCTCAGATAGGCCTGTTCACCGTCGGGCTCGGCCAGCGACCATCGCACGTCCAGCACGGTGACGGGACCCCCGGAGGCGATGCGCTCGCGAAGGTCACCGGCCGTGACGAAGACGTCTTCACGTGTGGAAGCCACACAGTCGACGCTACATCACCTTCGACAGAAACTCCTTTGTGCGTTCATGTTTGGGGTTGGCCATCACCTCGCGGGGATTTCCGCTCTCCACGATGACGCCGCCGTCCATGAACACCAACTTGTCGGCGACCTCACGGGCGAAACCCATCTCGTGCGTGACCACGACCATGGTCATGCCCTCGCCGGCAAGTTTCTTGATCACCGCCAGGACCTCCCCGACGAGCTCGGGATCCAGCGCCGAGGTTGGCTCGTCGAACAGCATCAGCTTCGGATTCATCGCCAGCGCCCGGGCAATGGCCACCCGCTGCTGCTGCCCACCAGACAGCTGTGCGGGATAAGCGTCGGCCTTGGCGGCCAAACCCACCTGGTCGAGCAGATCCTTGGCGCGGGCCAGCGCGGCGTCCTTCTTCACCCGCTTGACGCGCATGGGCGCCTCGATGATGTTCTCCAAGGCAGTGCGGTGCGGGAACAGGTTGAAGTGCTGGAACACCATGCCGATGTCCCGGCGCTGCCGGGCGGCGTCCCGCGGAGCCATCTCGTGCAGCTTGCCGCCCCGTTCGCGATACCCGATCAGCTCCCCGTCGACGTAGAGGCGGCCCGCGTTGACCTGCTCGAGATGGTTGATACACCGCAGGAACGTCGACTTGCCCGAGCCCGACGGCCCGACCATGCACAACACCTCACCCCTGCTGACGTCCAACGTGACGCCCTTCAGGACGTGCAGGGCACCGAAGTTCTTGCAGACACTCTCGGCCCGCACCATCGGTTCGGCTGCGGCGGTCATGGATGTGGCTCTCCCATCTGGGCGTTGGCCAGGGCCTGCAGCTGCTTGGAGGTCAACTTGCGCGACGCACCACGTGCGTAGTGCCGCTCGAGGTAGTACTGCCCGACCATCAGAATGCTGGTGATCGCCAGATACCAGGTGGACGCCACCAGCAGCAGCGGGACCGGCTGAAACAGATCCACGCCGATATCTTTTGAGCGGCCGTACAACTCGAAGCTGTACGGGATCGCGGTGACCAGCGAGGTCGTCTTCAGCATGCTGATGAACTCGTTGCCGGTCGGCGGGATGATGACCCGCATGGCCTGGGGAAGCACCGTACGTCGCATCGTCATGGTCCATGACATGCCAAGCGCCACCGAGGCTTCCGTCTGCCCTTCGGGCACTGAGTTGATGCCCGCCCGGATGATCTCCGCCATATACGCGGCCTCGTTGAGACCCAGGCCGAGAACCGCCAGCCAGAACACATTCGGGTCAGACAGAGTGAACTCGAAAAGCTTCGGGCCGAACGGGACGCCGATCTGAATGTTCCTGTAGATCACCGGGACCAGGCCCCACAGCACCAACTGAACATAGATCGGGGTGCCGCGGAAGATCCACAGGTAGGTCCAGGACACCGCTTTGAGTACCGGATTCGGTGACAACCGCATCACCGCGAGGAGCACACCCAGCACGAGCGCCAGGATCATCGAATAGATGGTCAGTTGCAGCGTGTTCCAGGCAGCTTGCGAGATGCGTTGATCGAAGAGGTACTTGCCGTACGTCTCCCACCCGTACGCCTCGTTGGTCGCAGCGCCCCAAAGGAACAGCCCGATCAGGACGAGGATGAGGATCGCCGCCACCCAACGCCATGGATGTCTCAGCGGGACGGCGTCGATGGCGGCCGGCGAGGATTCATCACTCATCGGCGGCTCAGCTGGTCGCACCGTTGATGACCGGCTTCTCGATCATCCCCTTCTCCGCGCCCCAGTTCGTGGCCACCTGCTTGTACGCACCGTTGTCGATCAGGTGCTGAAGCGCCTGTTGCAGCGACGCTGCCAGCGGCGAACCCTTCTGGACCGCCCAGCCGTACGGAGCCGAGTCGAAGATGTCCCCTGCGGCTTCGAGTTTCCCGTTGCTCTGCTTGATCGCATACGCCGTCACCGGCGAATCCGCCGACATGGCGTCGGCTTGGCCGAGCATCACCGCGCTGGTGGCGGCGGTCTGATCGTCGAACTTGATGACGTTGATGGCGGGCTTGCCCGCGTCGACACACTTCTTGCTACGGGCCGGCATTTCCTCGGTGTCCTGCACCGTTGCCGTCTGCACTGCGATCTTCAAACCGCAGGCATCGTCGGGGTTGATCCCGGCACCGACCTTCTGCGCCCACGATGAACCCGCATTGAAGTAGGTCACGAAGTCAACCTGCTCTTCACGCTTCTTCGAGTCGGTGAACGACGACATGCCGACGTTGTAGTTCCCGCCCTGCACCGACGGGATGATCTTGTCGAACAGGGACGCCCGGTACTCCGGGGTGAGGCCCAGAGTGGCGGCGATCGCATTCATCAAATCGACATCGAAGCCGATGATCTTGCCCGCGGGATCTTTGAATTCGTTGGGCGGGTACGTCGGATCCGTCCCGATGACCAGCTTGCCGCTCGACTTGATCGGCTCGGGCACCGAATTGGCGATCGAGTCGACTTTTTCAACCTTTGCCGCCGTCGTCGATTTGGTTTCCGACCCACCGGATTCGGTGTTGTTCGCGCAGCCCGACATCGCGAGTGCGCCGCTGGCGGCGACCACCACCGCGAAACGCCACATCTTGCTTCGTCGGGGACGACATCCAACTGTCACGGTTGCCTCATTTCTCTGTCTGCGGCTGCGGTCGGGCTGTTCCAAAACGAAGAGGTTAACGGCCGCGGGCCGGGGATGCAGCGCCGGTAACGGAACCTTAACTACCAGGCTGCGACACCACAGCCGTAACGCAAAAACCGCGATCTACATCTACGTTTGTGTCAAACTGCCTGCATGGAAACCACTGCTGCCCCAAGCTTGTTGCCACATCTGTGGAAATCGACGCTGGTTTCGGGAATTCTCGCCGTCATCCTCGGCGTCCTGGCGTTGGTCTGGCCCGGGATCACCATTCTGGTTGCCGCGATCTTCTTCGCCGCCTACCTGTTGATCACCGGTATCTCGCAGCTCGTCCTGGCGTTCAGCATCCGGTCCTCGGTCGGTGGGCGGGTATTGCTGTTCATCGGTGGCGCCGCGGCACTCGTGCTGGCCGTGCTCTGTTTCGTCAGCCTGCAGAATTCGTTCGAACTGCTGGCGATCTGGATCGGTGTCGGGTTCATCTTCCGCGGTGTCGCAACGACGATGTCGGCCATCGGCGATCCCTCGCTGCCCGGGCGGGTCTGGGAGATCATCATCGGCATCATCAGCGTGATCGCCGGCATCATCATGTTCGTCGCCCCCATGGAGGGGCTGGTCGCCCTCGCTCAGGTCACCGGCATCATCCTCATCGTCGTCGGCGTATTCGAAGTGATCTCCGCCTTCGCAATCCGTAGCGAGGCCAAGAAACTCCACGCGGCAATCTCACACCAGGCGCCTCCGGTGACGTAAGACACCGGTCACGGTCGGCGCCTGGCCCGCGACCTTCTACTACACTCCGTCGTAGATTGGTCTGAGACCTCGGAAGTAGGGCCAGATGGACGCTTTGGACGTATCGCGGTGGCAGTTCGGAATCACCACCGTCTACCACTTCATATTCGTACCGCTGACCATTGGGTTGGCGCCGTTGATCGCCGTCATGCAAACCGCATGGGTGTTCACCGGTAACGACAGCTGGTATCGCCTCACGCGATTCTTCGGCAAGCTGTTTCTGATCAACTTCGCGATCGGTGTGGCCACCGGCATCGTGCAGGAATTCCAGTTCGGCATGAACTGGAGCGAATACTCGCGTTTCGTCGGCGACATCTTCGGCGCACCGCTGGCCTTCGAGGGCCTGGTCGCGTTCTTCGTCGAGTCCACGTTCATCGGCCTGTGGATCTTCGGCTGGACGCGACTGCCGCGTGCCGTTCATTTGTTCTGCATCTGGATGGTCGCCTTTGCGGTCAACGCGTCGGCGTTCTTCATCATCGCCGCCAACTCGTTCATGCAGCACCCGGTCGGGGCGAAGTACAACCCGGAGAGCGGGCGGGCTGAGCTCATCGACTTCGGCGCCCTGCTCAGCAACAACACCGCTATCTGGGCGTTCCTGCATGTCGTCGCCGGGTCGCTGCTCACCGCGGGCACCTTCGTCGCGGCCGTGAGTGCGTGGCTGATGGTGCGTGACCGGCGCAGGACAAACGCCGACAAGGCGGCTGCCGAGTCCACGGAGGTATCCGACGCCGCAGCCGCCAACGACTCCGCTGGAATGTACCGACCCGCAACGATTCTCGGCAGCCTCGTGGCACTGGCCGCAGTCGCCGTGATCTTCTTCACCGGTGACATTCAAGGCAAGTTGATGTTCGTGCAACAGCCGATGAAGATGGCCTCGGCCGAATCCCTGTGCGACACGCAGACAGACCCGTACTTCTCGGTCCTGACCGTGGGTACGCACAACAACTGCGCCAGCGTGACCCACGTGATCGAGGTGCCCTACGTGCTGCCCTTCCTGGCCGAGGGCAAATTCAGCGGCGTCACCCTGGAGGGCGTCAACGACCTCCAAAAACAGTACGAATCACGGTTCGGGCCCGGCGATTACCGGCCGAATCTCTTCGTCACCTACTGGTCGTTCCGGGCGATGATCGGCCTCATGGTGGTGCCACTGGCGTTCGCCCTGCTGACGCTGTGGCTGACCCGCCGCCGACGGCTTCCCGACCAACGGTGGTACGGCATCTTCGCGCTGATCACCCTGCCCACACCGTTCCTGGCCAATTCGGCCGGCTGGGTCTTCACCGAGATGGGCCGGCAGCCCTGGGTGGTGGTGCCCAATCCGACCGGTGACCAGATGGTTCGGCTGACGGTGCAACAGGGCGTGTCTGACCATGCGGCCGGCACGGTGTTCTTCTCACTCGCGGTCTTCACCCTCCTCTACGGCGTGCTCGCGGTCGTCTGGTTCTGGCTGCTGCGCCGCTATGTGACCGAAGGGCCACAGGAACACGATTCCGAGCCGGCACCGCCGACGCCTCCAGACGAGGACGAATCCGCCCCGCTGTCTTTCGCGTACTGAGAGGACTGATCTCAGATGGGACTCCAAGAACTCTGGTTCATACTCATCGCCGTCCTGTTCCTCGGATTCGTGGTTCTGGAAGGCTTCGACTTCGGTGTCGGGATGCTGATGGCCCCGCTCGGCAGCGCGGGCGAAGGCGATCCGGAAAGCCGCAGACGAGCCGTGCTGAACACCATCGGACCGGTGTGGGACGCCAACGAGGTGTGGCTGATCACCGCGGGCGCAGCCATGTTCGCGGCATTCCCCAACTGGTATGCGACGCTGTTCTCCGCGCTGTACCTGCCGCTGCTGGCGATTCTGTTCGGGATGATCCTGCGCATCGTGGGCATCGAGTGGCGCGGCAAGATCGACGACACCAAGTGGCGCAAATACGCCGACCTCGGCATCGCCGTGGGATCGTGGCTGCCCGCCATACTGTGGGGTGTCGCTTTCGCAATCCTGGTGCGCGGCTTGCCGATTGACGCCAACCATCGGGTGCACGCCGGGGTCGGCGACGTGCTCAACGCCTACACGGTGCTCGGCGGGCTCGCGACCGCATCGCTGTTCGCGTTCTACGGTTCGGTGTTCATCGCATTGAAAACCGCCGGCCCCATACGCGACGACGCGTTCCGGTTCGCCCGGATACTGACCCTGCCCGTGATCCTGCTGGCCGGCGGCTTCGGTCTGTGGACACAGCTGGCCCACGGCAAGCCATGGACCTGGGCGGCCCTGGCGGTCGCGGTGGTCGCACTGCTGATCTCGGTGGCATTGATGTGGTCTCGGTCGCGGGAAGGCTGGGCCTTCGTCGCCACCGTGGTGGTCGTGGCCGCCGTCGTCGTCCTGCTGTTCGGTGCGATGTACCCGTACCTCCTGCCGTCCACGCTGAGCTCGGAGTGGGGCGTGACCATCTACAACGGCTCCTCCACCCCGTACACCCTGAAGATCATGACGTGGGCGTCGTTGACGCTGCTGCCTCTGGTGTTGGTGTACCAGGGCTGGACCTACTGGGTGTTCCGCAAGCGGATTTCGGCAGACCGTATCCCCGCCCCCATCGGACTGTCTCGGCGGTCGGTCTGAATCTCTGGCGCGCGCTCGGTATCCGCGGGGCCGCCGGCGCTACGACGGGGTTACGGCGCTACCTGCTGGCGGCGGTGATCTGCGGCGTGACCATAAGCGCCAGCACCATCGCCGCAGCGGTGGTGCTGGCACACATCGTGGCCGCCATCATCGTCGACCCCGGTTCAGCGGCCGGCCACGGCAGTGCGCTGGTGGCACTGTGTGCGCTGTGGATCCTGCGCGCGGCCGCACACTGGCTTCAGGGCCGGCTGTCGCAGCGCGGTGCCACCGCGGTGATCGGGGAATTGTCCAGCCAGGTGCTGCGCTCGGTAACCTCTGCCCCGCCAAGACAATTGGCGGCCGAGCGCGATGCCGCAGCCGCAGTGGTGACCCGCGGCCTGGATGGTCTACGACCGTACTTGAGCGGCTACCTGCCCGCGGTGATCCAGGCCGCCGTCCTGACACCGGTGGCCGTGATCGTGATGGCCTGTTACGACCTTCAGTCCGCGGCGATCGTGGTGATCGCGCTGCCTCTCATCCCGGTGTTCATGATTCTCATCGGCCTCGTCACGGCCGACCGGTCGGCCGCCGCACTGGCGGCGATGACGACCCTGCAGGCCCGACTGCTCGACCTCGTGGCAGGGATCCCCACCCTGCGCGCCGTCGGCCGGGCCGCCGGCTCGGCCCAGCGCATCACTGAACTGGCTGCCGCGCACCGACGCTCGGCCATGGCAACCCTACGGATTGCGTTCCTGTCCTCATTGGTGCTCGAACTGCTGGCCACCCTGGGCGTGGCGCTGGTGGCAGTCAGCGTCGGCCTACGGCTGGTCTACGGCGAGATGGACCTGTCCGCGGGCCTGACCGCCCTGTTGCTGGCTCCCGAGGTGTTCTGGCCACTGCGCCGTGTCGGCGCGGCCTTTCACGCGGCCCAGGACGGTAAGACCGCCGCGGAACAAGCGTTCAAGCTCTGCGAGACGCACCAACCCGCCGAAGGTGGGGTGCGCGTGGCGGACGCCGCTCCGGCGATCGAGTTGGAGGGTCTGGGGCCAACCATCGAGCCGGGCCGGGTCACCGTGCTCACCGGCCCCAACGGAGCGGGAAAATCGACTGCACTACAAGCCATTCTCGGTTTGGCCACGCTTCCGTCCGGGCCCGTGCGGATCGATGGAGTGGATGTCGGTGACCTGGACATGACGGCGTGGTGGCACAGCATCGCCTGGCTGCCACACCGGCCCGTGCTGATCCCGGGAACGGTCCGAGAAAACCTTGAGCTGCTCGGACCACTGACCGACCTGGCCCGCGCCTGCCGCGATTCCGGCTTCGACGACGTGCTGAACGACCTTCCCGACGGACTGGAGACGAGGATCGGCCGCACCGGAGTCGGATTGTCACTGGGACAACGACAGCGGTTGGGCCTTGCCCGGGCACTCGGGGCCTCGGCACGGGTGCTGCTTCTCGATGAGCCCACCGCCCACCTCGATTCCGCGCTGGAACATCGGGTGTTGCAGGCGATCGTCGCCCGGGCCCGCGCAGGTGCCACAGTCGTCGTGGTCGGCCACCGGGATCCGGTGGTGGCGATCGGCGACGAGGTGATCACGATTGGTGCGGCGCATGTTTCGACGTGATCCGCTGCTGCGACTGACACTGGACCTGCTGCGGCCCCGGCTGAGCCAGCTGATCCTGGCCGGCGGCCTCGGAGTGCTCTCGCTGGGCAGCGCGCTGGCCCTGGCGGGCATCTCGGCGTGGTTGATCACGAGGGCCTGGCAGATGCCCCCGATCCTGGACCTCTCGGTCGCCGTCGTCGCAGTGCGTGCGCTGGGTATCTCCCGCGGTGTGCTCGGCTACTGCCAGCGCCTGGCCGCCCACGACACGGCACTGAGGTCCGCGGCCAACGCCCGCACCGGCTTGTACCGCAGGCTCGCAACCGGCCCCGACGACGACGCGATGCGGCTTCCGAGCGGGGAGTTGGTGTCCCGGGTCGGCAGTTCCGTCGATGAACTGGCCGACGTCGTAGTGCGGTCTGTGCTGCCGATCGTGGTGGCCACAGTGCTCAGCGCGGTGGCGGTCGGTGTCATCGCGCTCATCTCCCCCGGCGCCGCGGTGGTGCTGACGCTGTGCCTGCTGATCGCCGGCGTGGTGGCCCCGGCACTCACCGCCCGCTCCGTGGCCGCCGCGGAATCCGTTGCTGTCCAACACCGTGGTGACCGCGACTCCGCAACGATGTTGGCCCTGGAGTACGCGCCGGAGTTGCGGGTGAGCGGGCGCCTCGACGATGTCATCGCCACCGCGGAGCGCCACCACCGCGACTGGGGCCACGCCGCTGACCGCGCGGCCGCCCCGGCAGCGCTGGCCGCCGCGATGCCCAGCATCGCCATTGGTGCCAGCGTCCTGGGTGCGGTCATCGCAGGCATCGCACTGGCCCCCACGACCGCGCCGACCACCTTGGCCATCCTGATGTTGTTGCCCTTGTCGGCTTTCGAGGCCACTACCGCCCTGCCCGACGCTGCCGTCGGGCTCACGAAGTCCCGCATCGCCGCACGCCGTCTGCTCGAGCTCACCGAGGGCGATCCCCTGGCCCGCCGACGTCCCACGGCACCTTCGGTCGACCTGCCCGACGGGGGCCGACTGGCCGTCGTCGGGCCGAGCGGCTCGGGAAAGACGACGCTGTTGATGGCGCTGGCCGAACGACTCGATGAAACACCCGGACGTGCAGCGTTTTTCGCCGAAGATGCACACATTTTCGAGACCACGGTGCGGGACAACGTTCTCGTGGTCCGCGGGGATGTCACCGACACCGAATTGCTGTCAGCGATCGACCGTGTCGGTCTCACCGAATGGTTGGACGGCCTGCCCGATGGCTTGTCGACCGTGCTCGAGGGCGGTCACACCGCGTTGTCGGCCGGTCAGCGACGCCGGTTGCTGCTGGCGCGAGTGCTGGTGTCCGATTTCTCTGTCGTCCTGCTCGATGAGCCCACCGAGAACCTCGACGCCGCCGACAGCCAACGGATCCTGACCGAAATCCTCACTCCGGGTGACTGGTTCGCCCCAGACCGGACCGTCGTCGTCGCCACCCACCATCTGCCGGACACGCTCGCCTGCCCCGTCGTCCACTGTCCGCAACCGGGCACCATCACCGACGGGTAGCCTCGCAGACATGACCGACGAGCGATCCAACCCATCCGGGTCGGAGGAGCCGCAGCCGACCGGGCCTCCCCCTCCGTCGGGATATCCCTACGGGCCGCCCCCCGGTGCGTATCCCGGGCCGTACCCGCCGCCGTACGGCGGATACCCGATGCAGCCCAGCCCGCGTGGGCCCGCCAACGGACTCGGCATCGCCGCGCTCATCCTGGCCATCTTCGCGTTGCTGCTGACATGGACGGTGATCGGTGGACTGATATTCGGCATCGTCGCACTGATCCTCGGATTTCTCGGTCGTGGGCGCAGCCAACGCGGCGAAGCCACCAATGGTGGCGTCGCCACCGCCGGAGTCGCGCTCGGCGCCATCGCCTGTGTGGTGTCTCTGGTGTTCGTCGGAATCTGGGTGTACTTCGGCCAACGATGGTTCGACGATGTCGGTGGCCGGGACTACGTGCACTGCATGCAGCAGGCCGGCGACGACACCGTCGCACAGCAGCGGTGCGAGAAGGAGTTCGAACGGCGGATCGAGGATTCCTTCGGCAACACGCCGACCTCTACCCGCTGAACCGACTCACGTCGTGGCGGCACCGGGGAAGTACTTGACGATTCCCTCCTGGACCACCGTCGCGACCAGATGGCCCGCTGCGTCGAAAAAGTGACCGGTGCCCAGGCCTCGGGATTCGGCCGCCACCGGCGACGTGGTCGAGTACAGCACCCACTCGTCGAACTTGACCGGCCGGTGAAACCACACGGAGTGGTTCATCGTCACCGCGAAGATCCGGTCAAAACCCCAGGACAACCCATGCGTGGTGATGATCGAATCGAGCACGGTGGTATCGGAGGAGTACACCAGGGCCGCACCGTGCAGTACGGGATCGGAGGGCATGGTGCCCTCCGTCTTCAGCCACACCCGGTTGTGCTCGAGCTTGCCGCCCTTTTTCCGCATCACCCAGGACGGATCGTTGGTGTACCGCCATTCGATCGGGCGTAACGCCTCGACGAACAACGGCACCGTTTTCTCATAGCCGCGCAGCAATTCATCGATCTTGGGCAGCGTGTCCGGATGCGGAACCTCCGGAGCCGGCACGCTGTGCTCGAGCCCCCGGCCGGCGTTCATGTAAGACAGCATCACCGAGGTCAGCAGGTTCCCGTCCTGCATGACATCCACCCGGCGGTTGGCGAACCGGCGCTCGTCGCGCAGCCGCACTACATGGAACTCCAGATCCTTTTCCGGATCGCCACCGGCGATGAAGTGCGCATTCAGCGCACTCGGCGCGAGCTTGTGTTCCAGCGTGCGCCCGCCGGCGACAAACGCCTGCGCGATCATCTGGCCGCCGAAGGTGCGCACCGGGTTCTTGCTCGGATGCGAGCCGATGAACAGGTTGTCATCGACGCGATTCAGATCGAGAACAGCCAGCAGCTCCTCGAAATCCGGGTGTGTCAAGGAATGCCTTTCGAGATCTTTGGCGGCGCTGGTCGGCAGGCGACCGCTAGACGTCGTCCTCCCCGATGCGGTGCACGTGGATCAGATTCGTGGAGCCTACTGTGCCCGGCGGAGCACCCGCGACGATGACCACCAGCTCACCGCGCTTGTAGCGACCCAGATCCAGCAGCGACTTGTCGACCTGGCGGATCATGTCGTCCGTGCTCTTCATCTGCGCCACGATGAACGTCTCGGTGCCCCAGGTCAGGGCCAACTGGCTGCGGACCTCGGGCAACGCCGTGAACGCCAGCACCGGAAGCGGGGTGTGCAGCCGGGCCAGGCGACGCACGGTGTCACCGGACTGGGTGAACGCGACCAACGCCTTTGCGTCGAGTCGCTCCCCGATATCGCGGGCCGCATAGGAGATGACCCCGCGCTTGGTGCGAGGGGTGTGCGTCAGCGGCGGCACGCTCACCGAATTGTCCTCGACCGCCTTGATGATGCGGGCCATCGTCTTGACGGCCTCCAGCGGGTACTTGCCGACAGAAGTCTCGCCGGACAGCATCACCGCGTCCGCGCCGTCGAGCACGGCGTTGGCGACGTCCGAGGCCTCCGCGCGGGTGGGCCGGGAGCTTTCGATCATCGACTCCAGCATCTGGGTCGCGACGATGACGGGTTTGGCGTTCTCCCTTGCCATCTGGATGGCGCGCTTCTGGACCAGAGGCACTTCTTCCAGCGGCAGTTCGACACCGAGATCGCCGCGGGCGACCATGATCGCGTCGAACGCCAGCACGATGGCCTCGAGGTTTTCGACGGCCTCCGGCTTCTCCAGCTTCGCGATCACCGGAACGCGCCGGCCAACCCGGTCCATCACCTCGTGGACGAGTTCGATGTCGGCGGGCGACCGGACGAACGACAGGGCAATGAGATCAACGCCGAGGCGCAGCGCGAATTCGAGATCCTCGATGTCCTTCTCGGACAGCGCCGGTGCCGTCACGTTCATGCCGGGCAACGACATGCCCTTGTTGTTGCTGACCGGGCCGCCCTCGGTGACCGTGCAGATCACGTCGCTGCCGTCGATCTGGTCGACCACCAGGCCGACGTTGCCGTCGTCGACGAGGACCCGATCCCCCGGCCGGGCGTCCTCGGCCAACCGCTTGTAGGTGGTCGACACCCGGTCGTGCGTGCCCTCGCAGTCGTCGACGGTGATCCGCACCGATTCACCGTTCGCCCAGTAGGTCGGGCCGTCTGTGAATCGCCCCAACCTGATCTTGGGGCCCTGAAGGTCAGCCAGCACACCCACAGCGTGGCCGGTGGCATCCGATGCCGCCCGGATCCGCTTGTAGGCGGCCTCGTGGTCGGTGTAGTCACCGTGGCTGAAGTTCAGCCGCGCGACATCCATCCCGGCCTCGACCAGCGCGCGCACCGTCTCATCAGTGCTGGTAGCCGGGCCAAGCGTACAAACGATCTTTCCGCGTCTGCTCACGTCATGTCAGCTTAGTCGTTGATCGATTCAGATGACGGCCAGAGGCAGGGTGCCGGGCCTCACCGGCGACGGCAGATCCGACTCACCCATCAGGTAGGCGTCCACCGCGTGCGCCGCGCTGCGGCCCTCGGCGATGGCCCACACCACCAGCGAGGCGCCCCGGTGGGCATCGCCGCAAACGAACACCCCGGGCGCGTCGGTCTGCCAATCCGAACCGCACGACACAGTGCCGCGCCGGGTCAGTTTCAGGTGCAGCCCGTCGAGCAGCGCCATGTGCTCCACGCCTTCGAACCCGATCGCCAACAGCGCCAGGTCGCAGGGAATCTGCAACGACTCGCCGACCGGGGTGATCTCGCGCCGTCCTTCCGCGTCGCGGGTCACCTGAACCTCGGCAATCTCGACGGCCCGCACGTGACCGTTTTCGTCGCCTAGAAAACGCTGCACGGCCACCTCGAACCGGCGCGCGCCACCTTCTGCGTGTGCCGGGGAGGTCCGCAGCACCAACGGCCACGTCGGCCAGGGAGAGAGTTCGTCGTCGCGGGTCTCGGGTGGCTCGGCGTTGTAGTCGAGCTGCGTCACTGACGCCGCACCCTGACGGTGCGCGGTACCCAGGCAGTCGGCGCCGGTGTCACCGCCACCGATGATCACCACGTGCTTGCCCGCCGCCGAGATCGGCGACGACGAGTCGCCTTCACACTCGCGGTTGGCCGGCACCAGATGCTCCATCGCCAGGTGCACGCCATCGAGCTCTCGTCCGGGCACGTCGTTGTCTCGGCCCCGGAGCGCGCCGACCGCCAGCACCACCGCCTGGTGACGCTGACGCAGCTGCTCGACGGTCAGATCGACGCCCACTTCGCACTCGGTGACGAATCGGGTGCCCTCGGCCCGCATCTGGGCCAGACGCTGATTCAGCACCGACTTCTCGAGCTTGTACTCGGGGATCCCGTAGCGCAGCAGCCCACCCACCCGGTTGTCACGCTCGTACACCGTCACCTCGTGGCCGGCCCGCGTGAGCTGTTGTGCCGCAGCCAAACCTGCCGGTCCCGAACCGACGACTGCCACGCTTTTGCCGGTGGAGATCGCGGCGGGCTGGGGTTCGACGGTGCCGTTCATCCAGGCGTGGTCGGCGATCGTCTGCTCGATGCGCTTGATCGTCACGCTGCCGCCGGTCTGCTCCTCGGAGATCGAGAGCACGCAGGCTGCCTCGCATGGCGCCGGGCACAGCCGTCCGGTGAACTCCGGAAAGTTGTTGGTGGCGTGCAGGCGGTCACTGGCCGCATCCCAACGTCCCCGCCGTACCAGGTCGTTCCATTCCGGGATCAGGTTGCCCAGCGGACAGCCCGCCTTGCCGGAATGGCAGAACGGGATCCCGCAATCCATACAGCGCCGGGCCTGCTGCGACACCTCGCCGGCGCGCGCGTTGGGATCCTCGCGCTCGTACACCTCGCGCCAGTCCCCCACCCGCTCCTCGACGGGGCGCTTGGCCGCCTCGATTTTGGGGACACGAAGAAATCCGGTCGGATCAGCCACGGCTGGCCTCCATGATCGCGCTGTCCACATCGCGTCCCTCGGCCTTGGCCATCCGGGTCGCCTGCAGCACACGCTGGTAGTCGGTGGGCATTACTTTGGTGAATTGCGCACTGCGCCGGGGCCAGTCAGCCAGAATCGAGGACGCCAGCGTGCTGCCGGTATGGCGAGCGTGGCCGGCCACCACATCGTGCAGCCAGGCCAGATCTTCGGCCTCCAACTGCTGCAGCTGCACCATTTCGGTGTTGACCCGGGCCGGGTCCAGACCGAGCACGAAGGCGATGCCACCGGACATGCCGGCAGCCAGGTTGCGCCCGGTCTTACCCAGGATGACCACCCGTCCGCCGGTCATGTACTCACACGCATGGTCTCCGACGCCTTCGACGACGGCCAAAGCGCCGGAATTGCGCGCGCAGAACCGCTCACCGACCCGGCCCCGCAAGAACACCTCACCCGAGGTGGCTCCGTACAGCAGAGTGTTCCCGGCGACAACGTTGTCCTCGGGCAGAAACAGCACATCGTCGGGTGGCCGCACGATCACCCGGCCGCCGGAAAGCCCCTTGCCCACATAATCATTGGCATCACCGATCAGATCGAGTGTGACTCCCGGCGGCAGGAACGCCCCGATCGACTGGCCGGCCGACCCGGTCAGGGTGACGTGAATGGTGTTGTCGGGCAATCCGGCCGCACCGTAGCGTCGGGTGACCTCTGATCCGAGCAAAGTACCCACTGTGCGGTTGACGTTGCGAACCGGGAGTTCCAAGCGAACCGGCAGCGCATCTTCGAGTGCGCCCTCGGCGAGTTGGATGAGGGTCTGATCGAGAGCCTGCTCGAGTCCGTGATCCTGGTCGCGCACCCGGAGCCGCTGAGTGAGCGCGCCGCCCTCGGCATCCGTCGGCAGCGCGAAGATCGGGCTGAGGTCCAGCCCACGGCTCTTCCAGTGCGCCACACCGGGATCGGTGTCGAGTACCTCGGCATGGCCGACGGCCTGGTCGATACTGCGGAATCCCAACTCGGCCAGGTAACGGCGGATGTCCTCGGCAATGAAGGTGAAGAAGTTCTCGACGAACTCGGGCTTGCCGTTGAACCGTGCCCGCAGTTCCGGGTTCTGCGTGGCCACGCCGACCGGGCAGGTGTCGAGGTGACAGACCCGCATCATGATGCAGCCCGACACCACCAGCGGCGCGGTGGCAAAACCGAACTCCTCGGCGCCCAACAGTGCAGCCACGATCACATCGCGGGCGCTGCGCATGCCACCGTCGCACTGCACGGTGATCCGGTCACGCAAACCGTTGAGCACCAACGTCTGCTGGGTGTCGGCGAGACCGATCTCCCACGGCGCCCCGGCATGCTTGAGTGAGGTCAACGGTGCCGCGCCCGTTCCACCGTCATATCCGGATATCAACACGACGTCGGCGTGCGCCTTCGACACCCCGGCCGCGACCGTGCCGACGCCGACGCTGCTGACCAGCTTCACGTGGATCCGGGCCTGGTCATTGGCGTTCTTCAGATCGTGGATGAGCTGGGCCAGGTCCTCGATCGAGTAGATGTCGTGGTGTGGCGGCGGCGAGATCAGTCCCACGCCGGGAGTGGAGTGCCGGGTCTTGGCGATGTTGGGATACACCTTGTAACCCGGAAGCTGGCCCCCCTCACCGGGTTTGGCGCCCTGAGCCATCTTGATCTGGATGTCGGTGGCGTTCACCAGATAGTCGCTGGTGACGCCGAAACGCCCCGAGGCCACCTGCTTGACGGCGCTGCGCCGGCGCGGATCGTACAGTCGGTCGACGTCCTCACCACCTTCACCGCTGTTGGATCGGCCGCCGAGGTTGTTCATGGCGATCGCCATGGTCTCGTGGGCCTCCGCTGAGATGGAGCCGTAGCTCATCGCCCCGGTGTTGAACCGGGTCACGATCGACTCGACCGGTTCGACCTCATCGAGCGGAACCGGGGGCCGCAGTCCCTGCTTGAACTCGAACAGCCCGCGCAGGGTCCCGCCTTCGCGAGACAGCCGATCGACCTCCGCCGAGTAGCGAGCGAAAATGTCGCGCCGACCGGTCCGGGTCGAATGCTGCAGCAGAAACACCACTTCCGGGGTGAACAGATGCAGCTCACCTTCCCGACGGAACGCGTACTCGCCCCCGACCTCCAGCCGGCGGTGCACCCGCTCGGTGGGGTTCTCCGGATAGGCGCGCCGGTGACGAAGCTTGACCTCCTCCGCCAGCACATCCAGCCCGACGCCGCCGAGCTGACTGGTGGTTCCCGTGAAGTAGTCGTCGACGACGTCACGGCTCAGCCCGATCGCCTCGAAGACCTGGGCGGCGGTGTACGACGCGACCGTGGAGATGCCCATCTTGCTCATCACCTTCACCACGCCCTTGCCGAGCGCCTTGACGTAATTGCGTACGGCAGTGGCTGTTTCGATGCCGGTGAGCTCTCCTTCGCGGATGAGGTCCTCGATCGACTCGAAGGCCAGATACGGGTTGACGGCGGCAGCGCCGTACCCGATGAGCATGGCGATGTGATGGACCTCGCGGGCGTCACCGCTTTCCACCACGAGCGCCACTTTGGTGCGTTCCTTGGAACGCACCAGGTGGTGGTGCACCGCGGAAACGGCGAGCAGCGACGGGATGGGAGCCCTGGTGTGGTCGGAATCGCGATCGGAGATCACCAGTGTGCGGGCACCTTTGGCAATCGCCTCGGTCGCCCTCGACCGCAGGTCATCGACCGCTTCGGCCAGACCTTCCCCACCGCGCTCGACGTCGTAGAGCGCACGCAGCACGGCGGTGCGTAAGCCAGGATGCTCACCGTCGTCATTGATGTGGACGATCTTGCTCAGCTCGTCATTGTCCAGAACCGGCCAGCGCAAGACGATTTGACGACACGACGCGGCCGAAGGCTCCAGCAGATTCTCCTCGGGCCCCATCACGCGGGCCATCGAGGTGACCACCTCCTCGCGGATGGCGTCCAACGGTGGGTTCGTCACCTGGGCGAACAGTTCGACGAAGTAGTCGTAGAGCAGCCGTGAGCGCTTGGAGAGCACCGCGACGGGAGTATCGGTTCCCATCGAACCGAGCGGCTCGCCGCCGGATGCCGCCATCGGCGTCAGCAGGATCCGCAGCTCCTCCTCGGTGTAGCCGAACGCGATCTGACGGCGCACCACCGAGTCGTGATTCGGCTGAGTCCGGGCCCGCTCGGGCAACGTACCGAGATCGAGCAGCCCGGCATGCAGCCACTCGCCGTAGGGTTCGGCGGCGGACAACTGCTCCTTGATCTCGTCGTCTCCGATGATGCGCCCCGCAGCGGTGTCGACCAGGAACATCTTGCCGGGCTGCAGGCGCCCCTTGGCGACGATCTCGCCCGACGGCACGTCGAGCACACCGCTCTCGCTGGCGAGGATGACCCGGTCATCGACCGTGCGCCACCAGCGTCCCGGCCGCAGACCGTTGCGGTCCAGTACTGCCCCCACCACGGTGCCGTCGGTGAACGTCACGCAGGCCGGCCCATCCCACGGTTCCATCAGCGAAGCATGGAACTTCCAGAACGCGCGCTCCGTGGCGTCCATGGTGGTGGCGTTCTGCCACGCCTCCGGAATCATCATCAGCACCGCGTGCGGCAGGCTACGCCCGCCCAGGTGCAGCAGCTCAAGCACCTCGTCGAAGGACGCCGAATCAGAGGCGTCGGGGCTGCAGATCGGCGACAACCGGCTCAGATCGCCAGGAATCAGGGCGCTGGCCAGCAGCGCCTCCCGGGCATGCATGCGGTTGCGGTTACCCCGCACGGTGTTGATCTCGCCGTTGTGGGCGACGAAGCGGAACGGATGCGCCAACGGCCACGACGGAAATGTGTTGGTGGAGAAGCGACTGTGCACGATGGCGATCGCGCTCATGCAGCGCTCGTCCCGCAGATCCGGAAAGTATTGCGGCAGCTGCATTGTCGTCAGCATGCCCTTGTACACGATGGTCCGGCTGGACAACGACGCGAAGTACACCGCATCGGCGCCCTGGCCCTGTTCGGCACGCTTGCGCAGTGGATAGACCTTGCGGTCCAGCTCGACACCGCTCGGCCGGTTGCCGTCGACCTCTGGTGCCGCGACGAACAACTGTGCCATGTGGGGCATGCAGCCCAACGCCGTCGAACCGATCTCGGCGCCGTCCGGATCCACCGGCACCTCGCGCCAGCCGAGAACCTCAAGGTCCTCCTCAGCGGCCAGTGCTTCGATGCGGGCGCGCGCAGCACCGCGCGCGTCCTGATCCTGCGGCAGAAAACAGATGCCCGCGGCGAAACTGTGGCTGCCGTCGGCGGCAGAGGCCGGCAGCGCGAAGTCGACCACGTCAGTCAGGAGTTCGACCGGCAGTTGCAGCAGGATGCCGGCGCCGTCGCCGCTGTTGGGCTCGGCCCCGGCGGCACCTCGGTGTTCGAGGTGCTCGAGGGCGATCAGCCCGTCAGTGACGATGCCGTGGGAGCGGCGGCCCTGAATGTCGGTGATCATAGCCACGCCGCAGGAATCGGCCTCGTTGGCGGGGTCATACAGCCCCTGCGCATCTGGCAATGCCGAGAACAGCACTTGATCGCACCTCCGCAAGTCCGGAACATCCTGGTCCCGGGACTGCACCGGCCCGAATTTTCAGTGTATCAGCGCAGGTGGGCTACTACTGAGCGCTTAACGTCGGGACCAGTGGGAAGACCGGCAGGTTACGCACCACCGTCCATAGCACCAACGCGACCACGATCGTCGCCACCGCGGGCATCGGAAACAGCGCCTTGCCCAACCGCCACCGCACCAACATCCACACCATCAGCGCAGGCAGACCGACCAAGGCGAATACGTTGTCCACGATCGCCGCGGCCACGTCGCCGTGCAGCAGATCATGGGCCATCCGCAGCCCGCCACAGGCCGGACAGTTCAATCCGGTCAGGGCCTTGAACGGGCAGCCAGGAAACAGGAACCCGGGACGGTGTGGATCCGCCACACCGGTGTAGGCCACCGCGCCGGCCCCGAGCAATCCCGCCGCCAGCAGCGAGTATCGCCCGGCCGTCGTGGAGGTGAGGCCGCTAGGTTCCATCGCGCAGTGGACGCCCGTACGGGTCGCGAACCTTGTCGGTGAAGATCAGGATCGCGTCGACGAGCCCCCAGATGATGGCGCCGATGGTGCAGGTGGCCAAGCCCACGATCAACTGGGCGATGCCCAGTCCGGTTTGGCCCAGGTAGATCCGCCCGAGGCCGACAAAGCCGAACAGCCCGACCAACTGCAGCAGCCCGGCCACAACCTTCGACTTGTCGGAGAGCGGTTCGCCGGTCACCGGATGACGGCCGAAGGGCGCGCTCGGATCCACGAACGCCGGTGGATAGGGCGGATAGCCCGGTGGCGGCGGCGGATACCCCGCGGGCGGCGGAAAGCCGGCCGACGACGGGATATCCGAGGAGCCTCCGGACTGCGACGGATCAGTCATACAGCCAGGATGCCAGAGCCCGACCCTTACCGGTTACGGCGGAACCAGCGACGCACCCGACCGCCCTGCTTGGTTGCCTCGGAAGGCTCCGAAGGCTCGACAGCAGCGGGTGATTCCGGTTCGGCTTCGTCGGAGACGTCCTCGTCGGCAGTCACGTCTTCGTCGGTCTCGTCTTCGTCGACGGCCTCATCCGCAGCTTCGGCCGCGGGCTCCTCGGAAGCCTCTTCGTCGGTATCTGGCTCCTCGGCTGTGTCCGCGGCGCCTTCGTCGGCCTCGACCTCGACGTCATCCGCCTGGTCGACCTCATCGGCATCCACCGACGTCTCAGACTCACCAGTCTCGACCGGAAGGGCGTCTTCGGTGTCGGTATCGGTGTCGACTACCGCTTCCTCGCCTTCGGTGTCATCCGCGGTCTCGTCAGCAGTCTGCTCCTCGGTGGCTTCCTCAGATTCGAGTTCCGGCTCGTCGGCTACATCGGTGGACTCAACGTCAGCGGCGACTTCGCCAGCTTCCTCCACGTCAGAC
>NZ_JBZDPT010000019.1:325532-439695 GCF_058270035.1 Mycobacterium shunyiense | reverse complement strand
ACCACTCCGCCAAAGCACTGACCTCAATGATCTACCTCTGCCTCGGCGGCCTGAACCCTCAACTACCCACAAGAACATGAGGAGTAGCACACATGTTCGAGGCTGATTCCGATGTGGCGCTGATCGACAAGATCAGTGCCGCGGCGCGGGCGGAGTCGGCGGCGATCGCGGGGCGCCTGGCCGCGATCGGGGCGTTGGACAGTCTGCGGGAGCAGGAGTTGGCCGAGTCGATCTTTTGGACCACCGACCCGTTCGAAGAAGTCTCTGCAGAAGTATCAGCGGCGTTGCGGATCAGTCGCGGCCGGGCCGGCACCCAGATTCATCACGCCCGGGTATTGCGCGACAAACTGCCGTTGGTGGCGGCCCGGTTCGCCGCCGGGGACATCGATTACCGGGTGGTGCGGATGCTCATCGCCCGCACCGGCATCGTCGACCCCGCAGTGTGGGCCGGCCTGGATGAGGAACTGGCGGCCCGGGCGCATCGGTGGATGCGGTTGTCTGAACGGCAGTTGCGGGATCGGGTGGATCAGTGGATCGCCAAACTCGACCCCAACGGGGTGCGGGTTCCACCCCCGATCGATGACGGGCGGTTTGTTCAGGTGGAGGCGAGCAGCCCCGGCATGGCCTCGGTGTGGGCCAACATCCACGCCGCTGACGGGGTGGCACTGAGCCAACGCCTGGATGCCGTGGCCGACACGGTGTGTACGCACGATCCGCGCACCCGCGAACAGCGCCGCGCCGACGCGGTCGGGCCGGTGGCCCGACTGGAATCCCGCATGCCGTGCCTGTGCCGGCGCGAGGACTGCCCCGCCGCACAGCAGCGGGCGGCCGCCGATGCCGCGATGGTGCATGTGCTGGCCGACCAATCCACCGTGGACGGCACTTGTGATGATCCGGGGTATCTGGTCGGCCATGGCATCCTGCCCGCCGAGTCCGTGCGGGATCTGGCCGCCACCGGCACGGTCAAACCGGTGCGCCTGCCTACCGGGAATGCGCCGGATCCGCAGACCACGGCCACCGACTCAGACATCGCCGACGCTGAGTCCGCTGCGGTCGGCGAGCCGCGGTACCGCCCCTCGGTGGCCTTGTCGGAGTTCATCCGGTGGCGCGATCTGACCTGCCGGTTCCCCGGTTGTGATGCCCCCGCTGAACGCTGCGACATTGACCACACCGCGCCCTGGCCCACCGGGCCGACGCATCCGTCGAACACCAAACTATTTTGCCGGGCACACCATTTGGT
This sequence comes from Mycobacterium shunyiense, assembly GCF_058270035.1. NCBI lineage: Bacteria > Bacillati > Actinomycetota > Actinomycetes > Mycobacteriales > Mycobacteriaceae > Mycobacterium > Mycobacterium shunyiense. Next base: position 438,455 of record NZ_JBZDPT010000019.1, on the reverse strand, counting down.
CAAAACGTTCTGCCCCGGCTGGACCGATCGTCAACGCCCCGACGGCACCATCGAATTCACCACCCCCACCGGACACACCCATGTGACCGAACCCCACGGCGCCGCACTGTTCCCGACCCTGGCCCACCCCACCGGGGACCTCAACCTCCCCGACCCCGAACCTGACGCGCCCGGCCTGGACCCGAACCTGAACCGCGGTGCGAAGATGCCCAAACGCTCACGCACCCGCGAACAAGACCAACGTGACCGCATCGCCGAAGAACGACGCCTGCGCGCCGAACTCAACAACGACCTCGCCTACGAACGCGACTACCAAGCCTGGCTCGCCGAAGAAAACGGACCACCACCACCCTTCTGAGCGGCTGGGCGTCAGTCCCCGGTCAGCTTCAATGCGCTTGCCGGGCACAGCTTGACGGCCTCGCGCGCATGCGCGATCTCATCGTCGGGCACCTCATCGACGAGGACTTCGACGACGCCGTCATCGTCCTGATCGAAGACGACGTCGGAGACCATCACACAGTTGCCCGATGCGATGCAGGCATCCCGATCTGCTTCTACTTTCATGGCGCTCACCACGTTACCGCCAACGATTTGAGCCCGTAGATGAAGTGGAAAGACCGGTAGGCGACGTCCTCGAACGGCTCTGCCAGCGCGAGGTTCGGGAACCGTTGCAGGAGGGCCGGGAAGGCGATCCGCATCTCCATGCGGGCCAGCGGAGCACCGAGGCAGTGGTGCACGCCGTGGCCGAAAGCCAGATGCCCGGGCGCGCCGCGGCGGATGTCGAGCAGGTCGGGGGTGTCGATGAAATCGGGGTCCCGGTTGCCCGCGGGTAGGGAGGCGAAGACCAACTCGCCGGCCGGTATCCGCACGCCGGCAACGTCGACCTCGGTGGTCGTGAAGCGCGGGATGGCGTTCTGGACGATGGACAGCCAGCGCAGCAGTTCCTCGACGGCGGGGCCGACGGCATCCGGGTCGTCGCGCACGGCCGCCAGTTGATCGGGATGGCGCAGCAATGCCAGAACACCCAGGCCCAGCATGTTCGACGTGGTCTCATGCCCGGCGAGCAACAGCAGCCCAGCGATGCCGACGAGCTCGTCGTCGGACAGCTCGCCACCATGGTCGCGGACCAGCATGCCGAGAATGTCTTCGCCCGGATCCTGGCGGGCTCGCAGGACGAGGCCACGCATGTAGTCGCGGCTCTGCTGTTGCAGCGCAAGACGTTCCGCGATGGACAGGGACAGGTCGAGCTGGTGCGTGGAGCGGTCCTGAAAGTCGTCGCGGTCCTCGTAGGGCACCCCGAGCAGCTCGCAGATCACCAGCGACGGGATGGGCAGCGCAAAGTCGGCCACCAGATCCGAGGGTGGGCCGGCCGCTGCCATCGCATCGAGTCGGGAGTCGACGATCTCGACGATCCGAGGTTCGAGACGTTTCATCCGGCGGATGGTGAACTCCGCGGTGAGCATGCGTCGCAGCCGCTGGTGGTCAGGCGGGTCAAGTCCCAACAGGTTGCCGGCCCGGGCGCTGGCCAGTTCTTCCTCGGACATCTGGGGCGCCCCGGGCAGGGCGAAACCGGGTGGTCTGCTGTTGGAGAACCGCTCGTGGTCACTCAACACCGCCTTGACGTCCTCGTGGCGGGTGATCAGGTACACGGGATTGCCGAGCGCGCTGATGACCTTGCGTACCCCGTCGGTCTCACGGATCTCACGCAGGTCTGGCGTCGGGTCGAAGGCATTGCGCCGCATGTGTACTGGCGGCAGCGTGATCGGCCCAGTCATGCCCCGACGCTACCCGCGTGCCAGGAAATCCCTGATCAACGTGTTGACGAGGCGGGGATTCTCCAGTGCGGCCAGGTGCGCGACGCCGTCGAGCACCGTCACGTCCGCGCCCGGAATGGCGTCGGCCATCGCGATGGTCTCCGTAAGCGGGAACGTGGCATCTTCGGCACCGGCGACCACGAGGACGGGTGCTTTCACGCGAGAGAACAGAGCCCGCTGATCCGGCCGGCGCGGCACCACGCTCGTCACCGCCCAGGCAGCGGAATCGACGTCGACGCGGTGCACGGCATCCCGCACGAAGGCGACCACTTCGGGACGTGTGTCAAATGTCGTCGGGCCCAGGAAGGCCGCGAGGACCGGGCGGGTGAGTGGACCGCGGATTCCCCTGAGCGCTTTGGCCATCCGCAGCAGCAGGCCGTACTCGAGCTTTTGCCCGCGCCCGGCGGGCGACGCCGTGCAGTTCATCAACACGGCGCGCCCGATGCGGTCCGGGTGCAACGCCGCGAACGTCCCACCGATCATCCCGCCCCAGGAGTTGCCGACGAAGTGGGTGCGTTCGACGCCGACACTGTTGAGGATGTCGGCGACGGTGGCTGCGCAGTCGGTGAAACTGAATGGGGCCGTCAGCTTTTCGCTGCCGCCGTGGCCGGGTGGGTCGACGACGATGACCCGGTGGTCGGGTTCGAACTCCCGCATCTGGCCGGCCCACATGTCCCCGGTCATCAGCAGGCTGGGCCAGAACAGGACCGCGTCGCCGTCGCCGCGGACCTGGACGCGGAGACGGCCGAGTTTCGTCGGGACTCGCAGCTCCTGCACATCTGCCAAGTTAGCGCTCGGCGTGCAGACCCGGCCACCAGATGCGGGGGCCGATCAAGGTGAACAGCGCGGGGATGATCACTGTGCGGACCACGAAGGTGTCCAGCAGGATGCCGAGCCCGACGATGATGCCCAGCTGCGTCAGCACGATGAGCGGCAGGACGCCCAGCACGCAGAACACCGCCGCCAGCACCACACCGGCACTGGTGATCACTGCGCCGGTGGCCGACACCGCCCGCACGATGCCCTGTCGGGTGCCGAACTCGGGGGTCTCCTCACGGGCCCGGGTCACCAGGAAGATCGTGTAGTCCACGCCGAGGGCCACCAGGAACAGGAAGGCGAACAGCGGGGTGCTGTTGTCCAGGGCGGGGAATCCGAACAGGTGGACGCTGGCCCAGCCGCCCAGTCCGAGCGCGGCCAGTGCACTGAGCACCGTCACCCCGACCAGCACCAGCGGCGCGAACACGGACCGCAGCAGGAGGTAGAGCACCGCCAGCACCACCGCGAGGATCGCCGGGATCACCACGAGGCGGTCGCGCTGGGCGGCCGCGGCGGTGTCCCTGGCCTGGGCATCGGACCCGCCCACGAGCGCGCTGGGGTCCGCCGCGTGCACCGAATCACGAAGGGCATCAATGGTTTCGAAGGCCTCATCGGAGGCGGGTTCGCCCTTGAGGACCACCGACCACTGGCTCAGGCCGGAGGGGGACTGACCGGCAGGTGAGGCGGAGACGACGCCGGGAGTATCGGTGATCGCCCGCTGCACCGCACCGCCCTTGGCGGTGGAGGCGATGACGCGGGTGGGATCGGTCAGGCCGCTCGGGAAGTGCGCGGCCAATGTCTGATAGCCGGTCACCGATTCGGCCTGTACCCGGAACTGCTCGGTCTGCGTCAGCCCGATCGGGGTGGACAACAGGGCGGTGCACAGGAGGGCCAGGCCGGCCAGCGAGACCAGAGCCACCCGGGCGGGTTTGCGGGCCACCGAGTCCGCAATTCGGTGCCAGATACCGGTTTCGGTCAGCGGTGTGGCGCCGACCTGGGGAATGAACGGCCAGAACAGTCGTTTGCCGCACAGGGCCAGCAGCGGTGGCAGCACGACCAGGACGAAGATCGCGGCGACCACCAGACCCGACGCGGCCTGCACGCCGAGACTGCGGTTGCTGGGCGCCGAGGCGAACAGCAAGGTCAGCAGGGCCAGTACGACGGTCGCGTTACTGGCAACGATCGCCGGGGCGGCGGCCCGTACCGCGACCACCAGAGCTTCGCGGTGCTGCTCGGTGCGCCCCAGTTCCTCCCGGTACCGCGAGATGAGCAGCAACGCATAGTTGGTGCCCGCACCGAACACCAGCACGCTGGTGATTCCCGAGGTGGAACCGTCCGGGCTGAGCCCGAGTCCGGAGGCCACCGCGGTGCCGACGACGGCGCCGACGCGGTCGGCAAAGGCGATCACCAGCAGCGGCACCAGCCACAGAACCGGTGAGCGGTAGGTGACGATCAGCAGCAGGGCCACCACGGCCGCGGTCACCGCGAGCAGTGTGATGTTCGCTCCGGCAAATGAATTGGCGATGTCGGCGCCGAACGCCGGGCCGCCGGTGATCTGGGCCCGAAGCTCGGCAGGCAGGCCGTCGTTCGCGGTGGTGCGCAAATTCTTGACGGCGTCGTTCAGTCCGAAGCCGGACAGGTCGGCCTTCAGTGGCACGGTGACCACCGCGGCCTTGCCGTCGTCGGAGACGGTCAACGGCGGCCCGGGTGCGTCGGTCATCCGGTGGCGCGCATCGGCGGTGGCGTCGACGTCGCCCATGGTGAGTTCGGCGCCGTCGGCGCGGGTCACCACCAGGATCGCCGGAACCTGATCTCCACCGGGAAAGTCGGCCCGCAGCGCGTCGGCCCGCGCCGACTCGGCATCAGCCGGGACAGCGACCGGTGACTGCGAGGCGGCGTCGCCGCCGCTGAGCAGGCCCAGGAGCGCGCCGGAGACGATCACAACCAACACAGCCAGCCACGCCAGACGCCTAATCACGGTTCAGTGTCGCCTCTTCCAAGTCGAGCCCATGGAGCACAGTACGCAGGACCTCGTCGTCGATGTGGCCGGCATCGCGCTCGGCGATGAACGTGTCCCGTTCGGCGGCAAGCATTTCCAGGCGCAGCCGACGGAATGCCGATGTCGGGCTCTCACCGATGTCGGCGTCGTCGCGGCCCAGACGCTCCCAGGCGGCGTTGCGGCGGCGGGTGTTCCAGGCCCGCAACACGTCGGCGGCGCGCTGGGGCACGTCTGCGGTCGCCGACTGCTCGGCAAGCAACTCATCGAGTCGCTCGGCCGCGGCGCGGGCGGCCTTGTCCTGCGCGGCGGCGGTGGCGATCGCATCGCTGTGTGCCTCGTCGCCCTGGGCGCCGAGGACCCGGATGAACCACGGCAGCGTCAGGCCGTGCAGCAACAGGGTCCCGACCACGACCACAAAGGTCAGGAACACCAACTGCGGGCGGCCCGGGAACGGATCGCCGGACAGCGTGGTGGCTGGGACACCGAACGCTGCGGCCAGGGACACGACGCCACGCATACCCGCCCAGGCCACAACGAACACCTGGGCTCGCGGCGGTTCGGGTTCGTGGTCGCGGATCCGCTTGGACAGCAGGCGGGGCAGATAGGTGGTCGCGTAAACCCACACCATTCGCACCCCGATCACCGTGACGAGCACGGCGGCCGACGAGATGGCGAGCGTGGCCGCCGAGATTCCGGCCAGCTCGCTGATCACCTTCGGCAGCTGCAGGCCGATCAAGAGGAACGCGAATGATTCCAGGATGAGCTGCAGCGCCTTCCACACCGCCTTGTCCTGCAGCCGGGTGGCATAGCTGGCCTGGGACTCACGCTGGCCCAGCAGCAGAGCGGCCACCACCACGGCGATCACGCCCGAGCCGTGGATCTCCTCCGCCAGCAGGTAGGTGAAGAACGGCGCCACCAGGCCGATGGCGCTCTCGACCAGCGGATCGTCGAGCCGGGTGCGGATGAAGTTCACCACCATCCCGATCACCCAGCCCACCACCACGCCGCCGACCGCGGCCAGGGCGAACGTGCTCAGCCCGCCTCGCCAGGTGGCAGCGGTGCCGATGGCCGCGCCGAGAGCGACCTTGTAGGCGGTCAGCGCGGTGGCGTCGTTGAGCAGGCTCTCCCCGCCCAACAGCGTCATGGTGCGCCGCGGCAGCCCGAGCCGGCGGCCGACGGCGGTTGCCGACACGGCGTCTGGCGGGGCCACGATCGCGCCGAGGGTCAGGGCCGCGGCGATGGTGAGTTCGGGCACGATGTGGAAGGCGACGATGCCGACGACGAATGTGGTGGCCAGCGGAAGCCCGACGGCCAGGAACCCGATGGGGCGGATGTTGCGGCGCAGCGCCACGTAGCTGCTCTCCAGTCCCGCCGACCACAGCAGCGGCGGCAGGATCACGAAGAGCACCAGGTCGGGGTCCAGGTGTACGTCGTGGAAGCCGGGTAACGCGCTGCCGGCCAGGCCGGCCACCACCAAGGCCAGCGGCGCGGAGACGTCGAAGCGGCGCGCTACGGCGGCCAGCAGGATTGCGGCCACCAAGGCCGCCAAGAGTGAGGCACCCACGCTGTCAGCCCTCCTTCGTGTGCTTGCTTATCCTTGGTCAACATGTTGAGGAGATCACGGCGGCGCGAGCACAACCCGGCGCCTCGCACCTGTGAGCATCTGAACGCGGAGGTTGCCGAGCCGCATCCCGTGACCCCTGGTCGATGCCAGGAATGTGAGGAAGACGGCGAGGACAACTGGGCGCATCTGCGGATGTGCATGACGTGCGGTCACGTCGGTTGCTGTGACTCAAGTCCGCATCAGCATGCCACCAAGCACTTTCACCAGAGTGGCCATCCGGTGATGCGCTCGGCAGAACCCGGGGAGAGCTGGCGTTGGTGCTATATCGACCACCGGGTCGGGTGACGATCTGGCAGGCTGGTGCGTGCGATGAGTGAATCGATTGAGGACGCGCAGACTGATGACCTGACGGATGATCAGGTCGACGGTGCCGAAGAGGCTCCGTCCCCCAAGCCCACGGAGTCCCCCAAGCCCACCGATCCGGCGGCGACGGTGCTGCTGCTGGGTTCGGGTGAGTTGAGCCGGGAGCTCGCGCTGGCCTTTCAGCGGCTGGGCGGAGTCGTGGTCGCCGCGGACCGCTACTACGCCCCCGCGCACGGCGTCGCGGACCGCTCTGCGGTGATCAAGATGAATGACGCAGAGGAACTCGCTGCGCTGATCGAGCGGGAGCAGCCGCGCTACGTGGTGGCCGAGTCCGGTGTCATCGCTGCTGACGCGCTCGTCGCGGTGGCGGAGCGGGGCGGCATCGAGGTTCTGCCCACACCGCGCAGCATTCGGCTCAGTCAGGACCGCGAGGGTCTGCGCCGCCTGGCGTCGGACGAGCTGGGCCTGCCCACGGTGCCGTTCTGGTTCGCCGGGTCGGTCGACGAGCTGACCGCGGTGGCCGAGCATGCCGGTTTCCCGCTGGTGGTCAAGCCGGTGGTGGGCGCGCAGCGCGACGGGGAGTCGGTGATGCTGCGGTCCGACGACGTCGAACCGGCCTGGCAGCGGGCGACCACCGCCGGACACATCGCGCAGAACCGCGTGCTGGCTGAGTCTGTCGTCGAGGTCGATTACGAGATCACGATGCTGACCGTGCGCACCGCCGGACCGTCCGGTCCCGGGGTGCAGTTCTGCGAGCCGATCGGGCACCGTCAGGTCGGTACCGATGTACTGGAGTCCTGGCAGCCTCAGCCCCTGTCACCGGCTGCGCTGGACGCCGCGAAGTCGATCTCCGCCCGGATCGTCAACTCGTTGGGCGGGCGTGGGGTGTTCGGGGTCGAGCTGCTGGTGCAGGGCGACGACGTGTACTTCTCCGATGTCCGGATCCGGCCGCACGACAGTGGGCTGGTGACACTGCGGTCGCAGCGGCTGTCGGAGTTCGAGCTGCACGCCAGGGCGATCCTGGGCCTGGCGGTCGACACCATCATGATCTCCCCGGCGGCTGCCGAGGTCAGTTACGGCGGAGCCGACACCGGTGAACTGTCGGGCGACATCAGCGGTGTGTTGGCCGACGCGCTGGCCACGTCGGAAAGCGATGTGCGGTTGTTCGGCCGACCGGGTGAATCCGACGCCCCACGGCGGCTCGGGGTGGCCCTGGCCACCGCGCCCGATGTGATCATCGCCCGGGACCGTGCCCGCCGGGTCGGCTCCGCGCTGCGCAAGCTGTGGTGAACCGTTGATGGCTGAGGACACGGAGGAAACGGGGGACCGGCCCACGATGGCGCCGTTCCTCGGCGCGCTGGCCATCATTGTGCTCGTGGTGATCGTTGTCGTTCTGCTCAACACGTTCGGCAGCGACGGGCGCAGCGAGGAGCAGAAGGTGAGCCTCGCCGCAGTCGGCCAGAACGACGCTCTGCAGCGGGAGAGCTTCGGCGAGTTCTCCGATCACACCTGCGTCGCGCAACGTGGCACCGAAGCCGATTTCATTGCCCGGCAGCGTGACTCGGTGGCCAAGCAGGGTGCCAGGTATGTGGACGACGTGACCGGGGTGCACATCGAGGGTGATCGGGCCACCGCAACGGTGGTCTACCACTTCGGCAACACCCCCGACGCCAAGGTGAACAGCGAGACGGCGTTCGTGCGTGAGGACGGCCAATGGCGCGTCTGCTCGAGTATGGGAGACTCACGCCCGTGAGCTATGCAGGTGACATCACGCCTGAGGAGGCCTGGAAGCTTCTGAGCGAGAATTCCGAGGCCGTGCTGGTGGACTGTCGTACCGACGCCGAGTGGCGCTTCGTCGGCGTGCCGGATCTGTCCACCCTCGAGCGTGACGTGGTGTACGTGGAATGGAACCGCACGGACGGCGGGCACAACGACGCCTTCGTCGACGATCTCAAGGCGTCAGGAGTAACGCCGGGTGAGCGTCCGGTGGTCTTCCTGTGTCGTTCCGGCAACCGTTCGATCGGTGCGGCCGAGGCCGCCACTGCGGCCGGCATCGCGCCGTCGTACAACATCCTCGACGGATTCGAGGGCAATCTCGACGAGTTCCGCCACCGTGGCGCTACCGGTTGGAAAGCCGTCGGTCTGCCTTGGACACAGAGTTGAGTAGCAGAGTCGAAAACAACATGACTGACATCCCATCTGTCCGGATACCGGCTGCTCTGCCCGAGGGCGTCAGCCAGGCCACCATCGGCGTGCGTGGCGGTCTGTTGCGTTCGGAGTTCGAGGAAACCGCCGAGGCGATGTATCTGACCTCGGGGTACGTCTACGAGTCCGCATCCGCGGCCGAGAAGGCGTTCACCGGCGAGATCGACCGCTTCGTCTACTCCCGCTACGGCAACCCGACCATCTCGATGTTCGAGGAGCGACTGCGGCTCATCGAGGACGCTCCGGCTGCGTTCGCGACTGCCACCGGCATGGCGGCGGTCTTCACCGCGCTCGGTGCCCTGTTGGGTGCCGGTGACCGCCTCGTGGCCGCCCGCAGCCTCTTCGGATCCTGCTTCGTGGTGTGCAACGAGATCCTGCCCCGCTGGGGTGTGGAGACCGTGTTCGTCGACGGCGAGGACCTCGCGCAGTGGGAAGAGGCACTGTCCGTTCCGACGACCGCGGTGTTCTTCGAGACGCCCTCCAACCCGATGCAGTCCCTCGTCGACATCGCCGCGGTATCCGAACTGGCCCACGCCGCCGGTGCAAAGGTGGTGCTGGACAACGTCTTCGCCACGCCGCTGCTGCAGCAGGGCATGCCGCTCGGCGCGGACGTGGTGGTGTATTCGGGCACCAAGCACATCGACGGGCAGGGCCGCGTGCTCGGCGGGGCGATCCTCGGTGACAAGGAGTACATCGACGGCCCGGTGCAGAAGCTCATGCGCCACACCGGCCCGGCGATCAGCGCGTTCAACGCCTGGACGCTGCTGAAAGGCCTTGAGACGCTTGCGGTCCGGGTGGACTATTCGAACCGCTCGGCCCAGCGGATCGCCGAGTTCCTGGAAGGCCATCCGTCGGTGAGATGGGTGAAGTACCCGTTCCTGAAGTCGCACCCGCAGTACGACCTGGCGCAGCGGCAGATGCGTGGTGGCGGCACCGTCGTCACCTTCGAGCTGAATGCCAATGACGGCAAGGCGCGCGCCTTCGAGGTGCTCGACAAGCTGCGCGTCGTGGACATCTCGAACAACCTCGGTGACTCCAAGACACTGATCACCCACCCGGCGACGACGACGCACCGGGCCATGGGCCCGGAGGGGCGCGCCGCGATCGGACTGGGCGACGGTGTCGTGCGCATCTCGATCGGCCTGGAGGGCACCGAGGATCTGATCGCCGATCTCGACCAGGCGCTGAGCTAGGCGGGCCAGGCGTGTCCAAGGGCTCCGACGCCAAGAAGGCCCGCCGCCGCAAGCGGCAGGCCGCTCGTGACACGCGGTTGGTGCCCCACGAGATGGTCGATGAGTTGGCCGACATCCCGGATGCCGTCGTCGCCGATCTGGCCGAGTTCGACGATCGAATCACCGCGCGCGGCTGGACTTTTGACGAGGAACAGTCCAACGACGACTACGCGGTGTGGTTTTACGAGCCGTCCGGCGCCCAGGTCGACGACGGCCTGCCGGTGACCTCACTGTGGCTGGACGCGGCCGAGGACGGCGAGATCGTCCGGGTGGTGTTCGTCGGCAGCGTCGAGCGCTACGAGTTCACCCACGAGGAACTGCTCGACGGTGCCCTCGACGTGATCGAGGGCTACCGTCACGGAGCCGAGCTGCCGACCTTCGGCTAGCTCTTGCCGTCGGAGTCGATGACGCCCTGAGCGGCCTGGGCCCGGTCCTCGTAGGCCTTGCGCTTGGCGGTGTCGAACTCCAGGAACACGTTGTCCAGGCCCAGCTTCTTGTTCATCCAGCGACGGCCCTTGGGCGGCAGCATCTGCGCCGCCTGCGCGGTGAAGCGCAGCGGCGGCGGCACCGACACGTGCGTCTTGGGCTTGTTGAGCGTTTTGATGATCGCGGCGGCGATGTCTTCGGGTTCGACGGGCTTGATGGCCCCGCCGGACTTGGTGCCCGAGATGAGGTCGGTGTTGGTGAACGGCGGCATGATCACCGAAACGTCGACCCCGTGCGGTGCCATCTCGTCGGCCAGCGCGGTGGTGAGCCCGACGACGGCGTACTTCGCGCCGACGTAGACCACCTGGCCGGGCAGCGGGATCAGGCCCGACAGCGACGCGATGTTGATGACGTGGCCGCGGCGACGCTTGACCATGTCCGGCAGTGCCAGCTGGCAGCCGGTGAGCACGCCGTAGACGTTGACCTCGATGTTCGACCGGATCGACTGCTCGCTCTGCTCCAGGAACGGCCCGACCGGCATCACACCGGCGTTGTTGATCAGCACGTCGATGTGGCCGCCGCCGTCGGTGCGGGCCTTGTCCAGGAATGTCGCGAACGATTCCCGGTCCGTGACGTCGAGCGGGTAGCCGGAGACCTGGCCGAGCTTGGTCAGCTCGACGACGGCCGACTCCTGAAGGGCCACGTCACGGTCACCGATGACGACCCGGGCGCCTTTGGCCAGCAGGGCCTTGGCGGTGGCGTAACCGATGCCGCGGGCGGCGCCGGTGATCGCGATGGTCTTGCCCCTGATGTTGTCCATGGCGGCGAACTTTACACGTGTCAAGTTTTGCGCGGAAGGGGGTGGCCGAGGCGGCGTAGTCTGGGCGGGCGTGATGGCGAATGGCACCGATCAGCAGGCAATTACCGAAACCGCAGAGGATTTCTCCGAACGGATGACCGCGGCGATCGACAGTGCGGGGTTGACCCTGCTGTTGAGCATCGGCCACCAGACCGGGCTGTTCGACGTGATGGCCAAGCTGCCGTCGGCAACCAGCACCGAGATCGCCGCGGCCGCGGGCCTCGATGAACGCTACGTCCGCGAATGGCTCGGCGGGCTGGCCGCGGGACACGTGGTCGACTACGACGCGGAAGCCTCTACATACCGGTTGCCCGAACACCGCGCCGCTGCGCTGACGCGCGAGTCCGGTCTGGGCAACCTGGCGCGTCTGGCCCAGTACGTGCCGCTGATGTGCGAGGTCGAACAGAAGATCCTCGGCTGCTTCCGGGACGGCGGTGGTCTGAGCTACGACGACTATCCGCGCTTCCACACCGTGATGGCCGAGCGCAGTGGCGAGGTGTTCGACGCCGCCCTGGTCAGTGCCGTGCTGCCGTTGGTCGACGACCTGCCGCAACGGCTCGAGAGCGGCATCGACGTCGCCGATTTCGGTTGCGGCAGCGGGTACGCGATCGGCCTGATGGCCGCGGCCTATCCGGCCAGCCGATTCACCGGAATCGACTTCTCGGAAGGAGCGGTCGCCACCGGGGCTGCGGCGGCTGCGCAACGTGGCTTGACCAACGTCTCGTACCTTTCCGCCGACTTGGCGAACCTCGACCTGACCGGGGCGTACGACCTCATCACCGCGTTCGATGCGATCCACGACCAGGCCCAGCCCGCCCGGGTGCTGGAGAACATCTACCGTGCGCTGCGGCCGGGTGGAGTGCTGGTGATGGCCGACATCAAGGCTTCCAGCCGGCTGGAGGACAACATCGGCGCGGTGATGAGCACGTACCGCTACGCGGTGTCTCTGACCCATTGCATGTCGGTCTCGCTCGGTCTGGGCGGAGCCGGGCTGGGGACGATGTGGGGCAGACAGTTGGCGGTGTCGATGCTGACCGACGCGGGATTCGCCGACGTGGAGGTCACCGAGATCGAGCAGGACCCGTCGAACTACTACTACCTGGCCAGGAAATGAGCGGTTCGGCAGGGTTTTGATCAGGCTGAGCCTGTGGGCATATCGCGGCCGTGGTTGCGCGTTGAAGCAGCCGTGAGTATCGGAACGGTGGTTAAGTCAGCCCCCGTGAGTGGTGTGCGGTTCGTCGCGGTCGATCTGGATGATCCACTGGCTGCCCCGCTGCTGGCCGAGCTGTCCGTGGAGTACTCGGGGCGCTACGGCGGAACGCCGGAGCAGATGATGGGTTGGCTGCGTGGGAAGTCGGCCGACGAGTTCGCCCCGCCCGGCGGCGGCCTGTACATCGGCGTGCTCGACGGTATGCCGGTGACGGGCGGCGCATTCACCCGATTCGACGCCGACACCGCCGAACTCAAACGCATCTGGACCGACAGTCGTTATCGCAAGCGTGGCTACGGCAGGGTGCTGCTGGCCCACCTCGAATGTGAGATCGCCGCCCGCGGGTACCGGAGGGTCTATCTGACGACGGGTCACCTGCAGCCGGAGGCCGAGGCGCTCTACGACTCCGCGGGTTACACCCGGCTCACCGCACCTTTGCCGCCCGAGGGGGAGGGGACGGTCTTCCCGATCGCCTTCGAGAAGGAGCTGACGTGACCACCACTCCGCTCTCGATCCTCGATCTGGCGCCGATCAGCGCGGGCAGCGACGCGCAGACCGCGCTGCGGAACACCGTCGACCTGGCCCGGCACGCCGAACAGTGGGGCTACCAACGGTATTGGGTCGCCGAGCATCACTTTGTATCGGTGGCCAGTTCGTCGCCCGCGGTTCTGGTGGGGCAGATCGCGGCGGCCACGGAACGGATCAGGGTCGGCACCGCTGCCGTGCAACTCGGCCACACCACGGCGGTCGCCGTGGTCGAGAGCTTCGGCACCCTGGCAGCGTTCTACCCCGACCGGATCGATCTCGGGGTGGGCCGCTCGGGTCAGAAACGCGCCGAGGCGGTGCGGGACAAGCCGCGCGAGCCGAGGCCGCCGCGCCGGTGGCACGAGATCGACGGTGTGGTGATCCCGACGCCCTACGACGTCAGTGCGCTGATGCGGGACCCGCAGTTGCGGTCACGGATGGCCGTGTTGCAGCAACCCGAAGCGCTCACACCGGATTTCGCCGAACAGGTGGACGACATCCTGGCCATGCTCGCCGGCCGTTACGAGGTGGGCACGGCCGTTCCCGGTGCGGGCGCCGACCTGACACCGTGGGTGTTCGGCAGCAGCAAGGGGCAGAGTGCACGCGTCGCGGCCGCGCGCGGGTTGCCGTTCGTGGCGAGCTATCACATCACGCCCGCCACTGCGCTGGAGGCAATCGAGGTGTACCGCAACGGATTCACCCCGTCGGAGTTCCTGGCCGAGCCGTACGTGGCGGTGTCGGCCGACGTGGTCGTCGCCGACGACGAAGCCACCGCACGGCATCTGGCGTCCAGTTACGGGCACTGGGTGCATTCGGTCCGGGCCGGCGGTGGCGCCATGCCCTATCCGGACCCGGACGACTGTGGGCCGCTGTCCGACGAGCAGTTGGACGTGGTCCGGGACCGTATCGCAACGCAATTCGTCGGTGATCCCGATCAGGTGGCCACCCGGCTGGAAGCGCTGCAACGCCTCAGCGGTGCGGACGAACTCGTCATCACCTCGGTGACGCACCGGCACGCCGACCGGCTGCGCTCCCACCAGCTGCTTGCCGAGCGGTGGGGTCGTTAGCGGCTAGGCTGGCCTGCGATGCCGAGTCTGCAGGTAATCGTGGGAACGCTGCTACTGGTAGCGGCTGCGGTGGTGTTTGCGAGCGGCGTGGCTTTGCGGCTGTTCATCGGTCGCCGGGCGGACTCGGCGGAGTCACGACGGCGGATGCACGCATTCCGCCGGACCAGGTTTGCCCGGGTGCTGTTCGGTTCGGTGTACGACGACGAGGTGTTCGACCCCGACGAACTCGACCAGATGGTCCTGATGCCCACGATCGTGCTGGCCTGCGGTTTGTGCCTGACCGGGTTCTTCCTGCTGGGATACCGGATCCTGCAGCACTAAGCGTGGACGGCCGCGGCGGTGGCGGCGGCGTCGGCGATCGATCCGCGCCACATCGGCCCGTGGCCGGGAAGCATGATGTCGGTACCCAGCACACCGAGCGTCTCGAGGCTGCGCAGACAGCCGTCTTCGTCGTGGTTGAACAACGCCGGAAGCAGTGACGGACCGGTGCGCCGCAGCAGCGGGTGCCCCGTCACCAGTGCGTCGCCGCTGACCAGGGCGCCGCCGACGATGAACGAGCAGTGTCCGCCGGTGTGACCCGGCGTCGGCACGGCGACGGGCGCCCCGGGCAGCCCGGCGGCGATCTCGGGGGTCAGCGCCTGCGCGGTGGGGATACCGGCATGGTTCATCCCGCCTTTGACGGTGATGGTGGCCGCCCACTTCAGCCAGCGGGGCTGCCAGATGTTGCGCACCACATCGGCGGGTGCGGCCTGCTCCAGGTATTCGCGTTTGGCGTGACCGAGCTCGGTTGCGTGGCAGAACACCGGTACGCCATGGGTTTTCGCGAGCCAGATCGCGGTGCCGAAGTGGTCGATGTGAGCGTGGGTGAGCAGGACCGCGGCGATGTCGTCGATGGAGTAGCCGATTTGGTTCACCGAGCCGATGACGTCCTGGCGCTGGCCCGGGAACCCGGCGTCGATCAGCATGACCCGGTCCCCGTCGGTCACCAGCGTCCAGTTGACCAAGTCGGTCTGTGCGAAGTGCACGTGCTCGGTGATCGCGGTCAGGGCTGCTGCCATGTCGCGAGTTTAAGCATAGGAGTAGAAACGAAGCCGTGGCTGAACTGAAACTGGGATACAAGGCATCGGCGGAGCAGTTCGCGCCTCGGGAACTGGTCGAGCTGGCGGTGCTGGCCGAAGCGGCCGGGATGGACAGCGCGACGGTCAGCGACCATTTCCAGCCGTGGCGGCACGAGGGTGGGCATGCGCCGTTCTCGCTGGCCTGGATGACGGCGGTGGGTGAGCGTACCGAGCGGCTCGTGCTGGGCACCTCGGTGCTGACGCCGACGTTCCGGTACAACCCGGCGGTGATCGCGCAGGCGTTCGCGACGATGGCGTGTCTGTACCCGGACCGCATCTTCCTCGGGGTGGGTACCGGCGAGGCGCTCAACGAGATCGCCACCGGCTACAGCGGGCAGTGGCCGGAGTTCAAGGAGCGTTTCGCCCGGCTGCGGGAGTCGGTCAAGCTCATGCGTGAGCTGTGGCTGGGCGACCGCGTCGATTTCGAGGGTGAGTACTACAAGCTCAAGGGCGCCTCGATCTACGACGTGCCCGAGGGCGGTGTGCCGGTCTACATCGCTGCCGGTGGTCCGGTGGTGGCCAAGTACGCGGGTCGCGCGGGTGACGGGTTCATCTGCACCTCGGGCAAGGGTGAGGAGCTCTACAAGGACAAGCTGATCCCGGCCGTGAAGGAGGGTGCGGAGGCTGCCGGCCGCAACGCCGAGGACATCGATCGGATGATCGAGATCAAGATCTCCTACGATCCGGATCCCGAGGCTGCGCTGGAGAACACCCGGTTCTGGGCGCCGCTGTCGCTGACGCCGGAGCAGAAGCACTCCATCGATGACCCGATCGAGATGGAGAAGGCCGCCGACGCGCTGCCCATCGAGCAGGTCGCCAAGCGTTGGATCGTCGCCTCGGATCCCGATGAGGCGGTCGAGAAGGTCGGCCAGTACGTCAAGTGGGGCCTGAACCACCTGGTGTTCCACGCCCCCGGTCACGATCAGCGTCGGTTCCTCGACCTGTTCAAGAACGATCTGGAACCGCGCCTGCGCAAGCTCGGCTGAGTTGATCCGAATTCTCGCGACCCTCTCCGGGGTGGTCGCGGCGGGTGTGGCCGTGGTGGGTCTGGCGGTGCGCTACGTACCGCTGGGCCGCCACGGCACGGTGCTGTTGGCGACGGCATCCCCCTACCTGACCTTGGCCGCCCCGGTGGCGGTGTTGCTGCTGGTGCTCGGTCGGCGGTGGGTGCTGACGGCGCTGGCCGTGGTGCTGACGCTGGCGATCGCCGTGATCCAGGTGCCGCAGTACCTCGGTCCCGAGGCGGTGACGGCGCAGTCGGCACCGGTGCGGGTGTTCACCTCGAATCTCGGTATGGGGCGCGGGGATCCGGCCGCTGTGGTGGCCGCTGCCGAACGGACGGCCGATGTCGTCGTAATACAGGAGCTCACGCAGGAGGCCGCCGACGGGTTGATCGCGGCCGGGCTGGAGAACACCTTCGGCCACCGGATCTTCGACCCCGAGCCGATGGCCGGCGGCCTCGGAATCTGGAGCCGGTTCCCGTTGACCGACAGTGCACATGTCCCGGGCTACTCGATGGTGATGCTGCGGTCCCGGGTCCATGTGCCGGACGTCGCGGTTCCCCCGATCTTGGTGGGGGTCCATTTCGCCGCGCCGTGGCCGCAGCCGATCGAGTCGTGGCGCAACGACATGGCGAAGTTCCCGACAATGCTGCGCGAGTTGGCCGACGAGGCCGGTCCGGGTGCGGTGATCGTGGCCGGGGACTTCAATGCCACCCACGACATGCTGCCGTTCCGGGAACTGCTGGCCACCGGCTATCGCGACGCCGCAGAGCAGGCCGGCGGGGGCCTGGTCCGCACCTTCCCGGTCGGTCCCCGAAGGGTGCCTGCCGTCGGAATCGATCATGTGCTGTTACGCAATGCCGACGCGACCGCGGTACGAACGGAGCTCGTGCCGGAGGCCGACCACATGGCCCTCATCGCCGACATCGTTGTCCCACACGGGGCCTGATCTCAGGCGCTGCACACCGAGCGTTGCACTGCACCGACACCGCCCTGACTGGTGGCGGTGAGCCGGACCCGGTCGGCCCGGAACAAGTCGTAGGCGTACTCGAACGGGCGGCCACTGCTGTCGCGGGTGACCCGCGTGATGGCCAGGAGCGGCCTGCGGTGGGCGATGTCGAGCCACTGCGCTTCGCGGGGACTGGCGCTGACCACTTCGATGGTCTCGGTGGTGGCGGCCGGGGTGAGGCCGTACCGCACCCGCACCAACTCATACAGCGAACCGCCGAGCGGCTGTTCCAGCAGATCTTCCACGTGGGCGGCCACGAAGCAGGCCAGATCCACCGAGAGCGGCACACCGTCGGCGAACCGCAACCTTCGGATCGTGAATATCTCTGCACCATCGGCGATTTCGAGGGCATGCGCCTCCACCGGGGTGGCCGGCCTGCGGTCTGTCGTCAGTACGCGGGTGGCGCTGGTGTGACCACCGGTGCGCAACCGATCCGGCAACCCTGCCAGTTCGGCGGCATTGCGTTCGACGACGTCGGCGCGCACGAACGTGCCGCCGTTGCGCCCGGTGCGGCGCTCCAGTACGCCCGCCTGACTCAGCGGCAGCAGCGCGCTGCGCAGTGTGGAGCGCGACACCGCGAAATTCGCCGCCATCTCCCGTTCGGTGCCCAGCCGTGAGCCGGGGCGAAGGGTACCCAGGGCCAACATGGACAGGATGCGTCGGCGCACGTCCTCGGCGACGGGGCCGCCCGGTGTCAGGGACATGCCCCGAGTGTGAACCAAATAGACGCCGCAGAGCAGACCGAAACCGAACGGTTTACATGACCGCAACAAAGCGATTGACCCGCAACGAGTTTCGAGTTGCCCGACGGTCTGGGCGGGATGACAATGTGCTGCGTCGCATCACAATGCCGTCGGCGACGACAGGAAATCAGACCAAATAGTGGTCCGAAAACCGTCCTCAGTTAGGACCCGCAATGAGTGAGATCATCGATCCACCGGCCCCGTCCGGCGCCTCCGTCCAACGCCTCAAACCCAACGCCGTCGGGTTGGTCGGTGTGCTGTTCATGGCGGTCGCCACCGCCGCCCCCATTACGGCCATGGTCGGCAACGTGCCGATCTCGGTGGGCTTCGGCAACGGCGTCAACGCGCCGGCCGGATACTTCGTCGCGACCATCGTGCTGACCCTGTTCGCCATCGGCTACGCCGCGATGAGCAGGCACATCACTGCCACCGGTGCCTTCTACGGGTACATATCGCACGGGTTGGGCCGCGTCGTCGGTCTCGGCGCGGGATTCCTGACGGCGCTGGCCTACATGGTGTTCGAGGCGTCGCTGATCGGCATCTTCTCGTTCTTCGGGAACGATCTGTTCAAGTCGTTCTTCGGCGTCGACGTGCCCTGGATTCTCTTCGCGGTGGTGATGCTCGCCGTGAACGCGGTGCTGACCTACTTCGACATCAACCTGGCCGCCAAGGTGCTCGCCGTGTTCCTGATCACCGAGATCATCATGCTGGCCATGATGGCGCTGTCGGTGGTCTTCACCGGCGGCGGTCCGCAGGGCTGGTCTCTGGGATCGCTCAACCCGCTCAACGGTTTTCAGAGTCTGTCCGGTGAGGTCGCCGGTGCCGACGGCAGCATGATCACGGTCGCCGGTTCCGCCGGCGTCGGCCTGTTCTTCGCGTTCTGGTCGTGGGTGGGCTTCGAGTCCAGCGCGATGTACGGCGAGGAGTCACGCAATCCCAAGAAGATCATCCCGATCGCGGTGATCAGCTCGGTGGTCGGCATCGGCACCTTCTACGTCCTGGTCTCGTGGTTGGCCATCGTCGGCACCGGACCGCAGAACGCCGTTGCACTGGCACAGGATTCGGCCACCGCGGGTGACATCTTCTTCACTCCGGTGCACGAGCACCTCGGACAGTGGGCCGTCGATCTGTTCAAGATCCTGCTGATGTCGGGCTCCTTCGCCTGCGGTATGGCGTTCCACAACTGCGCTGCGCGTTACCTTTACGCACTCGGCCGCGAGAACGTCATCCCCGGCATGCGCCAGACCATCGGTGCCACCCACCCGGTGCACGGCTCGCCACACATCGCGGGATTCGTGCAGACCGGCTTCGCGACCGCGGTGGTGATGTTCTTCGACATCACCGGACGCGACCCGTACACCGGGTTGTACGGCCTGATGGCATTGCTGGGTACGACGGCCATCATGATCGTCCAGGCGCTGGCGGCGTTCTCGGTGATCTCGTACTTCCATGTCCAGAAGCGCCATCCCGAAACGGCGAACTGGTTCACCACTTTCCTGGCTCCGCTGCTCGGCGGGGTCGGCATGCTCTACGTCATCTACCTGCTCGCCCAGAACGCGTCGTTTGCTGCGGGTTCAGCCGCTTCTGACTGGATCTTCACAGCAATCCCGTATGTTGTCGGCATCGCCGGAATCGGTGGTGTGCTGTGGGCGCTGTTCCTGAAATTCAGGGATCCGGAACGGTATTCCGACCTGGGTCGGACCGTGTTGGAGGAGGCGCACGAACGCTGAGCAGGGGGTGCACGGGATGAGTTTCTCGAACATCATGGACTCCAACAGCTACACCGGTCAGTCGGCCGATCCCGACACCGAAAAGCTGATCGAGGCCCGCACCCACCTGCTGGGCCCGGCGTACCGGCTGTTCTACGAGCGGCCGGTACACCTGGTCCGCGGCAGCGGCAGCCACATGTTCGACGCGGACGGCACGCGTTACCTCGACGCGTACAACAACGTGGTCAGCGTCGGGCACTGCCACCCGCACGTGGTCGCCGCACTCACCCGCCAGGCCGAGACGCTCAACACCCACACCCGCTACCTGCACGAGGGCATCGTGGAGTACTCGCAGCGGTTGCTCGCCACCTTTCCGGCGGAACTCGACCAGGTGATGTATGCCTGCACCGGTTCGGAGGCCAACGATCTGGCTTTGCGGGTGGCCCAGAGGTATACCGGGGCGCGCGGTGTGATCGTCACCCGCGACGCCTACCACGGCAATACCGAAGCGGTGACGGCGATTTCACCGTCGCTCGGCGGTGCCACCACCATCGGATCCCATGTGCGCGCGGTGGCCGCGCCGGACAGTTACCGCTCGGGTGCCGAAGTGGCAGAGCGCTTCCTGGCCGATGTGGAAGCCGCGATCGCCGACCTGGAGGCCGCCGGGTTCGGTCTGAGTGCTCTGATCGTGGACACCTTCTTCTCCTCCGACGGCATCTATCCCGATCCCTCGGTGTTGGCGCCTGCGGTGGCCGCGGTGCGGGCGGCCGGCGGGGTGTTCATCGCCGACGAGGTGCAGCCTGGGTTCGGCCGTACGGGGGAGACGATGTGGGGCTTCACCCGCCACGGTGTCGTGCCCGATCTCGTCACCATGGGCAAGCCGATGGCCAACGGGTTGCCGGTGGCGGCGATGGCCGCCCGCAGCGAGGTGCTGGAGGTCTTCGCCCGGGAGGTGCCGTACTTCAACACCTTCGGAGGCAATCCGGTGTCGATGGCGGCCGCGGCCGCGGTGCTCGACGTCATCGAAGGCGAGGAGTTGATGGCCAACGCGGCGCGGGTCGGCACGGCCCTGCGTGACGAACTGACCCGGCTGGCCGCCGACGATCCACGCGTCGGCGATGTTCGCGGTGCCGGACTCTATGTCGGTGTCGAGATGGTGACCGACCGCGCCGGGGCGGGCCCTGACCGGGCCGCGGCGCACGATCTGGTCAACGCGATGCGGGACCGCAAGGTGCTGATCTCGGTTTGCGGGGCGCAGGGCAGTGTGCTGAAGGTGAGACCGCCCCTGGTATTCTCTCTGTCGGATGTGGACTGGTTCTGCACCGAATTCGCCGATGCGCTGCGTGAGCTGCGCTGAGCAAAAGCAGAGCATCTGGCCGTCCAAACCCTGATGAGGGAAGCTGTATCAGTGCCAGAGGCAGTCGTCGCTACCGCGATCTATATTGCGTCGCCCGAAGGTGACACCGGAAAGTCGACCATTGCGCTCGGCATTCTTCACCGACTTGCCGCGACCGTGCCGAGGGTGGGGGTGTTCCGCCCGATCACCCGTCTGGGCGAGGACCGCGACTACATCCTCGAACTGTTGCTGGCCAGTGCCACGGCCGGGCTGAGTTACGACGAATGCGTCGGGGTCAGCTACCAGCAGGTACACGAAGACCCCGACGTCGCGATCGCCGAGATCGTCGACCGGTTCCACCGCGTGGCCGAGAAGTGCGACGCCGTGCTGATCGTCGGCAGTGACTACACCGACATCGCCACCCCCAGCGAGCTGAGCATGAACGCCCGCATCGCGGTCAACCTCGGCGCGCCTGTCGTGCTCGCGGTCAAGGCCGCCGACCGGACACCTACCGAGGTGGCCCACGTGGTCGAGGTGTGTCTGGCCGAGCTGAACCACCAGCACGCACATGCCGCGGCGGTCGTCGCCAACCGGTGCGACCCGGCCCAGCTGGACGCGGTGGCCCAGGCCCTCAAACCGCTCGGCCCGCCCGCGTATGTGCTTCCCGAGGAGCCGTTGCTGGTCGCCCCGTCGGTCGCCGAACTGCAGGTGGCGGTCGACGGCACGATGATCGCCGGGGACCCCGAGCTGCTGTCGCGCGAGGCGATGGGCGTGATGGTCGCCGGTATGACCGCCGAGCACTGCCTGGAGCGGCTGACCGAGGGCGTCGCGGTGGTCACTCCGGGGGACCGGTCCGACGTGGTGCTGGCCTTGGTGAGTGCTCATGCGGCAGAAGGCTTTCCGTCACTGTCCTGCATCATCCTCAACGGCGGCCTCGATCTGCACCCGGCCATCGCATCGCTGGTGGAAGGGCTCGGGCTGCGGCTGCCGATCGTGGCCACCAAGTACGGCACCTTCGAGACCGCCAGCCGGGTCGCCGGTGCCCGCGGCCGGGTCACGTCGACATCGCAGCGGAAGATCGACACCGCGCTGGCGTTGATGGACAAGCACGTCGACGTCAACGACCTGATCGCGCAGCTGAGCATTCCGATCCCCGCGGTCACCACGCCGCAGATGTTCACCTACCAACTGCTCGACCAGGCCCGCTCCGACCGCAGGCGCATCGTGCTGCCCGAAGGCACCGACGACCGCATCCTCAAGGCCGCGGGCCGGCTGCTCCAGCACGAGGTGGCGGAGCTGACCATCCTCGGCGAGGAGAGCCAGATCCGTTCCCGGGCAGCTGAACTCGGGGTCAACCTGGATGCAGCCGTCGTTCTGGATCCGCTCACCAGTGAGCTGTGCGACCAGTTCGCCGAGCAATACGCCGAGCTGCGCCGCAAGAAGGGCGTGACCGTCGAACAGGCCCGCGAGATCATTCACGACGTCTCGTATTTCGGCACCATGCTGGTGCACAACGAGATGGTGGACGGCATGGTTTCGGGTGCCGCGCACACCACCGCGCACACCGTACGGCCGGCCTTCGAGATCATCCGCACGGCGCCGGGAATCTCGACGGTGTCGAGCATCTTCCTGATGTGCCTGGCAGATCGGGTGCTGGCCTATGGCGACTGCGCGATCGTGCCCGATCCGACCTCGGAACAACTCGCCGACATCGCGATCTCCTCGGCGCGCACCGCCGCGCAGTTCGGCATCGATCCGCGGGTCGCCATGTTGTCGTACTCGACGGGAACCTCGGGTACCGGGGCCGACGTCGACAAGGTCCGGGCGGCAACCGAGCTGGTGCGGCAACGTGAACCGGATCTGTTGGTGGAAGGGCCGATTCAGTACGACGCGGCGGTGGAGCCGTCGGTGGCGGCGACGAAGATGCCCGACTCGCCGGTGGCGGGGCGCGCCACCGTGTTGATCTTCCCCGATCTCAACACCGGTAACAACACGTACAAGGCGGTGCAGCGCAGCGCGGGCGCCATCGCGATCGGCCCGGTGTTGCAGGGCTTGAACAAGCCGGTGAACGATCTGTCCCGGGGAGCCCTGGTGGAGGACATCGTCAACACCGTGGCCATCACCGCGATCCAGGCACAGGGGCAGTCATGACGGTTCTGGTGATCAACTCGGGATCCTCATCGCTGAAATACGCAGTGGTGAAACCGGCTTCGGGAGAATTCCTGGCCGACGGCATCATCGAGCAGATCGGCTCGGCGCAGGTTCCCGATCACGATGCCGCGTTGCGGGCAGCATTCGACGAACTGGCGGGTCAGGGTCTTCACCTGGACACCCTCGGGCTGGTGGCAGTCGGCCACCGGGTGGTGCACGGCGGCAAGGCTTTCTACTGCCCGACGCTGATCGACAGTGAGCTGATCGGCAAGCTCGAAGAGCTGTCTCCGCTGGCTCCGCTGCACAATCCGCCGGCGATCCTGGGCATCGAGGTGGCCCGCAAGCTGCTGCCAGACCTGCCGCACGTGGCGGTGTTCGACACCGCGTTCTTCCACAACCTGCCCGCAGCGGCGGCCACCTACGCCATCGATCGCGAGGTGGCCGAGCGCTGGGACATCCGCCGTTACGGCTTCCACGGCACCTCGCACGAGTACGTGAGCCGGCAGGCAGCCGCTTTCCTGGATCGGCCCTACGAGTCGCTGAATCAGATTGTGCTGCACCTGGGTAACGGCGCGTCGGCGTCGGCGATCGCCGGCGGCAGGCCCGTGGACACCTCGATGGGCATGACGCCGATGGAGGGCCTGGTGATGGGCACCCGCAGCGGCGACATCGACCCCGGCATCATCTTGTTCCTGCGCCGGGCGGCGGGTATGGACGTCGAGGACATCGACACGATGCTCAACCGCCAGTCGGGTGTGCTCGGGCTCGGTGGCGAGAACGACTTCCGCACGTTGCGCAAACGCATCGAATCCGGCGACGAGAACGCGCAATTGGCGTACGACGTCTACATCCACCGGCTCCAGAAGTACGTCGGCGCCTATCTGGCGGTGCTGGGCCGGACCGACGTCATCAGCTTCACCGCGGGCGTCGGCGAGAACGACGCCACGGTGCGCCGCGATGCCCTGGCGGGGCTGTCCGCGCTGGGGATCCAGATCGACGAGGAACTCAACGCGTCACCGTCGCGTGAAGCACGGCGGATCTCGACACCCGAGTCACCCGTGACCGTGTTGGTGGTGCCCACCAACGAGGAATTTGCGATCGCGAAGGCCTGCGCCGCGTTGGCCTGAATCAGAACGTGCTCATCGGCCGCACGCTGTTGGCCAGGTCGATCAGGGCGTAGCGGTGCGACTGGGTGGGGGCGACCCGGGCCAGCGCCCGCAGCGAGGCCTCCACACCGAGCTTGAGACCGTGCTCGGTGAACGGGAATCCGAGGATGTGATTGCTGCTCGCCGTGTTGTCGGCCAGCCAGTCCATCGCGGTGCCCAGTACCAGTGCCCGGATCTGCAGCACGCGCGGCTCGGAGTCGGGCAGTGCCTCCACCCGTCGCGCCGCATCGCGGATGTTCTGCTCGGTGATCTCACCGGTGGACCGACCGGACAGCAGGGTGACCGCGCTGGTCAGCCGGGCGGTGGTGAAATGCCTTGAGGTGGGCGGAACCTGGTCCAGGGTCTGGACCGCCTCGTCCCGTGACCCGGCCACCGACTGGGCGCGGGCCAACCCGAAACCGGCGGAAATCACGCCGTTGTCGGTGCTCCACACGGTGTTGTAGAACTTCAGCTCGTCGGCGGTGCCGGCCAGCTCGGCCGTCGCGGCCAGCGCCAGCTTGGGGGCCAGCTCCCCGGGCAGGGTGTCGAGCACCTCGGTGAAATGCTTTGTCGCCGAGTCGTAATCGGCCGAGAGCATCTCGGCCACCGCGCGGAACCAGACCAGCTGCCAGCGCCAGCCGGCCCAGGTAGCCAGGTCGTCGAGCTTGCGGGTGGCCTTGGCGACGTCGCCCAGATCGAGTAGCGCACGCGCCTCCATCAACGGAAGCTCCACCGATTCCGAGAGGTCCACGCCTTCGGCATCGATCGCGCCGTGCCGCGCGGCCCGCAACTGGTCGAGGGTGTGCACAGGCTGGCTGAGCACACTGGCCACCAGCATCGGAGCGCCGACATCGGTGCGGTCCACCAGTGGCACCGGCAGTGCCCGCACGATCTCCTGCGCGGTCAGTTTCTCCGAATGCACCTGCCCGTCAACGTAGACGTCGGTGTGCGCAACCAGCAGATCCACTCCGAATGTGGACCGAGACGGGCTGAACACGGTCGACAGGCCGGGGCGGGGGCTTCCGGTGTCGGCCGCCACGACCTCGCGCAGCACGCCGAGCAGCTGGGACGACATCTCCTCGGCGCTGCGGAACCGGCGTCGCGGATCCGGGTCGATGGCGCGGCGCAGGAACCGGCCGAAGGAATCGTAGGTGTCGAGCACCGGGTCCTCGGATGGCAGGCCGTCGACGTAGCGACCTCGCCGGGTCCGCAGGTTCAAGGTCAGCGCGGCCAGCGTGCGGCCTACGGTGTAGATGTCGGTGGCCACCGTAGGTCCGGTGCGCACGATCTCGGGCGCCTGGAAACCCGGTGTGCCGTACAGGTATCCGTAGGAATTGAGCTTCGACACCGCACCGAGGTCGATCAGCTTGAGCTGCTCCTCGGTGATCATGATGTTCTCGGGCTTGAGGTCGTTGTAGGCCAGCCCGATCGAATGCAGATAGCCCAGTGCGGGCAGGATCTCGAGCATGTAACCGATGGCCTCGGCCACCGGAAGTCGGGTTCCCCTGGCCTGTTTGAGCGAGGTTCCGCCGACGTACTCCATCACGATGTAGCCGACCGGGTTGCCGTGCTTGTCGTCATGTTCGACGAAGTTGTAGATCTTCACGATTCCCGGGTGGGTCACCTCGGCCAGGAACTGACGTTCGGCCATGGCGATCACCTGGGCCTCGGCGTCACCGGAATGCACCAGTCCCTTGAGCACGACGGGACGTTCGTTCACGTTGTGGTCGAACGCCAGATACACCCAGCCCAGCCCACCGTGGGCGATGCAGCCCTTGATCTCGTACTGGTCGGCGACGATCTCACCCGGCGACAGCTGCGGCAGGAACGAGTAGGCGCTGCCGCAGTGGGGGCACCAGCCCTCCGACAGGGCATGTCCGTCGGACGAGGACCTGCCGACCGGCTTGCCGCAGTTCCAGCAGAACCGCTTCTGTTCGGCCACGACCGGATTGGTCATCAACGCCGTCAACGGATCCCGCTCGGGTACCCGC
Organism: Mycobacterium shunyiense; assembly: GCF_058270035.1. Taxonomy (NCBI): domain Bacteria; kingdom Bacillati; phylum Actinomycetota; class Actinomycetes; order Mycobacteriales; family Mycobacteriaceae; genus Mycobacterium; species Mycobacterium shunyiense. Next base: position 412,172 of record NZ_JBZDPT010000019.1, on the reverse strand, counting down.
GCGATCTCGACCAGCCCGCCACCCAGTCTGCGGATCGGCGAGAGCATCCGGGTGGCGATCGTGGCAAGGTTCTGCGGTTCGGTGTCGCCGCCGCCGAACGTCGGATCGTCGGAATCGTCGAACTCCGGGCGGAACACCGCCTGGGTCGCCATGGGCCGCAGGGTCGACTGCGAATCCAACTCGAGGTCGTCGAGGCTCGCCGGCTGCGTCCCGGGGCCGCCCTCGGTGTCGGGATCGGTGTCCGGGAGTCCGCTGTCGTCGGGCTTTTTCATCAGTCGACATACCTCGCGGCCGGAGGCGACGGCGCCGGCCCCAGGACCGTCAACCACTTGCGGTACAAGGTGTTCCAGGTGCCGTCGCGGCGGATGCGTTCCAGCGTCGCGTTGACGACCCGGACCAGCGGCGTGTTGTCCAGGTTCAGCCCGATGCCGTAGGGCTCCTCGTTGAGGCTGGGGCCGACGATGTGCAGATACGGATCCTGGGCCACCAGCCCGGCCAGGATCGAATCGTCGGTACTGACCGCATCGGCCTGACGCTGCTGCAGCGCCACCAGGCAATCGGCCCAGGTCACCACCGAGACGATGATCGGTGACGGGCTGATCTGCTGGATCCGCTTGAGCGACGTGGTCCCGTCCACCACGCACACCCGCTTGCCCGAGAGGTCGGAGGCCTGCGAGATGTTGGAGTCCCGCGCGGCCAGGATGCGTTGGTGGGCCATGAAATAGACCGTGGAGAAGTTGATCTCCTTGCGGCGCTCGCAGGTGATCGTCATGGTCTTGACCACGATGTCGACCTGATTGTTCTGCAGTGCGGTGATGCGGTCGGCCGAGGACAGGATGCGGTACTCGACCTGTGACGGCGTGCCGAAGATGTCGCGCGCGACCTCCCCGGCGATGTCGACGTCGAATCCGTTGATCTGACCGGTGATCGGATCGCGGAACGAGAACAGATTGCTGCCGATGTCGAGCCCGACGACCAGCCGCCCGCGGTCGCGGATCTTCGCCACCGCCGCGTCGGCGTCGGCCTGATTGCTGAACGGCCGCAGACTGGCCGTGCGGTTGCACTCGTCGGTGTCCTGCGTCGGCACCCGAACCGGCTGGGGCGCAAGCTCCTGCATGCCGGCCGGGCTGGGCGGCGCCAGCGTCATCGTCGGCAACGTCAACGCCGGCGCGCTCTGACTGCACCCGGCTACCGCCAGGGTCGCGGTCAGGACGGCCAACGCCTTCTTCATCTTCCTCATCAGCGGCTGTCTCTTCTTCGCGCAAGCGCTCATCAGCGGTACTCACTCAGCCGGGGCCACAGTCCCAACGCCACCGCCAGCGCCGCGGCCACACTGAGCAGCGCGGCGCCCACCGTCGCACCGGACAGCACCCGGCGGGCATTGGCGATGTCATTGCGCAACTGGCTGCGGCTCTGTTCGATGCCCTTGGACAAGACGTCGTCGAGCTTGTCGAAGGCCGACGTGGAATCGTCCTCGCCGGTGCCCAGCGCCACCTGCGTCGCCGCCTGGTAGTTGCCTACCGCGATGTATGCGTTGATCCGGTCATCGGCCGTGCGCCATTTGGTGAGCAGATCTTCGGCACCCGTCAGATCGCTCTTGTCGATGCGGGTGTCACGGGCCAGATATTGGGCGAGCTGCTGCTGCATTGCCTCGATGCGTTGGTAGTAGGACTGCTTACGCAGGTTTTCGTCGCCACGCCGGATCAGCGCCAGTGTCTCGTCGGCCCGGGCCTGCTGGGCAGTGATGGCCAGGTTGGTCACGGTCTTGAGGGATTCGGCGGCCGTGTCCTTGGCGCTGCGGCTGTCCGACGTGGAGATCACCAGCGCCGTCGTGACCCAGATCAGCATGATCAGCACGGCCATCCCGCCGGCCACGAAACCGATGTTGACCCGGCGCCGGGTGCGTCGCGCCAGCCAGCGGTTGGCGAACGCGCCGAACATCAACGTCGCCAGCACCACCAACATCACCGCGGCCGGGATCCGGGTGGAGGCGGTGGTCTCGGCGTCCACCCGGGCCGAGGTCTCCTCGTAAAGGCGTTGCGCGTCGGGCAGGATCTGCGACTGCATCAGCGCCGAGGCTTCCGACAGGTACGACGAACCCACCGGGTTGCCGGCCCGGTTGTTGGTCCGCGCGGTCTCCACCAGGCCGGTGTAGACCGCCAGCCGGGCGTTGATCCGGCCGAGCAACTGCACCAGCGATTCGTCGGTCAGCCCGCTCGACGCACGGGTGACCGCCACGGACGCATCGGTGATGGCTTGCTCGTAGCGCTGCCGGACGTCGCGGGGCTCGGCGCCGGCGATGAAGGCCGTGGCCGCGGCGGCGTCGGCGACCGACAGTGTGGTGTAGAGCTGGCCCGCCGCGAACGCCAGGGGCTCGGTGTGATCGAGCACGGTGGTCAGCGCCTGCTGGCGGTCGTTGATCGTGGTGGAGGTGGCGAACGCACTGGCGATCACAAGTGCCGACAACACCAGCCCGATGGTCAGGATGCGGCCCGGAGTGGTCCACAGAAACCACCACCGCGGATGGGCAGGCGTGGTCGGCGACCGGGACGCGAGCGGTTCGGTCGAGGGATGTGCCAACTCCACAGTCACCTGCGCACGGACCTCATTTATTTCGGTGCTTACGGCTGTTCCCACACTATAAAAAAATTCTAAGAGCGCCCACTTAGGCTCGCGGAGAAATTGAGGTCCACCGAAACACACGACGTTCCCTAAGCTGTACGCGTGCGTGGCGACGGTGACGGCTGGGTGTTCTCCGACAACGGCGCCCGGTATTGGGGGCGTCACGGTGCCGCCGGGTTACTTTTGCGCGCGCCGTGGCCGGGTGGATCTGCCGCTGTACTGCTGCAACACCGCGCACCGTGGAGTCATCAGGGCGGAACCTGGGCCTTGCCCGGAGGTGCCCGTGACAGTCACGAGACCGCCGAGCAGGCCGCGGTGCGGGAAGCCAACGAGGAAGCCGGCGTGACGGCCGAGCAGCTCACCGTGCGGACCACAGTGGTCACGGCCGAGGTGGCCGGTATCGGTGGCACGCACTGGAGCTACACCACCGTGATCGCCGACGTGCCCGAACCGCTGGAGACCATCCCTAATCGGGAGAGTTCGGAATTACGTTGGGTGGCCGAGGACGAAGTCGCGGCACTGCCGCTGCATCCCGGGTTCGCCGCCAGCTGGGAGCAGTTGCGGACGGTGACTGCCTCGCTACCGCTCGAGGTCAACCCGCCGCGCTGATCGCGGTCTTGAGTTCGGCGGAAGCGGCGCGCGGATCCTCGGCGGCGGTGATCGCGCGGACCACCACGATGCGCCGGGCCCCGGCCGCCAGCACCTCGGGCAGCCGCTGCTGATCGATCCCGCCGATCGCGAACCATGGCTTGGCCGGATTGAGAGCCGCCGTCGAGCGCACCAGGTCCAGTCCCGGCGCGGTCCGGCCCGGCTTGGTGGGAGTCGGCCAGCACGGGCCGACGCAGAAGTAGTCCACCTGCTCATCGATGGCGGCCGCGGCTTGCGCGGCGTCATGGGTGGAGCGGCCGATCACCGGACGGTGCCCGATGATGCCCCGCGCGATGTCCAGCGGCAGATCGTCCTGGCCCAGGTGCAGCACGTCGGCCCCGGCCGCCAGCGCGATATCGGCGCGGTCGTTGACCGCCAGCAGTGCGCCGTGGCGGCGCGCCGCGTCGGCCAGGATCTCCAGCGCCTCGAGTTCGTGGCGGGCCTCCAGCGGGCCGAACTGTTTCTCGCCGGCCGAACCTTTGTCGCGCAGCTGGATCAGGTCCACCCCGCCGGCCAGCGCCGCATCGGCGAATTCGGCCAGGTCACCGCGCTCCCGGCGGGCGTCGGTGCACAGGTAGAGGGAGGCGCGCTGCAATCGGTCGGCGGGTGATTCCACACCGCGACGGTAGCCGGTAGCGCCCGAGTACCCTGGACTGGCAATCAATACGGGAGTCCCGGGGACGCGGGGCTGAGAGTGGGCACACGGACCGGCCCTGACCGTCACACCTGATCCGGGTCATGCCGGCGTAGGGAGCGGAGTATGGCAGCAGGAGGAGCCAGGACACTCGCCGTCATCGGCGGCGGTGTGATCGGTCTGTCGGTCGCACGCCGGGCTGCACTCGACGGTTGGACCGTCCGGCTGCACTGCACCACCGAGCGCGGGGCCTCGTGGGTGGCCGGCGGCATGCTCGCCCCGCACAGCGAAGGCTGGCCGGGTGAAGAGCAGATGCTGCAGATCGGTCTGGAATCGCTGAAGCTGTGGCACTCGGGATTCCTCGACGGGCTGGCGCCCGAGGTGGTCACCGCGCGGGAGTCGCTGGTGGTCGCGGTCGACCGGGCCGACGTGTCCGATCTGCACACCGTGGCCGAATGGTTGTCGGCCCAGGGGCAGCCGGTCGAGGTGACGACGGCCGCGCGGGACGTGGAACCGCTACTGGCGCAGGGCATCCGGCACGGGTTCCGGGCTACAACCGAACTTGCGGTGGACAATCGGGCCGTCGTCGACGCGCTGGCCGCACACTGCGAGCGGCTGGCGGTGCGGTGGGCCGGGCCCGTCGAGAACCTGGACGACGTCGAGGGGGACGTCCGGGTGATCGCCAATGGGATCGACTCCCCGAAGCTCCTGCCCGGGCTGCCGGTGCGGCCGGTGAAGGGGGAGGTGCTGCGGCTGCGGTGGCGCAAGGGCTGTATGCCGGTGCCGCAGCGGGTGATCCGGGCTCGCGTGCACGGCCGGCCCGTGTACCTGGTGCCGCGCCCCGACGGCGTGGTGGTCGGTGCGACCCAGTACGAGCATGGTCGCGACACCGCGCCGGTGGTCAGCGGCGTGCGCGACCTTCTCGAGGACGCCTGCGCGGTGGTGCCCGCGCTCGGCGAGTACGAGCTGGCCGAGACCGCGGCGGGGCTGCGGCCGATGACACCGGACGGGTTGCCGATCGTCGAACGGGTCGACGAGCGCACGCTGGTGGCCGTCGGGCACGGCCGGAACGGATTTCTGTTGGCGCCGTGGACCGCTGAGCGGATCGCGGCTGAACTCGAGATGAGTGTGGAAGCGAAATGATCACCATCACGGTCAACAACGAGACCCTTGAGGTGGACGAGCAGACCACCATCGAAGGGTTGCTGGAAACCCGGGGCTTCCCGGACAAGGGCATAGCTGTCGCGCTCGACTGGACGGTTTTGCCGCGGGCGGAATGGGACCGGACACTGGCCGACGGCGCCCGGGTGGAGGTTGTGACGGCGGTGCAGGGTGGCTGACTCCGCGCAATCGGCGGGCAGGAGCGCAGCGACCGGGGAATCAAAACTCAGCATCGGCGGCCGGGAGTTCGGCTCCCGGCTGATCATGGGTACCGGCGGCGCGCCGAATCTGGCTGTGCTGGAAGAGGCCCTGGTCGCCTCGGGGACAGAGTTGACGACCGTGGCCATGCGACGGGTGGACGCCGCGGGGGGAACCGGTGTGCTGGACCTGCTCAACCGGCTGGGCATCGCGGCGCTGCCCAACACCGCGGGTTGTCGCGGCGCGGCCGAGGCGGTGCTCACGGCGCAGTTGGCCCGTGAGGCGCTTGGCACCGACCTGGTCAAGCTCGAAGTCATCGCCGACGAACGCACACTGCTTCCCGACGCCATCGAATTGGTCAAGGCCGCAGAACAATTGGTAGACGACGGGTTCATCGTCCTGCCCTACACCAACGATGACCCGGTGCTGGCCCGCCGGCTGGAGGACACCGGGTGTGCCGCGGTGATGCCGCTCGGCTCGCCGATCGGCACCGGCCTGGGCATCTCCAACCCGCACAACATCGAGATGATCGTCGAGCAGGCGGGGGTGCCGGTGGTGCTGGACGCCGGCATCGGCACGGCATCGGATGCGGCGCTGGCGATGGAATTGGGTTGCGACGCCGTGCTGTTGGCCACCGCCGTCACCCGGGCTTCCGATCCGCCGACGATGGCCGCGGCGATGTCGGCCGCCGTCACCGCCGGATATCTGGCGCGTCAGGCGGGGCGCATCCCGAAGCGTTTCTGGGCGCAGGCGTCGAGCCCCGCGTTGTAACTCGGCGTTGACTCTGCGGTGATGGCGCTGTCTACTCGCACTTTTGCGCCGTGGACGCAGAGTCAACAGGAGGGATCGCTGTGAGCCGCTACGTGGCCCTGGGCAGTTCGATGGCTGCCGGGCCGGGGATCAAGCCCTCGGCAGAAGGCGCGCCGTGGCAGGCGGGCCGCTCGGCACGCAATTACCCGCACCTGGTGGCGGCCGAACTCGGGCTCGACCTGGTGGACGTGACCTATTCGGGCGCCACCACCGCGAATGTGCTGCGCGATCGGCAGAACGGTGCGCCGCCGCAGATCGAGGCACTCGACGGATCCGAGGCGCTGGTCACGATCACCATCGGGGGCAACGACGCCGGCTATGTGCCCCAGCTGATGGCCGCTGCGTTGCCGCGTTTCACCCGGTCCCTGCCCCTGGTGGGGCCGCAGCTTCGCGGCCTGCTCGACCCCGACGCGCGGGAAACCGCGTTGACCGATGTGGCCGATTCTCTCGTGACGGTGGGGCGTGAGGTACGCCGGCGAGCGCCGCAGGCGCAGGTGTTGTTCGTGGACTACCTGACCATGCTGCCGCCGGAAGGTGTCGCTGCGCCGCCGTTGTCGCTGAGCGATGCGGCGCTGGGGCGGCACATCGCGGCCACGCTGGAACGGCTCACCGGAGAGGCTGCCGCCGAGACGGGCTGCGGGTGGGTGCGCGCCGCGCAGGCGAGCCTGACGCACCATGCCTGGTCGGCCCAGCCCTGGACCACCCGGCCGGGGCTGCCCTGGCCGTGCCGGCCCGCGCCGCTGCACCCCAACGCCGCAGGCATGCGCGCGGTTGCCGATCTGGTCGTGGCGCAGGCGGGAATGTTCACCTGATCTGAACCTGAGCAGTCAGAACGACACCGCCTGCAATGATGGCGGTGATGATCGAACTGACCGGGCTGACAAAGCTCTACGGCACCCACCGCGCTGTCGACGATCTGACGTGCACCGTCGAACCAGGCGTCGTCACCGGCTTCCTCGGGCCCAACGGCGCGGGCAAGACCACCACGATGCGGCTGATTCTCGGGCTGGACCATCCCAGTGCCGGGACCGCGACCATCGATGGCAAGCACTACCGGGAACTGCGTGACCCGCTGCGCACGGTCGGCGCCCTGCTCGACGCGCGCCAGGCCCATCCGAACCGCACGGCCCGCAACCACCTGCGCTGGATCGCCGCGGCCAACCGGATTCCGGCGACCCGGGTGGACGAGGTGCTCGAGACGGTCGGGCTGACGGCGGCAGGAGACCGCAACGCCGGGGCGCTGTCGTTGGGCATGAGCCAGCGGTTGGGGATCGCCGCCGCGCTGCTGGGCGACCCGCCGGTGCTGCTGTTCGACGAACCGGTCAACGGCCTGGATCCTGAGGGCATCCACTGGGTGCGCACCCTGATGCGCGAGCTGGCCGCCGAGGGGCGCACCGTGTTCGTGTCCAGCCACCTGCTGGCCGAGATGTCCAACACCGCAGACCGCTTGGTGGTGATCGGCCAGGGCAAGTTGATCGCCTCGACCACCGTGAGCGAGTTCGTCAGCGGCACATCCGCCGACACCGTGCGGGTTCGCAGCCCCCAGCTGGAAATGCTGCGCGAGGTTCTCACCGGCGCCGGGTTCGAGGTGGAGGCCGCCGCCGACGGTGATGCGCTGGCAGTGCACGGCGCGGCCATCGAGGTGATCGGCGACCTGGCCGCGCGCAACGCGATCGCCCTGCACGAGCTGAGCCAGCGGCAGGCCTCGCTGGAGGAGGCGTATCTGAAACTGACCGATGATGCCGTCGACTACCGGGCTGGTGTTGTGATGAGCGCTCGCGCGAAGAACCGAGAAGCACGATGAGCGCGCTGGCCGCGCTCGACGCCGAGCGCATCAAGCTGTCCACGACCCGCTCCCCACTGTGGTCGGTGGTCGGTGTCGCGGTGCTGAGTCTGGGGTTGGCCGCCATGCAGGGCATGACGGTGAACCACTACACCGGGCTGCCCCCGTCCAAGGCCGCACTGGGTGTCGCGGTGTTCGGGGTTCCGGTCCTGATGGTGCTGTCCTCGATGACGATGACCGGGGAGTACCGCAGCGGACTGATCCGCACCACGTTGCTGGCCACCCCGAACCGCACGCAGGTGCTCACCGCGAAAGCGGTGGTGTGCGCGGCGTTCTCCTCGGTGTGTGCGGTGATCATGGTGCTGGCCTCGGTACTGGTGGCCCGGATGGTCGCCGACCCGGTGGTGGGTACGCAGCTGTCCATGGCCAATCCGGCGACCTGGCGGGTGGCCGGCGGGTTCGCGTTGTACGCCGCGCTTGCCGCGGTACTCGGGGTGGCCGTCGGGGCGCTGGTGCGATTCGCGGCCGGTGCGGTGGCGGTCCTGCTGCTGTGGCCGTTGGTGGCCGAGCCCCTGCTCGGCAACATGCCCAACACCGGCCCCAAAATCGGGCCGTGGCTGCCGTTCGCCAACATGTTTTCGTTCCTGCACGTGGAGTGGCTGTTCCCGACGTACTTCACGACGTGGGGCGAGCTGGGCTCGCTGTTCTACTTCATGGTGTGGGTGGCGGTGGCGTTTGTCGCCGCGGCGGTGGTACTGAACAGGCGGGACGCCTGACCCGGAATTACTCCGGGTCAGACGCCTCACCGCGGGTGACCGCGTCGGTGCTTCCCGTGTCGCTACCGAGGGCCAGCACTACCTTCGACCCGTACGGCACCCGCTGGACCAGCTGCAGCTGAGCCAGGGCCGGGTGAGCGTCCAGCAGCTTGCCGGCGTTGGCCAGCGCGCGCAGCGCTGCGGTCTCGGCACGGGCCGCTTCCAGCTTCGCCGCGCCGTTGGCCTTGGCCGTCACCAGCTGCATCGCCGCGGCACGGATCTCGGCCGGGATGATCACGTCCTTGACGAACGCCTCGATCACCTCGACCCCGGTGCGGGCACCGGCCGCCCGCGCCGCCGCAGCGATCGCCCCGGCGTCGATGCGGTTGCCGCGCTGCATCACCTCGTCGGCGGTCACCGCGGCGACGAGATCGCGCAGGGCGATCTGCGCGGCCAGGTACACCGCAGCCATCGGATCGGCTGTGGCCTCCACGTAGGCCACGGCGTCGCTCACCTTGAACTGCAGGGCGACGGTGATCCGCAGCGTCACCGCATCCGAGGTCAGCACCTCCTGCGGAGCCAGCGTGAGCACCTGCTCACGCATCTCGACACGCACCACCGAGGCCGCCACATCAATGCGGTGGCGCCCCGGTGGCAGGACACGACCCAGCGTGCCGTCGCGGTACTCCAGTGCGCACTGGCCTGCGGAAACGGTGATTCGGTTGAACGTGAAGATGCCCATGTCGTGTCCTCCTTCCGGTGTATGTGTCTGCGCGGCAAAGGGATACCGCCGCCGGACGTGATCCGTGACGGGGCGTCACACCCCCGTACCGGCGGGTGCGGGCCACAAGGTCGCTGATCGCGTGGGACCCGGCGGCGGTATCGGGGATTTGTAAGAGAGGATTCGAACCTCAGGCCCTTTACCTGTGCCATGACGCCGCCGGCAACACACAGAAACGTTGCGGTACTCCGCTCGGCCTGCTTCCCTGTCGGCGTCGGGGAACACGATGCCACCACAGCAAATCGCCTGGCAACCGATTTATCGGTCTGGCACTTCGGGACAGCAGCTACCGTGGGTGCAATGCGACGTACTTCGACGGGGGCAGTTCTGGGCGCGCTGGCGCTGACCATGGGGCTCGCCGGCTGTGATGCAAAGACCGAACTGCAGACCGACGGGCAGGCGTCCCGGGAGTCGTCATCGTCGGCGGTGGTGTTCGCCGACCAGTTGCGTGCGCAGGTGTCGACCGACGCGATGATGGGGCATCTGGGCAAGCTCCAGGAGATTGCCAACGCACACGACGGCAACCGTGCGCTGGGCACCCCGGGGTACGACGCGAGCGTGGACTACGTCGCCGGTGCGCTGCGCGACAAGGGATTTGACGTGGAAACCCCGGAGTTCGAGGTGAAGCTCCCGTTCGCCGAGGACCCCCAGGTGACCGTCGGTGGCCAGCCTGTCACCGCCAAGCCGCTCGAGTTCACCATCGGCACGGCCCAGGAAGGGGTGTCCGCACCGCTGGTGCCTGCCAAGGTGGAGGACACGCCGGGATGCGAGGCCGCTGACTACGACGGTCTACCCGTTGCCGGTGCCGTCGTGCTGGTCGACCGTGGCTCGTGCCCGTTCGCCGACAAGCAGGCCGCGGCCGCCGAGCGCGGCGCCGTCGCGATGATCGTCGTCAACACCAACAACGACGAGAAGATGGGCGGCACGCTGGGCCGCAACACCGACGTGAAGATCCCGGTGGTCAGCGTGACCAAGGACGAAGGTACCCGGCTGCGCAACGCGCCCGGCCCCACCACGATCAAGCTCGTGGCCGGGGTACGCGTCGAGCACACCCGCAACATCATCGCCCAGACCAAGACCGGATCGACTTCCGACGTGGTGATGGTCGGGGCGCATCTCGACAGCGTGCCGGAGGGCCCCGGGATCAACGACAACGGTTCCGGCGTGGCCGCCGTACTGGAAACCGCTCTACAGTTGGGCGATTCGCCCGAGGTGGCCAATGCCGTGCGGTTCGGCTTCTGGGGAGCCGAGGAGGAAGGTTTGCTCGGCTCGACCAACTACGTCCAGTCCCTCGACACCGAAGCGCTCAAGGACATTGCCATGTACCTGAACTTCGACATGCTCGGCTCACCCAACGCGGGCTACTTCACCTACGACGGTGACCAGTCCGCACCGCTGGACGAGCAGGGTCGTCCGCGTGTTCCCGAGGGCTCGGCGGGTATCGAGCGCACGCTGTCGACTTACCTGAAAGAGGCGGGAAAGACGCCGCGCGACACCAGTTTTGACGGCCGGTCGGACTACGACGGGTTCACCATGGCCGGGGTTCCTGCAGGTGGGTTGTTCTCGGGTGCCGAGGACAAGATGAACGCCGAGGAGGCGAAACTGTGGGCCGGTGAGGCGGATAAACCGTTCGACCCGAACTATCACAAGAGCACCGATACCCTTGACCACGTGAACCGGGATGCTCTGCAGATACATGGTGAGGGAGTCGCATTTGCTGTCGGGCTGTATGCCCAAGATCAGCGGGGCCGCAACGGTTTACCGGTCCGCGCAGACCGCACGCGCCACCAGATCACCGCGCAGTGAGGGCGCGTCGACTCGCTGCTCTACTGCTCGGTGCCGCGCTCGCGGGTTGCTCGGCCCAGTCGGTGCCGACGCCGGTCGAGCCCCAGGACCTGGCGGGCAAGATCACCGTCGACGCCATGTTCACCCATCTGCGCAAGTTGCAGGAGATCGCCGACAGTCATGACGGCAACCGGGCGGTCGGCAGCTCCGGATACGACGCGAGCGTCGACTACGTGGCACAGCTGCTGCGGGACAAGGGTTTCGACGTGCAGACACCCGAGTTCGAGCGGATGGGTTCGATGCGCGGGGGTAAGCCGGAGCTGAGCGTGTCCGGGCGCAGCTACCCGGTGGACCAGGCGTCGATGCTGGTGATGACGGAACCGGGCGGGCTCACTGCGCCTACGTTGCACCCGGTCAAACCCTCGGGATGTACGGCAGCCGACTACGGCTCGGTCAACATCAAGGGCGCCATTGCGGTCGTGGACGACACCGGCTGTTCTGTTGTGGTCAAACAGAACACCGCCTTGGACAAGGGTGCGGTGGGATTGCTGGTGGTCAACCGTGGGCGCCAGCCCGCTCCGGGTGGGTTGTTCAGCACTGGCTACTACCGGCACCTCACCGTGCCGGTCGGCGTCATCGACGAAACCGCAGATGCGGCACTGCTGGGCACCAGCGCCCCGGTTCGACTGACCCTCGACGGCAAAGCCGACATGGTCAAGTCTCGCAACGTGACCGCGCAGACGAAGACCGGTTCGGCGTCGGACGTGGTGCTCGTCGGCGCACACCTGGACAGTGTGGGTGGCGGCCCCGGTATCAACGACAACGGGTCCGGCGTGGCAGCCGTGCTGGAAACCGCGCTGCAGCTGGGTAGTTCGCCGGCGGCGACCAATGCGGTGCGGTTCGCGTTCTGGGGTGCCGAGGAGATGGGGCTGGAAGGGTCGACGCAGTACGTGCGCAACCTGCCGCTGGACCAACTTGACGACCTCGCGCTATACCTGAACTTCGACATGGTCGGCTCGCCCAACGCGGGGTTCTTCACCTACGACGGCGACCAATCCGGCCAGGCCACCGATCCCAAGCCGATTCCCGAGGGCTCGGCCGGGATCGAACGGACCATGGCGGGATATCTCAACCTTGCCGGGGTGCGGCCCGCGGACATGCCGATCGGCATCAACTCCGACTACCATCCGCTGCTGCAGGCCGGGGTGCCGATCGGTGGCACGACGACCGGATCGTCGCAGCGCAAGACCGAGGTGCAGGCCCGGTTGTGGGGTGGGCGAGCCGGGGTGGCCTTCGATCCGAACTATCACACGCGCCGAGACACCATCGACAACGTCGATGCACGCGCGCTGGGGATCATGGGATCGGCGATCGCATTCACCGTCGGCACGTACGCCCGGTCCATCGAGGGCCCCAACGGTGTACCCGCGCGTGACAAGCGTCATCGCGGTTGATCCGTGAGCTGATTCACAGGCAGGTCGTTTGAACCGCAGCGGGTAGGCCCCCGTTGTACGGGTATGGGAATTAACGTCGCGAGAATGCCCAGCCACAGCACCATTGCCGGTGTCCACGCTGTACTGCCCCCGCACCGATATACCCAGGACGAGGTCACCAGCGCACTGCTGGACATTCCCGGATATGCCGAATCCGAGGACGTGGTGCGCGCGCTGCACAAGAGCGCGAAAGTGAACAGCAGGTATCTGGTCCTGCCACTCGAGGAATACGCCCGGCTCGATGATTTCGGTGAGAGCAACAGCCTGTTCATCGAACACGCAACCGAACTGGGCTGCGCCGCACTGTCCGGCGCGCTCGACGATGCGGGTTTGCGCCCGCAGGATGTGGACCTGATCGTCACCACCACTGTCACCGGCGCCGTGGTCCCTTCACTGGACGCCAGGATCGCCGGGCGCCTCGGCCTGCGGCCGGATGTGCGCCGCATCCCGATCTTCGGGCTGGGTTGTGTGGCCGGCGCCGCAGGCATCGCCCGGCTCAACGACTATCTGCGCGGTGCGCCCGACAAGGTGGCGGTCCTGGTGTCGGTGGAATTGTGTTCGTTGACGCGCAAACACAATCCCTCCATGCCGACGCTGGTGGCCGGCGCGCTGTTCGGTGACGGTGCTGCCGCGGTGGTCGCGGTCGGCGAGGAACGGGCCAGGAAGCTGAACCCGACCGGGCCCGATGTGCTGGATTCCCGTAGCCATCTCTACCCGGATTCGTTGCACGCCATGGGCTGGGACATCGGTTCCGACGGTTTCGAGATCGTGCTCAGTGCGGAGGTGCCGAGCTTCGTGGGCCGTTACCTCGGAGACGATGTCGCCGGGTTCCTCGGGGACCACGGCCTTTCCGTCGACGACGTATCCGCTTGGGTGAGTCATCCGGGTGGACCGAAGGTGATCGAGGCGATCATCGAAACCCTCGGATTACCTGAGGATGCACTGGATCTCACCTGGCAGTCTCTCGCCGACGTCGGCAATCTGTCGTCGTCCTCGGTGCTGCACGTCCTGCGCGACACCATCCGCAAACGGCCGGAGTCGGATACGCCCGGGGTGATGATGGCCATGGGCCCGGGTTTCTGCTCCGAACTCGTCCTGCTGCGCTGGCGCTGATGACGGCCAAGAGATTCACCGCGCTGATCGTCCTCGTCGCCGCCGAGCGGGTACTCGAGCTGGTCGTGTCGAAACGCAACCTGAAGTGGAGTATCGCCCAGGGTGGCAAGGAATTCGGGGCCGGGCACTATCCGGTGATGGTGGCGCTGCACAGCGCCCTGCTGGTGGGCGCGGTGGCGGAGGCCCGCAGGCGTAGGTCGTCGCCCATATTCGGCCGGATCATGGTGGGGGTCGTACTCGCCGCTCAGGCGCTGCGCTGGTGGTGTATCACCACGCTGGGCAGGCAGTGGAACACCAGGGTCGTGGTCGTACCCGGCGCCACGCGCGTCGTCGACGGTCCGTACCGGTTGATTCCGCACCCGAACTATGTCGCGGTGGTCACGGAAGGGGCCGCGTTGCCGTTGGCCGGCGGAGCGTGGCTCACCGCTCTGGTGTTCACCGTGGCCAACGCTGCGCTGTTGCGAACCCGCATCCGGGTGGAAAACGAAGCGTTACAAGGCTTGACGTGATTGATCTGCTCGTCGCAGGTGGTGGCCCGGCCGGGCTGGCCACCGCGGTGCACGCGGCGCGCGCCGGGCTGGAGACCGTGGTGGTGGAACGCCGGCAGGGCCCGATCGACAAGGCCTGCGGTGAGGGACTGATGCCGCACTCGGTCCGGCAGTTGCAGCGCCTGGGAGCTGAGGTAGACGGACGGGCCTTTCGGGGCATCCGTTACCTGGACGGGCGGCGCACCGCCGAGGCCAGGTTCCGCGACGGATCCGGCTACGGCGTGCGTCGCACGGTGCTGCACGCCGCACTGTCGGACGCGGCGTCGGCAGCTGGGGTCCGGGTGGTCCACGGTGAGGTGGGTGCGGTCACCCAGGACTCGAACTCGGTGAGCGCAGCCGGTTTTCGAGCCCGCTACCTGGCTGCCGCTGACGGTCTGCACTCGCCGATCCGCCGCTCGCTGGGGCTCAGTGGCGGGGAGGGCAGGCGGCGGCGCTGGGGGATTCGGCGTCACGTCCAGATTGCCCCGTGGTCGGATTGCGTCGAGGTGTACTGGGGACCCGACGCCGAGGCGTATGTGACCCCCGTCGGCGAGAACTGCGTCGGGATCGCGATCCTGACGTCCGAGCGCGGCGGCTTCGAGCAGCACCTGGCGGCGTTTCCGATGCTGGTCGAGCGGATCAACGGCCTTGAGCACGGCCAGGATCGGGCCGCCGGGCCATTGCGGCAGAAGGTTCGCAACCGCAGCGCGGGGCGGGTGTTGCTGGTCGGGGACGCGGCGGGCTACGTCGACGCGCTGACCGGGGAGGGGATGGGCCTGGCGTTCGGCGCCGCCGAACTCCTGGTGGGTTGTGTGCGGGCCGATCGGCCCGGTGACTACGACCGGCAGTGGCGCGTGCTGACCCGCCGCTACCGGTTGCTCACCGCAGCCCTGCTGCACGGCAGCGGTTTCGGTCCGGTGCGGGCCTGCATCACCCCGGCGTCGGCGGCGCTGCCGTCGGTGTTCGCCCGGGTGGTCAACGCGCTCGGTGAGTAGGTTGTGCCAAGTTGCCGAGGTACTCCAGCAGCCGCATGCCGTGGAACACCAGCAGCGCGGCGATGGATCCCAGCGCGATCCCGGTGAAGGTCAGTGAGCCGAGTTGCCAGGTGAAGTCGGCGATCCCGATGATCAGTGGGATCGCCGCGGTCATCTGGTTGACCGGTTTGGAGAAGTCCACGTGATTGGTCAGCCAGATCCGCACACCCAGGATGCCGACCAGACCGTAGAGCACGATCGTCGCCCCGCCCAGCACGCCCGGCGGGATGGCCGAGATCGCCGCTCCGACCTTGGGGCACAACGACAATGCGATCGCCACCGCCGCGGCGACCCAGTAGGCGGCGGTCGAGTAGACCCGGGTGGCCGCCATCACGCCGATGTTCTCGGCGTAGGTGGTGGTGGCCGACCCGCCGCCGGCGCCGGCCAGTACGGTGGCCACCCCGTCGGCGGCCAGCGCACGGCCGATCATCGGATCGAGGTCGGTGCCGGTCATCTGGCCCACCGATTTGACGTGCCCGATGTTCTCGGCGACCAATGCGATCACCGCGGGCAGGAACAGCGGCAGTACCGCCAGGCTGAACTCCGGCGTGTGGAACTCGGGCAACCCGATCCACGGCGCCGCCGCGATCGCCGCGGTGTCCACGTCGCCGAGGACCAGCGCCAGCAGGTACCCGATCACGACGGCGCCGAAGATCGCCAGCCTGCCGATCAGCCCCTTGAAGAAAGCCAGCGTGGCGACCAGCAACACCAACGTCACCAACCCGACCAGCGGGCCCTTCTCGAAATTCGCCTTGGCCGCCGGGGCCAGGTTGAAGCCGATCAGCGCGACGATCGCGCCGGTCACCACCGGTGGCAAGGTCAGGTCGATCCACCGGGTTCCGATCAGGTGCACCACCGCGCCGATGAGGATCAGCAGCACCCCGACGGCGATCAAACCGCCCAGCGCGCTGCCGGTTCCGTGCGCTGCCACGGCGGCGGTCACCGGGGCGATCACCGAGAAACTCGACCCCAGATAGCTCGGCAACCGGTTGCCGGTGATGAGCAGAAACAGGATGGTCCCGACCCCGGAGAACAGCAGGGTGGTGGCCGGCGGAAAGCCGGTGAGCACCGGCACCAGAAACGTGGCACCGAACATGGCCACCACATGCTGGGCACCGATACCGATGGTGCTGGCCCAATCGAGCCGTTCCCCGGGGTTGACGACGAAGTCGTCGTCGGTGCGGGTCTCGACGTATTTCCAACTCAGCGGAATCACGAGTGTTGACTGAACACCATGAGCGGTCGTCGCGCATGCGGACTACGGCAAGAATCAATCCTGATGAAACCGAACCTGGCGCGTTGGCTCCCCGGACTGGTGCAGTTCGCCGGCTACCAGCGGTCCTGGCTGCGCGGGGACGTCCTGGCCGGGGTGACGGTCGCGACGCTGGTGCCGATGGCCGTCGACGCGCTGCGGTTCGTAGCCGAGCGGCCACTTGTATCACGCTGTTCGTGAAAGTCCGTGTCTTAACTGGCCACTCGGCGACGGTCAGTGCCGGCGCACGGCGTAGATCACCGCGCCGATCGCCACCACCGCAAGCCCGGCGAGCACCGAGGCCAGGGGCAGCGAGAAGGCCAGCACCAGACAGCCGATGAGGCCGGCGGCCGGGATCACGCGACGCCACCGGTTTTCGGGCTCCAGCGTCCACGCCGACACATTCGCGATCGCGTAGTACAGCAGCACCGCGAACGACGAAAACCCTATCGCCCCACGCAGATCCACCACGGCGGCCATGATGGCCACGACAATGCCGACCAGCACCTCGGCCCGGTGGGGCACAGCGAACCGCGGGTGGACGGCGGCCAATGCGTGCGGCAGGTGATGGTCGCGAGCCATCGCCAGCGTCGTGCGCGACACCCCGAGGATCAGGGCCAGCAGCGAGCCCAGCGCCGCCACCGCAGCTCCGGCCCGCACCACGGGTTGCCACTGCGGGGCGCCTGCCGCGGCCACCGCATCGGCCAGCGGTGCGGGTGCGGATGCCAGGCCGGAACTGCCCAGGACCGATAGCGCCGCGACGGCCACCACCGCGTAGATCACCAGCGCGATACCGAGTGCGATCGGAATCGCGCGCGGGATGGTGCGCGCCGGGTCCTGGACTTCTTCACCCAGCGTGGCGATCCGGGCGTAACCGGCGAATGCGAAGAACAACAGGCCCGCGGCTTGGAGTACACCGCGGGCGCCGACATCGTCACCAATATCCAGTCGGGAGAGGTCGGTGCTGCCGGAACCCGCGATGATCACCACGACCGCGGCCAGGACCGCCAGCACGCACGCGACGATGATCCGGGTGAGCAAGGCCGACTTCTGGATACCGGTGTAGTTCACGACCGTCAACGCCACGACGGCGGCCACCGCCACGGCATGTGCCCATTGGGGCCAGACGTAGAGCCCGACCGTCAAAGCCATCGCCGCACACGACGCGGTCTTGCCGACGATGAAACTCCACCCGGCCGTGTAACCCCAGAACTCGCCGAGTCGTTCGCGCCCGTAGACGTAGGTGCCGCCGGACTGCGGGTAGAGCGCGGCCAACCTCGCCGAGGACGTCGCGTTGCAGTAGGCGACGACGGCGGCGACGGCGAGGCCGATGAGCAGTCCGCTGCCGGCCGCGGCTGCTGCCGGGGCCAGGGCGGCGAAAATGCCCGCACCCACCATGGAGCCCAGGCCGATCACGACAGCGTCGGTGGTCCCGAGCCTGCGCTGCAGCCCGCCGGGCGTGGTCACCCCGCGATAGTAGTGCCGTGACTGCTATCCGGCAGGTCGGCGTGGATGAAAGAAGACACCTTCAGCGCGGACCGTGATGCCGTCCGAGGTGGCGAGGTGGCCGACGGCAAAAGTCTTGACTCCCTCTACCCGGTCGATGTGCGCCTCGGCGCGAACAGGTCCGAGCCGGGTCCCGGCTTCGTAGCGGAGGGTGAGTGTGCCGGTCACCGCAGGCCGCCCCGGCTGGTGCGCGGTTGCGCCGAGGACGTGGTCGAGCAGCAGCGCGCAGATCCCACCGTGCACGTGGCCGGCGGGCCCTTCGTAGGCTGCGCCGAGCGTCACCTCCGCCCACACTCGGCCGTCGGGTTCATGGTGGACCACCAACGGTGGAGCCAAGGCATTGCGGAGCCCGATGACGGCGTTCCCCCACGCCAGTGACTGGCCGCCGACTGCCTGTTGGACGCCGAACGAACCAGGGATCAGCGACTGGCTGAGTTCGCCTGCTGCCGCATCGATCTTCGCTTTGGCGGACAGGAGGGTGTCGAGATCGGCTTGACTCCGGATGGTCGCATCGACGAGTCGGCGGACGGAATCGGTGATGGACGCGTAAAGCGCTTCTGGGACATCGGTTTCGCTGTGTATGGACAATCCCTCACTCCGTCGTGGAATCGAGTCGCCGGTCATCGAAGCCACCGTAATCGCCGCGGTAGAACAACAATGGCTGGCCGTCGTGGGCGCTCAACGAGGTGACGTGGGCGACGACGATGGTGTGGTCACCCGCGCCGTGCTCGTACTCGAGGTCGGCTTCGATGGTGGCCAACGTGCCGTGCAGGCGTGGGGCGCCATTGTTGGCCGGGCTCCATTGGACTCCGGCGAACTTGTCCGCGCTGCTGCGTGCGAACTGGGCGCATACCGCTTGCTGATGGTCGGCCAGGATGTTGATACACATCCGGCCGGAAGCTCGGATCAGCGGCCACGTCGAGGAGGATCGCGACGGGCAGAAGGACACATAGGGCGGCTCCAGCGACACTGATGTCACCGATTGACAGGTGAAACCCAGTGGTCGCTGCCCGTCCTGACCGGTGATGACAGCGATGCCGGTGCAGAAGTGGCCGAGCACCGCCCGCATGTCCTGGGGGCCTGGTCGTTGGGGTGGGCTGCCCAGTGTCGCAGTGCTATCGAATCCCATCGCTGCGTCTCCCTCATCTGTTGTCATCAACCAGATTCGTCGAGACATGGACCGCGGGCAACGGTGTCTCCCGGTCAGCGGTTCGGACGGACAAGTGTCGTGACCTCGATTGTTACCCTTGCACCATGGAAGAATCCGAGCAGGCAGCCAAGCCGGCGCTCGCCGCCACCAGCTGGGCGCTGCTCGGGTTGCTGTCGTATGAGCAAGAACTCTCCGGCTACGACATCCGCAAATGGCTCCACTGGAGCATGCGCTATTACTACGGCAGTCCGGCTTACAGCCAGATCTACTCCGATCTGAAGAAGCTGGAAAAGATGGGTTACCTGACCTCGCGGGTGGACGGGACCGGCACGCGAAACCGCCGGCTCTACAAGATCACCGAATCCGGTCTGGATGCCGTCACGCAGTGGGCCAGGAAGACACCGCCGGATCCGCCGTCGTTGAAGCACCCGGCGCTCATGCGGGTGACGATGGGTCACCTGAGTGACCCCGCCACGCTGAAGCAGATGCTGCAGGAGCATCTTGCCTACGTGGATGGGATGCAACGAGATGCCGCCAAGGAGGCCCGTTGGTCCGGAGCCGACCCAGCGTGGGCATATGCCAAGATCGCGTTGGATTGGGCGGATCGCTACTACGCGTCCGAGCGGGAACTCACCCTGCAGCTGATCAAAGATCTCGACGAAGCCGAAGCCAAATTCCCGAAAGTCGGTGAAGGCGCGAAGATACCGTGGCCAGATCCCGCCTACTGGTATGAGATCGAACGGAAAGCCGACGCCGAAGACGCCGACTGAACTCCGTCCTTCGGTATTTCGGGCCGGTTATCTTCCGGCAGCGTCGAGTGCGGCGATGTAGCCGTAGACCAATCCCTGCGCGATGGTCGCCCCGGCACCGGGATAGGTGTGGCCGAATGCGTTGGCGGCGGTGTTGCCGATCGCGTAGAGCCCGTCGATGACGGTGCCGTCCTCGCGAAGCACGTGGGCGTGGGCGTCGGCTCGCAGACCGCCGCACGTACCCAGGTCGCTCAGCACCATCTTTACCGCGTAGAACGGGCCTTTGACCAGCGGGCGCAGGTTGGGGTTCGGTGTGACCGTGGGGTCGCCGTAGTAACGGTCGTAGGCGCTGCGGCCGCGTTCGAAGTCGGGATCCTCACCGGCGAACGAGTTCTCGTTGAATCGCCTGACGGTGGCCGAGAAGCTGTCCTGCGGCACCCGCATCTTGGCTGCCAGCTCGGTGAAATTGTCTGCCTTGACCGCGATTCCGGCGTCGTACCAGGTCTGTGGGATCGGCATGCGTGGAAACAGTTCGGCGGCAAAGACGTAGCTGTTGCGGTACTGCTGGTCGAAGACGATCCACATGTCTTCGACCGGCGTACCGGCTTTTTCGAGCTCCAGGACGCGTTGCCCGAAGCTCATGTAGTCGGCCGATTCGTTGGCGAACCGATGACCGTCCTGGTCGACGATGAACGATCCGGGCAGCGATCGTTCGGCGAGCATCACCGCTGGGGCGGCGCCCGGCAGTGGGGCGACGGCGGGAAACCACCAGGATTGATCCATCAAAGTGATGTCGGCACCGACATCCTGGCCCAATCGGATGGCGTCGCCGGTGTTGGATTCTGCACCCAGGCTGAGATTGCTTCCCAGAGACTCGGATTGGAACTTGTGGCGCATGTCCATGTGGTGATCGAAGCCGCCGGCCGCGAGCACGACACCGCGCCGCGCGGTGACGGTGAACGTCTTGTCGCCATGCTCGACGACGGCGCCGGTGACTCGGCCTCCGTCGGTGACCAGCTCGGTCAGGGAGGTGTCGAGCCAGATCGGGATGCCGGCACGAATTGCTCCGGCGAACAGGCCCGCGGCCAGCGCCTGGCCGCCGGCGGCGTAGCGCCTGCCGAGCGCGAGCCCGCCGATGCCCTGGGCAAGTCGTTTGGCGATGGTGGGCAACCCTTTTCGTGGCACCCGGCTCATCAGGTTCAGCCAGCGGTAGTCGGCACCTGTGGTCGGCATCGGAATCTTGACTTCCATGACACCGGGCCGCAGGTCGGCCAGGTATTCGCCGAGCACAGCCGTGTTGAACGGGCGACATTCACAAGTGCGCCCTGCCGCCGATCCACCGGGTGCCTCGGGGTGATAGTCGGAGTACTCCTTGGCCCAGAACAGCTTCATGGGCGTGGTTCGGCGCAACATTTCGACCGTTGCCGGCAGGTTGTCGAGGTATGCGGCGGAACGCTCCTGTGGCGCGGAATCCCCGACGACCGATTCCAGGTACGTGTGTGCCCGAGACACGGGGTCGTTGCCGCCGCAGTCCTCGATCACCGGGCTCGACGGCAACCAGAGCGCACCACCGGATCGGGCCGTCGAGCCGCCGACGTAGGACGACTTCTCGACGACGAGAACGGACAACCCCTGCTCGCGGGCTGCCAGGGCGGCGGCGAGGCCGGTACCGGATCCGACGACGAGAAGGTCTACGTCGGTGGCGGCAACGGGCAGCCCGGCGGGAATGGTCTTGTGGGTGGTGGCGGTCACGACCGAAGACGATAGGGCGATAACCGGCAAAGTTGATTCTGGTCTCCTGTTGAGCGGAACACTGACCTTCCCGCCGGTGTGTCATCGCAGTTCAATGGGGCCATGACGACGCACGCAGATACCGACGAAATTCGGTTGATCGAGGCCGGTTCGGTACCCACCAGATTCGCCCGCGGCTGGCACTGCCTGGGGCTGGTCCGCGAATTCGGTGATGGAAAGCCTCACCAGATCAACGCCTTCGGGCAGAAGCTGGTGGTGTTCCGGGGGGAGGACGGCGCCATCAACGTGCTCGACGGGTACTGCCGGCATATGGGCGGGGACCTCTCGCAGGGGACGGTGAAGGGCAACGAGATCGCTTGCCCGTTCCACGATTGGCGCTGGGGCGGCGACGGCCGCTGCAAGATGGTGCCCTACAGCAAGCGCACCCCCCGATTGGCGAGAACCGCTGCCTGGCCCACGATGGAGCAGGACGGCATGCTGTTCGTCTGGAATGACCCCGAGCGCAAGCCGCCGCCGGCGGATGTGACTATTCCGCGCATCGAGGGGGCCACCAGCGATGGGTGGACCGAATGGCACTGGTACACCACGGTCGTCAACACAAACTGCCGCGAGATCATCGACAACGTCGTCGACATGGCGCATTTCTTCTACATCCACGGTTCGCTTCCCACGCATTTCAAGAACATTTTCGAAGGCCAAGTCGCGACTCAGTACATGAAGAGTGCGGGCCGGCCGGATATCGGCGATCCCGAGGGGTCCAAGCTGCTCGGCACCACCTCGCTGGCCGCCTACCATGGCCCGTCGTTCATGATCGATGATCTGACCTATCACTACCAGGAGTTCGACCAGCGCACGGTCTTGATCAACTGCCACTACCCGATCGACGCCAATTCTTTTGTGCTGCAGTACGGCATCGTGGTGGAAAAGAATGCTGCCATGCCGGAGGAACTCGCCATGGAGACCGCCATCGCACTCGGCGACTTCGTCAAGATGGGATTCGAGCAGGACGTCGAGATCTGGCGCAACAAGACCCGGATCGACAATCCGCTGCTCGTGGAAGAGGACGGGCCGGTGTACCAGCTGCGGCGCTGGTATGAGCAGTTCTACGTCGATGCGGCGGACGTCGCGCCGGACATGGTGGACCGCTTCGAATTCGAGCTGGACACGACCCGGCCGTATGAGGCTTGGATGAGGGAAGTCGAAGCCAATCTCGCTGCCCGCGCCGCCACCTCCGGGTCCGTGGGGTGAAGATGGCTGTCCGCCCGGACAATCGTCTCGACGACGCGCCGATGACGCCGGTGACGTGCGCGCGCTGTGGCGCCGGTGTCGAGGTGCGCAAGAGCAGCTGGAACCAGACCAGCGTTCAGTGGACCGGTACTGCCCTGGCCCGCTGCGAAGAGCGTTGCACAGCGGCACAGTTGGTCGGCGACGGTGGGCACGGTTTGTTCCTCGCCTGCTCGGCTTTGGGTGTTTCCATCGTCGACGCAGTGAGTTCGGGAGCGTTGAGGGTCGTCGACGAGACGTCGTGAAGCCCGGAGACCGTCGGCTACCCCTTCAGGAGGCCGACGGTACGGGCGATCCGTTCTGACAGTTCCGCCACCGCGATGCGCTGCTGAGCGAATGCTGCGACATTGGACATCCAGACGTCGGAGAGGATTTCGGCAGCGCCGATCTCTCTCGTCGCTGAATTTTCGCCTCCGACGGCACGAACAAAGATCCGAACGGTCTGCCGTCGCACCAGGTCGGCCTGGGTCGCAGCAGCGCCGTCGGCATAGAGGTACGGGCGAATCATGGCTTCGGCAAATTGTGGTGACGAGCAGAGCCTGCCGGTGAGGGCCAGGGAGACCTGCAGCAGACGCTGAAACGGATCCGTGTCGCTGGTGCCGCAACGATACTCAGTTTCGAAATCCCACAGCCATTCGTAAAAACATGCGAGCAGCAGGTCGTCCTTCGATGGGAAGTATTGGTACACAGTGCTGGCCGACATGCCCGCCGTCGCGGCGACTGTACGGATCTGGCATGCGTCGTAGCCCTGGAGAGCCAGTGACGTCGCGGCATTGACGATCCGCTCGCGACGGGCCATCCGGCGCGCCGTGAGTTCTGTTGTCCCCGAGTATGATTCGGGGGTCATCAGGCACGTCGTCTCCACATTCAACTCAGATGACCTCACGATGACAACACTAGGTTCGCCTCAGCTGTTTGAGCACCCGCGCTCTCGCTGACCGGGCACTAGCTACCAAAGATTTCCAGCGGACCCACATGCGCACGGTTGGCCTTGATGCGCTCGGTGATACGCCAACGACCATCGCTGTCCCGCCGCCAGGTGTCGTGGTAGTCGCCCAGCGTGTAGAAGCGGGTCGACGGGTCGCCGGCCGCATTCAGGTGAACGTCGCGGATGTAGGCCTTACTCGTGGCGGTGTCGTCGACGACATCGATGATGATGTTTCCCAACAGATGTTGGGTGGGGCCACAATTGTCGAGGAATCCGCGAATCATGTCGACAATCGCGGCAACGCCCACCAGGCGTCCGGTGCCGAAATCTCCTTCGACATCGTCGGCCAGGATCGCGGCCATCGCCGCCCAGTCCCGGTTGTCCATGGCGCGGGCGAACAGATTCAGCGCCCGTTCGATGTCTCGCTCATCGCGTAGCACCCTCAGGGCGACTGAATCCATGCCAAAATCCTCCCACTGCTCAGGCGTGCGCGCCGCCGTCGACGCGAATCTCAGTGCCGGTGATGAACGCACCGTCATCAGAGGCGACCATGGCGATGACCGATGCTACTGCGCCTGGGTCCCCGAGGATTTCGCTTTCGGTGCCGTGCAACAGCGGGGTCTGCTTGGCCCAGAGGCCCAGGTCGTATCCCTCCGGCATCTTGTCCAGCGTGCTGTTGGCCAGGGCCGTTGACACCCCACCCGGCTGGATGTTGACCGCGCGCAGACCCTGCTTCGAGTACTCCAGTGCCAGTGAGTGGGTGAAGCTGAGGATGCCGCCCTTACTGGCTGCATACGCCGCCATGTAGGGGTGCGCGAACGTCGCAGCGGTGGACGTGAAGTTCACGACGACACCCCGTCCCGATTCCAGCAGCGCCGGGAGCGCCTGACGTGTCATCAGGAAGGTGCCGGTGAGGTTGACCGCCAAGGTGCGGTTCCACTCCTCCAGAGTGGTTTCGTGCGTGTGCGAACAGGTCTGCATCGCAGCCACATTGACCAGGACCTCAAGCCCGCCCAACTCGGCGACGGCAGCGTCTACCGCGGCGATCACGTCCGCCTCGCGGGAGATGTCGAGGACGGCCGTGGTGAGCTGCTTGGCGGTGCCGGCAGCTTCGGCGGCCGCGGCAGTCGTCGCCAGGCCGTCGGCGGAGATGTCGTAGGCGACGACCGTCGCACCTTCGTCGAGCAGGCGGGCCACCGTGGCCGCGCCGATACCCGACCCCGCGCCGGTGACGATGACACGACGATCTGAGAAACGGTCCATCAGATGTCCCTTCGACATCAGGAGAGTTGAAAGGCGGAGATCGGAGCCTCTTCCGGGTAGCTGCTGGGGCCACCGAGGTCGTAGGCGGCGTTGAGCGCTCCGATGAACGCCGGGTCATGCAACGGCTCGCCGGGTACGTCGAGCTTGATGCCCTTGACCTTGAGATCGTCGACCATCATCCCGATGGCGCGTTCGATCGTGATGTCGTCCGAACCGTCCATGTTCTTCTTGAGTTCTTCGTAGTCGGAGAACACCTCGGCAGACCAGTGGACGAGGAACCTCAACTCGTCGGTGTGGTGGCGGGCAATGACATCTTCGCCGTTCTTCAGCAGCCACTGGTCGCGGTCTGCCGGGTCGCCGGTGAACACGGTATCGAACGCCAGGCCGGCCGGAACCTGTTGCTCCAATGGGCCGTTGGCTTCTCCGCGGTGCACCATCATCTCGTTCTGCACGACGACGCCGCGGTTGTTGATCGGCGGCAGTACCCGGGCCGGCGGCTTGAGCGGACCCTCGGGCCAGTAGGTGAAGCCCGAACCTTCGTCGAGGGAGAACCAGGTGATCACCTGAGCCATCTTGATCAGGTAGTCGGTGAACAGGCCGGACTTGCCCATCACGCTGCACAACCAGGTGGGGGCGTTCTCGTGGCGCACCCCGCGGAAGCTGGGGGAGTCCAGGTGCCCGGGATCGCGGTTGGCGCATGGTCCGTTGATGTTGAACAGCATCATTTCCGGCTTGGCGTACTCGGCGTTCCAGTAACCCTTGGCCTCCTCGATGAAGCCGGCGTTGTAGAAGCAGTCGTGCAGCTCGGGGTACAGAACGGCGCCGTAGCTGGCCAGGTAACCGCGGAACGTCGGGGTGAGGAACAGGTCCAGTGACGGGGTGAAACCCTCGGGGAAGGCGCCGCTCATGGTGGCCATCAACTCGTCGGCCGAGGCGAAGTGCTGGGCGATGATCAGCTTCCATGGGCCTTGGGTGTGGGCGACGTCGAGCAGTCTGCGCTTCTGGTCTTCGGTGTAGATGTCGGTGAGCTCGCGCGGTGGGGCGGCGGGACGCAGGATGTCGGACAGCTCAAGGCGCCGTTCGTCGGTCAGCATTCTTGTCTCCTAAAGGCTTTCAGCGGTCTCGCTCGCTCGAGTCTGGAGGCACTGCGAAATTTCGAACGTGGAGGTGACCGCTGATCGGGACACGAATTCAAGACGCCACCAGGGACGTAGCGGTCGTTTGCTCAGCTGCGCGCAGGTGCCGTTGCGCGGCAGACCAGTGCCACGAGGGAGTCGATCTCCTCGTGCGTAAGAGCTCGACCCTCGAAGAGGGAGATGGACACCGCCGGTGCCAACATCATCTGAAGCACGATGGCCGGATCCACGCCGGGGTCCACCTCGCCTCGGCCGATAGCGCGTCCGATCATCGCGAACCAATGGGGGAGATCATTCCGGTACCAGCCCATCATCGCGTCGTTCAGGGACGGGTATCGATCGGAAATCATCGTGGCCATGAGCCCGCGTTCGACGGGATCGGCTGCGAGCGAGCCGAGTTGGGTGATAAGCGCACGAACATCGCTCTCCCACGCACCGGTGTCCGGGGCATCCGTGCGGTGACGGGCATGGAATGCGAGGGCATCGTTCAGCAGCTCTGTAGAGGTGGGCCACCATCGGTATACGGTGCCGCGGTTCACCCCTGAGCGTTCGGCAACCTCGGCGATCGGCAGCTCGACCTTCCCCTCGGTCAGCAGATCCAGACATGCACGCATCACCGATTCACGGACCCGCTCGCTACGTCCGCCGGGCCGAACCCGTGACTTGCCAGCCGAATCCGTCGCGTTGCGACGCGTTGGCGTGCCCATTTTCCTCGACCTCGTAGATCCTCAGACTCTGCCGGGCGCCTGGCGCGCGTCGGTAAAACCAGCCTAGTAATGCCGTTGTCCTCGGTCTATGGAGCATGGCGCGGGCCCGCGATGTCGTCAAATCGCTGGTTCCGCGCTCGCATTAAAGCAACGATGTGTTGCTATAGTGGCCGCCTCCGGCTATCGAAGACAAGGAAGAAAGAATGGAAAGCGACAAGGCGCACTTCAGTCACACCAAGCTCGTCGTCGACGATCTTGAGCGTTGCGCGGACTTCTATCGCGAGGTCTGCGGGATGGTCGAACTCG
Source organism: Mycobacterium shunyiense (assembly GCF_058270035.1). Classification (NCBI taxonomy): domain Bacteria; kingdom Bacillati; phylum Actinomycetota; class Actinomycetes; order Mycobacteriales; family Mycobacteriaceae; genus Mycobacterium; species Mycobacterium shunyiense. The sequence goes on along the minus strand of NZ_JBZDPT010000019.1, from coordinate 384,795 downwards.
GGCGGGCCGAGGCGACGATGAACGGCCGTAGCGGCTCCGAGATCATGTTTGCGCCCGCCGACGATGGCGGGCCGATGTTTGTCTTGGTGAAGTTCCACGGCGCGCCTGCGCCGCAGAGCGCTGACGTTCTTCTGGGCTTCATGACTTCCGATCTGGAGGCCTTCTGCGCGCGTGTCGCCGCCGCGGGCGGGCAGGTCGCGCAGGGAATCACCGAGATCCCCGAGCACGGCGCGAGGGCGGCCTTTGCCACGGACGTAGAGGGAAACGTCCTCGAAGTGCTGCAACTCCTGTAGGGCTGAGTCGCAGGTGGCTACGAGCGATGTTCGGCCCAGGGGGCCTTCCCGTGGGCGCATCCGACCGGGCGGGCGGAGTCAGCGGGTCCGTGAATCTGTTCTGCGCGCGTGTCTTGATCTGCTGGTGGAAGGGGCTGTCGAGCTTTCTGTATCCCAGGTTGCCGAGCGGTCGGGAGTGAACCGCGGCACGGTTTACCGGTGGTGGCCCACCTCGACAGACTTGCTCACCGATGCCGTGGCCTTCCATTGGGACTACCGCATGGCGCCTCCGGACATGGGCTCCTGGGAGGGCGATGTCCGCTGGGTCATGACCGAGGTCTCTGAACTGGTGGGAGAGCCTGTCGAACGGGCAATCATGGTGGCGGTGGCCACGGGGAAACACCCAGACTTCAACGAACTCATCATGGACGCGTGGCGGAGGTCGCTGCCGCAATGGTTCGCGATGGTCGAGCGCGCCGTGGCGCGAGGCGAGGTCCGCCCCGATGTTGATCCATATGGCGTCTTGACCCTCATGATGACGCCCTTTATCGCAATGGCATTGCTGGGCGGTATGGAGACATCGCCGCAGCGATTGGAGTCGTTGATCTCGCTGGTCTTGCGGGCCACTGTCCCCAACCTCCCGCTGGGTGGACACTAAAGCAACGAAGTGTTGTATTAAACGGAACGCCGGTGATACGTTCGCCCCCGACGGGCGCCCCTTCCATCTCGGTCGCCAAATCCTCGAAGAAAGGGATCTCTATGAGTGCTTCCAGCGAGTTGTCCACGCTGACGACGTTGCCGGCATCGGCCACCGCGGCCCAGATCAAGGAGATCACCGACCGCGATGGCGGGGTGATCGTCAAGGACGTGCTTTCAGCGGACTTGCTGGCACGGATCAATGCGGACGTGGACCCCTACCTGGTGGGGATGGATCCGGTCCGGGACTTCGGTGCTATGCCGGGCGGTGGCTTCATGCCGAACACAAAACGGCTCGAGGGTCTCGTGGCGAAGAGTGACGCTGTCGTCGAGGCGATACTCGATGACCGGTACCAGGGCTGGGTCGCTTCGGTTCTGACCTGGGGGACGGACCACCAGTACAGTGCCGGGCAGGTCATCGAGATCGGCCCGGGCGAGCCTGCCCAGACTCTCCACCGAGATGACCTCACCTGGCCGGAGTTGGCTGGTGGGCCGCACGACATCATGGCGAGTTGTATGTTCGCGCTCACGGACTTCACGGAGGAGTCGGGCGCCACCCGGGTGGTCCTCGGCAGTCACCGCCCCGACTGCGAGCTCGACCCGTTTGCGCTCGACGTCGACCGGGACACGATCCCGGTGGTGATGGAAGCCGGTAGCGCTTTCTTCTTCACGGGCAAGCTGATTCACGGTGGCGGCGCCAACCGCACCACCGACTACTACCGCCGCGGCATGTCCCTGACCTGCTCGCATGGCTGGATGAAGCCGGAGGAGGCCCAGACCCTGGCGGTATCCCTGGAACGAGCGCGGGTTCTTCCGAAGCGCATGCGTGAGCTGTGTGGCTTCACGGGCTATTTTCCGTACGGGGTGGATGCGGGGATTTGTTCGCACCGCCTTGACATGATCGACCCCTACAAGGTGCTCTTCGGCGAGGACCGTTGAGCACCGCACCGACGGCGGTCCCCGGTCTACGTATCGGAATGGGCCTGCCGACCCACTTTCCTCATGGACGTGAGACGGAGCTGGCGTGGTACCGCAAGATTGACGAGGGGCCGTGGGACGGCCTCGCCACGTGGGATCGCGTGCTTTCTCCGGTCAGTTGGTCGGTCGTTCCGCAGCTCGCCGCTGCGGCAGCGATGACGGAACGGGTGAGGTTGTGGACCGACGTCGTCGCGCTCCCGGTGCGGGAGCCGGTGCTGTTCGCCAAGGACCTGGCGACCATCGACGTACTGTCGGGCGGACGTCTGACTGTCGGGGTCGGGATCGGCGCGTGGGATGAGGATTACCTCGCAGTCGGTAGCCCGCTGCACCGCAAGCGTCAACGCATGGACGAGGCTGTGGCGGCGATGCGCCGGGTTTGGGCCCAAGAGCCTCCCGTGCCAGGGCACCATCCGGTAGGGCCGGTGCCTGCGCAGGACTGCGGTATTCCACTGGTCGCGGGTGTGTACGGACCGAAAGCGCTTGCACGAGCGGCGAAGTGGGCGGACGGGGTCAGCGACCCGGCACATTCACTTCACTTCGACCCCGAGGAATTGGCCGCGCAGCGGGAGCGTGTGGAGCAGGCATGGCGAGCCGAGGGCAGAACGGAACGCCCACACTTCTCCGCTCCGATCTGGTTCGCACTCGGCAAGGATCCGCAAGAACAGCTCAGAGACCACGTCATGGACTTCTGGGGCAGAGACGTCGGCGACGAAGGAACCGATTCGTTCTTGACAGCCCCGACCGCCGGGACGTTGAACTGCGGAGCTGAGGGCCTGCTCACTGCGGTGAATGCCGCGCGCGATGCAGGTCTCGACGAGCTCAGGCTCATCCCGACGACGGCCGACCCCCAAGAGATCGACCGAGCGCGAGAAGTGCTCGGCATTTAGCCCGATCGCACGGTCGGAATACCTTCGAGAAGCGAGAATTTCAGTGAATCTAGAAACCTTGAGGCCTGACTGCGCCGTCGAAGATATCGTCGCGGCGATCGAGCGGGATGGCGCCTGCATCGTGCGTGACGTCCTCTCATCGGAGGAACTGGCGCGCCTCGACGCCGACGTGAAGCCACTGATCGAGCTGACCGAGCCCAGCGGCGACGAGTGGGCCGGACTTAAGACGAAACGCACCGGGGGCCTGGTTGCGCTGTGCCCCGCATCCCGTCCAGTCGTCATGCACCCGCTCGTGCTGAGTGCGGCCAATGCAGTGCTCGGGCCGTACTGTGAGCGGATTCAACTCAACTTGACGCAGCTCATCACCATCCTTCCTGGCCAGCCGGCGCAGCCGTTGCACCGGGATCGGTTCGTCTGGGGTGGGCGGGGAACCGGTTTCGAAGGCAGCGGAGGTCTGCCGCGATCGATCGAGCCACAGTTCAACGCGATCTGGGCTCTGAACGACTTCACGGCCGAGAACGGTGCCACCGCTGTCGTTCCCGGCAGCCATCGATGGGAATTCGACGGTTCGGAAGCGCAGCGTGCCGCAGAGCCGGGTGAATGTGTGCAGGCCGAGATGTCTCGCGGATCGGTCGTCCTCTACACAGGATCGGTCATTCACGGTGGTGGTGAGAACCGGTCGAGGGGGATGCGGATCGGCATGAACGTCACGTATTCACTGGCTTGGCTGCGCCAAGAGGAGAACCAGTTCCTGTCGTGCCCGCCCGATATCGCGAAAGACCTTGATCCCGACCTCACCGACTTGCTGGGTTACACGATGGGCAACTTCGCTTTCGGATTCTGCACGGATCCCAAGATGGAGAGACCTGCTTCGAGCCTTCCCGAGGCAGTTCTCGGACGTTGGCCGCTCAACTAGACGCGAGTCGAGTGATCAGGCCTCGGTCGCCGTCCACCTTGACGCGATCGCCGGTTTTGAGCACCTGTGTGGCCACCAGGGTGTTGACGACGCATGGCAGTCCATACTCCCGTGCGATGACCGCGCCATGTGATACGGAGCTGCCGATGTCGGTGACCAGTGCCGCGATCACGGTGAAGTACGGTGTCCAGCCCACGTCGGTGACGGGTGCAACGAGGATCTCCCCACGCTGCACTTCGCGTGCATCCTGGATCGATTTCGCCACGCGTACAGTGCCTTCCACGATCCCGCGGCTTGCCGGCCGTCCCGGGATCTGGTCGTCGGTGACGGCACCGGCTGGTCGGGCCAGGATGGGTGCGGGCCGTCCGACCGAGACGTCCTCGAACTCCAGGGACTGCTGGAAGGCCAGCGCATCACGGCGCTGCTGCGCACGCTGCACGAGGTCTGCGATGTCACCGTCGCCCACCACCAGGGGCAGCTCCGCGCGATCGAAGAAGAAGACCAGATCGGCATCGGGAAGGCGCCCGGAGTCGGCCAGCACCTCACCCAGGTGGCGGTAACCGAGCTTGAGTCGATGCGCCATCAGCGCCATCTTCGACTTGGTCTCCTCCCGTCCGCGGGCACCGCCCCGGGCCAGACGCGCAAGCAGCCTGACCGTCCGCGACCCCGGAGTTTCCACGCGTTTGCGAATTGGTCTCTCGCCGACGGAATCACGCGCAGCCTGCACCATGACCTGCATCATCGAGCCGAGCCCCTCAGCGTCCTCGGCCCACGCGGGGTCTCGCATGCACAGCTCGCGGTATCCACGGTGACCGTGTCGAATCAGGAACTGCCGCACCGCCGCACCACCGCGGCTCTCGCCGTTCCGTAGTCGGGTCAGAGCGTCCGACGGCGCCTCGGAGAGAAACCGCTCCGCGGTCACGTCGTCGGCGGCGATCTCTCGTACCACCGCGTGCAGTTCGTCGACCATCACGGCACTCTCGACGTCGCTGGCACCCGCCATGAGCCGGACGGCCTCGGCCTGACCCTCGTTCTCGTCGCGTCCGCTCTTGACGGCACTACGCACCAGATAGCTCTCCAGCACGTTCGCGCCCACCGCAGCGCGGGAGGAGGATCGAACGTGGACCAGCGTGACGTGACAGTACAGGTCGACACCGGACTCCAGCTGCTGGAGAACCGTTTTGGCGTCGCGACTGGTGGGGATGGGAAACGCGGCGATCTGATCACCGAGCCGCCGGATCGCCGGCCCGGCGGACAGCGCATGGGACGTGAGCCGAACCGTGTTGATCAGCTTGGAGACAAACGGCTTTGGTGGTTTTGCCTCCAGTTCGTCGATGACCCGCCCGCAGATCGACATCGAGAACTGCTCCAACGAGTTTCCGAGAATCCCCGAACTCAGTGCCGTCCCCTCGGTCATGTTCAAGAACATGTGTCCGTAGAAGTAACCCACTTGGAGCCATTGCCTGTCGTAGCGTTCCTGCGCCCGTGCCACCACCTGGGTCATCTGCATCGCGTAGTCGATCGCATGTCCGGACACCGATGCGGTGAGCGGACAGAACGCCCCCGGCATCATCTCGCCGATATTGCATCGTGTGTAGACGTGCGTGGGGCCTGCCACCGGGGTGTCCATCTCGTTGAGGTCCCCCGGCAGCGTGGTGATCGGCCGTGCCTGAAGCCAGCGCAGCTGCCCGGCCTGGTCGATCGCCCACTCCAGATCCATTGGCCTGCCCCAGTGCTGCGCCGCTCGCAACGCACCGGCGCGAATGTCGGCGACATCCTCGTCGGACAGGACGGGCTCCTCTCCGACCTCGCGCACCACCTGGGTGCCGTCTGACGTCAGCACCAAATGGTCAGAGACGGCGGATCCGTCGACGAGTGCTTCGCCAAGGCCGGCGATGGCATCGATGACCATGAGATCCCGACGGCCGGTCGCCGGGTCCGCGGTGAAGACCACTCCCGCCGCCCGGGCATCGACCATCTGTTGAACGACCACGTGCATCGTCGCAGCGTCTTGGCCGGCGTAGGACGAGGCTCGTTCGGACCCGACGGAGGCAACGCACCGGCGGACAGCCGCGACGAAGTCCTCGATCGAATCGACGCCGAGCACGGTGTCGTACTGCCCGGCGAACGACTGCTGGGCGCCGTCCTCTCCGGTGGCCGAGGACCTGACGGCCACCGGTGACGCACCTGTGTCCTGCATCCGGCTGAACCGGTCTGTCACAGTATCCGGAAGGGTATGCAGGGCAGCCTGGGCGATGACGAAACCCGTTGGGACGGATAGTCCGAGACGTGTCAGCTCGGCCAACCCGAGTGCCTTGCCGCCGAACCGGTCGTCGACGATGTCGTCGAACTCAATTGTTGTGGTGTGCATTCCTCAGCCCAACGCGTCGATGATCTCGGCCAGCGCCTCCACGGCGATGGGCCCGGGTTGATAGAGACAGATCCGGTCCGAGACGCCGTCCACGCGGTCCCGGATGTGCGCGGCCACCTCGGACGGTGTGCCGCAGGCGGCGATCGTGTGCAGCACCTCGTCATCGATCAACGTGGCCATCTCCTGCCACCGCCCCTGCTTGGACATGGCGTTCAGCTCGGGTTGCAGGTCACCCCAGCCGTGCGCATCCAGCACCGGCCGGTAGGCGGGTGTGGAGCCGTAGAAGGCCAGCAGCATCCGCGTCGACGTGTGATCCTCACCCACCGACACGATGATCTCCGGTACCACCGCGAAGTCGCCGGTGTCTCGGCCCGCGGCGGTCAACCCCTCCAGAACGGCCGGCATGGTCTTCTCGTGCAGGAAGCGCTTCGATCCGAACGGCATCACGAGCAGGCCGTCGGCCACTTCGGCTGTGGCCCGGGTCATTCGCGGGCCCAGCGCTCCAAGATAGATCGGCGGCGGCCCGAACGGGTTCGGCCCGGGGTTGAACGTCGGTGTCATCAGGGTGTGGTGGAAGAAGTCACCGCGGAAGTCGAGTCGCTCGCCGTCGTTCCAGGCGGCGAAGATCGCGCGCAGCGCGCCGACCATCTCCTTGATCCGTGCCACCGGGTGGTCGAACTCGGTGCCGTAGCGTTTCTCGATCTGCGCGCGAATCTGGGTGCCGAGGCCGAGGATGAAACGCCCCTCGGAGATCTCCTGGAGGTCGTTCGCCTGATGGGCCAGCTGGATCGGGTTGCGGGGCAACGCAATCGCCACATTGGTCATCAGATCGAGGCCCTTGCCCGCCGATGCCAGCACCAGCGGGGTGAAGACCTCTCGCGGGCCTTCGAAGGTGAAGACGCCGGAGGCCCCGGCCTCCCGCAGGAGTCCTGCCCGTTCGGCCGCATCGGTCGGACCGAACAGGGCTGTCATAACCTTCACTGTGCTGCCCCGGCCACGACATCGGTCCAGTCGTGGAGCCCCGACGGGTGGTGCGGGCCGATGACGGCGTGTTCGAACAGTCCCGCGCCTACGTGCGTGCTGCCGTCCGCGTCGGTGAAGACAGCCCGACCGACGTGGTCGATCAGGCTGAAGGGGGCGCGCGCGAGGACGTCGGGATCGGTCATGTCGTAGGAGACGCGTTCGGTGAAGGGCCCGCCCTTCCACGTCCCGTGCGCCCAGGACGAATCCCCGCCGTACCCGGACCCGAAGGCGATGGGCGCGAACAGCTTCGACTCGACGTCGAGTTGCAGTCGATCTCCCGACCGCGTCATCATCTCGATGTGCGCGCCGTGGGGGATTCGGGTGCCTGGCGTGTAGTGGATGGTCGCGCGCACCCCGTCGAGCTGTTCGACCCTGCCGTCCGGCCACCGCCGGGTGCAGTCGTACAGGCTGCGATGCCCATCCGGGTCCTCCTGGATGATCAGGAAGATCTGATAGTCGTCGAATGCCAGCGGAAGATAGAGCCACCACATTCCGCCGAATGCGGTGTCCGGTCGGCCCGACGGCTCCGGCTCACCGATGGGTCGGATTCCCCACGACCTGTCGCGGCTGCCCACCGTTTTGGTCGAGTCGACATTCAGGCGGTCGCCGTCGACGTCGATCCAACCGTCCCACGTGCCGAGTTGTGCAAAACGGCATGCCTGCAACGTCACTCGTCGCTCGGAGTGCATCTGATGCGGGTGTTCCAGAGCGGCCGGGAAAAGGCCACGCCAGCGGAGGTCAACCTCGATACCCTCGGTTTTCGTCACCGTCAGGTGTAGTTCCTGCAGGGGTTCGACGACGTCGAGCCGGTATCCGTTGACGTTCTGATGGAGGCGGTCGCCGTCAATCGCGTCGCTGAAGCGGACGGCGGTCTGGGTGCCTCCTCGCCGGATGACGACGTATGCGTCCTTGACGCCGAGTCGGGGGTAGTAGCCGATCCCGGTCAGCGCCATGAAACGTCCGTCGCGATCGAGCACATTGAAGTACGAGCGATCGTAGAAGTTGCGATCCGAGGTGGCCGGGGCGCTGATGGGCACCGGCGCCTGATGGATCGGGTACTCGTCGAGCGGACTCAGAAACACGCGGCACTCCCAATATCGATACGATGCGAGTTATATTGTAATTATGAGAACAGATCGACCCGGCGATGACAAGGGTGCAGTCCGGTCGTCCGCTGGTCGGCCGCGCGACACCAAGATCGATGCCGCGATCATCCAAGCGACTCGCGATCTACTGCTCGAGACGGGCTACTCGGCACTGTCGTTGTCTGCGATCGCGACTCGCGCAGGTACCACGACCGCTGCCATCTACCGGCGCTGGTCGGGCAAGGCGCAGCTTGTTCACGAAGCGATACTGCCGGACGAGGCCATGGCCATGCCGAGTGCTTCTGGGGACGCCACGGGGGACATCAGGGCGCTGGTTGAGGCGACACGCACCATGTTCGACCGCCCCGAGGTCCGGGTCGCACTACCGGCGTTGATCGCCGATACTGTCGCCGATCCGGATGTGCACAGCCGAATGATCTCTCGATTCGCCGGCAGTCTCGCGACCTTCCGCACCAGACTCGACCAGACGACCGGACTGCCCAGCGACGACTTGCCCACCAACGAAGGCGAACTCCCGCTACTCGCCGAAGTCGTTGTCGGCAGCGCGATCTTCCGCATCATCGTGCGGCATGACGCCCCGCTGGACGCGGCGTGGGTGGACGACCTGACCAACCTGATCAGCTACGGTTGGACCTCGATGTCGCGGGGTTCGGCTTCTCGGTAGGCGTAGCGAAGCGAACGTCAGTCCAATCGCGGCAGGACTTCGTCGGTCAGCAGCTGTACCGACTTCCACGCTTCGTCGATCGGCATACCCCCGACGAGGGGGTGCAGGACGAGCGCCCCGTAATCAGGGCAATCGCGGACTTCGGCAACCAGTTCGTCCGGTGTCAGGAAGCGGTACCTGCCCGAAGCTCGCACTTCCTCGAGGCTCTGAACGCCGGGCAGGTGCATCGATGACAGTGCCCTGTCACGCGACCACGCACCGTAGGTCACGGCCTCCCACAGGATGTGGTCACCGAACTCCTGCCAGGCCTTGTCCGGATCCTCGCAAAGGTAAACCATGCCGCGATTGACGGCCGCGGGCATGATCAGCAGCGGCTCGACATCAGCCTCCGCACATAGTTCCCCGTAGTACCGAGCCAGGTCTGGCTGATATGCCGGCAAGCTGAGCCCGAGCCCGAACCGCACGGCGCGGCGCGCGGTTGCACGTACCCCGCCGCCGACATAGAGCGGTGGATGTGGCTTGGTCCACGTGGCAGTTGCCAGGCACGCAGTCGGATCGCCTTCCACGATCGAGCTGCCGGACCACGCTGCCAACATGGTGTGCAGCAGGTGGTCCATCAACGGCGCACGTTGGCTGAAATCCGCACCCAGCGCATCGTATTCGACTTCGCGATATCCCAGTCCGACGGTGGTGAGCAATCTTCCACCGCTCACGGTGTCGACGAATGCGATGTCTTCGGCCAGCCGTACAGGGTTCCAGAGCGGTCCCAGTGCGCAGTCGATGCTGAGGAAGAGGTTCTGGGTGCGCTGCAGGAACAGAGCCGCCGCCATGACCGGGTTGCTGCTCCAGCCGTGCCCAGTGACGTGGTGTTCATCGATGCTGACGGCAGCGACGCCGCGTTGGTCGCCCCACTCTGCCAGTTCCATTGCCGCCGAGATGATCTCGCGTCTAGAGGTGGGATCACCTCCGGGTGAGGCGAAGTTGAAACGAAGAATCGGTACGGTCATCCTGCTGCCTGGATGTCCGATGCGGCGAAGAAAGACCTGACCGAGGTGATCTTGCCGTCGGCGTCGAAGGTCATGGTGTCGATCGGCTCGAGTTGCAACGGTCCGTCGCCGGCATCGAAGGCAATCCGAAACTGAAACGCGGCCTCTTGCCTGCAGACGCGCAGCGACTGAAGCGTGGTCGTCCGTTCAAGGGCGCCCAGAGCCGAAAAGAACTCTCGGATCTCGGTCGATCCCACGCGGGGTGTTGTGCCCACCGGATCTTCGACGCTGGCTCCGTCGGCGAAGAGCTCGAGGATCTGATCGGCGCTGCCCGTTGCTATCAGGTGCAGGTACCGGTGCACCGTCTCGGTGATGGTTGCGGTCAGGTCAGGGGTTTCGGTCATGGGTGAACGTTAGGAGCGGATGACGGGTACCGGAGACTCATGTTCCGTTGAGCGGCACAATGTCTCGACCTCGCGGGCGAACTCGACCACGCCGGCGCCGACCGCTTCGAGCTCCTGGCGGCTGAGCGTCCGGTACGGCTGCGCCGAGACGGTCATGACGACCGTGTCGGTGGCGTCGAAGATCGGAGCTGAGATGGTTGCAAGAGGTGTCGCATCCGGTTCGTCAGTCGGTAGCTGATCGACCACGGTCAGATCGGCCACGGCGGCGGCCAGACGCGTGGACAACGGCCCGGGCGGTGAGCCGCTGTCGAGTGCCTTCAGCGCCGTGAACACTTGCAGGAGCGGATCGCTTAGACGCTCGATGCCGTAGCCCCGGACTCGAATCTCTTCTAGCACCTGACTGATTCGCCGGCGAAAGGCCGGGTTGACCGAGCCTGCTGCAGCGATCCAGTCCGCGCGTGCGGACGCCGGTGCCCAGGCGACGAATTCGCGGCCGAAGGGGGCGACGAAGGGAAGCCGCACACCGGCGGGCACGGGTATACGGGTGCCGGGCGCAGCAGCGGACTCGACGACGACGATGGTGCGGTCGTCGAGTGCGGAGATGCACATCGGCATGCCGAGCGAGACGCACAGGCGCTGAAGTGGTTCACGCAGTGAACGGGACGCCACGTTGTCGGGTCCGCCGAGTCCTGACAGCTTGGGTCCCAAGGAGAACCTCCCGCTCAGTGGGTCACGTGACACCCACTGACGAGCGCACAACGTGTGCATGATCGCGTGGCCGGTCGACCGGCTCACGTCCAGCTCACGGCATATTTCGGCCAACGTGAGCGGGTCGGTGGGTCGCTGCAGCAGCAACTCGACGATGTCCACGACCCGGGTGGTCGGGGGTGACAGGTCTTGACCCGTGGGCGCAGACGGGCCTAACTTTCCGTTCATATATTCGGAAAGCATATATCGAATATTCGACATCGATCAACATGGAGGCGTATCGGCCATGCTGGAAACCACAGTCGACGATCTGGTCTCGCCGCGTCTGACGGCAACGCAGCAAGCAGTTCTGGAGCAGGTCGTCGATCTATCCGTTGACCTTTCCCCCGGCGCCTTGATCGATGAGGCGATCGAGCGGGCGGGCGTCAGCGACTTCGGGTCCGATGACTTCCGGCCCCGCCTCGACATGTATGCGGCGGCGATCGACGCAGACGGAGGAAACACGAACCTCAATCGAATCAACCTGCGGCAAAGAATGGTTCGCTTGCTGACTCAGCGCCTGCTGCTGACGGATCTGCTGCGCCGGCATCCCGAGATCCACGACATCGAGATCGAGCGTCCCATCATCGTCGTGGGGCTTCCTCGTTCGGGGACGACCCACCTGGTCAATCTCATCGCCGCGGACCACCGCCGGCGAGCGCTGCCCTACTGGGAGTCTCAGGAACCTTTCCCGCTGAGGGGGGAAGGGCCCGGCGTCGATGGGACGGATCCTCGATTTGCCCGCTGCGCCGCGGAACACGAAGGGGCGCAGGTCATGGTCCCCTTGCTCCAGGCGATGCACGACCGGTTTCCCGCGGCCATCGAAGAAGAAGTCGAGCTGTTGGACCTGGACTTCGCCAGCTACGTCCTGGAGTGGCACGCGCGGGTCCCCTCGTGGCGGGACTTCTATTACGGCTTGGATCAGAACGAGCATTACGCGTACCTGCGCACAATCCTCAAGGCACTGACCTTCCTGCGTGGACCACGCACCTGGGTGCTGAAGTCGCCACAACACTGTGAGCAGTTGGGCCCGTTGATCAACACCTTTTCCGATGCCACTGTGGCCTTCACCCACCGAGATCCCGTCGCGGTCATCCAGTCGGCGGTGACCATGCTGGCCTACGGCGATCGCATCCGCCGCCACGACGTGGATCCCGAGTCTCTGGTCGACTACTGGACCGACCGGGTCGAGACGCTGCTGCGCGCCTGTGTGCGCGACCGCGACCTCATCCCCGCGAACCAGAGCCTCGACATCGCCTTTCACGACCTCAACGGAAAGGAGCTGACCATCCTCGAAAAACTCTATGGACACAACGGCACCGACATGACCGGTGAGGCCAAGGCGGCATTCGGTGCGTATCTCGCCGGCAATCCGCGCGGAAAGCATGGCCGAATGCGCTACGAACTCGAACGCCACTTCGGCCGCTCACCCGAGGACATCCGTTCCCGATTCGACTTCTACTTCGAGCGTTTCGACGTCAGGAAGGAACAATGATGAGCGATCTCGAGCCGATCTACCGCAGCCGCCCAGGGGCCGACTCGATTGTCGGTGCGAATGCTCCTGCAGCCCAGGAGGTTGTCCCCGGCGTCTGGTGGTCTCCGGGACTGTCGAACTCCTTCCTCATCCCGACCAGTGAGGGCCGGATCGTCGTCAACACCGGCATGGGCTTCGAAGCGCAAGTGCACCGGTCGAATTACGACGCGGTCGATTCGACGCCGATCCGCTACGTCATCCTGACCCAGGGGCACGTGGACCACGTGGGCGGAATCGACGTACTGAGCGACCCAGGCACGGACGTCATCGCGCATGCCGACTGGGTGACGTGGCGACGGGACAACGAACTGCTGGCACCCTTCCGGGCCGCGAACTCGTCGTTCGCGTGGGTCGAGAAGGTGATGTCTGCCATTGCCTACTCGACGGAGCGCTTCGGCGGTCCACCGCCTCCTCAAGGCGTGCCCACCCCGACGATCACCGTCGAGGACCGACTCGAGTTGACGCTGGGCGATCGGCGCCTGGAACTGCTCGCCACTCCCGGCGGAGAGACAACGGACAGCCTGGTGGTGTGGCTGCCCGACGAAAAGGTGTGCCTGTGCGGCAACGTCTTCGGGGCGCTCTTCGGTCATATTCCGAACCTGGTGACCTTGCGCGGCGACCGCTATCGCGACGCGCTGACGGTCATCGATTCGATCGAGCGTGTCCGGGCACTCGGAGCCGAGGTTCTGCTGACCGGTCACTTCGGCCCTATCACAGGCCGGGAACGGATCGACTGGGAATTGGGCAGGCTTCGTGACGCTGTGGCCTTCATCCACGACGAGACCGTGGCCGGCATGAACCAGGGCAAGGACGTCCGCACCCTGATGCGCGAAGTGCAGTTGCCGCCCGAGCTCGAAGTCGGACAGGGCTACGGCAAGGTGAGCTGGAACGTCCGCGCAATCTGGGAGAACTACGCCGGCTGGTTCCACCACCAATCCACCGCCGAGCTCTATCCCGATGCCGTGGAACCGGTGTCAGCACATCTGGTGGAACTCGCCGGCGCCGACGCGCTGGCTGACCGGGCCAGGGCGCTGCTGGAGGACGGTGACCCGGTCAACTCGATACGGCTCGCCGAGATGGTCACCGCGGTGCAGGACGACCACGCCGGGGCAATCGGCGTTCTGCGCGGCGCACACGAACTCCTGCTCGAAGAGAGCACCAACTTCTGGGAATCCGCCTGGTTGCGAGAAAGAATCAAGGAGCTGTCATGACGAACGACCTGACCTTCGACTTCACCGGGGCCACCGCGCTGATCACCGGTGGCACGAGCGGGATCGGGCATGTCACGGCGCTGCGGTTGCGCGACGCCGGCGCAGCGGTGACCGTCACGGGTACCAAACCCGATCCCTCCCACTATTCGGTAGAACTCGACGGCCTGTCCTATCGGCAGCTCGACGTGACGGATGTGGACGGAACCGGTGAGCTCGCAGCCGAATTCTCGACTCTGGACATCCTCGTCAACAACGCCGGCGCCAACTTCCCGGGTGGCCTGGACGAGTCGACGGCCACGGGCTTCGAGGCCTCTGTAAACGTCAATCTCCTGGCCCCGTTTCGGCTGACGACAGCGCTGCGCGGCGCCCTCAAGTGCTCAACGGCTGCCGGCGGTGCCAGCGTGGTGATGATGGCGTCGATGGCGGCGATTCGTGCCGTGGCAATGGTGCCCGGTTATGGCGCGGCCAAGGCGGGTGTCCTGTCACTGACCCGCAACCTGGCAGCACAGTGGGCGCCGGACGGAATCCGGGTCAACGCGGTGGCGCCCGGGGTGATCGAGACACCGATGACCGCCCCGATGGACTTTGTCCCCGAGGTGAAGCAGGCACAGGTCGACCACATTCCCCTGGGCCGCTTCGGAATTCCTGTTGAGATCGCCGATGTCATCTTGTTTCTGTGCACGCGCAGTGCGTCGTACTGCACGGGTTCTGCCTTCGTCGTAGACGGCGGCTACAGCGTGCAGTAGCTGCGCGCAGCCTCGACCATTCGTCAACTGACCACCAAACCAGGAGTGCACATGAAGATTTCGATCGTTGACGGCCCAGGCCACACCGATGTGGTCGAACGACCGGACCCGACTGTCGGTCCTCGGGACGTCTTGGTGAAGGTACGGGCCTGCGGGATCTGTGGAACCGACGCGTTCTACATCTCGATCGGCGGACTGCCACCGCATCAGGGCGCCATGCCGCTGGGACATGAGCCTGCGGGCGAGATCGTCGCGGTCGGCAGTGAGGTGACCGACCTCGCGGTCGGTGACCACGTCGTTGTCGATCCGATGGCGTCGCCTGACGACATCATCGGAAATGGCGGCGCCCGTGGTGCTCTCGCAGAGTTGCTGCTTGTGCACGACGCCGTCCGGGGCAAGAACCTGGAAGTCATCCCGGACTACGTGCCGTTCGAGGTCGCTGCACTCAACGAACCCATGGCCGTCGCCCGGCATGCGGTAAACCAAGTTGCGCCTGGTCCGGCTGACAAGGTCGTGGTCTTCGGTGCCGGCCCCATCGGGCTGGGTGCGACGATCGCGTTGAAATCTCGTGGGGTGGGCCATGTCGTCGTGGTCGACGTGCTCCCCGCCCGTCTGAACAAGGCCCTCAAAGTCGGTGCCGACGCGGTTGTCAACTCCGCTGAGGACGATCTTGCGGCCAGGCTGACCGAGCTTCATGGTTCTGGTGACTCGGTGTGGCCGGGTAAGGCCGGCACCGATGTGTACCTCGACGCCGCGGGTGTTCCGACCGTGATCGACAGCGCCTTGGCACTGGCAAAGCGTGGCTCCAAACTGGGAGTGGTTGCGGTACACAAGGAACCGGTAACAGTGGACCTCATCAATGTCATGAGCAACGAGATAACCATTGTCGGTTCGATGGGGTACCCGACCGAGATCTTCGAGGTCACCCGCGACATCGTCGCGGACTGGGAGAAGTACGCGGTGCTCGTCAGCCACACGTTCGGATTCGACGATGTCGACGAGGCGCTGGGCCTGGCTGCCACTCCGGGCGCCGCCGACAAGATCGTTGTCACCTTCGACTGAGGAGCCGCTCTCAGAACGGCATGGGATGCGCGAACTTGGCCTGCAGCAAGGCACCTACTTCGGCCAGTGCCAACCGCCCGCGCGCGGTGGCGTCGGAGCGCATCAGAAAGCCATGGTACATACCGGGATAACGCGTGACAGTGGTCTGCACGCCCGCATCGCGCAGGCGCCCGGCGTAGCGTTCACCCCAATCCCGGATCGGGTCGCACGCCCCGGTGACGACGATCGCCGCCGGCAGCCCGCTCAGGTCGGTGGCATAGGCCGGAACCTGATACGGATCCCGCGGAGCCCCGCCACGGTCGACCAGCTCGTGCATGTAGACGATGTCCTCATGGCGAAGCAGTAGGGCGTCAGGCATCGAGGTGATGGAAGCCGCACCCATGTCGCGATCCAGGCCGGGATACAGCAACACCTGGGCGAAGATTCGTGGACCGCCGTGGTCGCGGGCGGCCAAAGCCACTGCGGCAGCCAGCGATCCGCCGGCGCTATCGCCGACAATTGCCAATCGCCTTATGTCGAGGTTCAGTTCGTCGGCATGAGCGGCAACCCATTCGGTGGCCGCGTAGGCGTCGTCGAATTGCGCTGGTGGCGGCGATTCCGGTGCCAGCCGGTAGTCGACAGCCGCGACAGCAGCGCCGCTGGCCTTCGCCAGTTCGCGGGCGAGCGGCTCGAACGAATGGTTCGAGCCCATCACCAGCCCGCCGCCGTGCAGATACACCAGCACCGGTAGCCCGGGCGCGGGGTTGGGCCGATAGAGGCGTAGCGGTATCGGACCGCGCGGGCCCGTGGCCGTCAGGTCTTCGATGCCCGCCATGGCCGGCATCTCCGGAAGAGGTGCGCCTTCAAGCCCCTCACGGACGGCGGCGAGGCCGCGGGCCCGCATCGGAGCTATCTCGCCGAACGATGCAACCCGTGCGGCGGCGTCGGGATCAAGTGGTGGATAAGCCATTTCAGTTCTTCGCCGGGTCGAAGCGGCGCTCGGTCCGTAGGCGGGGAGCCTCCTGGTTGCTCAGGACACGAGCCCGTTCCGCCATGGCAGATCCTACGTAGTCCGGTTGCGTGAGCAGGAAGAACTTACCTTCGGCAGCCTGGTCGAAGACCACCTCCGCCGCGGCCAGTGGATCCATCGCCTCGGCCTTGATGTCGAGCATCGCGGTGCGTTGTCCTTCGGCCGCGCTCGTGTCCCCCGAGTCCACCCCGCCCGCGGATTCGAAGATGCTCGACACCACGGCACCCGGTAGCACCGCCTGCACGTGCACGTGGTGGTCATGGCCGGCGGACTGCACTTCCAGATGCAGACATTCGGTCAGAGCGAGCACCGCGTGTTTGCTCATGATGTAGGGCGCCTGCAACGGAACCACGGCGACACCGCCGATCGAGGACAGGTTCCAAACCCAAGCTGGGGAGTCCGTGGCCATCATCTTCGGTACGAACGCCCTGATTCCGTGGAACACCCCGCTGATGTTGATGTCGACGACGCGTTGCCAGTTGGAAACCGGGGTGTCCCACAGATACCCGAACTGTTCGATACCGGCGTTGTTCACCAACAGGCGTACCGGCCCGAGGTCGCGATAGACGTCATCGGCCAGCGCCTGCACCGCGTCCGCATCCCGCACATCGCAGACCACGTCGGTCGCCGATCCGCCTGCGGCGTCGATTTCTTCGCGGAGGCCCGCGATGGCCTCGGCGTTGACGTCGACCAACACCACCGTCATACCCAACTGGCTGGCATACCGGGCCAGACCGGCGCCGATTCCGGCGCCGGCTCCCGTGATGACGGCGACGCCGCCACCGAAGATTCCTCGGGCGCTCACGCGGATTGCGCAGCCGCGGCCTTGGCGGTGTGCTCGGCGAGCGGCACCGAGTCCTCGGCGTCGAGAACGACGTTCAGCGAGGTGAAGACCAGACCGTCTTCCGACCGCCGGATGCCGGCATCGACGACGCCACTGGACACCGCGAACGGAACATTGTTGGTGATCTGGTTGACGAACAGATAGAACCGGACATTGGTGACCTCGCCGTCGGTTCCCGTGCGGTACACGTTGGTGATGTGATGGCGGCACGGGTACGGATTCACGTTGCGGTGCTCGATGAGCCAGGCCAAAGTTTCGGCCTTGCCGTGCAACTCGGCGGCGAGCAGGTCCTCGAACGGGCACGCCCCCGAGTCGGAACGGCTCAGGTACTCCATCTCGTCCCCGATGCGGGGGCCCAATTCTTCGAAGTGGCCCTGGTCGTAGTGGAACCAGAAGCCGGAGATGAATTCCTGGACGTCAGACAGGGTGATCTCGTTGCTCATGCCTGCAGTCAACCTGGGATGTGGCGCCGGTAACAGCACCGGTGACCGGTCAGCGGAACGTCAAACAGCTAAGTGCCGGCAATCAACGCCCAGAGCTGTTGTCCGCCTGCCGCAACGGCCGCCGCCGCAACTTGATCGTCCCAGAAGCGCACAGAGCCAAATTCCGAGCGCCAGGCCAGGGCGGCGCGGGTGAACTCGTGCAGTCGATGCTCGTGCGTCGTGCCGATCGCACCGTGCACCTGGTGCGCGTTGCGGGTCACGACCGAGGCGGCATGCCCGGCGCACGATCGCGCGGTCGCGATCTGGAAATCCAGTTGAGCTGACTGCCAGCCCGTCCCGACGGCAGTGTGCAGCGCAGCCTCGGTGGCGGCCCGCGCCAGCGCCGACTCCGCTGCCGCATCCGAGATCAGGTTCTGAACCGCCTGGAACTTCGCCAGCGGGCGTCCGAACTGCACCCGGGACGCCACGTGCTCGATGGACAGCGCCACCGCACGATCGAGCGCCGCGCACACCTGAATCGCCCGTACCATCGCCGATCTGCGGCCGAGCTCGTCCACCAGTCCGGTGGAGACTGGGTGTCCGGTCATTGACGTGGTGCCGACGGTGATCGTGTCGCGCGGTTCGCCGATCAGGTTGGTACCCGGGGTGATCGACAGGTCTGCCGTGCCGAGTTCGGTGAGCCGGTACTCGTCGCCGGCCGGCCAGAGCACGACGATCCGTTCTGCCTCAGCGGCCCACGGCACAGGTGTGGTGGATTCGCCGCTGCGTGGCGCCACATACACCGTTCGCACGGCGTCATCTACGGGTCGGCCGAGGGTCTCCAACAGCCAACAGGCCAGCAAGTCGTGTTCGGCCAGTGGGATGCGGACACCGTGACGGACTGCGGCGCTGAGCAACTCAGCTGCCTCGAGCCAACCTGCGCCGCTGCCACCGGATTCCTCGGCGCCGGTCAGCCGGACCAGACCGAGGGAGTCGAGCCGCTGCCACAGTGCGCGGTCGTACTCGATGCGTTCGCCCGGGCGCCCGGTGGGCGCGGTCTGGCGGTAATCGGAGAAGACACCGTCCATCATGGCCGCCAGGTCGGGGTCCACCGCGGTCAGCGTGCCCAGGGCGAGTTCGGTGGTGCTCATCGCATACCCAATCCCCGCGCGATGACACCGCGCAGTACTTCGTTGGTTCCGCCGCGTAACGTGAAGCCGGGGCGCTGGTCCACTGCTGTGGCGACCAGGTGCGCCCACTCGGCGTCCGTGGCGGCGTCATCTCCGGTCTGCCGGTCTGCGTAGTCGGCGATGTCGCCTTCGACCGTGGTGCCGAGGACCTTGACGACCGCTGCCGGGACATCGGGATTCTCACCGCGCTCCAGGGCGCCGGCCACTGCGGTTGACATGTGATGCAGTCCGGCGACGCGCGCGACCAGACGGCCCAATTCGGCATCATCTGACGTGTTTTCGAGCGCGAAGGCCAGCAGCGGGAAGGTCGACAGGAATCGTTCCGGCCCGCTGCGCTCGAAGCTCAGTTCTGAGGTGACCTGGGTCCAGCCGTGGCCGATCTCGCCGAAGACCATGGCATCGGGAACGAACACCTCGTCGAGCACGACCTCGTTGAAGTGATGCGCGCCGTTCATCGAGATGATCGGGCGGACCTGCACGCCCGGGGCGCGCAGGTCGACGATGAACTGGCTCAACCCGGCATGCCGGTGCGACGGATCGACCGGTTCGGTGCGGGCCAGCACGATGAAGGCATGAGCGCGGTGCGCCCCCGAGGTCCACACCTTGGTACCGGTGATCGACCACCCGCCATCGACCCGTACCGCACGGGTGCGGACGCTGGCCAGATCCGAGCCGGAATCCGGTTCGCTCATCCCGATTCCGAAGAAACACTCACCACGCACGATGCGAGGTAGGAACTCTGACTTCTGCTCTTCGGTCCCGTACTTCAGCAGCGACGGCACGATCTGGCGGTCGGCGATCCAGTGTGCGGCCACCGGTGCCCCGGCAGCCAGCAGTTCTTCGGTCACGACGAACCGTTCCTGAAACGAGCGGCCGTGACCGCCGTAATGGACGGGAACCGTCATGCCCAGCCAGCCCTGCTTCGCCAGGGACGCGGTGAAACTTTCGTCCCATCCGCACAACCACGAATCGATCGACGGCGTGAACGCGCCGGCGGCCAACTGGTCGGCCAGGAAGCCACGGACTTCCCGGCGTAACTCGTCCAGGTGTGCGCCGGTCACGATGTCCGCCACTTCGCGATGCGCCGTTGGTGCTCGGCGTCGTGGTGGGCCAGCGGCTGCATTGCCGCCGCCATGGAGAGCGTCGATTCCAGGGAGCCGGTGATCGATTCCTGCAACAGGCGCTTGGCCATCCGCAGCGCGTGCGGCGGGTTGACCGCGATCCGGTCTGCCAGTGCCCGCGCTTCAGTCAGGAGGTCTTCGTGGGGTACCACTCGGCTGACGAGTCCCCATTCCAACGCCGTTGCGGCGTCGATCCGTTCGCCGGTAAAGGTCAGCTCGGCGGCACGGGCGTAGCCGATGGCGCGCGGCAGGAACCATGTGCCACCGTCGCCCGGGATGAGGCCCAGCTGCACGAAGCTCTCGGCGAAGGACGCGCGCTCGGAGGCGATCCTGATGTCGCACATCATCGCCAGATCGCAACCGGCACCGATGGCGGCGCCGTTGACCGCAGCGATGAGCGGGACTTCGAGCCGACCCAGGGCGCGTGGGATCCGTTGGATCCCATCGATGTAGGCCCGGCGCTGGTCGATGGCATCGAGACCGAACATGCCCTGACGATCGGCCATCTCCTTGACGTTGCCGCCGGCCGAGAAGATCTTGCCCGCACCCGTGAGGATGACCGCACCCACGGTGTTGTCGGCGTTGACCGCATCGACATTGTCCTCGAATGCGGCGATGACGTCCTTGCCGGTGATGGCATTGCCGACGTCGGGCAGGGTGATCGTCCAGATTTGCACCGGTCCGTCGGTGTGGACGTCGAGCGGTGAGGTCACGCACGCTCCTTGAGCTGAAGGGATTTGGTCTGGAGGTACTCCTCGAAGCCGAATCGGCCCAGTTCACGGCCGATGCCGGACTTCTTGTACCCGCCGAACGGGGCGGTGGGGTTGTAGGCGCCGCCGTTGATGTCGAGCTGGCCGGTCTGCACCTGACGGGCGAAGGCGATGGCGTCGTCGTCGGTGGCGGCCCAGACCGCGCCCGACAGGCCATAGGGGGTGCAATTGGCTATGCGCAGTGCATCGTCGGTATCGGTGAAGGGCGTCACGGCCAGCACGGGGCCGAACACTTCTTCCTGACCGAGTTCGGAGTCGGGATCCACATCGGCGAAAACCGTTGGTGCCACGAAATACCCGACATCGCGGATCGGCTCTGCGCCACCGATCAGGAGCCGAGCACCGTCGCGCTGGGCGCGCTCGATGAAGCCACGCACTGAGTCGAACTGCGACCGCGACGCCGACGGTCCGATCCGGGTCGCCGGGTCGCGCGGATCACCCACCGTGTAGCGGGCGACTGTGGATTCGATCAGGTCCAGCGCCTCGCCATATCGACTCTGCGGCACCAGCATCCTGGTCCAGGCCATGCAGGTCTGACCGCCGTTGAGGAAGGCATTGCCCACCCCGACCTTGACCGCGGTCGCCAGATCAGCGCCGTCGAGGATGACGTTGGCCGACTTGCCGCCGAGCTCGAGGGCAACCTTCTTGATCGACTGGCCGGCCAGCTCTCCAACGCGTGCGCCCACACCGGTGGACCCGGTGAACGAGACGAAGTCGACGTCGGGATGTGAGGCGAGGCGTTCGCCGATCACCCGACCGGGGCCTGAGACGAGGTTGATGGTCCCCGGTGGCAGGCCGGCCTCTTCGCAGGCTCCGACGAAGGCGAACACCGAAAGCGGGGCCTCGTTACTGGGTTTGAGCACGACGGGACAGCCCGCGGCGATGGCGGGCAGCACCTTGGCGACCACCTGGTAGAGCGGGTAGTTCCACGGCGTGATGGCCCCGACGACGCCGTAGGGCTCCCTCAGGACCAGCGAGTTTCCGATGCGCTCTTCGAATTCGAAGGTCTCCAGCACATCGGCGAAGCCGTTGGCCACCGCCAGCGGTACCTGCGTCTGCACCGTCTGCGCGATGCGTATGGGGGCACCCATCTCGGCGGTGATGAGTTCGGCGATGTCGGTTAGGCGTTTCTCCATCGCAGCGATGACCCGCTGCACCCGGTCCCGGCGTTCGTCAACGGTGATGAGCGGGTCGAACGCCTGACGGGCCGCGGCCACCGCGGTGTCGACGTCGGCGGCGTCGCCGTTGGGCACGTGGCCGATCACTTCTTCGGTCGCCGGGTCGACAACGTCGATGAACCCGTCCCCCGAGGGGGTGATCCAGCTGCCGTCGATAAACAGTCTGTCGTGTTCGAAAGTGGGCACTGTCATCCTTACCTGGGTTTATGGTGCGATGCTGGCGCGGACGTCGCGCTTGCCGTCAGCTGCGCTGAACGCTTCGTTGATGTCGTCGAGTGAATACGACGCCGCGGCGAGCCGATCGAACGGCAGTTGATGCTGGTGACTGTCCAGGAAGGTCAATGCGCGGGACAGGACTGCCGGGTCGTACAGGGAGACCCCGACCATGGTCTTGTTGGTGAAGACGAACCGTGACGGGTCGAATTCGAACGTCTTGCCGATGTTGATGTTGCCGATCTCCACGTAACGGCCGAACTGGGCGAGCATCTGGAGACCTTCGTCGATGGCCGACGGATGTCCGACAACCTCGACCACCACGTCGGCGCCCTGGCCGTCGGTCAACTTGCGTACTGCTTTGGCGCGGTCCTTGGGCGTGGCGACCTCGTTGAGGTCGATCACCGAGTCGGCTCCGAATGCCGTTGCCAGTTCCAATCTTTCGGGCACTCCGTCGATGGCGATGACGTTGGCTGCCCCGCGTGCTTTGGCCACGGCCACCGCGTAGAGACCGAGTGCGCCGGCTCCCTGAACCACGACGTGCTCACCGAGCTGCAGGTCGACGCGTTCAAGTCCGTACATGACCTGTGACAGCGCACAGTTCGCGCCCGCGGCGATGTCGTCGCTCAGGGTGTCGGGCACCGTGTAAACGACTGCGCCGGCGGGCAAAAGGTAGTAGTCGCCGTATCCGCCGACAAAGTATGGCGGTTCGTCGGCGCGGCCCAACATCGCCATTTTCAGGTTCAGGCAGGCGTTACGGCGCCCCGCCAGACAGTTGCGGCACTGGTGGCAGCAGTAGAAGTACGGGAACACCACTCGCGTGCCTTCGGCCAGGGATTTGCCATTGGAGTCGGCGGTTACTCCGTCACCCAGCACCTCGATGGCGCCCACCATCTCGTGACCCAACACGGTCGGTAGCTGTCCACCCAAGCCGCGCGTGGCGAAGGTGCCATGCCAGGCATGTACATCTGAACCGCAGATGTTCGTCCGCAGGACCCGGACCAGAATTTCCCCGGGTCCGACGTCAGGCAGGGTGACGGTTTCGATCTGGAATGGCTTGCCGGGCTCGTCGAATCGCGCGATCCGTCCCTTGTACATCGTGTATCCCTTCAGTTGCTTGTGAATTCGAGACCGAAACGCTGCCGCAGATCACGTTTGAGCAGTTTGCCGCTGGGGTTCTTCGGCAGAGAATCGACGAAGAACACCTGTTTGGGAGTCTTGAAACCGGCCAGATGCTCGCGGCAGTGCCGCAGGATGTCTTCTTCGGTCAGGGTGGTGCCGACACGAGTCACCACCGCCGCGACGACCGCTTCGACCCAGACCGGGTGTGCCACGCCGAATACCGCGACCTCTTCGATGCCGTTGTGCCGGTAGAGAATCTCTTCGACCTCGCGGCTGGCGACATTCTCGCCGCCGGTTTTGATCATGTCCTTCTTGCGGTCGACGACGTGTAGCAGGCCGTGCTCGTCGTAGTAGCCCAGGTCGCCGGAATGGAACCAGCCGCCGGCGAAGGCCTGGGCTGTCTTATCTTCGTCGTCGAGGTAGCCCAGCATCAGATGCGGGCTGCGGTGAGCGATTTCGCCGACAGTGCCGGGCGTGACCGGCGCGTCGCTGTCATCGAGGATCACGGTTTCGACGTTGACGACAGGCCGGCCGGCCGCCCCCGCGTGGGCGTCCTGCTCGGCTGGCCCCAGGGCTGAGGCCAGTGGGGCCATCTCGGTCTGGCCGTAGAAGTTCCACAGACGCAGATTGGGTAGACGCCTGCGCATCTCGTGCAGGATCTCGGTAGGCATCGGTGAGGCGCCGTAGTACCCCTTTCGTAGGCTGGACAGGTCGACCTCGTCGAACACGGGACAGCGCAGCATGCTGATCCACACCGTCGGTGGCGCAAAGTAATTGGTGACGCCGTGGCGCTCGATCGTCCGCAGTACCAGCTCCGGATCCGGCCGAGGCAGGATGATGCTGGTGGCACCCAGGTAGATGTCGGTAGCCAGGAAGTTGTCCAACTGCGCGCAGTGATACAGAGGCAGGGAGTGGATCTCGACGTCGTCGCCGGACATCGAGCCGGCCACGATGGTGCTGATGTACTGCCACATCAAGCTGCGGCTACTGTGCATCACGCCCTTGGGTCGGGATTCGGTGCCGCTGGTGTACATGACCCGCAGCAGCTGATCGTCGTCGATTCGGCAATCGGGAACGTTCGCGGTGGTGGTGAGCCATTCGGCGAAATCAGGCCAGTCGCCCGGACCTGACTGGCCGGAGGCGACGAGTGCTGCCTTCGTGCGAACTGCTGTCCCCACGGCCATGGCCTGTTCGGCCACCGGGATCAGGTCGGCCTCGACGATGAATCCGGCGGCCCGGCTGTGGCCGAGGATGTACGAGATCTCCTCCGGCATCAGCATGAAATTGATCGGAACCAGCACCACGCCGGCGCGGGCGGTGGCGAAGGCCAGCACCGCGTACTGCCAGCAGTTGCGCGACAGCAATGCGAGTCGGTCGCCGGGGAGTAACCCGTTCTCGTGCAATGCGGCGGCGGCGCGATCCACCAGGTGATCGAACTCGGCAAAACTCAGGGCGACGTCGCCGTCGATGATGGCTGTCTTCTCAGGTTGTTTACGCGCCGACCGGCGGGGGATATCTGCGAGGCTGTGGCTACGGGCCCGGGCGATGACGGCGGCAAGGTCGTCGGAATGCATGGTCGGCAGAGTAGGCAGGCCGCCTGCGGCTGCGGTGGTTCGTCTCCCGCTCAGTAGACAGGGAGGGCGCGGCGGGGGCGTCGACCCTTCGATACTCGAAACCATGACCGCTACCACTGAATCCTCGTCACTCGCGGATCGCGCCCCAGACTCTGACGTCCTGCGCGCCCATCTCCTGGAGGCGGACCCTGGTGTCCTGGTCGCGGTGCTGGCGCAGATGACGGGTGATCCGGCGGTCATCGATCGGTACGCATCCAAGATCGATCACGTTCCCGATCCGCCCGAGCGGGCCGGGACAACCGATACCCAGACCGCCGCGCTGCTGGCCGACGAAATCGTCGCCGCGCTCGGCCGGCCGCGTCCCGTTGGCGCGCCGCCGGTAGACGATCGCGAGTTCTTCGTTCGTCTGCTTCCGGTTGCGCTGGGCGGTCCCGTCGACGACGAGCACGTCGACCTACTGCTCGAACAAGGCGGTTTCCGGCCGTCGCACCCGACGCTGCCGCGCACCACGCCGATTCCCTCGTCCACCACGGTGGCGATCATCGGTGCCGGCATCGCCGGTATCGCGGTCGCGCTGGCCGCTGCCGAAGAGGGCGTGCATTTCGAGATCTTCGACCGCAACGATGAGGTGGGCGGTACCTGGCTGACCACAAGGTATCCCGGCATCGGGGTAGATACGCCTTCGGCGTACTACTCGCTGTCACGCGAGGTGAACCCGGACTGGTCGAATTACTATCCGCAGGGCGCGGAATATCAGGCCTACCTGGTCTCGTTGGCCGACAAGCACGATCTGCGTCGCCACATCCGCTTCGGCACTGAGGTGGAGGCACTGTGGTGGGACGAGCAGCGTCAGCAGTGGGAGATCCACTCCCGTCGCGCTGACGGAACCCGGAGCATCGACTACGCGACTATCGTCGTCACCGCGGCCGGCTATCTCAACCGACCGCGATTCCCCGACATCGAGCGACGAGACACCTTCGCCGGCACCAGCATTCACTCCGCGCAGTGGGACCCTTCGCTGGAGCTGGCAGGCAAGAAGGTGGCCATCATCGGCGCCGGTTGCACAGCCGTGCAGATCGTCGACGCCTGCGTCGAGGAGGTCGAACACCTGACGGTGTTCCAGCGGCAGCCGCACTGGGTCGCCCCTCGCCGGCGCCTGTCCGACGAGGTTCCCGAACATCGTCGCTTTCTGGGCAAGACGCTGCCCTACTACGCGATGTGGCACCGTCTCAAGTCGTACTGGGGAACGGCGGACAACAACTATCCGGTGATTCTGCGGGACTCCGAGTGGTCCGAGACGCACCTGTCGATCTCACCGGCCAACGATGTGCTGCTCAAGATGTGTCAGGAGTACATCGACCGGATGTTCGGGGCCGGAACCGAATTGGCGCGTAAGGTGACGCCGGATTTCGCTCCGTACGGCAAGCGGATCATCCGTGACCCAGGGGGCTACTACGCCGCGTTGACCCGCGACCACGTCGACGTCGAAGCCAGTGAACCCGCTCAGGTCAACGAAAGCGGCATCGTCACCGCCGACGGCCGTCAGATCGACCTCGACGTCATCATCTACGCCACCGGTTACCACCTAGATTTCCTGTCCACCATCGATATTCGCGGCCGCGACGGCAAGACTCTCGTCGAGGAATGGGGCGACAGCCCGCGTGCCTATCGAGGAGGTACCGTCGCGGGGTTCCCGAATCTGTTCATCACCTCGGCGCCGAACTACAGCCCGGGCCATGGTGCAGGCGCCAATTTCTCGATGGAAGTGCTGGCGCACTACATCGTGGAGTGCCTGCAACTGATGGCCTTGCGCGGGGCGTCGACGATGGAGGTCACCCAACGTGCATACGACGAGTACGTCGCCGGGATAGACGAGGCGATGCAGCGCACGGTCTGGTGCCATACGCCCAACGCTCACACCTACTACCGATCGGGTTCGGGCCGGGTTGTGGTGGCCACACCGTTCCGGCTGGTGGATATCTGGCAGCAACACCGAGCGCCGATCGAAGAGGATTTCGTCCTCCGATGAGTCAGATACTTTCCGGCAGAACTGCGTTGGTGACCGGCAGTAGTCGCGGCATCGGGCGTGCCATCGCTCAGAGGTTGGCGGCGGAAGGGGCGACCGTGGCAGTGACCGCGCGCTCCCACATTCCGACACCGTCGACACGGGCTGGTGTCACCGAGGCGATCCCGGGAACGATCGAGGAAACCGTGGCGCTCATCGAACAGGCCGGCGGGTCGGCTTTCGGCCTGGCTGCCGATCTCGAAGACAGCGCTGCCCGCGACGGCCTGATCCAGGCCGTGGTCGAGCGCACCGGAAGGCTCGACATCCTGGTCAACAACGCGGGCTATGCCGATTATTCGGTCATCGAGGACATGCCGGTCGAGACCTTCGACCGCACCGTGGAGCATTATCTGAAGACACCGTTCGCGTTGACGAAAGCCGCTGTGCCGCACATGCGTACCCAGGGTGCCGGGTGGATCGTCAACATCGGTTCGGTGACCGGGGTGGCCCCGGTGCGGCCGTACCGGGACTATAACAAGACGGCGGGCGACGTGATCTATGCGTCCTGCAAGGCCGCACTGCATCGGTTCACCCAGGGGGTGGCCGCCGAACTGCTGGATGCCGACATCGCAGTGAACTGCGTCGGACCGTCGACGGCCGTGCGTACGCCTGGTGCGGCGTCGCTTATTCCGGACAGCTTTCCGACCGAACCGGTCGAATACCTGGCCGAAACGGTACTGGCGATGTGTCACCTGCCCGCCGCGGAGCGGACCGGTCTGGTGGCGTTCAGCCTGCACTACCCGTGGTCGCAACAACTTCCGGTGCACTCGCTGGACGGAAACACGGTATTGCCTCCGCTGCAACCACCTGCGGCGGCGAATCCGAACATCCTGCCTGCGGGGGTGTAGGCGAAGGCCGACAGTTCTTGTCGGTGGTCAGTGCGATACTGGTGCCCTGCCTTCGGTAGGAAGCTCTTTGGCTAAAGGAGATTTCACAGGAAACCTCTAGCCACTCTCGGTGCCGTTAAGTCGCTGCGTCAGCGGTTCGGAGTATTTCAGCGCCGATCATGCACGAGTGATCGGCATCCACAGTTCCACAATGCGCCTGCAACCGGCACTGATCACCGATAACCTTTGCCTTGCAAAAGGTCGACTCTCACTATCTAGTTTTAGTTCAAACAAATAGTAGAGATCCCGCTTATTCCTAGGCGAAATTGAGGGTGTGGATACGTCCGACAAGCCCTAAGGCCAGCTTCCGTTCTACGCTATCGTCTCCCTATGGTTCAGGCGCCGGAAGGCCACGAGCGCGACATACAAGCGATGGAACTTGAACTTGCCCTGCGGAAGGATCACCGCGACTTCAAGCTCAAGCTACGGGACCAGCGCACCGCGTTGATGGCTGTCGTCGCGACCGCAGTCCTCGGCGTCGTCGGCAGTGTCACGACGTTTTTCGTTGCGTCCAATCAGACTGATGCCCAATCCACCCAGTCGGCAATCGACTTCAAACGCGAACAGCAGATCACCGCCTACTCGGAGTTCCTGACCTCGACTGATGATTACGCCGCGGTAGAGGGGGACTACCTGCTCGCCATCGACCGGTGCAGGCAAGGGTCGTCGGCTTCCGAGCTTCCGCGCTACGTCGACCTGATTGGCAAGTACCAGAGCGCAACTCAGAAGAATAACGTGATCCACATAGTTGGTTCACCTGATACGAGAGTAGCGGCTGACCAACTTATGGTGTATCTCGGCACGCTATACAACAACACGTTGATCGTGTGCGAGAACCTGCGGAAGTCACCGCCGGATGAATCGGTGAACGATGACGTGTACGGGTTTAGAGATGATCTCTACGCCAAGCAAAATGTGTTCTCCGAAGCAGCTCGCAAGGATCTGAATGTCGAATGATGTCGGATAGTTAGAGCGGGTGAACTAGCTGAGCCCAACGTTCTCGCCCGCAAGGTTGCAGCTCTGACAGACAGCACCAGATCGAACAGCTGGCAGCTTGCCCTCCCGCTCGTATACCGCCATCCTTTTGCAAAAGTTCAGGGGGTCGGTGTCTAACGTTGCGTCACCAAATGTTCCACCTGCCGCGGCGCCACCGGTGAACGCGCCGATTGGTGGTGGTTTCAGCCGACCAACTGCCACGACCCGCCGCCAACTCGGAAATGGCCTATTCGAGCACGGGAGCGGGAAGGTCGCAGAAGCTGTGGCAGACGCGGTCACGGACGATGATGTCGGTGGTCTCGGGATCGAACCAGCGGTCGACCACCGCCCAGTGGATCGGATGCATGAGGTAGGGACCCATCAAGCCGTCCACGTCGGTGAATTCCTGTTCGAAGACATGGGTCCATTCGCTGGTGCCGACGGCCTGCCCCACCCGGCTGAGCTGCCACGCGGTAATGGTGGGGACGTATCGGGGCATCATCGACAGTTCACTCTCGAATGTTGCGACGGTCTCGGCATCCACCTCCGCGGGTACCCGCAGCAGGAGTGCGCGGTACACGGTGCCACTGCCGCGGCGGAGCGGAGCTCCCTGGTAGGTCACTCCATTCACGCGCGTGATCGCCGGGTCCGCCAGTGAATCGTCGAAATCGCTCTTCTGCCAGTCATCTTCGTTTGCAAACCGGAGATGGACCAGGATATCGCCACCATTGCGTGAACCCGGCAGGGTCGGCTCTACCAACGCTCTCGACGCTCCGCTGTGTTCGGCTGCATCGCGTAGGGCGCCCAGGATGCGGTCGCGGTCGGACTCGTCGACGTCGAGCAAGCGGGTGACCCCGAGTGTGGCAGCGCCGGCTGATGTGACGGGCAGGGCGGGTGAGACATCGGTGATGGCATCGGCAGCGGATGCCACTTCGCGGCTGCGTTCCACCACCAGATCGGTGATGCTGTCCCACCACCGCGCAACGGCAGGGTCGGGCCGACCCTGCCAGGTCATCTGCCACCAGGCCTGGGGGCTGGGCAGCGTCCAGGTAGCGGTGACCACGTTGGATCGGTCTTCAAACCAGACGGGCGGGCTGACCACGACGTCGCGCAGCGTCATGCCGCGATCGCGGGCACCCGGGGCATACCCGGCCAAGTAGGCGTCGATGAACTTCTGGGCGCAGCCCGGCCTGGTGACTACCCGATCGACGACGAAAACCTCAGCCATGAACCGAGATTACGATCGACCGCCTTGACGGCGGCGCAGCGTTCCCGGCCATCGGGAAACCACCGTTGACGACAGGGTGTGTCGGCGCGATGGTGTGGCGATGACCGATCCGTTCAGCCCGGCCCAGCTCGGGCCCGTGACGCTGCGCAACCGAGTGATCAAGGCCGCCACGTCGGAAGGCCGCTCACCCAATGGGCTGGTCACCGATGACCTCATCGAATTCCATCGCAGCTTCGCCGAGGGCGGCGTCGGAATGACCACCGTGGCTTACTGCTGCGTGTCTCCCCAGGGCGCGAGCGCACCCGGCCAGATCGTCATGGACAGCAACGCTCTGCCGGGACTGCGCCGGCTCGCCGACGCGGTCCACGGTGCGGGGGCGGCTATTTCGGCGCAGCTGGGCCATGCCGGGGTGGTGGCGCAGAAAAAGCTGACCGGTGTCACCGCCGTGGCGCCGAGTAGATTCATCAACCCGACCTCTTTCGCCTATTGCCGTGAGATCACCCGCGCCGAGATCGCTCAGGTGATCGACCAGTTCGGCGAAGCCGCGCAGGTGGCTGTCGACGCCGGATTCGATGCCGTCGAACTGCATTTCGGGCATCTCTATCTACCCAGCTCGTTTCTGAGTCCGCTGATCAATCGGCGTAAGGACGAGTACGGGGGTGACATCGACAACCGATCGCGGTTCGTGCGCGAGATTGCGGCGCGGGTACGCGAGGTGGTCGGTGATCGGATCGCGGTGATCGCCAAACTCGACATGGACGACGGGCTCCCGGGCAGCATCTGGATCGACGAGGCGTTGCGGACAGCGCAACTTCTCGACACCGATGCCACCCTCGACGCGATCGAACTGACCCAGGGTTCGTCGGTGTACAAGCCGATGTACCTGTTCCGAGGCGACGTCCCGGTCAAGGAGTTCGCGAAGGTGATGCCGCCGGCATTGCGGCCGGCGGTCCGCCTGGTGGGCAAGCAGACGATGGGTGTCTATCCGTATCGAGACCTCTACATGTTGGAGGCCGCCCGGCAGTTCGTGCCGCTCATGCGCAACACCAAACTGATTCTGCTGGGCGGCATCAACGATCGCGAACACCTTGAGACAGGCATGCGGGAAGGTTTCGATTTCTTTGCCATGGGCCGGGCGTTGCTGCGTGAACCGGACCGGGTCAACACGATGATCGCCGATCCCGACTCACGCAGCCGCTGCAACCACAACAACAAGTGCATGGTGACGGTGTTCAGCCGCACCCATTGTGTGCTCGACCCTGACCAACGCTACGGCGCGGTGCTAGGGGTCGAGCAGATCACTTAGCGCCCGGCCGGCCTCTCGCCGGGCCCGGTGGGCGATGTCGAGCATCGGCATCGTCATGAAACCGTGGATGCCCCCGTCGAAGGGGCGCCGGGTCACTGGCACCCCGGCCTCCTCCAACGCGTTGGCATAGGCGATGCCTTCGTCCCGAAGGGGATCATGGCCGGCGAGAACCACGACGGCCGGCGGTAGACCACTGAGGTCACCGGCCAGCGGTGAGGCGTACGGATGGCGTCGATCGGCGACCTGGGGAACATACTGATCCCAGTACCACTGCAGTGCCGGGCGCGGGTTGTAGAAGCCCTGGCCAAACAGCCGGTAGGAGTCGGTATCGAAATCTGCGGCGATCACCGGGTACAGCAGGAGTTGTGCCGCCAGGTCCGGCCCACCACGGTCGCGGGCCATCAGGGTGGTCACCGCGGCGAGGTTGCCTCCGGCGCTGTCGCCGCCCACAACGACGCGTGACGGGTCGGTGCCGAAATCGGCTGCATGATCGACTGCCCATCGGGTGGCCGCGTAGAGGTCCTCGGCGGCGGTCGGCCAGCGGTGCTCGGGGGCCAGCCGGTAGGCGACCGAAACCACCACAGCTGGAATGAGATTGGCAAGGTTGCGGCACAGCCCGTCGTGGCTGTCGAGATCGCAGAACACGAACCCGCCGCCATGCGCGTACACCAGCAGGGGCAGCGGTTCGGAGGCCTCGGGACGGTAGACCCTCACATCGATACGACCGTTGTCGACAGGTACCTGGTGGTCGGTAACGGAAGCCACATGCTCGGGCTGGGGGTTGGCGACGAACCGGCTGCGGATCGCGGCGCGGGCCTGCGCGCCGGTCATCGTGTGTACCGGCGGGAAGCCTGAATCCAGTGTCTCGATCAATTCCGCGATCTGTGGATCGAGCGTCATGCCGGGACCAGCGTGGCAGAGGTCCGCGGCGCGACGGGGCCACCTACGCGGAGCGGCCGGACAGGTTGCAAGGTGGGGACCACTCGATGAGGCCCATCTTCGGCATTGCGCCAGATACCCATGGCCGTCATCCGCACCGGAGCAGCCAGCCGCTGATCGAATGCCATCCGGCTCATCGGACCACACACCGACACCGCCGCGACGGCGGCGCCGGCCGGACCGATCGGTGCTGCCACACAACCGAATCCGGTGAGCGATTCCTCCCGCTCGAATGCGACGCCGTGGGCGCGGACCTTTGCCAACTCGGCTTCCAGTTGTCGTTCCGTGCTGATCGAAAACCGCGTCAACCGTGAGGCCAGATTGACCTCGACCGATGAATTGTCGGCCAGGATGGCCTTGCCCACCGCCGTACAGTGCGCGGGCTGCCGCCCCCCGATACGGGTCGGAATGGCTGCCACCATCTGACCGCCGATCTTCTCCAGGTATACGACGTCGGATCCGTCGAGTACCGCCAGGTGGACGACCAGTCCGGTGGCCCGGTGCAGATCGCGCAGCAACGGAATCGCGGCACGGTGGATGCGGTCTTGGTGCAGCGCCAGCGATCCCAGTTCGACGAGTCGCATGCCCAACTCATAGTCGCGGCCATCACGGCGGAGCCAACGAAGGTGCACCAGGCGCTCGAGGAGTCGGTGGGCCGACGATCGTGGCAGACCGGTCCGGCGCACGATCTCGGCCAACGTCAGTCGGGCAGATCCCTCGAAGGCATCGAGAACCAGGGAAACCCGGTCGATGACAGCACTGGGCGTCTCACCCGGCTTCTCGGCAGCCAATGTCTTCTCGACAGCCATTGTCATGAGGACCTCCCATATCGAGCCGCATGCCTGGACGGCATATGACTATTAGTCATATGACTGTTTGTAGCATATCGATGTGGGTGCTGTCATATGAACGACTGAATGCGAGCGGGGTCATGCCAAAACCCCCGCCGCGATGCGGCGGGGGTAAGGCGATATCAAGTTGGGGGAGCGGCAATGACCAGCGGCTATGCCTCTGCCGCGGCCCGGCCGGCGCGCCGACCGTAGAAACTCCCGTCACCCAGTGACACACCGCTGGCATATCCCCAGGCGGCCAGGCCTGCGGTGCAGCGCCCGGCAGCGAACAGCCCGGGAATGGGGTCGCCACTGACATGCAGCACCTCGGCGTCGAGGGTGGTGTGCAGCCCGCCGAGGGTGAAACCGCCCGTGCTCTCGCGGAGGTCGATGGCGCCCACCGGGGACTTGATCGGCTTGAGCCACTGCGACTTCTTGTGCAGCAGCGGATCCTCGCCGCGCGACGCGCCCTCGTTGTAGGCATCGACGGTGGCTTGCAGCGAGTTCGGTGGTAGCCCGATCTCGGCCTCCAGGTCGGCGACGGTGTCGGCCACCCACGTCGGCGGCCGCATCATCAGCTGGGGAGTGAGCGAGGCCATCGCCTCCTCCTGGGCGTCGCCGTCGATGATCAGATAGGCCGTGTTGTTCTGGTGATACAGCGTCAGCTGGCCGGCGCGACCGGGATAGGTGTCCTCGGCGACATAACGCTGACCACGTTCGTTCACCAGAATCCCGCGCACCAACTGCTGGGGATCGATGAACAGGGCGACCTCGGTGGCGTCCATGTGCGCCAGGTCGGCACCGAGCGCCTGAGCCATCCGGATGGCCTGCCCGTCGTGCTGCTCGATCGAGGCGGCCGGGCGCCCGGCGATGCGCGGGGCGTACCTGGCGACCATGGCGTCGTTGTAGGCGAAACTGCCGGTGGCCAACACAACTCCACGCCGTGCCCGGATATCCATCACAGTGCCGTAGCGCCGGGTCCGAATGCCGACGACGCGGCCGTCGGACTCGACGATCAGCGACTGCACCCGCACGTCATACAGCGACCGTGCCCCGACTGCGGTCGCAGTGTCGACGAGGCCCTTCATCAGCATGAAACCCGCGCTCGACTCGCCCTGCTTCTTGTTCTGCATCTGCGGGACGTGCCCGCGCGGGGCCGGCGTTGCGATGGTGTTGAACGGGTACGAGTTCTCCCCACCGCTGTACATGAGGCCCTGGTCGCCCATGGGCTCCCAGCCGGGCTCGCCGAAGAACTCGGCCTTGAACGGCACGCCGCAGCCCACGAGCCAGTCGAAGTGCGCGACGCTGCCTTCGCAGTAATCCGCGATGCGCGCGGCATCAGCGCCGGGCCCCATCGCCGCGTTGAGGAATGCTGCCATGTTGTCGACGGAATCTTCGAACCCGCAGGCCTTTTGGATCTCGGTCCCACCACCGAGGTAGATGAAGCCACCTGCCATCGAGGCGGCTCCGCCCCATGAGCCGGTGCGTTCGAGTACCAGTACGTCCGCGCCCGCGCGTGCCGCCTCGACCGCTGCGGCGGCGCCGGCCACGCCATAACCGGCGATCACCACGTCGGCCTCGTCGGCCCACTCGGTGACCGCGTTGACCGGGATCGGCAGGATGTCGTCGGTGAGTGTCACGGTTGCATGGCCTTCGGTAGATCGGTGACCCACTGGTGTCCCCAGTAGCTGTCGGCGGTGATTTCCTCTGCCGTGTAGTAGGTTTCGTCGACCCGCATGCCCTCGGTGCCGAATTCGATGTCCCAGTCGCCCGGAGCGCGCACGTAGAACGACACCATCTTGTCGTTGGTGTGCCGACCCAGTGTCGACGACAGCTGGAAACCTTCGGCATTGACCCGGTCGAGAGCCTGGCCCACGGCATCGAGGGTGTCGACCTCGACCATGAGGTGGATCAGCCCCGGATCGCGCAGCGTCTGCGCGGGACAGATCGCCAGGCTGTGATGGCGCTCGTTGACGCCCATGAATCGGACTCGCACCGGTCCGAACTCCGGCGGCACCGGAACGCGGAACGCTCCACGGGACTTGAAACCCAGTACCTCGGTGTAGAACTCGAAGAGCCCGTTGACGTCGAGCGCGGGCAACACCACATGCCCGAGCCCCTGATCGCCGGTGACGAACTTCGCGCCGAACGGCGTGATCACCGGGGAGTGGTCGAGGACCGGGCCGTGAAAAACTTCCAGCGCCGTGCCGGCGGGATCCTCGAACGCGATGGCCTCCTCGACCCGCCGGGCATCGGTCTCTTCGAGTGAAAGCTGCTTGAACGGCACACCGGCGGCATCGAGCGCTGCTTTCACCCGCTCCAGGTCGGCGTGGTCGCGGACCTCCCACCCGACGGTGAGGATCTTGTCGACATCGCTGGGCACGACGATGATGCGGGCGGCGCGCTCATCCATCCGCAGGTACAACGCGGACTCGTCGGGCCCGGCACCGGTGGCGAAGCCGAGCACGTTGAAGGCGAAGTGCCGCCAGCGCTCGATATCGGAGGCGGCGACGGTGACGTAGCCGAGGCTCTTGATCAGTCCCATATGTGCTGTCCTCTCAGATCATCGCTCGCAGGGGACCCTGCGGGTCCACACCCAACGAACTCAGGGCCGACGCGTGATAGACCGTGCTCGGAACGTGAATCGCGTGGGCCTGGCCGACATGCACATCACGCCAATACCGTTGCAGCGGTTTATCCATCCGCGCGGCATTGCCGCCGCAGCGGGCGAAGATCTCGTCGACCGCCGACACCGCGCGCCACACCGCCCGCACCTGGGTGCGCCGGCCCGCGGCCCGGTCCTCGAACGACACTTCCTTGCCCGAGTCGACGATGTCGTAGATGCGGTCGGCGTTGGCCAGCAGCTCCTGGCGGGCCGCGTTGATGTCGGCGGCCGCCTCGCCGATCGCATACATGACGTAGGGGTCGTCCTTGATCGCCACACCGCTGGAGTTGACCCGCTCACGCTGGTAATCGAGCGCGGCGGCCAGGGCGCCCTCGGCGATGCCGATGGTCGCCGAGCTGATGCCGAGAGGGAACATCGTCGACCACGGCATCAGGTACAGCGTTTCGGTCATCCCGGCCTCGCGCTGGGCGGTGCCGTCCATGACCTTCATCGCGTCCATCGTCCGGTACGTCGGTACGAAAGCATCCTTGACGATGACGTCCTTGGAGCCGGTTCCGCGCAGCCCCACGACATTCCACGAGTCCTCCACGATCTCGTAGTCCTTGCGCGGCAGGATCATGTGCAGCATCTGCGGCGGCATCAGTGGTTTGCCTTCAGGGTCGCCGAGCATCGCGCCCAGGAAGATCCAGTCGCAGTGATCGGTGCCCGAGCTGAACTGCCAGCGGCCGTTGAAGATGTAGCCCCCGTCGACGGGCGTGGCCACACCCTGCGGCGCGTAGGGAGACGCGACCCAGGTGTCGACGTCCTCGGCCCAGATCTCGGCAGCGACCTTCGGGTCGGCGTACGCGAGCTGGTACGGGTGCACGCCCACCACGCCGTTGATCCATCCGGCCGAAGGGTCCAGTGCTGCGGTGGCCATCACGGTCTCGGCGAACTCGCGCGGATGGACTTCCAAGCCGCCGTGAGCCTTGGGCTGCAACAGGCGGATGTTTCCCGCCGCCTTCATCATCTTGACGGTCTCGTCGGTGAGCTTGCCGATCTTTTCGGCTTCGGCGCCCTGGTGGCGCAACTGGTCGGCGAGGTCGCGCACCCGGTCGATTACGCGCTCAGTCATGGTTCGGTCCTATCGTCGAGGGCTGTACTGATGGTGTACCGCTTTGACCCGGGCGGCGGGGGCCAATCCCGGTCAGTGGAAACGTGGAGACGGACGGCTCAGAACTCGATGTGGACGTCGTCGGAGACCGGTCGTGCCTGGCAGCCGAGGATCACCCCGTCGGCGATATCCTCGGGTTCGAGAATGTCGCAGGCGGCCATGTCCACCTCGCCGCGAACCACCGTGGCCGCGCACGATCCGCACTGTCCCTCCTTGCAGGAATACGGAACGTCGACACCCGAGCGGATCAACACGTCGACCAACGTCGCCTGGCGCGGCCACCTCAGCCGGTGACTGGTGCCGTCCAGATCGACCTGAAGGTCGGCGGCGTCATCTTCGTCGGAAACTGTTGCCGGTGCGGTGGTGTCATCGGCGAACGGGTCACCGAACAGCGACTGGAACACCTCGAGGTGAATCCGGTCCCGCTCGACACCGGCCTCGAGAAGAGTCTCCTTGATGACCGCCATGAACGGGGCCGGCCCGCAGACGAAGGCCTCGAATCCCGTGGACCCGGCGAAAACGGTGTGGGCGAATCCGCTCAGCTGGGCGTGGGTCGGCAGGCCCTGAATCGATTCCAGCCAGTGCAGCACCGTCAGTCGGCTTGCGTAGCGGGCGGCGAGTTCGCGTAGTTCGCCGGCGAAGATCACCGAGCGTTCGTCGCGGTTGGCGTAGCACAGGACCACCCGCCCGGTGCCGGCCGACAACACCGACTTCAAGATCGACATCACCGGAGTGATACCACTGCCCGCTGCCCACAGCAGAAAGTCGGTGTCGAGGCTTGCCGGGGTGAACAACCCCGACGGCGGCAGTACCTCGAGGGTGTCGCCGACATCGACGTTGTCGCACAACCAATTCGAACCGTAGCCGTCGGCGGTGCGCTTGACCGTCACCTTGGGGGCGGGATCGGTGTGCGGTGAGCTGGCGAGGGAGTAGCACCGGGCCACCGATCCGGTCAGCTCGCTTGGCACCCGTAGCGTCAGGAATTGTCCGGGTCGATACGAAAATCGCTCCTGCTGGTCCTGCGGCACAGTGAAAACCAGAGATCGAGCGTCGGGGCTTTCATCGATGACATCGGCCACCGTGACAACGACGCTCCGTCTGGTCTGGAGGCTCGGGTCGGTCATGGGCCGAGATTCTCGCCGATGCAGCCGATGAGGCAATCCGCCGATTCCGGTGGTCGGGACGTCAGGTCTTGCGGTCCGGTGACCGGGAACTGTGGCGGTCGCGCGCGTGATCGGCGCCTACCGTTCGCCCTGTGAGCAGTGGATCGATGAGCGTCGTAGATGTTGTGGTGGTGGGCGCCGGCTTCGGTGGCCTGTACGCGTTGCACAAGTTCCGGTCGCAAGGGTTGTCGGTGCGAGTCTTCGAGGCCGCTCCGGAGGTGGGTGGCACCTGGTACTTCAACCGCTACCCGGGTGCACGTTGTGATGTCGAGAGTGTCGACTACTGCTACTCGTTCTCCGAGGAACTCCAACAGGAATGGACCTGGACCGAGAAGTACGCCACCCAGTCCGAAATCCTGAAATACATCAACTGGGTGGCCGACAAACTCGATCTGCGCCGCGACATCACGTTCGAGACCAGGGTGAGTTCGGCGGTGCTCGACGAGCAGACACTGCGCTGGACCGTCACCACCGATACCGGCGAAACCGTTGACGCGCGGTTCGTGGTCATGGCCACCGGCCCGTTGTCGGCGGCGATGACCCCTGACTTCCCGGGCCTGCACAGCTTCGCCGGCGACGTCTATCACACCGCGCACTGGCCCCATGAGGATGTGGATTTCACCGGCAAGCGCGTCGCCGTCATCGGCACCGGATCCTCAGGGATCCAGTCCATCCCGATCATCGCCGAACAGGCCCAGCAGCTCTATGTCTTTCAACGGACCCCGAATTACAGCGTGCCGGCCGGTAACCGACCGCTGACGGAGGAGGAGGTTGCCGACACCAAGGCCAACTATGCCGAGCGGCGCCGGATGTCCTGGCGCAGCGGCGGTGGCTCGCCACATGTCGCACACCCCAAACTCACCATGGAAGCCACGCCCGAAGAACGTCACGAAGCCTTCGAAAAGCGTTGGGAACTAGGCGGAGTGCTGTTCTCCAAGACGTTCACCGACCAGATGGTCTCTCTGGAAGCCAACGAGGAAGCCCGCAAGTTCTACGAGAACAAGATCCGTGCCGTGATCGACGATCCGGATCTGGCCGAGTTGCTGATTCCCGACGATCATCCGATCGGGACAAAGCGGATCTGTACCGATACCAACTACTTCCAGACGTTCAACCGTCCCAACGTCGAGCTTGTGAGTGTCCGTAAGACGCCGATCGAATCGATCGACGAAACAGGAATCAACACATCCGGCGCGCACTATGACATCGACGCGTTGGTGCTGGCCACCGGGTTCGACGCGATGACCGGCACGCTGGCCAAGATCGACATCGTGGGCAGGGGTGGCAGGAAGCTGGCGGACGACTGGGCCGACGGGCCCCGCACCTACCTGGGTCTGGGTACCGATGGTTTCCCCAACCTGTTCCTGGTGTCCGGTCCCGGGGCACCGGCGGTGCTGGCCAACATGGTTCTGCATGCCGAAGCCCATGTGAACTGGATCGCCGACGCCATCGAGTATCTCGACCAGAACAGCTACGCGGCAATCGAACCGACGCCTGATGCCGTGGACAGTTGGATCGCCGAATGTGCCGAGCGCGCCGACGCCACGCTGTTCACCAAGGCCAACTCCTGGTACATGGGCGCCAACGTGCCCGGCAAGCCTCGGATGTTCATGCTGTTCATCGGCGGCTTCGGCGTGTACCTCGATATCTGCAACGAGGCAGCGGCCGATGGATACAGAGGATTCGAACTGCTGAAGGCGCCCTAGTGCCGGGTCTGGCGGACAAGGTTGTCCTGGCTACCGGCGCCGGTGGCGGTACCGGGCGCGTGCATTGCGAACGCTTTGCCGACGCCGGTGCAGACGTCATCGCGCTCGACCGGACTGAGGCCACCGACGACCTACGAGAGACGGCCGAGCGAGTGCGGCACCGTGGCAGGCGTTGTGCCATCGGTACGGCCGACATCGGCAGTCTCGCCGAGGTCACGTCCGCGGTCGATTCGGGTGTGACGACGTTGGGCCGACTCGACATCATCATCGCCAATGCGGGTATTCACACGGCGAACAGGCCGGCGTGGGAGATCAGCCCCCGGGAATGGCAACGCAATCTGGATGTCAACCTGACCGGCGTCTGGCACACCGTCAAAGCCGCTGTGCCCCATATTGGTTCCGAAGGCGGAACGATGGTGATCATCAGCTCGACCAATGGATTACGCGGCACCGCCGGAACCGCCCCGTACACGGCCAGTAAGCACGCGGCGGTGGGGCTGGCCCGCACCCTCGCCAATGAACTCGGGCCGCAACGTATCCGGGTGAACACGGTCCATCCCGGGGCAGTCGCGACGCCGATGGTGCGCAACCCCGACACCTATAGGCGGTTGCGGCCAGATCTGGACAACCCCACCGAAGCCGATGCAATCGAAGTGCTCACCGCGCGAAACCTGCTCCCGGTGCCGTGGGTGGAACCTATCGATGTGGCCAATGCCGCGGTTTTCCTGGCTTCCGACCAAGCTCGATACATCACCGGCACCCAGCTCGTCGTCGACGCCGGCCTCACCCAGAAGACGACATGACCGGCCGGTTGAAGGGCAAGACCGCGGTGGTCACCGGTGCTGCGCGCGGCATCGGCCGCGCCCAGGCCGTGCGCTTCGCGGAAGAAGGCGCGGACATCATCGCCGTCGATGTGTGCGGGCCGATCGACTCGGTGCAGGTGCCACCCAGCGCACCAGAGGATCTCGCAGAAACTGCTCGCCTTGTCGGGCAGGCGGGCGGTCGGATCGTCACCGGGATCGTCGACGTCCGGAACGCGGACGAACTCCATGACGTTGTCGACCGCGGCGCCACAGAGTTCGATGGGATCGATATCGTCTGCGCCACTGCGGGAATCACGTCGCGAGGCGCCGCCGTCGAACTTTCCGAGGCGGCGTGGCGCACCATGCTCGACATCAACCTGACCGGAGTGTGGAACACCTGCGCTGCCACTGCGCCGCACCTGATCGAACGCGGCACGGGCTCGATGGTTCTGACCAGTTCGATCGCGGGTCTCCGAGGATTGGTGGGCGTCGCGCACTACACCGCCGCCAAGCACGGCGTCGTGGGGCTGATGCGTAGCCTTGCCCATGATTTGGCGCCCCATGGTGTGCGGGTCAACTCTGTGCACCCGACCAACGTCGACACACCGCTGATCCAGAACGACGCCGTGCGTAGCGGTTTCCGGCCCGACCTGGACCGTCCGCCCACCCGCGAGGAATTCGCCGCCGCCGCCACGCAGATGAACTTGCTCGCCGTGCCGTGGGTGCAGCCAGTCGACATCGCGAACGCCAGCTTGTTCCTGGCTTCGGACGAAGCACGGTACATCACTTCGGTCAGCCTGCCCGTTGACGCCGGAAGTACCCAACGCTAGGAGGCTGACATCGAGGAGCAGTGTTCATGACCATCCAACAGCAGATACTCATCCGGCTACAGCGCCTCGAAGATGAGCTCGCGATCGCGAAACTGCTGGCCTCATACGGCCCTTCGGTGGACGCCGGCAACGCTGACAATGCGGCCGTACTATGGGCGGTCGACGGAACCTATGACGTCGAGGACTGGCTGATGACCGGCCGGGGCGGCGTGCATCAGATGGTCAGGTCGACCGGCCACCAGGATCTGGTCGCCACGGGCTGTTGTCATTTCCTCGGGCCGGCGGTGGTCACCGTCGACGGCGACCGCGCTGTCGCGGTGTGCGAATCGCTGGTCCTGTTACGCG
Source organism: Mycobacterium shunyiense (assembly GCF_058270035.1). Classification (NCBI taxonomy): domain Bacteria; kingdom Bacillati; phylum Actinomycetota; class Actinomycetes; order Mycobacteriales; family Mycobacteriaceae; genus Mycobacterium; species Mycobacterium shunyiense. The sequence goes on along the minus strand of NZ_JBZDPT010000019.1, from coordinate 342,893 downwards.
AGGGCGAGAGTGGCTATCGCGTGTGGCGGGCGACCGCCAACCACTTCGCGCTGGAACGTCTCGAAGGGCAATGGCAGATCACGACGCGCACGAGCAGATTGCTCAACGGGAACCCGTACGCGCACACTCTATTGAACCTTGGATTGGCGGGAGCGCCTGTCCCCGAGCAGATCTGAGAGGCAGCGATGTCCGCTACTGATTGCCCGCTGGTGTTCTTCTCGTTTGTTGCACTCGGTGGCGGGGGAGCCGAGGAACACCGGCGCTACAACGAATGGCATCAGCTGGACCACCGGCCGGAAAATCTCGCACTCCCCGGAATCGCCTGGGGAGACCGGTGGAGCCGGCCGGCGGCATGCCGCGGTGTTTCCATCGCCGAACCCGCACAGGCCGATACCGACTATGTCGCGATGTACTGGTTCCGTTCTCCCGTGGAGCAGTCGGTGCGGGAGTGGGAGCAGCTCGGTGCGGACTCATTTCAGTGGGGTCGCGGACCGATGATCCCCGGCGTGCGCCGCACTGTGCTCGCATTCTTCCGGCCGGTCAAGGGCTACGCCGCTGCCTCGGCGTTGGTGTCGCCCGGAGTGATCCCGTACCGGCCCAACCGCGGGCTACATCTGACGATGACCCGGTTTGCCGAACCCTACGGCGCCGAAGCTCACGAGCATCACCGATGGGAGGACCGGGTGGCGATCCCGGCTCTGGTGGAACTGGACGGTGTGGCGGGGGCGTGGACTTTCGCATTGGATCGCCACCAGAACAACGGGCTCGGCCTCCGTTCCTCGGAGGCGGCAGATCCGCCGGGCGGCCTGCGCATCCGTCTGCTCTACCTCGATGACGATCCGGTTCGCGTCACCGGCCGGATCAGGGAACGGCTGGCCGACAAGGCACCTGAACCGGCCGCGGGAGAGTGCGTCATCGATACGCCGCTGAACACGATCATTCCCTGGCAGGACTGGTGAACATGGGTACGCGCGCCGCTAGGTTCTTGTCACCTACCCCCGACGGCTGCCACTGTGGGCTCGCCGGTTCGATGGATCATGGCCGGCGTCACCACGCGATGCGCTGCTCGTGACTGGCTCGCGCCGTTGCGCGGCACATCTGAAAGGCTATGGCAGATAGCCCATGACGCGCTGTGTACAGCCGCGGCGACGGGTTCGATCCGCGTCGACCTGGCGGGCCCGCACAGCGACAGCGCGAATTGATTGCCTCCCTCGCTCACGCTGATCGGAGCGGCCACGACGGTGACTCCCCGCTCACAACCCTCGGCATCGACGGCAACCCCGCCGCGAGCGCGTACGGCGGCCAGGCTTCGATCCAACTCCGCCCGGTTGCGAATTCGGTACGGCGACGTCACCGCGTACCGCAACTCTGGCCAGGCTGACTCGTCCATCTGCGCCAGGAGCGCTCTTCCGGCGGCACTCTGTTCCACGGGCTGCTTGAAACCGACCTGCCAACAACTGCCGGAGCTGGGCCACATGCCGAAGCGTTCGATGTGCAGCACGTGTGAACCCGACAGGACGCTGAGATGCGCCGTCAGGCCGGTACGACGGTGTAGGTCCGCCATCACCGGCAGTGCCGCTTCGGGAACTCGACGCTGCCGTACTGCCTGGCGGCCGAATTCGAACATCTTCAGCCCCAGTGTGTATTCGGCGCCATGGCGTTCGATCCAGCCGAGCTGGACCAGTCCCTGCAGGATGCGATGAGTCGACGAGCGGGGAACGTTCGAATACCGGGTGATTTCCGCCAGTGTGAGTGTTTGGCGCGCGCCGAAGACCTCCAGAAGCGCAGCCGCCCGATTGAGCAGCGCTATGGGAGCAGCGTCGTCATCCGACGTTGGCACAAATCCCTCCATACCTGTCATACTCTGCACACATGTCACAACGTGACAGGTGTGAGTCTAGGCACAGCGTGCCTGCGAAGTAAAGGAGACCGCGTGCCGGTGCGACGACAATCAGCGAATGCCCAAAGGTAAGGGGCCGACGCTCACCGAGCGTCGCGCTGAGGAATTGCGGCTCAACATCGCCAGGACCGCATGCGACATCTTCATCGCCGACGGCGACACCACGGCAACCGTGGAGCGCATCTGCGCCGAAGTCGGCATCGCGACGCGTACGTTCTACCGCCACTTCCCGGTAAAGGAAGACGTACTGGGGCCGTTGTTCGGGCGAAGCGAGACAAACATGCGGGATCTGTTGTCCTGTGCTGCAGCCGATTCAGACCCCGTAGATGTTCTTGTCGACATGTTCACGGTCGAGGTTCGGCATCGCCAGTCGGCTGGGGTCCAGCATCGGGAGTCGGTGGACAAGGCGCGGAAACTGATGTCCCTCGTTGCCGAGACTCCGCAGTACCGACTGCGATGGATGGAATGGAGCGAGAACCTCGCCGACGCCATCACCGAGTTCCTGGCGGGGCACTTCGACTTGAGCGACGACGTGTTCACGCGCTCATTGCCGAGCAGGCTTGTGGTCCATGTCAGCAGTAACGCCTACATCTGGTGGACCGACGCCAAGGAACCGCACGAACTCGACGAGTTGATAGCGGCGCACCGGTCCGGCATCGCCATGGTGCTGGCCGGACTGCAACGGTCGGACGTAAGTCGTTAGACCCGTGCCAGGAAGTTCGTGACCACAGACTCGAAAGCGGACTTCGCCTCGATCATGGCCCAGTGCCCACAGTTGGGGAACACGTGAAGCTCGGCGTTGGGTATGGTCCGCATCGGAATCAGCGCCATGTCAAGCGGACTCACGCGATCATCGCGTCCCCACGTCAACAGTGTCGGTGCCGATACCTTGTGCATCCGTGCCCAGGGCATGGGCAGGTCTGAAGCGGCCATCGACGCCATCATCGCTGCAAACGCCGCCTTCCCGTACATGCGGCGTGCGGCGGCCAACGTCTCCGGGTCGGTCGCCAGCGTCCAACGCTCCTCGATGAGCTCATCGGTGACCAACGACCGGTCGTAGACCATGGAATGAAGCCAGTCGATCAAGCGCTGCCGAGTCGGGTCCTCGGTGAATTCCTGGAGCAGACGGATTCCCTCGCTCGGCCCGGGGGAGAAGATCGTGGTACCGATCCCCCCGATCGTCACGAGGCGGCCGACCCGTTCGGGCGCGTTGATCGCCGTGTTTATGCCGACTCCGCCGCCCATGGAGTTGCCGACGATGTCCACCCGTTCGACGCCGAGCGCATCCAGGAACGGAGTGACGGCGCCCTGAGCGGTGACCATCGGGTGCCCGCCCCAGTCATCGGAAACTCCGAATCCGGGGAACTCCAGGACCAGGCAGCGGAAGCGTTCCGCGAACGTCGGTAGTACCCCGCGGAAGTTGCGCCATCCGGTTACGCCGGGACCCGATCCGTGCAGGAACAGAACGGTCGGACCCTGGCCGACGTCGTAGTACCGCAAAGTTCCTGCACTGGTGTCGATCTCACGCAGCGCATCCGTCGTACCGACACCGGTGGTGGTCGCAGCAGAACTTGACACGTGTCTTCTTTCCTTTTGCCGGGCTCGTTGCATCCAGCCTCACACGCTGTCCAAAAGGTCGGCAATGGGATGTTCCGCTGACTGGTGACTAGCAGCGGCGGGGCGGTATTCCCGGTGGGTGGGACACGCGATGGTGCGCTCGGTTGTGAACTGCGATGGTTCCCCGGTCGAGACGTGTTCCAGGTCATACCGGTCACCGGGTGACCCCCCCACGCAGAAAAGGAGAACCCGATGCTGCAGCGACAACTCGCCGGCCCACTCGAGGGGGTGGGTGGGTTGTTCGCCATGTCGGTGGATGCCGCCAGATTCACGGTGCGCAGACCATTCCAATGGCGCGAATTCCTTGACCAATCCTGGTTCGTGGCACGGGTTTCCATGGCGCCGACGCTGTTGGTCGCGATCCCGTTCACGGTTCTGGTGTCGTTCACCCTGAACATCCTGTTGCGGGAACTGGGGGCGGCCGACCTTTCCGGTGCGGGCGCGGCGTTCGGCGCCGTGACCCAGGTGGGGCCGATGGTGACGGTGTTGATCGTGGCCGGTGCCGGAGCGACGGCGATGTGCGCGGATCTGGGGTCGCGGACCGTCCGTGAGGAGATCGACGCCATGGAGGTGCTGGGCATCAACCCGATCCAGCGTCTGGTCACCCCGCGGATGCTGGCCTCGGGTCTGGTGGCGCTCCTGCTCAACAGCGTCGTGGTGATCATCGGAATCCTTGGCGGATACCTGTTCTCGGTGTTCGTCCAAGACGTCAACCCCGGCGCGTTCGCCGCAGGTATCACCCTGCTCACCGGCATTCCGGAGGTCATCATCTCCTGCGTCAAGGCGGCCCTGTTCGGCCTGATCGCCGGACTGGTCGCGTGCTACCGCGGTCTGACCGTCTCGGGTGGCGGTGCCAAAGCGGTGGGCAACGCCGTCAACGAGACGGTGGTCTACGCCTTCATGGCGTTGTTCGTCGTCAACGTGGTGGTCACCGCCATCGGCATCCAGATGACCACGCGATGACCGCCACGGCAGTACTTCAGTCGGCGTACCCGCGCCTGTCCCGGGCCGTACGTCGGCCGGGTGCCGCGCTGAGCGGCATCGGTGACCATGTCCTGTTCTATGGGCGGGCGCTGGCGGGCATGCCCCATGCGGCGGTGCACTACCGCAAGGAAGTCGTCCGGCTGATTGCCGAAATCAGCATGGGTGCAGGCACATTGGCGATGATCGGCGGAACCGTCGTCATCGTCGGGTTCCTGACCCTCGCGACCGGAGGGGTCCTGGCGATCCAGGGCTATTCTTCGCTGGGCAACATCGGCATCGAAGCGCTCACCGGGTTCCTGGCCGCCTTCATCAACGTTCGGATCTCGGCGCCCATCGTCGCCGGAATCGGTCTCGCCGCCACCTTCGGCGCCGGCGTCACCGCGCAACTCGGCGCCATGCGGATCAACGAGGAGGTCGACGCCCTCGAGGCGATGGCGATCCGGCCCGTCGAGTACCTGGTGTCCAGCCGCATCGTGGCCGGGATGATCGCGATCACCCCGTTGTACTCGATCGCGGTGATCCTGTCCTTCGTGGCCAGTCAGTTCACCACCGTCGTGTTACTCGGGCAGTCCGGTGGCCTGTACGGGCACTACTTCGGCACGTTCCTCAACCCGATCGACCTGCTCTGGTCATTCCTGCAGGCGCTGCTGATGGCGTTGGCAATTCTGCTGGTGCACACCTACTTCGGCTTCTTCGCGACCGGCGGCCCGGCCGGTGTCGGCGTCGCCGTCGGCAACGCGGTCCGGACGTCGCTGATCGTCGTCGTCTCGATCACCTTGTTGATCTCGCTGGCCGTCTACGGCTCCAACGGCAACTTCAACCTCTCCGGCTAAAGAAGGCATCCGATGTCGCGTGACGCTAAACGTCTTCTGGTCGGGCTGACCACGGTCGCGGTGATCGCCGCGCTCGTCACCGGCGCGATCGTGCTGTTCCGCGGCGGGGTCGCGCCCACCGCCTCGGTGACCGTCATCTCGCCGAGGGCCGGTCTGGTGATGAACCCCGATGCCAAGGTCAAACTGCACGGAGCGCAGGTCGGCAAGGTCGTGGCCATCGACACGCTGCCGGACGGGCAGGCAGCACTTCGGCTGGCGATGAATCCCGATGATCTGCAACTGATTCCGTCCAACACCGGTGTTGAGATCGCTTCCAGCACCGTGTTCGGTGCCAAGTTTGTCCAGCTCGTGCCGCCGCCGGAGCCGTCGAAGAATTCGATGTACGCCGGACAGGTGCTCGACGCCACGCACACCACCGTCGAGATCAACACGGTGTTCGAGCAGTTGGTGTCGGTGCTGGCACAGATCCAACCGGAAAAGCTCAACGAGACTCTCGGCGCGATGGCCCAGGCCATCGACGGTCGCGGCGACAAGCTCGGCCAGACTCTGGTCGATCTGGACGACATGCTGGCCAAGTTCGCCCCCAGCCTCGGCACGCTGAGTCATGAAATTGCCGTCGCACCACAGGTTTTCAATGCCTACGCCGACGCCGGACCGGACCTGGTCGAGTCCATGCGCAGCGCGGTGCGACTGAGCGATACCGTTGTCGATCGCCGCAATGATCTGGATGCGTTGTTGGTCAGCGCGATCGGACTGGCCGACGTCGGCAATGAGGTGGTCTCCACCAACAGCGCCGGCGTGAGCGACGCGATGCGGCTCTTGGTGCCGACCACGAATCTGCTGAACCAGTACAACCCGGCACTCAACTGTGTGCTCAAGGGAATGGTGCCGCTGGCGATGGGACCGCCACAGCCGCTACCTGGCGTCATGCTGCTGGACTCGTTCCTGCTGGGCACCGAACGCTATCGCTACCCGGGCAACCTGCCGAAGGTTGCCGCCACCGGCGGCCCGCAGTGCCAGGGCCTGCCCGAGGTCGGCTTCGAACAACGGCCGCCGTTCGTGGTCACCGACATCGATGCCAACCCGGCGCAGTACGGAAACCAGGGGATCCTGTTGAACTCCGAGGGTCTCAAGCAGGCGCTGTACGGCCCGCTCGACGGTCCGCCCCGCAACACACCTCAGATAGGACAACCGGGATGACGCGCAGCATCGGCACCGCGATCAAGTTCGGCGCGTTCGGCGTGACGATGTTGCTCCTGACCGCAGCGTTGTTCGCGATCATGGGCCAGTACCGCACCGGATCCACGAATGGATACTCGGCTGTGTTCAGCGACGCGTCCAGTCTGAAGGTCGGCGATTCCGTGCGGGTGGCCGGTATTCGTGTCGGCACGGTCAACGACGTTGCGCTGCAACCTGACAACACCGTGCTGGTCCGCTTCGACTCCGACCGCGAAGTCGTCATGACCACCGCGACCAAGATCGCGGTGCGCTATCTGGATCTGGTCGGCAACCGCTATCTCGAGCTGCTCGACAGTCCGGGATCGACCAAGATCCAGCCGGCGGGTTCACAGATCCCGCTCGAGCGCACTGAGCCGGCACTGGATCTCGATCTGCTGCTCGGTGGGCTCAAGCCCGTGATCCAGGGACTCAACGCCCAGAATGTCAACGCGCTGACCAACTCGCTGATCCAAATCCTGCAGGGCCAGGGCGGCACGGTGGAATCGCTGATGGCGCACACGACCTCGTTCACCCAGGCGCTCGCCGACAACGGGCAGACCGTGCAGCAGCTGATCGACAACCTGAAAACCACCGTGGCAACAGTTGCCAAGGATGGTGACAAGTTCTCGGGAGCCGTCGAGCAACTGCAACAACTCATCACCGGTCTGTCCCAGGAGCGCGATCCCATCGGCGAGGCGATCACCGCACTCGACAACGGAACCGCATCTTTGACAGACCTCATGACCCAGGCTCGGCCGCCCCTGTCAGGCACCGTCGATCAACTCACCCGGCTGGCGCCGCTGCTCTCGAATGAGGACGACATGGCGCGGATGGACCTTTCGTTGCAGAACGCTCCCAAGAACTACCGCAAGCTGGTCCGGTTGGGGGCCTATGGCAGCTTCATCAATCAGTACCTGTGCGGCATGAATGTCCGGGTCACCGACCTGCAGGGACGCACCGCGTACTTCCCGTGGATCATGCAGAACACCGGACGCTGTGGGGAGCCCTGATGCTGAAATACCGTGGATCGCACCTCATTCGGAGCGGACTCATCGGGATCGTGCTGATCGCGATGATCATCGCCGTTGGGCTCCAGCCTCAGGCGCTGTGGTCCTGGGCCACGTCGGTGAAGTATCACGCGCTGTTCGCCGAGGCCGGTGGGATCACCACCGGTAATGATGTCAAGATCTCCGGCGTCACCAAGGGCCTTGTCACCGACGTCAGCTTGAGTCACGGCAAGGCGCTGGTGACCTTCACTCTCGACAGCAAGGTGCGCCTGGGCTCCGCCACCACCGCGCACATCCGCACCGGAACCATGCTCGGTGCCAGGATGCTCACCCTCGAACCGGCCGGCGCGGGCACCATGCGCGCCTCGGACACCATCCCCATCACCAGGACGGCGTCGCCGTATTCGTTGACCAACGCCGTCGGCGACTTCACGAACAACACGGCCGGCACCGACACTGCTGCGCTCACGCAATCCCTCGATACGTTGTCGGACACCATCGATCGCATGGCGCCGCAACTGGGACCGACGTTCGAGGGTCTGTCCCGGCTGTCGGAAACCCTGAACAGTCGCAACGAGTCGCTGTCCAACCTGCTCAAGAGCGCTGCCGACGTGACCGGCATCCTCTCGAAGCGCAGCGAGCAGGTCAACACGCTGCTGCTGGACGCGAACGCGTTGACCGGGGTGCTCGACCAACGCCGGTACGCGATCGTCAACCTGCTGGCCAACACCTCCGCGCTGTCCCAGCAGCTCTCCGGACTCGTCCACGATAACGAAGAAGAGCTCGCACCCACCCTCAAGCAGCTGAACTCGGTGACGGCGATGCTGGAGAAGAACCGCGACAATATCGCGGGCGCGCTGTCCGGTCTCGCCAAATACCAGGTGACCCAGGGTGAATCGGTGAACAACGGCTGGTATTACAACGCCTTCGTCGGGAATCTCCTGCCGGCGCAGACCCTTCAGCCCTTCCTCGATTACGCCTTCGGATTCCGGCGCGGTACCAATGCCGGACAACCGCCGGACAATGCCGGCCCGCGCGCCGAATTCCCATGGCCCCACAACGGCATTCCTGGAGGAAGTCGATGATCGCCCGCAACCGCAAGCGGATCAGCCGCACCGTGTTGGTGCTGCTCGCCGCGCTGGCACTGGCCGGCACGGTGGTGATCGTGCGGCAGACCGCCTTCAAGCCGACCACCATCACCGCGTACTTCACCTCGGCCACCGCGATCTACCCGGGTGACGAGGTCCGCGTGGCAGGCGTCAAGGTCGGCTCCATCGAGAGCATCGAACCGGTCGGCGGGCAGGCTCGGATCACCCTCGCCGTCGATCACGGCGTGAAGATTCCGGCCGACGCCAAGGCGATCCTGATGGCGCAGAACCTGGTTGCCGCTCGTTATGTCCAGTTGGCCCCGGCCTATGAGGACTCCGGACCGACCATGGCCGACGGCGCGCAGATCGGTGTCGAGCGCACCGCCGTTCCTGTCGAGTGGGACCAGGTCAAGGATCAGCTGATGCGGTTGGCGAGCGACCTGGGGCCGATCAACGGCGCGTCGGCCACCTCGCTGAGCAGGTTCGTCGACAGTGCCGCCGCCGCCATGAACGGCAACGGTGAGAAACTGCACGAGGCGATCAGCCAGTTGTCCGGTGTCGCAAAGATCCTCGGCGAGGGGAGCGGCGATCTCGTCGGCACCATCAAGAATCTGCAGGTCTTCGTGACGGCACTGCGGGACAGCAATGCCCAGATCGTGGAGTTCCAGGGACATCTCGCCAATGTCACCAGCGTTGTCGACGGGAGCCGCTCCGATCTGGACGGTGCGCTGACCAATCTGGCCGATGCTGTCGGTAACGTCCGGCGGTTCATCGCCGGCACTCGCGATCAGACTGCTGAGCAACTGGAGCGGCTGAACAACGTCACCCAGAATCTGGTGGACAACAAGGCCAAGCTGGAGAACGTCCTGCACGTGGCACCCAACGCGATCGCCAATGGCTACAACATCTACAACCCCGACAGTGGGACCGCCGTCGGCGCTTTCGCACTGTCGAACTTCGCCGATCCGGTTTCGGTGGTCTGCTCGGCGATCTCGGCGGTGAAGAACGCCACGGCATCCGAATCCTCCAAGCTGTGCGCCCAGTACCTCGGACCGGCCCTGTCGTTGATCAACTTCAACTACCTACCGATGCCGTTCAACGCCTACCTACGTAAGGCGCCGAGCCCGGAGAACCTGGTGTACACCGACCCCAACCTCGCACCTGGCGGGGCCGGCGGGCGTCCGCAGCCGTACGCGGACCAACCGCCGGCGGTGTCGGCCTTCACCGGTGCCAATGACGTGGCGCCGCCGGCGGGATGGGGTGCGCCCCCGGGCCCGCCGGGCTCCTACGCACCCAACGGATTCCCCGCGAACCCCTCACCCGCGGCGTACCCCGGATCGCCGATCGTCTCGGACACACCGGTACAAGCTCCGAAGTCGTTGGGGGACATGCTCCTACCCGCCGAGATGGCTCCGCCCCCCGCACCCTCTGCCCCAGGAGGCACCCCATGAGCGCTCGGAGGTCATTGACGCGCCTGGCCGTGACAGCTGCCTGCGCAGCGGCGACCCTGACGGGCTGTGCGTTCCACGGACTGAATTCGCTGCCGCTGCCCGGCACGGTGGGGCGCGGGGCTGACGCCACGACCTATCATGTTGAGCTCGCGAATATTGGTACGCTGGAGGCTAATTCGCCTGTCATGATCGGCGATGTCATCGTGGGCAGCGTCTCCCGCATGGTGGTGAAGGGCTGGCACGCGGACGTGGAGGTCTCGGTCAAGCCCGACGTCGTCGTTCCGGCCAACGCGGTCGCCACCGTCGGTCAGACCAGTCTGCTGGGGTCCATGCACATAGCACTCGACCCCCCGCTGGGGCAGTCGCCGTCAGGACGGCTGTCGCCGGGCGCCACGCTCGAGCTCGACCAGACTTCGACTTATCCGTCGACCGAACAGACGTTGTCGTCGCTATCGGTTCTCGTCAACGGCGGTGGTCTGGGCAAGATCGGCGACCTGGTCACCGAATTCAACGCTGCGCTGGGCGGCCGCGAAGACCAGATTCGCGATCTACTCACTCGCCTCGACGACATCGTAGGGATGTTCGCCAACCAGCGCGACGACATCAACGCTTCGATCACGGCACTGAACCGGTTGGCGGGCACGCTGTCCGGACAGCAAGAGGTGATCACCACGGCGCTGCAACGGATCCCTCCGGCCTTGGACGTCCTGGTGAAGGAACGCCCGCGCATCACCACGGCTTTGGAGAAGTTCGGTCAGTTCAGCGACACCGCGACCAAGCTGGTCCATGCGACGAGGGACGACCTGCTGACCAACCTGCGCAACCTTGAACCTACGGTGAAGGCACTGGCCGACGTCGGCCCGAATCTGGGCACGGTGTTGGCCTACGCACCGGCGTTCCCCTATCCGCAGAACTTCATCGACCGGGCGATTCGCGGGGACTACCTCAACCAGTTCATCACCTTCGACTTCACCGTCCCGCGACTGAAGAGAGGGTTGTTCCTGGGGACCAGATGGGGCCAGGAGGGCCTGCCGTTGACGCCGGCGCCCGGCGATCCCTGGTTCTCGAACTACACCAAGGATCCCCTGAACATGCCACTGACTCCGCCACCACCCGCAGTGGCGACGATGCCGCCGCTGGTCGACCCGGCTCCGGACCAAGGGCAGTCCGATCCGCCGGCTGTAACGCCGCCTTCCGACCCTGCAGCAGCGCCGAACGGAGGTGGCAACTGATGCTCACCCGTTTTGTGCGAATTCAGCTGGTCATCTTCGCGGTGGCGTCGGTGATCGGGATGGCTCTGATGGGCATCGTGTACATGCAGGCACCGACCCTGTTGGGAATCGGGCGGATGACGGTGACCCTGCAACTGCCCGGAACTGGTGGGCTGTACCAGTTCTCGAACGTGACGTACCGAGGCGTGCAGATGGGGAAGGTCACCGAGGTGCGGCCCACCCGTGACGGAGCGGTGGCCACGCTGTCGCTGAACACGTCACCCAAGGTGCCCGCTGACCTGCACGCCGCAGTTCTCAGTGTGTCGGCAGTGGGCGAGCAGTACGTGGATCTGCAGCCCCGCAACGACTCGGGACCGTATCTCCACGACGGGTCGGTCATCCCGGCATCCAGCACGTCGATTCCCCAAGCGGTGGGGCCGATGCTCGATCAGGTCAGTTCACTCATGGGCAGCATCCCGAAGGACAAGATCAGCCCGCTGCTCGACGAAACCTTCAAGGCGTTCAACGGGACTGGAAATGACATGGGAGCGCTGTTGGACTCTTCGTCGAGACTGATCAACGAGGCGAATGCTGCCTCCGATCAGTCCCGGGCGCTCATCGACGATGGTGCACCCTTGCTGGACGGGCAGGCCGAGTCGGTCGATGCGATCCGCACCTGGGCCCGGAGCATGGCCGGAATAACCAAGCAGGTCGCCGACGACGACCAGCACGTGCGCACCCTGCTGAAGGACGGGCCGGGAACTGCGGACGAAGCGTCCCGCTTGTTCAATCAAGTCAAACCCACGTTGCCTCTGTTGCTCGCCAACCTCACCAGCCTGGGTCAGGTCGGGGTGACTTATCACCCCTCGCTGGAGCAATTGCTGGTGCTGCTGCCCCCGGTCGTGGCCTCTACACAGTCCTACGGTGCGCCGAAGAACAACCCGGTTGGAATGTCGCTGGGAGACTTCACCCTCAACATCGGAGATCCGCCTGCATGCACCGTCGGATTCCTACCGCCGTCGGCCTGGCGATCTCCGGAGGACACCAGCGACATCGACACTCCCGACGGGTTGTACTGCAAACTGCCGCAGGATTCGCCGATCGGTGTCCGCGGAGCGCGCAACTACCCGTGCATGGGGAAACCCGGAAAACGTGCCCCCACCGTCGAAATCTGCGACAGCGACCGGCCTTACGAGCCACTGGCGATGCGACAGCACCCGCTCGGCCCGTACCCGATCGATCCCAATCTGCTGGCACAGGGCATAGCGCCGGATTCGCGGGTCGATCGGGACGGGGCCATCCACGGACCGGTCGAGGGCACCCCGATGCCGCCGCCTGCCGCGCCTGCCGAGGCGCCTGTCGAGGCGCCTGTCGCACCGCCGGCAGATGCGGTGCCGCCCAGCCCGGATGCGCCGATGATGGCACCGAGTGCGTTCACTCCCAATGGATCTCATGGTCCGTCGGTTGCGATCGCCACCTACGATCCGCGCACGGGGCGGTACGCCACACCGGACGGCAAGGTGTACCGGCAGACCGATCTGGTGCCGCCGACCGGCGACCCGACGTGGAAAGACCTGTTCACCACCTGATTGCCCGTGAATGTCAAAACCCCCGCAATGGAATCCGTTGCGGGGGCTTTGGCATTACCTGACCGAGTAGCTGAGAAGCTCTCCGTTCAGGCCGTTTTCACGAGTTTGAACGGCATCGTGATGAAGACGACCCTGCTACTGCCACACGACCCGCTGACGCCGGTGGTCGAGTCCTCGCCCAGCAATGTCGTCGACGCCGGATCGGTTGCGGTGGCGTCCGCGTTCGAGGGGAAGAAGCGGAATACCTGCAGGCCGGGACCAGCGGTGCCGTCCCCGCACGGTTGCCAGTTGTCGACCGTCTTCTTGACGAACCAGACGCCGCTCTTCTTGTAGATCGGCGCGCTCCATCCCCAGTCGGTGTCGACGGTGCCGGTGCACTCGCTGGGATAACTGCACGTCGTGGAGATCGTCCAGGTACCACGAATGCTGGCCTCGTCGTGGAAGATGTCATTCGTTTTCGCCCACTCGCCGTTCGACGTGGCGGTGTACGTGCCGTTGAGGCCCCAACTCGGAGATGCCGCGGCAACCGGGCTGCACAAGCCGGCCACCCCGGTGGCGGTGAGCACCGCCGCCCCAATGAACGCAGTCGACACCCGCATGACCAAACTCCTCTGTACGCCGGCCACCGGTGGTCGCCGCGGCAGTGTTCACTGTGCAACTTCTTCCGTCTTCTGACGGACAATGTCCCACCTAGTGGGCCATGAGCTGGCGGCCGGATTCAGCCGTGCCACAGTGTCGTACGTGCGAATACCGGTGGTAGCCACGGCAGGCCTGCTCGTTGCGGCGACGATGATCGCTCCGTCGCCGGCGGGCGCAGAACCTGTCGGCTGCAGTGAACCCTCATGCGTACCCGGGATCACCGGTGGCGTCGTGCTCGGCGCGCCGTGCTCGGACACCGCGTACTACGTCTTCGGCACCACCTCCTGGGGCCGGGTGGTGTTCTGTGGGTCGCCGCGCCGTTACGAGCCGCGCTACTTCCGGTCGCCGCCGCTCAAAGGTATTCGCGAGGAGAACACCCCATGCACAGGTTTCGAGAACACCGTCGCACAGGCGCCCGACGGGCTGTTCCTGAGCTGTGTGTCGAGCGATGGAACGAGCAGGTGGCTTCGTGGTGACCTGTGATTCGCGGGACCGCGCGGTGTTGAAGCGTTGGCGCGCAGGCACCGTCAGCGCGCTTCTCGCGGTCGGCCTGGGTGCTGGTACGGCCGTGGCGACCCCGGCATACGCCGACGAGGAGCCGATGCCCCACCACGTGACCTACACGGTGACCGCGGAGCAGCCGACGACTGTCGGCATCTACTTCCGCGAGGTCGACCCGCCGACGTGGGCCGACTACAGCCACAATCCCTACGAGTTCAGTCCTAGGGACGATCTGACGCTTGAGCCCGGCAAGCCCTGGATTCGCGAGACGATGCTCGCCGACCCCATGAAATGGGCCATGGTTACCGTCACCACGGCCGGCTTGGCTCCGCAACCCAGCCAGACTCTGCGTTGTGAGCTGGCCGTCGACGGGATCGTCGTCCACCGCGCTGCCGGCCCCAAAGGCGCGTTGTGCTCATTGCGGAATTGGTGATTTCGTCAGAACGGATTTGTCCGCTGGGTGGGACACCGCCGTCGGCGCCGGTTCCGGCCGCATTAGCGTGCGGCCGAGACCAACCGGAGGTGCACTATGCGGTTACTCAGCCGCCCCGACGAGGAAACTGAGCCGACCGTGCTCGATGACGTCGACGACACCGACTCGCCGCTGAGCGACGACGATTCACCGCTGCATGACGACGCGGAGTTGCCAGATCAGGCCCACCCTTCGGACGAGGACGATACTGAGGACCAGCCACCGGCTTCGGACGAAAAACGCAGATGGCGACCGAAACTCGCGACGGTGCTCGCCGGTGTCGCCATCCTTGTCAGCGGTGCGTTGCTGGCAGCCAGCGGATACCTGATCTGGTTTCACCAGCAGACCGACCGTGAGCAGCAGCGCCGCGCGGAATTCTCGGCGGCGGCCTCGCAAGCCGCAGTCACCCTGATGTCGATCGACAGTGCCAAGGCGGAGGAGAACGTCAAGCAGATCGTCGACAACTCGACCGGACAGTTCAAAGAGGACATCGAATCGTCGGCCGAGGACCTGGTGAGAGCCGCGCAGGATTCGAAGGCGACGACGAAGGCCACGGCAAAGGCCACCGCTGTCCAGTCGATGGACGCGGACTCCGCAGTCGTCCTCGTCAGCACCGCAACCACGGTCAGCAACTCGGCCGGCGCCAATCAGCAGCCGCGCAACTGGCGGCTGAGCGTCACGATGGTCCGAGACGGGGGACAGATCAAGATGTCGAAGGTGGAGTTCGTCCCGTGAATACCAGCACAGCAGAACCAAGTACCGGTACCGAACCTGACGTCGAAATCCCTTCGGAGACCGAATCAATCCCCGAGGAGCCGCAGGCCGCCGAAGTCGACGCGAGCCTCGAGGAGGCTCCACAGGATCAGGAGCGGTGGATCCATCGCGTTGCCCGGCGGTGGCGACCGATCGCCGTCGTCTGCCTACTGCTGGCCTCGGCGAGCTCGGCGGCAGCGCTCTATTTCGGCGTGTACCGCGCCGACCATGGGAGTGTCGCAGCGTCTGCGACGGTGGTCGATGCGGCCTCTGAAGGTTCAGTGGCGCTGTTGTCCTATGCGCCAGACAGTTTGGATCAGGACTTCGCTACGGCGAAATCCAAACTGACCGGTGACTTCCTGGATTACTACAGCGAGTTCGCCAACAAGTTCGTCGCGCCGGCGGCCAAGGAGAAGGACATCCGCGCCACTGCGTCGGTTGTTCGCGCTGCTCCGATCACCGTGCAGTCCGACACTGCGGAGGTGTTGGTCTATCTGAACCAGGCGACAACCAGCCGCGACAACCCCGAACCGGCACAGGCCGCCAGCGCTGTGAAGGTCGGGCTCACGAAAATCGATGGGGGTTGGCTGATCTCGTCGTTCAACCCGATCTAGGGACCAACTCGACGGCCCCGGATGTAATGCCTAGCTAAGGTCCGCGTACTGCCTTGCCTCCGGTGGTGCGGTGGTTGTCGATGCGTTGCCATGGGTCGGGGTGGTCGAGTAGGTCCCAGGCGGGTGGGAGTCGGGGGTGGGCCGGTTCGGGCGCGGACAGGTCTGGGTGTGACGGGTCTGTGGTGAACGGGTCTGTGTCCCAGAGGTAGTCCGGGTGGGGTGGGGGTGGGTCGAAGTCGTTGTCCCACTGCCGGTCCCAGTCGGGATTCCACTGCCGGTCCCACTGCGGGTCCCAGTCCAGGTCCCGCTCGGGGTAGTGCTCGGGTTCGGGCTCGCGGGTGAGATCCGGTGGCTGTGGCTGTGGCTGTGGCTGTGTCAGGTCGGGTTCGGGCGTGAGGTCGGGGTCGGGCTCACGCTCCGGCTGATTGCCGGGTGGGGTGAGCAGCAGTTCGGGGCGGTGAAGGTAGTTGATGCGGTTTTGGCCGTGATCCAGCTCTGGCGGTGGGTGCCACTGCACGACACCGTCGGCGGTGATAGTGGTGCTGTAGCCGCCGTGGTCATCGACCAGGCGATTGTCGGATCCGCAGGCCAGCGCCATCACGTCGACATTGGTGTTCCCGCCGGCAGCCCAGTCGGCCTCGCCGTGATGGGCTTGACAGCCATAGACGCCGACGGTGCAGCCCGGTTTGGTGCAGCCCCCGTCGCGGGCGATGAGCATGATGCGTTGAGCCGGGCTGGCGACACGCCGAGCCCGAAAATAGTTCAACGCCGCCCCGGTGGCCCGATCGAACACCGCCAAGTAATGACTGGCGTGAGCACCCATGCGGACGACGTCGCGGATGGGGATCTTCGTCCCACCCCCGCTGACCCCGATCCCGGCACGCGATTCCAGGTCTTGCAAGGTGGTGCGCACGATGATCGACACCGGTAACCCGTTGAGCTGGCCCAGATCCGTCATCAACGCGATCCGCCCGATCACGATCAGCGCGTCGTGCTGACGCTGAGCCAAACTGCGCTGATCCTGCTCGATCTGGGCCTGGGTGGGGGTGCCCGACGTGCAGGGCTGCTCATCATCGGGGTTGCACATCCCGGGCGCGGCGAACTTGGCGAACAGCACCTCCCACACCGCCGCCGCTTCGGGTGTCAGGTTCGCCGTCAACGGGGTCATGGCATCGCGGCCCTGCTTGCCGACACTGACCCCGCGTTTGCGGGCCCGTTCGGTGTCATCAGGTTCGGGGCCGTCCTGATCGAGCAGGAACAGGCGCAACTCGGCGGTGTCTTTGAGTTCTTTGGGACCCACCCCGACCGCGACCCGCACCAGGTCGGCTTCGAACTGCTCACGAGTCGAGACGTCGACGAATCCCGGTAGCCGGTGCACCGCATCACGCAACACCTTGACGTGATCGGCGGTGATCAACCCCGCACCTTGCGCGGCAGCCACCACCGGCAACACCGCAGGCAACGGGTCCCCGGTCAACGAACGC
>NZ_JBZDPT010000019.1:159635-325522 GCF_058270035.1 Mycobacterium shunyiense | reverse complement strand
CCCCAACTCGGCGGCCTCACCCAATCGCCGGCCGGCCTCAGCGGTCGACAGCCGCCACCGGATCCGCAGCACCTCATTCCAGGATTTGGCACCCAACTCCCGAGGTGTGGCTGCGGCCTGCAACTGCGCGAGCAGCCGATGCCCCACAGAGGGCAGCTGACACAGCAGTTCCTCGTACTCGTCGAGCACCGCGACCAGCTCAGACCGGGTCAACGAAGCCAAATCACACCCGGCGAACGCGTCGAAAGCGGCGCGTAACCCCGCTACCGCCTGGACCGCACCCGCCTCCATGAATCGAACATACATTCGACCCCCGACAAGTGCGGCCAGCGCGCACTAGTGCGAGTCGTGCTTGGGCAGCAGCGTCTCGTGCGCAGAGGATGTGGCGGCCCGGAACAGCACCGCGATCAGGGCCAGGGCGCCGACTGCGACGATAGGGATGGTCCACAGCCTGCGGGTCAGCACAGCCGACCCGCACGTGTCCGCGTACTCCTGGCCGGCGGCGTTGGCCTGCACCAGGTGGGTCGAATAACCGGAGCCGCAGGGGATCTGCATTCCGAACTGATCGAAGTCGTCGAGGTAGACGGGCAGGCTCAGTAGATACAGCCCGATCCCCAACACCACGGCCCCGGCGATTCCGATGTAGACGGCGCGAAAACTCACTTCTCTTCCCCCTTCACGTCATGCAGACGTCGGTGAACAACAGCACCGGCCACGAGACGATCGACCCGAGAAAAGACACCACGGCGTCGAGGCCGCCCATCGAGGGCAGGTGATCGGTGTGCGTGCCGGACCAGACCGTGCCGATCAACAGATACGGCACTCCCAGCACGACAGCGACGACGATGAGTTCGCCGAGTGCGACGCGGTAGGCCAGCAACCTCCGCAACTTGGCAAACACGCGACCCCCATCCGGCCTCAACGCCGTCTATGTTAACGCCTATTCTCTGCCGGATTACCATTTTGACCCGGCACTTCGGTCCGTTATGGTGACGGAATGGCGCGCATCTCGCCCCGGTCGATCGACAGTGGTGCCAGTGTTGTGCGGCGTCGACCCAAAGACCGAAAGGCGCAGATAGCGCGGGCCTCGGCGGAGTCTTTCAGCGCGCTGGGCTATCACGGCGTCAGCATGGAGGCCATCGCTTCGCGGGTCGGGATCTCCGCGGCCGCGTTGTACCGGCACTATTCGAGCAAGTACGAATTGTTCCGCGACGCCGTGCTCAACCTCAGCCAGCAACTGGTCGACGGTACCGCGTTCGCAGACGAGGCCGACGGGGATCCGCGGGAGCGGTTGCGTCTCATCGTCGCCGCGCTCAGCGACACCGCCTTGGTCAATCGCGAATCCGGCGGGCTGTACCGCTGGGAGGCGCGTTATCTGCGCGGCGACGACCAGAGCACTCTGGACGCGCAGGTGCGCACCGTGCACCGACGGATTCACCGGCCGCTGATGGAATTGCGGCCGGAGCTGAGCTCGCACGCCCGCTGGACCCTGTCGACTGCGGTGCTCGGCGTGATCGGCAGCGTCGTCGACCACCGATCCAAGCTGCCCGCCGGTCAGATCCGCACACTGCTCGCCGACATCTGCGACACCGTGCTGGCCGCCGAGTTGCCGGAGGTTCCCAACGCGACCGGCCCCGCGGTGACACCGCCACCCGTCGTGAGCACGACGAAATACGAAGCGCTGCTGACCGAATCGATGCGCCTGTTCAATCAGAACGGCTACCGCGACACCACCATGGAGGACATCGCCGCCGCGGTCGGCATGCCCGCCTCGGGGATCTACCGGTACTTCTCCGGCAAGTCTGACATCCTGGCCGCCGGGTTCCGTCGCGCCGCCGACCGGTTGTCTTCCGACATGGCCGAGGTGCTCAGCGCGGCAACGGATCCCGAGCAGGCTCTGGGCGCGCTCATCGACGACTACGTGGCCCGCTCGTTCGACCACCCCGAACTCGACTACGTCTACTACACCGAACGCCTCAACATGACGCCCGCCGACCAGAAGATCCTGCGCGACCTTCAGCGGGCGGCGGTGGAATCGTGGGTCGAGGTGGTCATGCCGGTACGTCCGCGGTGGAGTGCGGGTCAGGCACGCTTCGCCGTTCATGCGGCGATGGCGTTGGTGATCGACTTGGGCCGGCTCATGAATTATCAGAATTCGGAGCAGGCCCGAGCCGTCGTCGCGGTCATGGTCGATATGACGCTGCTGGGCCGTTACCGGTTACGCACGGCGTTGCCGGCCAGGTAGGCCACGTAGCCGAGCGTGCCGATGGTGGCCAGCTTGCGCGTCTTGGGGAGCAGGAGGCCCAGGCCGATCGCGGTCTCGATACCACCGTTGGTGTAGATGTGCTTCTGCGTGTCCTTGGGGAACGCCGGCTTGGTGATCGACTCGAACAGCTGCGGCTTCACAAAATGTGAGACGCCGGCGCCGGCCACGCTGAGGCCGACGAGCTTGACCAGCTTGGAGTTCTTGCCCTCTGCCATGTGTGATCCTCTCTGATCAGGCAAATGTGTAGTCGCTCAACGGGAATCGTGAAGCTTCCGTGACGGCCCGGCGGGTCGTCATCGGTCGGAGCAGCGTTGCCTCGCCACTCGGATTGAAATAGTACGACCGTGCCGATGCGCAGTTGCCGAGGGTGAACAACGAGTCACCCAGCAACTCCGTCATCCGGTCCAGATAGCGCGCGTTGGCCTGTTCGGTGACCTCGAACGTCGTCGCCTTCCGGCGCCGGAGTTCGCCGAACAACCGGTCCATCAGATGCATCTGATACTCCATGGTGTTGAAGAAGTTCAGACCCAGGAACGCGTACGGACTGGCCAGGCTCAAGTAGTTCGGGAAGTACGGCATCGATACACCCTGGTAAGCCTGGAACCGGGTTTCCCGCCACCACTTGCCGAGGTTGCGGCCATCACGCCCGATCACCTCGATGGCAGGGAAGTTGGCCTCCCACAGATCGAACCCCGTCGCCAGCACCAGGGTGTCGATGTCGGTCCGGGTGCCGTCGGCGTTGACGATGCCCCGGGCATCGATGCGTTCGATGCCGTCGGCCTGCAGGTGCACATTCGGCTTGGTGAAGGCGCGGTAGTAGCCATTGGAGAACGTCGGGCGCTTGCAGCCGAAGTCGTAGTCAGGGGTCAGCTTGCGGCGCAATTCGGGGTCGCGGATCGAGGCGAACCGGTGCAGTTTGGCCAGGTCGGCCGCGGCGATGTTGAACCGCCGGAAGTACCGGTGCTTGAGCACGGCCGTGTCGACCATGAACGCGTAGATGGCGTCGGTGACGGCACGCACGGCCCGCTGGGTCAGCGGGACCCTGGCGAACAGGGCCTTGACCCCAGCGGAGAACTTCAGGTCGATCTTGGGCACGACCCAGATCGGGGTGCGCTGGTACACCGTCAGGTCAGCAGCCTTGCGAGCCAGCTCTGGGATGAGCTGAACGGCAGTGGCGCCGGTGCCGATGATCGCGATACGACGGCCGTCGGGCCGGTAGTCGTCGTCCCAGTCGGTGGTGTGGATGACCTTGCCGGTGAAGTCGGCGATGCCGGGGATGTCAGGCGTGTGGGGTTGCGACAGGAAGCCGGTGGCGGTGAGGAGAAAGTGTGCGTTCAAGGTCTCGCCACCCGCTACGGATACTCGCCAGAGTGAAGCCTCTTCGTCCCAGTGGGCGCCGTCGACGGTCGTGTTGAACCGGATGTGGCGGCGCACGTCGTACTTGTCGGCGACGTCGTCGGCGTACCGCTTGATCTCGGTGCCGGTGGAGAACAACCTCGACCAGTTCGGGTTCGGCTCGAAGAAATACGAGTAGGTCGTGGTCGGCACGTCGACGGCCAGGCCGGGGTAGTGGTTGACGTACCAGGTGCCGCCGAGATCATCCTCGCGATCCAGGATCACGAAGTTCTCGATGCCCAGCCGTTTGAGCTGGATGGCGGCACCGATGCCGGCAAATCCCGCGCCGACGATCACCGCCTCGAATTCCCCCGGGCTCATGCCGCAAACAGTACCGCAGGTACTGGGTACTTTGTCGAGGGCTCAGTTGTCGTCGATGCGCGTCGGCGGATCGGCGAACGGGGTGTCCCACGGAGCGATCTCGTGGCCGGGCCCCATCACATCGCAGCGCTTGACCGGCACCAGGTGGGAGCTGAAGCCACTGGGCACATAGCCCCAGGTCCCCATGCAACGCTGCCAGGTGCCGTCGGGTTGGACGGGCCCGTCGCATTTACTGATCACCGGCCCGCCGTACTGGCAGCCGGCGGCGGCCGGTGGCGCTGAGGTGATCAACCCGCCGGCGATCAGCGCGACAGCCACGCTGCCGACGATGCAGAGCTTCATGGTGTTCTCCGTCTCCGTGTGCGTGTCACCAGCGCTGTGGATCGCATTCCAGACCTGCCCGGTCCCAGCCCGCAAGGTCGGCTGCGGCGGCGTAGGTCGATTGCAGGAAATCTAGCAGGGCACGGTCGGGTTCGGAGGCAGTCCGCACCGCTTCGTACGGGAGAAGGAACTGCCGAAAGTCCGCGCTGTAGAACGCTGCGTCCGGGCCGACGCGATAGTCGGCGAAGCCTTCCGGCTCGGGATAGGCGTAGGCGTAGAACGCGCCCTCGTCGCCGCCGCCCGGCCAGAAACCGCAACTGCTCAACTCGTGCGAATAGCCTTCCACCATCACCCAATCCGCGCAGTTGGGCGCCCCGCCGGGGTGCTCGGGCGCGGGCCGGCCGGAGAATCGGGTGCAGGCCAGGTCGAACGAGCCCCAGAAGAAGTGCACAGGGCTGACCTTGCCGATGAAATGCGAACGGAAATCGGTGATCACCCGGTGCGCCTGGACCAGTTGGCGCCAGAACAAGTTGGCGGCTTCGGGGTCATACGAGGCGTGCTGGTGATCTTCGGCAAAGGGTATGGCCGGGTCGACCTCGTTGGGGCTTGCCGAGATTCGCGTTTCAATGTCCAGTTGTCGCAGCGCGGTGAAGGTTTCGTCGTAGAACTCGGCGACCGATTTCGGCTTCAACGTGACGGCGCGGGATCCGCCGTCGCTGGTACGGATCTCCAGCAGGTGGTCGATGAAGTTGAACTCCATGTCGAACAACCGGTTTCGGTACGGGATCGACGACGTGGTCAGACCGCGCGGGCTCACGTAGAACGTCACCTGCCACCAATGGTTGATCAGTGGCGAGTGTGTCAGCCGGATCTTCCCGACGATCTGAGTCCACATGTGCAGGGTGTCACGGGTGGGCTCCCAATCGGATACCCGCAACGCGGGCCAAGAGTTGCCTGGACCAGCGTTCATGAGACAGATGCCACCTTCCGCCGTTGACGACTCGTGGTGACGTCAGCCTAGCTTTGTGTCACCGAGGTTAGAGGCGGAACGACGGCACCGCGTCGGGATCAGAACAGCTTTGCGATCACCTCTCCTGCCTCGGCGTCTTCCACACAGGGGGTGATGTCGAAGGTGAGAAACTCGCTCCACTCGGCGACCGACTCGAACATGGTCTTGGCGTCGTCAGTTTCGACGATGGCGAAGCCCTGGCCGTTCATGCCCCACCATCGGTGAAGCATCGTCGCGCCTTCCGGAACCGCGCCGGCGGTCTGCTTGAACTTCTCGATCGCATCCCGGTAGTTCGCCTGCGACTGAGTCCAGTGCACGATGAATTTCATGGCGTACTCCTTCTGGTGATCCGGGCCGGGATCGGCTCGGCGGCGATGACGGTGAAGGGGGTATCCACCGGGAAGCTGTCGTTCAGGGAGGTCACTGCGACCTCCCGCACGATGGTCGCCAGCGCCAGGGTGGCCTCCAGCATGGCGAAGTGATCGCCGACGCAGGACCGCGGGCCGCCGCCGAAAGGCAGGTACTGCCAACGGTTTCTACCTGCCGAACGTTCCGGGCTGAAGCGGTCGGGGTCGAAGGTCAGCGGGTCGTCCCACAGCGCCGGGTCGCGGTGCATGACATAGAAATTGACCATCGCCATCGTGCCGGCCTCGGCGCGGTAGCCGTCGACGGTCATCTCCTCGTTGAGCATCCGAGGCGTGCCGGCACCGGGCGGGCAGAGCCGCAGTGCCTCGTGGAGCACCCGCACGGTGTGTTCGAGGTGCGGCACATCCTCGGGCGTCAGCGTGCGATCGCCCAGCGCCGCGACTTCGTCGTACAGGCGGGACTGCAGCTCGGGATCGCGGCCCAGCGCCCACAGTGAGTAACACAGCGTTGTCGAGGTGGTGTCATGCCCGGCCAGCATGAAAAGCACCAATTCATCGCAGATTTCGTCGTCGGCGAGCTCTCGGCCGGTGTCGGGGTCACGGGCCTCGATGAGCGCGCGCACCAGCGGTGCTTCCCGATCGGGATCAGCCCGCACCGCGGCGAGGATCTCGGCGGCCAGCTCATGTAGCCGGGCATTGGCCGCCCTGGCCCGACGTTGGCCGCCGGTGGGCACCCACTGCGGGAAGTTGACCGGGCGGACCGCCCGGTCGGAAATCCAGGACAACGCGGTACGCAGTGCGGGGCCCACGTCGTCGGCGCTCTCGTCGAGATCCACGCCGAATACCGAGCGGCCGAGCGCCCGCAGCGTGAGCGCTCGGCACGCAACGTCCAGATCGACCGTCGTACCGTCGCGCCACCCGCCGGCGATCGAATCCGCCGCGGCGGCCATGTGTCCCGCATACCGTGGCACGTTCTGCTTGGTGAACATCGGCTGGAGCGTTCGCCGTCGCGGCAGCCAGCGCTCGTGCGGCAGGTTCAGCAGGTTGCCGCCCATCAGCCGGCGTAGCTCGACCATGTTGAGGGCGGTGCCGCGATCGGCGATCGAATCGCGGCGGCCCAGGACATCGCGGGCTCCCTGCGGCGACGTGACCAACAGGACCGGGGGGATCAGCCATCGTGGACCGAGCACCATCCGGCTGATGGGCCCTCCGGCATCGCGGAGCCGTTGATGCCCCTCGATGAAGGACCGCATCGCCTTGATCGTCTGCCGATAGGACAGCGGATTTCGCGGTGCGAGCGGCAGGGTGGCTGCGGCCCGCGTATCGATCTCGACCATGGATCGAGTGTCTGACCACGCGGTCTGGGCGGCCTAGAGTAGTGCGTTACCCTATTTTGCCGGTGCGGGGGTTTTTGCTGGTAGCGATGCACGTCACGCTACGGTCCCCGCGTTGCCAGGAGTCTGCGGTCGGGTACAGGACGAACAGCTGGATCCCGGATTCCGAGTTGGCGTCGGGGGCGTAATCGGCCAGTGCTGGAGCGCACTTGTCGGCGTACTTCACGACTGCCGCGTCGCCCGGGAAATTCCCCTCGGGCAGCGGCAGCACCGCGAACACCTCACCCTTGTGCGGCTGATCGCAACTCACCGACTTGACGTACAACACCCGGCTGCTGTCGGGAATGTCGGCCAGACAATCGCCCGACCGAACCTGGCTGGCTTCGGTGCCGCCCCGGTCCCGAGCCAGGTAGAACACCGCGCCGGCGGCGACCACGAGCGCGACCAGAACCACGACACCCAGCAGCACCCACTTGAGCGCAGGAGATTTCCTCGGTGGCGCCGAGAAGTGGTCGGGGCCGGTGGAATACGGCTGCGGCGGCGGTGGCGGGTAGTGGTGACCGGGCGAGCCCTGCGGGCCAGGGCGACCGGTGGGGCCGGGCGGGTAGGTCATGGTTCGACGATATCGACTGCCCGCAGCGCGGCATCCACCGCGAGGGCGGGCACGTCTAGACACTTGGATCCGAGGTCGTGGCGGGCACCCTCGATGACGACGACTTCGGTGGGACCGGCCACCAGCGCCGCCGCCGCGGTGAGCTCGTCGATGGTGCCGAACGGGTCGGAGGTGCCATGGGTGAATACCGTCGGCATCGTGATGTCGGGGAGATGCTCAGTGCCCGCGCGTTCCGGCTTACCCGGCGGATGCAGTGGGTAGGAAAACAGAGTCAGCACGTCCGGCCCAGTCCCGGTGGCCGCGACCATCGAGGTCATCCGCCCGCCGTAGGAATGCCCACCCGCGATCACCGGGCCATCGGTGAGGCTGCGGGCCAGTGCGATCGCCTCGGCGATGCCCTCCTGGTCTCCCGCCGCCGATCCCGACGGTGGTCCCTTGGGCCTGCGCCGGCGGTAGGGCAGGTTGTAGCGGACGGCCAGCCAGCCCCGCGACGCCCATTCGTCGCAGACCTTGACCAGCATCGCCGAATCCCGGTTGCCCCCTGCGCCATGCGTGAGCACCACGACGCCCGTCGGGGTGGCCTCGGGTTCGTGGGCGACGCCGGCGATCGCGTCGAGGTTCACGACTGCAACCGGAACAAGGCGTTCACCGGGCCGTGGCCGTGGCCCAGCGGATAGTTGGCCCGAATGCATTCGGTCACCCAGGCCTTGCCGAACTCCACTGCCTGCGGAACCGAATAGCCATGTGCCAAGGCACAAGCCGTCGCCGCGGCCAAGGTATCGCCGGCCCCGTGGTCGTTGCCGGTATCGATCCGCGGCGCCGCGAACTCGTAGAACTCCGTGCCGTCGAACAGCAGATCCGGACTGGCCGACGACGAGCGCAGGTGCCCGCCCTTGACCAGTGCCCACTGCGGACCGAGCGCGTGCAGTGCGCGCGCGGCGTCCCGCTGCGAGGCGTCGTCGACGACCTCGATGTCGACGAGCAACCGGACCTCGTCGAGGTTCGGGGTGACCAGCGTGGCCAGCGGAAACAGCTCGGTGCGTAGCGCGTCGAGGGCGCTGTGGTGCAACAGCGGATCGCCGTGCATCGAGGCGCATACCGGGTCGACGACCAGGGGCACCGCTCCCATCCCCTCCGCCCGCCAGGTCTCGGCGATGGTGGTGATGATCTCCGAGGACGCCAACATACCGGTCTTGGCGGCCTGGATCCCGATATCCGAGGTGACGGCCGAGATCTGACCGGCCACCACGTCGAGCGGAACCTCGTGAAAACCCTTGACACCCACCGAGTTCTGCACCGTCACAGCCGTAAGCGCGACACAGCCGTGCAGGCCGAGCATGGCGAAGGTCCGCATGTCGGCCTGGATCCCGGCACCACCGCCGGAATCGGACCCGGCGATGGTCATCACCCGCAGCGGGGTCTCACCCGCAGGGGTCAACGGCAAGAAGTTCACTTCGGCCTCACGTGGTCAAGGGTAGATAGACGCGGTTGCCATGGTCGGCGAACTCCTGCGATTTCTCGGCCATACCGCGCTCGATATCCTCCGGGGCCACCCCGTCCGGGTAGGCATCACGGATGTCCTGCGTGATGCGCATCGAGCAGAACTTGGGGCCACACATCGAGCAGAAGTGCGCGGTCTTGGCCGGTTCGGCGGGCAGCGTCTCGTCGTGGAACTCACGCGCGGTGTCGGGATCCAGCGACAGCGCGAACTGGTCGTGCCAGCGGAACTCGAAGCGCGCCTTGGAGAGTGCGTCGTCGCGCTGCTGGGCGCGGGGGTGTCCCTTCGCGAGGTCGCCGGCGTGGGCGGCGATCTTGTAGGCGATGACGCCGTCCTTGACGTCCTTTCGGTCCGGGAGGCCCAGGTGCTCCTTCGGGGTGACGTAGCACAGCATCGCGGTACCGGCCTGGGCGATGATGGCCGCCCCGATCGCCGACGTGATGTGGTCGTAGGCCGGAGCGATATCGGTGGCCAGCGGGCCGAGGGTGTAGAACGGTGCTTCCTCGCACCACTCCTCTTCGAGCCGCACGTTCTCGACGATCTTGTGCATCGGAACGTGGCCCGGTCCCTCGATCATCACCTGCACGCCATGGGATTTCGCGATCTTGGTGAGCTCACCCAGAGTGCGCAGCTCGGCGAACTGGGCCTCGTCGTTGGCGTCGGCGATCGACCCGGGTCGCAGCCCGTCGCCCAGCGAGAAGGTCACGTCGTAGCGGGCCAGGATCTCGCACAGTTCCTCGAACCGGGTGTACAGGAACGACTCGGTGTGGTGTGCCAGGCACCAGGCCGCCATGATCGATCCGCCCCGGGACACGATGCCGGTGACGCGCTTGACCGTCAGCGGGATGTAGCGCAACAGCACGCCGGCATGGACAGTCATATAGTCGACACCCTGCTCGCACTGCTCGATCACGGTGTCGCGGTACATCTCCCACGTCAACTTGGTCGGGTCGCCGTTGACCTTCTCCAGCGCCTGGTAGATCGGCACGGTCCCGACCGGAACCGGAGAGTTGCGCAGAATCCACTCCCGCGTCTGGTGGATGTCCTTGCCGGTCGACAGGTCCATGATGGTGTCGGCACCCCATCGGGTGGCCCACACCATCTTGTCGACCTCCTCCCCGATCGAGGACGTGACAGCCGAATTGCCGATATTGGCATTGACTTTCACTCCGAACGCCTTGCCGATGATCATCGGCTCGGCCTCGGGGTGGTTGTGATTGGCCGGGATGACCGCCCGGCCCCGAGCTACCTCGTCGCGCACCAGATCAGGTGAAACGCCTTCGCGTTCAGCGATATACGCCATCTCGGCGGTGATCTCCCCGGCGCGGGCCCGCTGCAACTGGGTGCCGCGGTCTTTGTGCATGCCGGGCCGTGACGGCAGGCCGGAGTTCAGGTCGATCACCGCGTCGTCGTCGGTGTAGGGGCCTGAGGTGTCGTACAGGTCCAGATGTTCCCCATTGGTCAGGTTCACCCGGCGAAACGGCACGCGCATGGTCGTGCCGTCATGGTTGATCTCGCGATAGACCTTGGTGCTTCCGGTGATCGGACCGGTGGTCACGGATGGGTCGACAACAAAACTGCTCATTTCATCTCCCTACGCCGGCATTACCCGGTCAGGTTCGTACGGTCGACGGGCGTACCCGTCCTCTCAGTGCGCTCGTGCGCACTCCCGCGTGTGTGGTTTGCAGGGCCCAACCTAGCGCAGTCGTAGGGGTCGGGGGAACCCGATCGTCGTTTCTATCGCCTCCAGGAAGTTGCCAGGCAGCAAAGGTACTTTCTCAATCTGGGGGGTGAGCGCTTTGTCGATTCCGCTGAACGTGGACCCGGGGGGTTTGCGGTCGGCCGCTGCCGGAAGTCGGGAGGCTGCCGCTGAATTGAGCGTGTCGGTACCGGGTCGCATCGGTGGGTCACATGCCAGTCATTTGGGGGCGTGTGCCGTTGACGAGGCATTATGTGCGACTCAAGTCCGCCAATCGAGTTGGATTGTTCGTCAGGCAGACAAGCTGACTATGGCCGCGGAGACCTATGTCGCCACTGACGACGGGGCGGCATCGAATCTCACGCAGTCGATGTGAGCGCTACCGACAGCTCGTGGGATCCACTACCGACGAGGTCCGAAATCAATGAGTGGGACATCAGTGTTCTAACGGACGCCGCATCCAGGTGGGCACGTGCCGCTGATCATTCCGAAGATGTGTTTGCGCGGCATCGCGTCAATGTCTCCGCTGGAGGCGGAAGCGATTGGTCCGGGCAGGCGCGTGATGCGGCACTGGATCGAGCGGATGTGGGCACAACGGTAGTCCGTCGGCAGGGCGATGTACTCCGGGAAGCTGCTCGGATTGCCGAAAGCGGCGGTGACGACATCACGCTCGCCCATCGCGCCATTACTAGCGCAATTGCTGAAGCTGAGGCCGACGGTTTTCGCGTCGGTGACGATCTGTCGGTCACCGACCCGCGCGGTTCGCTCGGATCGGCCGCGATGAGCGAACGTTGGACGGCCGCTAGGCTGCATTCGGAGAACATCCACTGGCATGCCGGGCAATTAGTGCGCACCGATGCGTTGGTAGGCAAGCGCTTGCATGCTCAAGCCGCGGAACTAGAAGCCATCAGGTTTGACGGCGAGGGGAACGACGGTCCTGTACAAGCTGTCGAATTCCGTCAGAGTCCTGCTCCCACCGCGCTTCTCGACGCGCGTCGACGAGCGATCGAATACGCCGATCGGTGGGCGCGAGGCGCTAATCCGGAATACAAGGACTTCGGTGGCGGCTACGATTGCGCGAATTTCGTATCGCAGGCGTTGCAAGCGGGTGGCTTCGAAAACGATGGATCGGCGCTGGGGAACATGACGGGCGAAAGCAGTGACGAGTGGTATTACGACAATCAATGGCGTGCACTGCCGCGAATCCTTCTGGAGAGAAAACCTCAATCAGCAACATGGTCGCTTGCGCGAGAACATCACAACTACTTCACTCAGCATTCCGGCTTGGGTGAAATCACTAGTGTAGTTGCCACGCCGAGCAGAGCAGGTTTGGATCCATTGGCCGCCAGTCATGCCGGCCTTGTGCCGGGCGACCTGATCTATTACAAGAACGCCGAGGGGGAAATCGATCACGTGGCGATGTACGTGGGTACGCAGATGGCGTGGAACCCGGAACTCGGGAGGGAAGTTCCCACGGACGTGGTTGATCAACATGCCAACGGCAGCAATAACGTTCGCAACGATTGGATGCCTGACACGGTTGATTACCACGGAGGTCTGGCTCAGGCTGAATTTGTTCATCTGACTTATCCAGGGGAATGAGCGTGTCGGCGTGAATGTTAAAAAATCTGCAATTTTCATCTTGATTCCGGCGCTAATCCTTCTCACGTTGGCGGTGGCAGTTGCATGCCGCTTGTGGGGTGGCGATGCCGACAAGCGCATTGACAGTTTTGCTCCGGATGCCCGCCACCGGCATGCCCAAGCCATTGTGGACGCTCTGAATACCCATGATCCGGCGAAGCTGACGTCCATGCGGAGCTCAAGTCCCGGGCATGACGTGGAGATTGCGAACGCGTACTCAGAGAGAATAATTCGCGCCGCGATGCCGCTACCGGGTTGCAGTTACGTGTTGGATTCGGTGCTACCGCAGGGAGAAGAGATGCTTCCTGATGCGCCATGGGTGTACCAGCATCAGGCGTATCGCTACGACATGATGCTCACTGAGAACTGCCCAGACAAGATGCCGCTATCCCGCGTCATCAGTGTTCTCTCAACCCGAGGTGAAGGCGGCCACTGGACGGAAGCGTTCTTCGAAATCAAACAGTAATGCGCGACCGGTCCACACCTATGGCCAGTGTGTAGCTTTTCGTCGCGAAAGCCTGCACGTTCGTCACAAGGTGCGCGGGTCGGTGCCGAGGATGCCGCCGGAGTCAGGGGAACCGGATGCCGCCATTTCGATGCCAGGGTCGCTCTTCGCGCGGTTCAGCAGCCCTCGCGTGGAAATCGGCGGGCAGGAGTTGCCCTGCCTTGATTTGCATAGCTAATATATGTGTTTTGCATGTTTCGGGTCGACCGCCGGCCCTGGATATAGCCCTTGATGCGATACGAGATGCGAACACGAGATGACGACTGACGCTGAACTCAGCAGCCCGCCAGGCGCGGGCGACACCGCCGAGGCCGAGACCGCCGACCGGCGCAAACGGATGGATCACGACCACCCGTTCTACAAGTGGGTGGTGCTGTCCAACACGACGTTGGGCATCCTGCTGGCCTCCATCAACGCGTCGATCGTGTTGATCTCGCTGCCGGCGATCTTCCGCGGCATCGGGTTGAACCCGCTCGCCCCAGGCAACGTCAGCTACCTGCTGTGGATGCTGATGGGCTACCTCGTGGTGACCGCGGTGCTCGTCGTACCGTTCGGGCGCCTCGGCGACATGTACGGCCGGGTGCGCATCTACAACCTCGGTTTCGTGGTCTTCACCGTTGCCGCGATCGCGCTGTCCTTCGACCCGTTCCAGCTCGGTGGCGGTGCGGTGTGGCTGATCGCCTGGCGCGTGGTCCAGGGCGTCGGCGGCGCCATGCTGATGGCGTCGTCGTCGGCCATCCTCACGGATGCCTTCCCCGCCAACCAGCGCGGCATGGCACTGGGCACCAACATGGTGGCCGCCGTTGCCGGGTCATTCCTAGGACTGCTGATCGGCGGCTTCCTGTCCGAATGGCACTGGAAGGCCGTGTTCTGGGTGGGTGTGCCGATCGGGATCCTCGGCACGATCTGGAGCTACCGCTCACTCAAGGAACTCGGTGTCCGCACCGCCGGGCGGCTCGACTGGGCCGGCACGCTCACGTTCGGGCTGGGCCTGACGGTCCTGTTGATCGGCATCACCTACGGCATCCAGCCCTACGGTGACTCGACCACCGGCTGGACCAGCCCGTGGGTTCTGGGCTCCATCGCGGTGGGCCTGCTGCTGTTGGTGGCGTTCTGCATCGTCGAGTTGAAGGTGTCGTCGCCGATGGTCGACATCCGGTTGTTCAAATCGGCGGCGTTCGGGATGGGCAACCTCGCCGGGCTGATGTCCTCGGTGGGCCGCGGCGGACTGCAATTCATGCTCATCATCTGGTTGCAGGGCATCTGGCTGCCGCTGCACGGTTACAGCTTCGAATCCACACCGCTGTGGGCCGGCATCTACCTGCTACCGGTCACCGTCGGGTTTCTGGTCGCCGCGCCGATCGCCGGGTCGCTCTCCGATCGCATCGGTGCGCGGCCGCTGACCGTCGGCGGCATGCTGCTGATGGCTGCCACCTTCGTGGCGCTGCTGATGATCCCGGTCAACTTCGATTACTGGGTGTTCGCGATCCTGGTGTTCCTCAACGGACTGGGCGGCGGCATCTTCACCGCCCCCAACACGGCAGCCATCATGTCGAGCGTGCCGGCCGATCAGCGCGGTGCGGCCTCCGGCGTGCGGTCCACGTTCTTCAACGCGGGCAACTCGCTGTCGATCGGCATCTTCTTCTCGCTGATGATCGTCGGGCTGGCCAACACACTGCCTGCGGCGTTGACCACCGGCCTGACGCAGCAAGGTGTTTCGGCCTCAGTCGCCCACGATGTGGCCAACCTGCCCCCGGTCGGCAGCCTGTTCGCCGCCTTCCTGGGCTACAACCCGATGGCCGAACTGCTCGCGCCCTACGACGCTCTGCACCAACCGGGAGTGAACGCGGACGTGATCACCGGGCAGACGTTCTTCCCGCAGCTGATCACCGAGCCGTTCCATTCTGGCCTGACGGTGGTGTTCTCCGCCGCGGCCGTGATGATGGTGATCGGTGCGGTGGCGTCGATGTTCAGCGCGGGCCGCTATGGGACGGAGGCGGGAGCCGACAACGAGGCCTGAGCGGCGGGAGCCGACAACGAGGCCTGAGCAGCCTCAGCAGCCGGTCAGCAAACCGATTTCCGGTGGCCTCATGGGATACTCGCCGCCATGGTCGCTCAGACATTGGCCGCCGCCGGAAGCGCCGCAGAATCCGCGGGCTACGTCATCGGCACGCTGTTCATTCCGGGGTTGGGGCTGCTGCTGCTCATCCTCGGCCTGGTTCGGCGTTCGTCGTCTCAGTCGAAGTCGAGCGGCCAGTCCGGGTACCCGCCGAGCTATCCGCAGCCGGGGTACCCCCAGGGCTACCCGCAGCCGGGGTATCCGCAGGGTTACCAGCAGCCGGGTTATCCGCCGAGCTATCCGCAGCAGGGTTACCAGCCCGGTTACCCGCAGCAGCCCGGCTATCCGCCGGTCCCGTCACAGGGCTACGGCGCACCACCCAAGAAGTCGGGCACGGCATTGATCGTGATCGGTGCGATTCTGCTGGTGCTCGGCCTGTTGGGATTGGCCGGGCGGATGGCCACCCGCGCGTCGGAGTCGACCTCGAGATCTGAGTCGAATTCCAGTTCCGCGTCGAGTTCGAGTGCGGTCCCGAGCACGAGCTCAAATTCCGGGTCCTCGCAGTCCGGGGCCTCAGATGACTTGGCGGTGGGGGAGTGCATCACCAGCGATCAGTACGCCACGACGGGCATGGACCTCACCCCGTCCGGCTGCAGCAACCCGGATGCTATTTACGAGTTGGTGTCCAAAGGTGGCGGATCCGCAACCTGCCCGGACGGCAAACGGGCCGACTCTGACTACTCCGTGCTCATGGACGACGCCCGCACCTACTGTTTCATCCTCAACTTCGAGGAAGGCGAGTGCTTCAACCTCGACGACAAGCTCGCCTCCCTGGTGGAATGCTCCGACCCGAAGGCTGTCATCAAGATCGTCCAGCGGGTTGACGGTTCAACCGACCCCGCCGTCTGCGGTTCCGGCTCACGTGCGGTGGCCTTCCCCGAACCGGCGCGGGTCTACTGCGCGGGGAAGCCGTCATAGCCGACCTACACTCGGGCTCGTGACCACCACACAGCGCCGCGGATTCAACGACGCCATCACGCGCTTCTGGAGTTTTGCCGCACCGGCCTATGACCAGGGTTGTCTCCAGCGGTGGGTGTACCGGCCCGCTCAGGACGAGGTGATCGCCCAACTGCAGGAGCGCGGTGCCCGTGCGATTGCCGACATCGCCTGCGGTACCGGCATCCTGGCCGACCGCATCCAGCGTGAACTCCTCCCCGATGAGGTCTACGGCCTGGACATGTCGGACGGCATGCTCGCCCAGGCGCGCAAGCGGTCAGACCGCGTGCGGTGGAAGTCTGCCCCCGCCGAGGAGCTGCCCTTCCAGGACGGCTTCCTGGACGCGGTGGTGACCACCTCGGCTTTCCATTTCTTCGACCAGCCCGCCGCGCTCGCGGAGTTCTACCGGGTGCTGGCGCCCGGGGGGATGGTGGCGGTGGCGACGATGAGCCCGCGCCGCACCTTCCTGCCGCTGCATGCGTTGTCGGCCGACCTGGGCGCACCCGCGCACAGTCCCACCGAGCAGGAGATGCGCGCGCTGTTCGAGGCGGCCGGATTCACCGTCGCCGAACAACATCGGGTACGCCGGCCGGTATGGACGCCGATCTCCGACGCCGTCACCGTGGGCGTGAAGCCCGCATGACAGAGAACGACGACAGCCAGCCTCAGATCAGCGGTTCGGTGCAACTACGCCGTGACCGCTGTGCCACCACGACTGCGGATCAGCGGCTGCTGGACCGGCGCGGCCCCACCGATTGGGTGCACACCGATCCGTGGCGCGTGATGCGCATCCAGGGTGAGTTCGTCGACGGTTTCGACGCCCTCGCCGAAATGCCGAGGGCGGTGACGGTTTTCGGGTCCGCTCGCACGGAACCACATTCGCCCGAGTACCGACTGGGCGAGGAACTGGGTATCGCGTTGGTGCGGGCGGGCTACGCGGTGATCACCGGGGGCGGTCCGGGTTCGATGGAGGCCGTCAACCGCGGCGCCAGCGAGTCCGGCGGCTACTCCGTGGGACTCGGTATCGAGCTGCCCTTCGAGCAGCGCCTCAACCACTGGGTGGATCTCGGCATCAACTTCCGCTACTTCTTCGTCCGCAAGACCATGTTCGTCAAATATGCCCAGGCCTTCGTGTGCCTGCCGGGCGGATTCGGCACTCTCGACGAACTGTTCGAGGCGTTGACCCTGGTGCAGACCCACAAGGTCACCGAGTTTCCGATCATCCTGCTGGGTGTCGACTATTGGTCGGGCCTGATCGACTGGATTCGGAACACCGTTTTGCCCGGCGGCAAGATCGATGAATCCGAGTTCGCCCTGCTCCACTGCACCGACAGCGTGGCCGAAGCCGTGGAACTCATCGTTGCGTCGGCGCGATAGCCGAGGAATAGCGGCGCGGCTTGCCGGGCCCGAGTTCGGCCAGCGTCCTCACTTGCGTGACTTCGACCGGATGCCCCAGCAGTAGCCTCAGTGCCTCGGTCACCCGGTGCTGGTCGCCGGACGCGACCACCGCCGAGACGCGACCGTGGGCGTCCTGGTCGACGCTCCACCCGCGGGCTCCGGCCGCCTGCAGCTGTTGGGTGAGGTCGACACACGGCACCACGACGCCCGTCGCCGACACGAAAACCGTTGCCTCCCTTCCCTCCAGATCGGTGAGAGCGGGCCGGCCGCGATGGATGACCAGCCGCGCGTAGTCGCCCGTGCGGTAGCGCACCAGTGGCAGAAACTGGTTCTCTCCGCATGTCACCACGACCTCACCGGCCAGCACCTCGACATGCACGCGGCGTTCGGCCACCACGAACGGTCCGCCGTCGTCGCTCACCGCGATGGGTCGGGTCTCGTGCAGACCGTAGACGTCCAGGACCGGACAGTCGTAGGCCGCCTCGAGCGCCCGGCGCAAGGGCGCCGTCAGTGTCATCGCCCCGGAGATCAGCGCCAGCGGCCGCAATACGGCGGCAAGGCCGGGATCGAGCAGCACCTCCAACGACGTGGGAGTGCCGCTGATCACCTGCGGATCGGTATCCCGCAGATACGCGTCGCGCTGCGTGGCCCCACCTGCCCAGGCGGCCGGATGCAGGTTCAGTCGGGCCATCAACGCCTCGTCGAAGCCCGGGATTACCGAGGTATAGGTGAAGGCCTGCCGCTGGAACACCGTCTGCACCAAAGCCACCCGATGGTCCATCGGCTCCCAGTGGGCGCCCACCAACCCGCGCAGCCAATGAAATCCGCGAGCCAACTCGTCCGGATCGTCGGGCATCACCAGGGCGGCACCGGTACTGCCCGAACTCGTGCCGTGCAGCATCCGACCGAGGTCGGCGCCGGGCGGGACGAACGCCGCGATGCTGTCGACGAGGTCTTCGCGCCCGATCAGCGGAAAGTCGGTGAGACTGTCCAGCGGGCCGGTGTGGCGGCGATAGGCGGGCAGGGTGCGGGCCAGCGTGAGATGTTGCGGAAGCCAATCATCAAGGGGAAGTTGGCGGGTGGCGGCTTGTTGCTCGGCGGGGGTGAGCCGGTGCCCGACCCGGTGGCGCCAGGCCGGTGCGTGCGGGTGCTGTTCCAGGGCGGCCAGTCGCTCGCGCCCGGCCACCGACAGGCCGGGCCAGCGCTGCTCATCGGTCAGCGCCACCTGGCCGAACGGAACATAGTCCTGAAGCCCTAGCGGATCGTCACTCACTGTTGTACCGTGCCGCAGCTTCTTTCGCCTTGGCGTCGGCCAGGCGGCGTTGTACGGCCATGCGGTGTTCGTGATCGGCCAATGCCTGCGCCAATGCGCCCTCGCGCCGCACCGAATCGCGCATCTCGAACAGTGATCGGGCCTGCCCGGTGTCCTCGCCGTGCGCCAGCAGGCCGTTCCACAGCAGGAAGGTGCGCACCGCCTCGTCGCGGCGGTCCGCATCGCTGAGCCAACGGCCTGGATCGACCAGCGGCGCCACCCGAAAAGCCAATGCCAACAACGCCGTCGCAGCCTTACGGTCGTCCAGCGGTGCGGTGAACGGGCCGATCAGGTCCGCACTGGCGAACAACCACAGCCCGATGGCGGCGCCGCGCCGGGACGCCGGAGAGCCCCGCTCGGCGATACGCTGGGCGGCCGCGGCGCAACCGGTGTGGTTGAACACATCGCATGCCAGCGCCACCACGTCGACGGTGTCGGCGAGAAACGGCTGCGGCGTACTCGCCATCCGCGCCGCGACCTCGTCGACGGTAGGGCCGGGCTTGAGCGTCGACCACACTGCCTGCTCGTCCAATTCCTCGGCGAACCAGTTTGCCAATTGTTCAGCCATGCAGTACCTCTCGCCGATATCCGGCGATGCGCGCGGCCAGCCTCGCGCAGACTGCCGGTGCGTCGGACATGTTGTCCAGATAGTCGATGTCGTAACCCGCCTCGGCGGCCGGACCGGCCACCGAACGGGACCGGTTCTGTATCAGCAGGGTGGCGGTGTCTAGTTGTCGCCGCACCGCCGCCGCCACCCCGGTGTACTCCTCCTGGCCGGCGCCGAAAAGCGACATCAAACCGTCATCGGACAGCACCACCAGGTGGCGCAGCTCGTCAGCGCCTGAAAATCCCTGGCCACCGGGTGGATACCGGTGCGCGAGCAGATCGAGGGGAAACACGGTGCCGCCGCTGAAGAAGGTCGTCAGCTGGCGCATGATCTCCGATCGGTCCCGGGTGTACACGCTGTCCCCGGCGACCTGGCCCCGGCCCGACCAGGATGTGACGCGTACCCGCCCACCGCCTTTGAGCACCGACAGCACGAGGATGGTGCCCGCCAGCACGGCCGGGGAACCGCGCTGGGGGCTCGGCATCGAGCCGGACGAGTCGATGTAGAGATCCAGCATCACCGCCTCGGTGGTGGGGGCCGGATCGTCGGGTAGTTGGGTGCGACGACGCGTCGTCACCCCGGGCACCACTATCGGGTTCACCGCGATGGTCGCCGACCAGTCCAGCTCGGTGGCATCGTCGCCGAGCTCCCACGTCTCCAACGGCCCGGGGATCCCGTGCCCGGCGACGCCGCACCCGGATTGCAGCAGCGGGCGGATCCAGGGGCGGGCCTGCGCCTCATACCAGGCCAGCATCACGGCGTTGGGATCGGATCCGTCGAACAAGGCCAAGGTCTGTGCGACACCGTAACTTTGGCCCGGAGACTGGACGGTCGGAGGGGCGCCGACCGCGGCCGCCGCGGGGTGAACCGGCGCGTCGTCGAGTCGCGGGTCGGCCAGCACCTGCGCGAGTTCGGCTGCCGTCGCAGGCGCTCCGCCCTGTTCGGCGCATCCGCCGCCGGGCAGAGCGGCACCGTCCGCGATCATCGACTCCAGCACCAGGTAGGGCACCAGGACCATGCCGAAGGTGAGGGCACCGCCCACCGGATCCGCCCCGAAGGTCCGGATCGCCTGTGCCACGTACTCGGCGTCGGCGACGGGTTGCACCGGCTGGCTCAGCAGTAGTTCGTCCTGGATGGCGCGCACCCGCATGGCGGCTACGCGGTGGGCGCGTTCCTTCTCCTGCAGGTCTTCGCGGACCATCGACACGTCGAGCGTGGCCGGGTCGACGTGCTGGCGGGCTCGCACGTCTTCTCGAACTGCCTCGGGTACCGAGGGAGGGTCGTTGGGGCACAGCGTGTTCGACGGCAACGACCACAGCAGCTCGTAGGCGCGCATGAGTACCCACCAGGCCGCGTTCGACACGGGCTCGCGGGTGGTCAGCGTGCGCCACAACGCGATCATGTCCGGCTCGGTGCCCGGGTGCTGTCTGCGCTGCATGCGGACCACCCGGTCGTTGATGAGCAGGTCCGACCACAGATTGGACAGGTGCCGGGCGGTGCTGGTGACGGGAATGGCGCGGCGCGGGTCGCTCGCCACGATCGCCCGGGCCATCTGCTGCATCAGCTTGAACGACACGATGCGGGTGCTCGGCGACAGCACGTGATGGCCGATCTCATGGGCGAAGACGGTGGCCAGGTGACGTTCGGCGCCCTGACGGTTCAGCTCGTCGAGGTCGATCGAGATCGACGGCGGAAACGAGAACCAGGCGAATGTCCCGGTTACGCTGTCGCGCACCATGTTCGGCGGATGGAGCTGTACGCCCCACAGGTCGAGTGCGGCCCGCCAGGCCACCAGTTCGGGATCGGTCGGTGCCCGTCCGGTCATGCCGGCCAGATCTCGGCCAGGTAGGAGGTGGGGCGCACCACCAGTTGCGCCGTGGCGGGTCCGCCGGTCTGCGGGCCGGGTGCGGCTGCGTCGGAGATGACGTGGCCGAACACGTCGGCATCGATCTGCCGGCGCTGTGCGCCGACATTCACCGTCCACCTACCCGGTCCACAAGGTGCGGGATCGGTGGGCGGCTGGTCCCATCTGCCGCCGAGGCCGGTGAAACCGCCGATCCGCGCGATCAGTTGGCCCGGCGGGCGCAGAGGCCAGTAGAACCGGTCGAGCGCCTGCCCGTCGGTGAACGGGACGACCGCGTCGACCGGAAGGCCCAGGACCGAGGCCGCGAGGTCGACGGGGAGCAGCTGCAAACGGGACAACGCATCGTCGCGGATCCCCAGCACCCCGGCCCGCCAGGCGGCCACCGCCGCGACGTTGAACATCACGTCCCGCGCCGCCGAAATGCCGCGCAGGGCATGGCGATACCGCTTCGGATCGCCGCCGAAGCGGGCCACGTTGTCAGCCGAGATGGCCAGAGCGAGGCCGGGCACCGCAGGCAGCTCGGCGGGCGTGGGCAGGTCGAGGTTGACCTGGTGATACGCCCGGGCAATCACCGGCCGCTCTCCAGCCAGTGCAGATAGTTCGAATACCGTTGGTAGAGATACTTCAAGGCGACCAGATCGTCGAAATCTCGACCGTAGATCTTGCCGACGCCAGAGACCGCCGAGATGTGAGCCTCGATCGTGGTGAGGCGCCGCGACACCTCAAGCGCGTCCAAACCGTCGAGACCGTGGCCGAACTGGTCGAGCAGTTCGGCCACCGGATCCTCGCCCTCGCGCTCCAGCGCGACGAACTCCCGGCACGACGAGTCGAACAGGTCGGTCAGCCAGCTCGCGGGGTCTGACGCCAGTTCCCGGTCCGTGCCGGTGTCGAAGCGGGGATGGGCGGTATTCGGTAACAGCTTGCTGCGCAAGGCGAACGGCACCATCGCCCGCACGTCCTCGAGAGTGACGGTGTCGTTGCCCCGGAACCAGGCCAGCGCCTTGGCATAGAGCACCAGGTTCTGCAGCGAGCGCACCGACACCCCGTTGACGGTCTGCGCGCCGAGATCGATCTGCAGATCGGCGCCCGAGTTGGCGTCGATGATCTGCTCGACCTCGAGACCGGCGGTGGCCACCACATCCTTGGTCCGGTACTCGAAGCGGCGGCCACCGTGCTGGACGAATTCGAAGTGGCTGACGAAGAACTCCAACCGACGGCGTACGTCGGTGGGCACCGGAATCGCCCGGATCGCCCGGACCATCTCCGCCTGCTCGGCCGCGCCGAACACCAGCTCGGCGGGCACGTTGTCCTCTGGCCGGTCCCCGGCCTCCACGCGACTCACCAGTTCGTCGAGGAAGCGGCTGTTGAAACCGAATGCCTGCACGGTCACGTCGATACGGTCGCGCAGCGCCTGGATCACCGGGAAGGTGCCGCCACCGCCGTCGTCGTTGGCGGTGAAGAACCAGCTCTCCACCCCGTGTTCGGGTGCGGTGACGTGCATCTGGTCATGGCTTTCCACATAACCCTCGGCGACCATGGTCAGCAGCGCCGACTGGGTCTTGGTCGGAATCCGGTTGTACTCGTCGAGGATCTTGACCGGCGCGGTCAGCCAGCTCTTCCAGGCGATGGTGATCTCGGCGAGGCTCCCCGCCTGCACCAGGTCGCGCGGCAGCGGGATCCCGACCAGATCACCCACGGTCAGCTGTGGCTGGCCCTGCTGGACGTGGCGGCGTACGTCGGCGGGGGTGGACCCGGCCAGCACGCCCATCAACACTGCCAGTGTGGTCTTGCCGCGGCCCGGCCCGCCGATCAGCAGGCAGCGTCCGCCGACGGCGAAAGTCAGCAGTGGGACAAGGACATTCGAGGAGTAGGCGGGCTGCCTGGGCAGGCTCAGGGACGCACCCGCGTCGCCGAGCGGATAGTTGACGGTCGTGTCCGAGCCGAACTCGACGTCGTAGAACGGGGAGATGACGGCCTTGTTGATCAGCCAGAAGTAGGCGCGGCGCAGCTTCTCGTCGAGAGTGACCGTGGGCTCCGTGGGTGGGGTGAACAGGTCGGCGGCGGTGAGGCCGGCGGCCGGCGCGTGGCCCACGGGCAGGGTCGGCGATTTGGATACCGCGCTCCACCTGGTCGTCATCCGGCCCCCTCCCGTCGCGCCAATGCTAACCGGCCCGCCCGCGCCGCCGCGGCGTTGATTCTGCGCCCGGGGCGTGGCCCACTCGCACTTTCTCGCCCTGGCCGCAGAGTCGACCGGGGGTCAGCCGAGCTCGACCACGACCGGGGCATGGTCGCTGGGCGCGGTGGTGCCCTTCTTGGGGCGGCGTTCGTCCTTCGCGATCTCGGCGCCGGTGACCCGCGACGCCAGACCGGGCGAGCCGAGGATGAAGTCGATGCGCATGCCGCGGCGCTTCTGGAACGCCAGCTGGGTGTAGTCCCAGTAGGTGTAG
Organism: Mycobacterium shunyiense; assembly: GCF_058270035.1. Taxonomy (NCBI): domain Bacteria; kingdom Bacillati; phylum Actinomycetota; class Actinomycetes; order Mycobacteriales; family Mycobacteriaceae; genus Mycobacterium; species Mycobacterium shunyiense. The sequence continues at coordinate 301,872 of NZ_JBZDPT010000019.1, read as the reverse complement.
ATCCCCGGCCCTTCGGTGAAAGGTCGCACCACATCGGTGAATTGGGCGTCATGCATGGCCTGGAAGGCGGCCCGCTCGGGCTCGGACACATGGGTGCGGCCGTCAAAGACGGCCATGTCCCAGACGTCCTCGTCCTTTGGGGCGATGTTCCAGTCACCGACCAGTGCGATGGGCTGCTCCGGATCCTCCTTCAACCAGCTGGCGGCGGTATCCCGCAGGGCGGCAAGCCAATCCAGTTTGTAGGCGTAGTGCGGATCGGCCAAGGTGCGGCCGTTGGGCACATAGAGGCTCCACACCCGCACCCCGCCGCACGTCGCGCCAAGGGCGCGAGCCTCGGACGTGGCCTCTTCCTCAGGCTTGCTGCTCCAGGTCGGTTGACCCGTGAATCCCACCTCGACGTCGTCCAGACCCACCCGTGAGGCGATCGCGACGCCGTTCCACTGGTTGAGCCCGACGTGGGCCACCTCGTAGCCCAACGCCGCGAACGGCATCATCGGGAACTGTGCGTCGGTGCACTTGGTTTCCTGCATGGCCAGCACGTCGACGTCAGCGCGCTCCAGCCAGTCGACCACGCGGTCCACTCGGGTACGGATCGAATTGACGTTCCACGTGGCCAGGCGCATGAAGTAAGAGGGTAGAGGGTTCGGGTCAGCGTCAGCCGAGGACGTCGTCAGCCGCGACGTACCGGGTTTGGTGGTGCAGCCGAAAACCCAGCGAGGTGTACAGCGCGATTGCCGCGTGGTTGTCGACCTCCACCTGGACGTAGGCCTGGCGGGCGCCTGCCTGGGCACCCCAGGTTGCCAGCGCCTCACACACCGACCGGGCGTGGCCCTGCCCGCGCCGCGCCGGGGAGACCCGGACCGACGAGATGCCCAGCCAGGGCGTCCCGTCCGGAGTCGGTGTCACCGCCCCGCGGCCCACCGCGCAATCGGGGACCGTTGCGAAAACCAGCTGCCCGTCGACCACGGCCGTCAGCACGTCCACGGGGACGTCGCGTTCGTAGAGCCGCAGCCACTCCGCGTCCGGTTGCTGCGCCAGCGTGACGCTCGACGGCGAGGGTTGCGCCGGCGTGACATTCGGGGAGGAAGGGGGAGGGGCGGGCAGCTCACGCACCATGACCCGGGCCGGCTTGATGCCCGGGGTGCGAATCGGCAGGAGTCGCTCGGGCAGGGCCAGCCAGGCCGGCAGGCCACGTTCGCGGTACCAGTCGCGCACCGCGGCGAGATCGGCGATCTGGGCCGACATGTCCAACGGGATCGCCGAATTCGCGCGGCTGGTGACTCCGTGCCCGGCGCGCAGCAGCCAACCGCCCAACCATTGCTGCTCGACGCCCGGCCAGGCCAGCGCCGCCGCATGTTCGAGCGCGCGGATCTCCGAGGCCCGAACCGGGGCGTGCGACAGCTCGCGCACGCTGACGATGTCTGCCGGCGCGACGTCGACGAGCTCGCCGTCCTTGGTGCGGATCAGCACCGTCGGCTCCAGTTGTTCCAGGTGCCCGATGACGTCGGTGAGCGGCTTGGCCGACCCGGCGGGCAGCCGGTACCGAAGGCTGACCCGCGACCCGAGTGCGGGTAATGCCGGCATCAGTGCCCGAACGGGTCAGGGACCTCGCCGGGCATCCAGGACAGGCCGGGAACACCCCATCCGTTGCGCTTGACGGTCTTCTTGGCAGCCCGCGCGTAGCGGCCCACGAGGCGGTCGATGTAGAGGAATCCGTCGAGATGCCCGGTCTCGTGCTGCAGCATCCGGGCAAACAAGTCGGTGCCCTCGAGAGTGATCGGCGAACCGTCGGCATCCAGGCCCGTGACCCGTGCCCAGTCGGCCCGGCCGGTCGGGAAATTCTCGCCCGGCACGGACAGGCAGCCTTCCTCGTCATCGTCGGGGTCGGGCATCGTCTCGGGAACGTCGGAGGTCTCCAGCACCGGGTTGATGACGACCCCGCGGCGCCGCGTGACCTGACCGCGGGTCGGAGCGCAGTCGTAGACGAACAACCGCTTGGCCACACCGATCTGGTTGGCGGCCAAGCCAACCCCGTTCGCGGCGTCCATGGTGTCGAACATGGTCTGGATGAGTTCGGGTAGATCTGCGGGCAGCGAGCCGTCCGGGCCGACCGGCACCGGCTCGGTCGGTGTGTGCAGAACGGGATCCCCGACGATGCAAATCGGTGCGACAGCCATGGGGGAAGCTTAAGGTGGCAATCCTTCTCACCCGACTCGCGGGTTTATGTGTCAGCTCAAGCCAGCAAGCCGTGGTTGAATAATCGCCGAACCACAGCGATGTTATTTCTCAAGTGTCGGAAGGGTCCAGGGAGCAATATGGACGGCGCCATGGCGCGGGCTGAGCAATCCGGGGACGACTCTGACCTGAGCGACGGGCTCACCCGGCGCGAGCACGATATTTTGGCCTTCGAACGCCAATGGTGGAAGTACGCCGGCAGCAAGGAAGACGCGATCAAAGAGCTCTTCTCGATGTCGGCTACCCGGTACTACCAGGTGCTCAACGCGCTGGTGGACCGCCCCGAGGCGCTGGCCGCCGACCCGATGCTGGTCAAGCGGTTGCGGCGGCTGCGGGCAAGCCGTCAGAAGGCGCGCGCCGCGCGGCGACTCGGCTTCGATATCACTACCTAAAGGTCACGCAATGAGGGATCGGGCGGTTCGCTCGATACAGTGGTGGCGATGAATCAGCGAGACTCCTCCGGGCTGCCCCTGCGCGCCATGGTGATGGTGCTGTTGTTCCTCGGGGTCGTGTTCCTGCTGGTCGGTTTCCAGGCGCTCGGCTCCGACGACGACTCAGCGGATCAATCGTCGTCCGTGGCCACCACGACCGCGACGACCACCACAAAGACATCGGCAAAGGCCGCGCCCGCACCCGACGTCAAGGCCGACGTGCGCGTGTACAACATCTCCGACGTTCCTGGCGCGGCCGAAACCGCGGCCAATCAGTTGCGTGAGGCGCACTGGAATGTCACCGAGACCGGCAACCTGACACTGGAAGGTGTTGCCGGCACCACGGTGTTCTTCGGTGAGACTCCCGATGAGAAGGAAGCAGCCGAAAATGCGGGCAAGGTGTTGCATGCGCCCGTCGAACCCCGACGCCCCGAACTTGTCGCGCAACCACCGGGCGTGATCGTGGTAGTCACCGGCTAGGCTTTGGACCATGCTTAAGTCCGTCGGTGTTGCCGTCCTGTTCGCCGCCCCTGTCGTCGCACTGAGCGCCTGCAGCCCTCCCGGTCAGGTCCCGTCCGACACGCCCGGGACCACCCCGGCAATCTGGACCGGATCGCCGTCCCCCTCGGCCGCTCCCGGTGAGCACGGCAGCGGACACGGTGCACCGGCCACCAGCGGCGGCGAGACCCTGACCGCGGAGCTCAAGACCGCCGACGGCACGTCCGTGGCAACCGCCGACTTCCAGTTCGCCGACGGCTTCGCCACCGTGACCGTCGAGACGACCGCCCCGGGCAAGCTGGCTCCCGGATTCCACGGCCTGCACATCCACTCCGTCGGCAAGTGCGAGGCCAACTCGGTGGCCCCCACCGGCGGCGCACCCGGCGACTTCAACTCGGCCGGCGGCCACTTCCAGGTGTCCGGGCACAGCGGTCACCCCTCCAGCGGTGACCTGAGCTCGCTGCAGATCCGCGCCGACGGCTCAGGCAAGCTGGTGACCACCACCGACGCCTTCACCGCACAGGATCTGCAGGCCGGCGCCAAGACGGCCATCATCATCCACGAGAAGGCCGACAACTTCGCCAACATCCCGCCGGAGAAGTACCAGCAGGTCATCGGCGGCGCACCCGGCCCCGATCAGGCGACCTTGGCCACCGGCGACGCCGGCTCTCGGGTGGCGTGCGGTGTTATCGGCGCAGGCTGACAGCCGCATCGATTTCGCCGGGTCGCCCCGGCCAACCGTCGGCGTCGAGTGGGAGTTCGCTCTCGTCGACGCCGACACCCGTGATCTGAGCAACGGCGCTGCCGAGGTGATCGCCGAGGTCGGCGAGAGCCCGCACGTGCACAAGGAGCTGCTGCGCAACACCATCGAGATCGTCACCGGAATCTGTGAGAACACCGGTGAGGCGATGGATGACCTGCGCGGCACCCTTGGCTCCGTGCGCAAGATCGTGCACGACCGCGGCATGGAGCTGTTCTGCGCGGGCACTCACCCGTTCGCAAGATGGTCGGCGCAACAGCTGACCGACGCGCCGCGGTATGCCGAGCTGATCAAGCGCACCCAGTGGTGGGGCCGGCAGATGACGATCTGGGGAGTGCACGTGCACGTCGGGATCTCCTCGGCGCACAAGGTGATGCCCATCATCTCCTCGCTGCTCAATCAGTACCCGCATCTGCTGGCGCTCTCGGCGTCGTCCCCGTTCTGGGAAGGCGAGGACACCGGGTACGCCAGCAACCGGGCGATGATGTTCCAGCAGCTGCCCACCGCCGGGCTGCCATTCCAGTTCCAGACCTGGTCGGAGTTCGAGGGATTCGTCCACGATCAGAAGAAGACCGGCATCATCGACCACCTCAACGAGATCCGTTGGGACATCAGGCCGTCACCGCACCTCGGCACGATCGAGGTGCGGATCTTCGACGGGGTGTCCAATGTGCGGGAACTCGGTGCGCTGGTTGCGCTGACCCATTGCCTCATCGTGGATCTGGACCGCAGGCTCGACGCGGGCGAGCAGTTGCCGACCATGCCGCCGTGGCATGTCCAGGAGAACAAATGGCGCGCTGCCCGCTACGGGCTCGATGCGGTGATCATCCTGGATGCCGACAGCAATGAGCGGCTGGTCACCGAAGACCTCGACGAACTGCTGAATCACCTTGAGCCGGTCGCCAAGTCACTGGGGTGCGCTGACGAGCTGGCCTCGGTCACCGACATCTACCACGGCGGCGGCTCGTATCAACGACAGCGCCGCGTGGCCGAGGAGAATGACGGCGACCTGCGCGAAGTGGTAGACGCCCTGGTCGGTGAACTCCAACTCTAAGGATGAACGCTATGCGGCAGCGGATCGTGGTGGGGATTATCGTGGCGGGCTTCGCCCTCTCGGGCTGCAGCACAGTCACCGTCGGCGCACCGATGGCCGATCCCGATCAGACCGGGATCTCCACGCCGACGACCACCAAGCGCCGACCCAGCACTACGGCAGCACCGTCGACTCCGGCTTTCCCGTCCCCCGGAACCAGTGGCGGGACCAGGACCCCGCCACCGAACGGGATGTCGACCACCTGCCGGGAGTATTCCTCGATGGACGAGGCCACCCAGCTCGGCATGGTCGAGCTACTGGTGAAGAACGGCTATGCGGGAATGAAGAAGAATCCGTACATCTGGACCTCGTTCATCGGAGCCATGTGCGTGCTGGCCGATCGGGACTCGACCGTGGTCGACGCGATCAACAAAAAGGTGCCGGGCTGAGATCGCCGACGTCCCTGGGATGAATTGCCTTGTAGTGCACTGAGATATAAGGCCAGGCCTGCATCGCGGTGACCCCGTCCAGTCCACGGATGCGCTCGTCGAGCGCGTCGAGCAGATCCTCGCCGCGGGTGGTCAGCACCTCCGCCAGGACGTCCCAGCGGCCGGCGGTCAGCGCCACGTAGGAGACCGCGTCCACCCGCGTCAGCGCCTCGGCCACCTTCTGCGCGCCGGCCCGGCCATCGGTGCGGATCGCGACCCAGCTGCTGTGGCGGTAACCGAGGCGCAGCGGGTTGGCGATGCACATCACCCGAGCCGCGCCCGTCTCCACGATCCGGCTGTAGCGGGATCGGATGGTGGTCTCGGACAAGCCGAGGGCCGAAGCGAAGTCGCGGAACGCGGCCCGGCCGTCGACGGCGAGGCGGGTGAGGATCGCCCGGTCGATGTCGTCGAGTGGGCGCGGGCGCACCGCTCCGTCGGCCAGCGCACCCGACAACCGGGCCTGCTGATAGTGCAGCCGCAGATAGGGGAGCAGCTCCACCGAGCCCACGCCCGGCAGTGTCGCGATCCGGCCGAACGCCACATCGTGAAGTTCGCGGGCGTCCGTGCAGACCAACTCGAGCACCACGCCGTACGGCCCCGTCACCGCCGTCACGTAATCGGCCTCGGGCAGGTGGGCGAGCTCCGCGGCGAGCTCGACCGGGGTGCGGGATCCGTCGACGGTCAGCAGGGCCAGGCCCAGCGCGTGGAATCCGAGGACAGCTGGATCCGTGATGGCGGCGATGGAGATGTATCCCTCGCTCAACAACCGCGAAACACGGCGGCGCGCAGTCTTTTCCGTGATATCCGCACGGCGACCCAGCTCGGCGTAGGGAATGCGGCCGTCGGCCTGCAGCAGTTCGATCAGTTGGCGGTCGACCGCGTCGAGGTCGGTGTAGCCCGGATCGGACAGCAGCGTGCGGGTAGTCGCAAGCTCCGCTGACGGTGGCATCATCCGAGGTTACCGGCTCGTGCGCATTGACCAAATCGGAGGCGAAGACGATCCTGGCCCCATGACGGTCTCACCGATGTTTCCTCTCGAAGTGGCGATGCTGCCCGGCCAGGAACTGCCGCTGCGGATCTTCGAACCGCGCTATGTGGCGCTGGTGGGCGACTGTATGGCCTCCTCGGAGCCGTCTTTCGGGGTGGTGCTGATCTCCGCCGGGCGCGAGGTGGGCGGGGGTGACCGTCGATGCGAGGTCGGCGCACTGGCCAAGATCGTGGACTGCCAGGAGTTCGGTGTCGGCAAGTACCGGTTGCTGTGTGTGATGGGTGAACGAATTCGCGTGCAGCGCTGGCTCGACGACGATCCGTACCCACGCGCCGAGATCGAACTGTGGCCCGACGAACCGGACGGCCCGGCCGATGCCGCCCGAATCGCTGACGTCGAAGACCGGATGGTCGCCTTGCTCGACCGGATCGGCGAGGCGCGCGGCACGCCGATCCGCAGCCGCGAGATCGTCGAATCCGCCGGCGTCGACCCGGAGAACCGTTTGTACGCCTTGGCGACTCGGCTGCCGATGGGGCAGGCCGACCGCTATTCACTGCTGGCCGCGCCGTCGGAGGCGGCCCGCGTCGAGGTGCTCAGCGAGGCCGTGGATTCGGTCACCGCGATGGTGGAGTTCCAGCTTTCGGAGTAGCAGAGCAATACTCGGGAAATGGCTTCTGTGCTCACAACCGCGGACGGCACCGATCTGGTATTGGAGACGACGGGAACCGGACCTCCGGTGGTCTTCGTGCACGGGTCCAACGGTGGCCTGGATTCCTGGACCGATGTCGCCGGGCGCCTCAACGGTTTCCAGATCGTGCGGTATGCGCGGCGAAACCACCCGCCGAGTGCAATTGGCTCGTCGCCCAACTGGTTTGCAGTGGAGGCCGCCGATCTGGGATGCGTGTTGAAGTCGGTGACGGACGCGTCCGGAACGGGGGCGCACGTCGTCGGTGGTTCTTACGGGGCGACGGTTGCCCTTCACGCCGCGGTGGCCGGTACCGATCACATCGCATCGCTGGCGCTGTTCGAGCCGCCGCTGTTGCTGTCCGGCGCGCACCTGTTGCCTGTCCTGGACCGCTACCGACGGCTGTGTTCCGAAACCCGATATGCGGACGCGGTGGAGCTCTTCGCCCGCGAGGTCGCCTGCGTTCCTTCAGAACTGGTGGAGCAAGCTTCGTTCGAGCCAGAAAGTGAGGAGGCCGGCCGGGTGGCGACGACCTCCGCGGGGGCAGATCTGGAAGCGATGGCCAACGACGGGCGTGATGTCGAACGGTGGGCGGCCATCACTGTGCCGGTGTTACTGATGCAAGGCGGCTTAAGTTGGCCGCCTCTTCCTGAGGGCATGGAGCGCTTGGCGGCGGTGCTTCCCCACGCGCAGCGAGTCGTTTGGCCCGACCAGTCCCACTTCGCCACCGCCATGGTGCCCGAACGTGTTGCCGAGGCACTGCAGGATTTCTTTGCAGCGGTGTGATGCTCCGCGTTTGGTAACCGGAGGGCGAAGATTTCGCGATTCGGCCGCCACCAGGTTACGAACGCGACCGCCTGATCTCCGTCACCAAGAATTCTTCTCGGTCAGAACACCCTCGACGAATTCGGTGGCCATGGTGCCCTCGGTGGTGTCAGCGGACAGGGACCGGTGGTAACGCGCCATCAGATCGTCGGCAGGCAGCGCCGCCACGTCCCAGCAGTGTTCACTGAGCCACTCGGGCACATAGGGGCGGTCCTCGATGAACCACAACTGTGCGGGATCGGGCATGTCCTCGGCGGACTCGCCCGCTTCGGCGGCCTCGGCGCGCATCTTCTCGATGAGCTCACGGCGACGCGCCAGATGGTCCTCGGAGAAGAACCCGGCACTGAACGACTCGACGCCTATCCGGCTGTCCCGTGCGGACAGCTCGGTGATGCGCTCGAACAGCAGGTCCTGCGCCTCGGCGGGCAGGTAGGGCAGTAGCCCCTCGACTGACCAGGCCGTCGGTTGGGTGGCGTCGAAACCGGCATCCCGCAAGGCTTTCGGCCAATCCTGACGCAGATCGACGGGCACCGCGACATACCGGGCCTTCGGTACCGCGCCGCGGGCCGCCAGGACTTCCTCCTTGAACTGCAGCACCTGCGGTTGGTCGATCTCGAACACCACGCTCTCCTGGATCCAGGGCAACCGCCAGGCCCGGGCATCCAGACCGGCCGCCAGGATCACCGACTGACGGATACCCGCTGCGCCTGAGGCGACGAAGAACTCGTCGAACCACTTGGTCCGCGAGGCGGCGTAATTGCCGATGGCGCGGATCCGTTGAGCCATCGCCCCGGTTGGCGGTCGCCAGCCCCGCGTGGCCGCGGCGTCGAGAAACATCTGTGCATACGGGTCGGTGAACAACGGAGAGTCCGCGGTGGTCTCGTCGGCACGAGCCATCGCCACCCCGAGCGCGGTCGCACCCACACTCTCGGTGATATCCCAGCTGTCGTCGTTAGTTCTGGCCATCGCTTCCAGTCTCCTCGAACTCGGCCATCTCGTCTCGGGTCAACAGGTTCTCCCGGTTGCTCTGCTCGCGGTAGGCCAGTTGCCCAACGCGGTTGGCGATCACCGGCGCGGTGATCAGCGTGAACAAACCGGTCAGGATCAGCATGCCGACATCGGCATGGCCGCGGAGACGGATCGCGGCACCGGCCAGCACCAACAGCAACCCGAGCACCTGAGGCTTGGTCGCCGAATGCATCCGCGACATGGTGTCGCCGAACCGCACAATGCCGATCGCGGCGGTCAGGGCCAGCGTCGACCCGGCCAGAATCAAGACCGCAGTCACGATGTCGAGGACGTTCATGGCGCCCTCTTCCGCCGCGGCTCGGTATCGGGCACACGGAAACGCGCCACGCTGACCGACCCGACGAAGCTGATCAACGCCAACGCGGTCAGGCTGTAGGTCACCGTGGTGTCCAGGCTGTAGGCCGCCCAGGTCCCGATACCGCACAGCGTGACGGCCACCAGGGTGTCCAGCGCCACCAGCCGATCCAAGGTGCTCGGACCGGCCAAGAGACGAAACATCGTGATCGCCGCGGCGGCGGTCAACATGACCGCGGCGATCGTCCAGACGGTACTCATGCGCGATCCGCCTTCGCTCCTCGCTGAACACTCATGCGCGATCCGCCATCGCTCCTCGCTGAACACTCATGTCAGGCGCCCTCCTTGTTGGCCACGGGACGCCAATCAGACTCGCGCTCGAAAGCCGCCACCAAAAGCCGCTCCAGGGTGGTGATCTGGTTGTGGAACCGCTCGATCGCCTTGTCGGAACCGGCGTCGACGACGTGTACGTAGATCAGCCGGCGGGCCTGATCGATCTCCAGCACGATGGTGCCCGGGGTCAGGTTCACGATGTTGACCCCGAGGGCCAGAACCAGATCCGACTTGATCGCCAGATGCGCCCGTAGCACCGCATTGACCGGCAGCGGCCCGGGCCTGACGGCCAGCCATGCCATCTGGAACGAGGACATCACCAGCCAGACGGCCACCTGAACCGCCAACCGCGCCAACGACAGCAGATGAACCCGGCCCTCCACCGGGACGGCAGGCAGCGGGAGCAGAACCGTGATCACCACGGCGACGGCCAGGCCCGCGATGATGTTGGCCGCAGAGAGGCTGCCCCACAACAGCACCCAGACCAACATCAGCCAGCACAGGATCCAGGCCCGAAGCAGCAGCCACCTCATCGCGGATCACCCCCGAGCACGGCAGAGATGTACTGTCCACGATCCAAGACCTCGGCCGCGGCGCGCTCGCTGTAGGAGAAGATCGGCCCGGCCGCCACGGTCAACGCGAGCCCGACCGCGATCAAAGCGCCCGTCGGGGCCAGCATTCCCACCGGCATGCGTCCCACACTGTCACGATCGGCGAACTCGATGTCCTCGATGTCATCGAGGAGCACTGCCGGCGCTGCCCCGGCCAAATGTCCTTCGGGCGCATCGGCGCGGGCCCGCCAGAACGCCTTCGTCCACACCCGGGCCACCACGTAGAGCGTGAGCAGGCTTGTCACCACACCCCCGGCGACCAGGATCCAGGCCAGGACCGAACCGTTCTCGGCACCGGCTTCCAGCAGCGCAACCTTGCCGATGAAACCCGAGAAGGGCGGAATGCCACCGAGGTTGAGCGCGGGCACCACGAAGACGAACGCGAGTACCGGACTGGCCGCGGCGAGCCCGCCCAGCCGCTGCAACGTCGACGCCCCGGCCTGCCGTTCGATCAGGCCGACCACCAGGAACAGCGTGGTCTGCACCACGATGTGGTGGGCCACGTAGTAGATCGCGCCGGACATGCCGAGCTGGTTGGCCAGTGCGACCCCGAAAACCATGTAGCCGATGTGGCTCACCAGGGTGAAGGACAGCAGCCGTTTGATGTCGCTCTGGGCGATCGCGCCGAGGATGCCGATGATCATGGTGAGCAGGCCCGCCACCAGCAGCACGTTGTCCAGCTCGCCGCCGGGGAACAGCAGCGAATGGGCCCGGATGATCGCGTACACACCGACTTTCGTCAGCAAACCGGCGAACACCGCGGTGACCGGCGCGGGCGCGGTGGGGTAGGAGTCGGGCAGCCACGTCGACAGCGGAAAGACCGCGGCCTTGATGCCGAACGCCACCAGCAATACCGCGAACAGTGCGGTGCGGGTGCCCGTCGAGATGTCATCGAGGCGCAGCGCCAGCTCAGCCATGTTGAGTGTTCCCGTCGCCGCGTACACCAGCGCGATGCCGATCAGGAAGATCAGCGACGACACCATCGAGACCAGCACGTAAGAGATGCCGGCCCGGACCCGGTCCTCACTGGCGCCGATGGTCAGCAGGACGAAGCTCGCGGCCAGCAGCACCTCGAAGCCGACGAACAGGTTGAACAGGTCACCGGCCAGGAAGGCGGTGCACACACCGGCCGACAGCACCAGATAGGTGGGCAGGAAGATCGACGTCGGCTGGCGTTCGTCGCCGTCGCGGATACCCTGCCCGATGGCGTAGGCGACCACGGCCAGCAACACGATGGCCGACACCACGAGCATGAGCGCCGAAAGCCGGTCCACCACCAGCGTGATGCCCAACGGCCCCATCCCCGGCACGCTCTGCCCCCACCCGCCGACGTGTAGCACCAGCGTGCCGTCGCGGTCGGCCAGGTAAACCAGTGCCGCGCACACCACCACCACCGCCGTCAGCGCGAACTGGGTGATGACCCTTTGCAGCCGGGGACGACGCCCGGCCACCAGCGTGGCCGCCGCGGCCAGCGCCGGGATCAGTACCGGCAGGGGGATCAGGGCCTGGGCGCTCACTTGGACCCCTCGAATCCCGGCAGCGCATCGAGTTCGTCGGGCGCGTCGGTATCGCGGTGGGGATCGGCCACCGGAATGACTTCTTCTTCCTCAGCACTCGACCGCTGGGAGACGCGGGTGTCCTCCGGATCGTTACTGACTTCTTCGACCGTGGTGAGTCGATACGAGCGGTAGGCCAGCGCCAGGACGAACGCCGCCAGCCCCATGCTGATGACGATTGCGGTGAGGATCATGCCCTGGGCCAGCGGATCGGCATCGGTGGTGGCGCCGTTGCTGGTGCGCCCCCGGATCGGCGGATTACCCCCGCGGCCGCCGACGGTGAGGATCAACAGGTTGACCGCGTTGCCGATCAGCAACAGCCCCAACAGCATCCGGGTCAGGTTGCGTTCGAGCAGCAGGTACACCCCGGTGCTGGTGAGCCCGCCGATGATGATCAGCGTGATCAGGAATGTCGTCATCGGGCGATCTCCGTATCCACGCGGGCGCCGAGGCTGCGCAGGATGTCGAGCACCAAACCGACGACGATGAGATACACCCCCAAATCGAAGAACAGCGCGGTCACCATCTTGACCGAGCCCAGCACCGGCACGTCGAACTCCAGCACCGCCGAAGACAACGCCGGCGCCCCCAACAGGATCGAGGCGACCGCCGTCCCCGCCGACAGGCCCAGCCCGGTGCCCAGGATCTTGCCCGCGTCGAGCGGCAGCGTCTCGCCCAGCTCATAGCGGCCGCCGGCCAGGTACCGCAGCACGAGCGCCAGGCCCGCGGTCAACCCGCCGGCGAAACCACCGCCGGGAGTGTTGTGGCCGGCGAAGAAGAAGTACGCCGAGAGCACCATGATGAGCGGGAAGATGACGCGCGTCGCGACCTCCAGCACCAGGGAACGGTGGCGAGGGTCGCGCAGCTCGCTGCCGCGTAGCCAGGTGACATCGCCGACTGCCGGGCTGTACGCGCCGACAGGACCGATGTCGGGCTGGCCGACGGCCGTGCTGACCCGCGGTGCGGCGCCGAATCGCCGATGCCGGAACACCAGTGACGCCACACCTGTGGCGGCCACCAGAAGCACCATCACCTCGCCCAAGGTGTCCCAGGCGCGGATGTCGACCAGCAACACGTTGACCGCGTTGGCCCCGTGCCCGCGGTAATAGGCGGCGTCGGGAATCAACTCGGCGACGCCGGCGCCGTCGCGGGCGGCCATCGCGAATACCGCCAGCGTGGTGACCGTGGCCCCCACCGCCAGTGCCAGCGCCGCGCGCGGCAGCCGGTGGCGGTTGATGTTGGTGGCGTCGGCCTCGGGGGGCAGGATCCGGAGGACCAGCACGAAGATCACCAAAACCAGTGTCTCGACCAGGAATTGGGTCAATGCCAGGTCAGGTGCGCCGTGGAAGGCGAAGATCGCACCGCAGCCGTAGCCGGTCACCCCGACCAGCAGCACCGCGGCCAGCCGGTTACGCATCACGGTCGCGCCGATGGCGGCGGCCAGCATCAGCAACCCGACCACCACCTGCAGCGGGGAATCCCACAGTGCGATATCCGGGCGATCCCGCGCTCCGAGCGCCAGCATCACGATGGGCAGCACCACCAGCGTCGACAGGATCACCGACTGGGTGGCCGGCAGCGAGCCGCGCTGAGTCTCGCCCGTCAACCGCACCGAGGCGATGTCCAGACCGCGAATCACCGCGTCGTACATGCGGTCGGCGTTACCCAGCGGGCGATAGGCGAACCGGGTGCGGGGCAAACGGTTCCGCCCGAAGAACACCGCGGTGCCGACGGCAAGCACCACCACCGAGAGCAACAGCGGCAACCCGAGGCCGTGCCACAGGGCCAGGTGGTAACCCGACCCGCCTGGCATGGTGTCGGCGTATTCGTCGAGCACTGCGTCCATCCCGGCCGGCCACAACCCGAAGCCCAGGCCGGCGGCAGCCAGGACGGCCGGGCCGGCCAGGAAAGTCATTGAGGGACGGTGCATTTCAAGGACGCGGGTGCTCGGCTTCGGAAGTCCCTTGTCGGAGAACGCGCCCCACATGAAGCGCAGGCTGTACATCGTGGTGAACACCGAGCCGACGACGATGCCGGCCAGCACCCACGGCGCCGCTGAGCCGAGTGCCGGGCTGTGCAGAACCGTCTCGAGGTCGGCTTCCTTGGCGACGAACCCGAAGAACGGCGGCAACGCGGCCATGCTGGCGGTCGCACACGCGGCGACGATCAGTAGCGGCTTGCACTGACGCCCCAAGCCCGCGAGGCGGCGGATGTCGCGGGTGCCGGTGGTGTGGTCGATGATGCCCACCACCATGAACAGCCCGGCCTTGAACATCGCGTGTGCACAGAGCATGGCCAGCCCGGCCAGCATCATGTCGCTGCCGCCGGCGCCCACCATCACGGTGATCAGGCCGAGCTGGCTGACCGTGCCGAACGCGAGAATCAACTTGAGGTCGTATTCACGGACGGCCCGCCAGCCGGCCAGCAGCATCGTGAGCAACCCGAGGCCGATCACCATCGGCCGCCACAGCGGCGTCTCGGCGAAGCCCGGCGCCATCCGTGCCACCAGATACACACCGGCCTTGACCATCGCCGCGGCGTGCAGATAGGCGCTGACCGGAGTCGGTGCGGCCATCGCGCCGGGCAGCCAGAAGTGCATCGGCACAATCGCCGACTTGGACAGCGCCCCGACGAGGATCAGCGCAATGCCGATGGCGGCCGCCGTTCCGCCCGGGGGAGAGGCGATCAACTCCGAGAGCAGATACGTGCCTGACAGGTGGCCCAGCACGATGATGCCGACCAGCATCGCCAGCCCGCCGAACGTCGTCACCAGCAGCGCCTGGGTGGCCGCGCGTCGGCTGGTCGCACGCTCGGCGTAGTGCCCGACCAGCAGGAACGACAGCACCGTGGTGGTTTCCCAGAAGATGTAGAGCACCAGCATGTTGTCGCTGACCACCAGACCGAACATCGATCCGGAGAAGGCGACCAACTCGGCGGCGAAGCTGGGCAGCCGCTTCTCGATCTTGCCGTCGTGGTGGTGGAAATACTCGCCGCAGTAGAACAGCACCAATGAGCCGATCGCGAGCACCAGCACGCTCATGATCGCGGCCAGCGAGTCGAATCGCAGCGTGATGTCCATCGACAGCTCGTGCACCCACGGGATGCTCACGGTCGGGACGCGATCGTGGCTGGGCCAGTTCAAGCCGACCCAGGCCAGGGAGCCGAGCGGCACCAAGGCCAGGGGATAGAACGCTCGCCGCCCCCATTTGGCCACCAGAAGTGGCGCCAGCGCGGTAGCGACCGCGTGGGCGAGCAGAACGGCGAGCATGGCACTCCGATCGGGTTGGGGTCGGGGTGTCGGCTACCGATGAGCGCTTGCGCGAACAGCACCGGCAGGGAGAGCTATCAGGTGGCTATGGCTTTTGGGCTATTGGTTGCTAGTGATGGTTGCTACTGATTAATGGCATTCTACGTGGGCCGTTTCCTGCCGCGAGAGTGACGCAATGGTTGTGCACCGCCATCAGAAGTACCGCAGCCAGACGTACACCCAGGCCAACACGGTGCTGAGGGCGGTGACCACCAGGCCGTAACGGGTGAACCGCCAGAAGCTGATCGGATGGCCGGCCCGCTTGGCGATGCCGATGGCCACCACGTTGGCGCTGGCCGCGATGGCGGTGCCGTTGCCGCTGAAACAGGCGCCGAGCGCGAACGCCCACCACAGCGCCTCACCGGTGGGTGCGTCTGGAACCTGGGCCACCATGTCCTCCACCACCGGCGTCATCGTCGCGGTATAAGGAATGTTGTCGACGAAGGCGCCGACGATCGCCGAACCGAACAACAGGGCCGTGGCCGCCCCGAACCAGTTGTCGCCGAATGCCGATTCGGCCACCGACCCGAGCGCACCGATGACACCGGTGTGGACCAACCCGGCGACCATGACGAACAGTCCCATGAAGAAGACCAGGGTGGGCCACTCGACCTCGGGTAGCACCTCGGCCACATCGATGTCGGTGACCAGCAGCATCGCCCCGGCGCCCAGCAGCGCCACGATCGACGGCGCCACATGCAACACCGAGTGCAGCGCGAACCCGACGATCACGACGTTGAGTACGAGTAGAGAGCGGATCAGTAGGCGCTTGTCCTTGATCGCCCGCCGCTCCTGCAGGGCCAGCACCTCGTCGATCTGCACCTGGTCGGCGCGCAGGTCTCGATGGAACAGCACCCGGGTGAACAGGACGAACAACGCGAAGATGATGACCACGACCGGCGCCATGTGGATCAGGAAGTCGTTGAAGGTCAGTCCGGCACGGCTGCCGATGATGATGTTCGGCGGATCCCCGATCAGGGTGGCGGCGCCGCCGATGTTGGAGGCCAGCACCTCGGCGATCAGATAGGGCTGTGGCGCGATACGCAGTCGGTCGCAGATCACCAGGGTCACCGGTGCGATCAACAGGATGATGGTCACGTTGTCCAGCACCGGCGAGGCGAACGCGGTGATCGCCATCAGCATGACCATCAGCCGGAACGGATTGCCGCGGGATCGCTTGGCCGCCCAGATCGCGAGGAAGTCGAACAGCCCGGTCTGCTTGATGACGCCGACGATCACCATCATCCCGAGCAGCAGGAAGATGACGTTCCAGTCGATGCCCTGGTGCTCGGAGTAGAACACCTGCGCGCCGGGAATCAGGCCCAGCAGGGCCATCAGGCCGGCGGCCACCAGGACGGTCTTGACCTTGTCGGCTCGTTCGGTGGCGATGAACCAGAAGGCGACGACGAAGATCGTCAGCGCCAGAACCGGAGCCAGCATGGGCCCGGGTGATCAGTCGCCGGGCCCGGCGACCGCGAGGCTGGTCAACAGCCGTTCGAGAGTGACGGCTCCGGTGAGCCGTCCGCTGCGGTCGACGACGGCGATCAGCGGGCTGCGTTTGTTGGCCATCACGGTGGCGATCTCCAACAGTGTGGCGTCGGGTGTCACGGTCGCCGGCTTGGTGGCGGGGCCCGGCAGGCAGTCACCGACGGTGAGCTTTCCCGGGCCGTGCCAGAACAGGTCGGCGTGGATTTCGTCGACGGTGCGGACCAGTGCCGGATCATCTTGGTAGGACTCGGGAATCGCCAGACGCAGCACCTGGGTTCCGGGCAGCACCGCCACCGGGCGATCGTCGTCGTCGACCACCACCAGGCCGGGAAGCCGGTTGACCACCATGAGCTGGACGGCCTTCGATACCGGGTCGTCGATCCGCACGGTGGGTAGGTGGGCTGCGATTTCATGTGCCTGCATGAGCTTGTTCCAATGCGTCGTCAGTGTCATCGTCCTCGTTCTCCGATCACTTCGGGACGGCTCGGCTTCGGCGGTGGCTGCCAGTGTGTGCGACCCGGTGGTAGGGGACCATCGGGGCTGACACCCATTCGGAGGGGGGAATTGCCTGTATGGACAACAGTGCTGGTCTCGGGTCACGCTGGTGGGGTGAAACCGGCGCGCACCCCGGCGGCCGCGTTGTTCCGGCGGGTGTTCCTGATCAACGGGTTGATCTTCACGCTGGGCACACTGATTTTGGCGGTATCGCCGGCCTCGGTGTCGGCGCGCATCAAGGTCACCGAAATCCCGGTCCTGGCCGTGGGTTTGGTGATCATCCTGGCCGCCAACGCCGTGTTGTTGCGGTCCAGTCTTGCCCCACTGGATCGGCTCGCCGCGTCAATGCGGCGGGTCGATCCGCCCAAGCGCAGCGATCGTGTCGACGGCCGTGGCAGCGGCGATCTGCAGCACCTGATCGAGTCGTTCAACGCGATGCTGGACCGGTTGGAGACGGAAAGGACCACCGCCAGCGCGTCGGCACTGGCGGCCCAGGAGAACGAGCGGCAACGCATCGCACGGGAACTGCACGACGAGATCGGTCAGACCCTGACGGTTGCACTGCTGCGGCTCAAGCGGGTTGTCGACCGGGCGCCCGAGTCGATCAAGGACGAACTGGCCGATGCTCAGGAGATCGTGCGATCCAGCCTTGACGAGGTACGTGAAATCGCCCGGCGGCTGCGTCCCGATGCGCTGGAGGATCTCGGGTTGCACAGTGCGCTCAATGCGCTGTGCACCGACTTCGGTCAGGCCTCGGGGATCGCCGTCGTCAAACACATTGCGCCGCAATCAGGTCGGTTGAAACCGGATGTCGAGCTCGTGTGCTATCGAATCGCCCAGGAGAGCCTGACGAATGTGGCTCGGCACGCCGAGGCCGGCAAGGTGTGGCTTGACCTGCATACCGGCGCAACCGACCTGACGCTGCGGATCGCCGACGACGGCCGTGGCGGCGTGGATGACGAAGGTGCCGGCATCAACGGCATGCGCGAGCGCGCCCTGCTGGTGAACGCCGACCTCTCCATCACCTCACCGCCAGACGGCGGCACCGAGGTGCGGCTGGTGATCCCGCTCTGATGTCCGCACGCATCCTGCTCGCCGACGACCACGCACTGGTCCGTAGCGGTCTGCGCATGATCATCGACGCCGAGCCGGATCTGCAGGTGGTGGCCGAGGCCGCCGACGGGCATGAGGCGGTGACCGCGCTCGGGACGACGCCGGTGGACCTGGCGATCCTCGACATCGCGATGCCGCGGATGACGGGATTGCAGGCCGCACGGGAGATCAACCGGACGCATCCGAACGTGCGGATCCTGATCCTGTCGATGTACGACAACGAGCAGTACTTCTTCGAGGCGCTCAAGGCCGGGGCATCGGGCTACGTGTTGAAGTCCGTGGCCGACCGCGACCTGCTCGAGGCCTGCCGGGCGACGATGAGAGGGGAGCCGTTCCTGTACGCCGGCGCGGTGACGGCGCTGATCCGCGACTATCTGCACCGGTCACGTCAGGGCGGGGAACTGCCGGACACGATCCTCACCCCTCGGGAGGAGGAGGTCCTCAAACTGATCGCCGAGGGCTACTCGACCCGTGAGATCGCCGCGACCCTGACGATCAGCGCGAAGACGGTTGATCGGCACCGGACGAACATCCTGGCCAAACTCGGGCTGCGAGACCGGCTTGCGCTGACGCGTTACGCGATCCGCGCCGGACTGATCGAACCGTGAGCCCACACCGGAATGGCATGTGACGCAACGCCGATACCCCAGCCCATGATCGGCCAGACCGGCCAGAAGTACCAGCCGCCTCCGCCGAGTCCGACGGCAAGCCAGATGCCGAGCATCAGCAGGGCGCCGGCGAGGTAGGCGGCGAGGTGGATCCGGACGCTCATCCGGGCGGCCCGCTGCTGCGCGGCGTGACGACGGGGATCGCGTCGTCGTAGTCGGTTGACGGGGAGGTCGGCGACGAGCAGGCGCAGTTGGTCGGCGGTCTGCGCCTGGAACGTCGACTGCAGTCGATCCTCGTACTCGGGCATCGTCAGATAGCCCTGGGTGAGTGCCTGTCCGAGGTCGTTCGCGGTCTGCGCACGTTCCCGGTCGCCGGCGCGGGCGGTTTCAACGGTGTGTAAGGCGGTGTCGGCCATTTCGACTCCCGTGAATCTAGTCAGTGACAAGTTGGACTATGCCACCGTAACTAGCCACCGTCAAGATGTAATCGCCGAGGCTTCCTCTTCGGCCAACTCGCGCAGGGTGAGCAGCTGTTTACGCATCATCACCACGTCGCCCAGTGCCAGTGCCCAGCCGAGGATCCGGTTCGTGCCGAAGCGCACCCGCACGTGCAATCGGGAGCCGCCGACTTCGGGTCGGGTGGCATACGTGACCGCGACCGTTCCGGATCGCAGGGTGATGTGCTCGTCCTCGATGAACGAGTCCAGCGTGAAGATCTGCATGAAGCGTTGGCCCACCGTGAGGCGGGCGAGCTCCGGGTCCCGGGTGCGCGGGCTGCGTCTGCCGAAATTGTCGAGCAGGTCGTAGCTGTAGGGCGCGGCGCGCAGTTGGCACAGCCACCCGAAAACGGTCGACGGTGGTGCACAGATGCTGATCGCCCGGTCCGCGCAGACCGCGGCGTCGGGGGCGAGGGCATCGCACGGCAGCGGAGCGGCACGTTCATGCGTCGTGGCGCCCCAGTTCGCGATCATGCCGGGACGTTCGGACGCGGACGGAGTTGGCCGGCAATGCGTTTGAGCGCGTAGCGCACCGCAACCTTGTGGCCGCCCGAACCGATTACCAGCGCGCGATAGACCTTTCCGTGGATGCCGGGGAAGGCGGCCCAGGTTTGTGAGCGCACCCTGGTGCGATGCGGGCCCAGGTCGTCCAGTTCGAACACCCACTCGTAGATCGAGAAGGGATGACGGCCCTTGAGTACCAGGCGCAGGCGCGGCGTGCACTCGCCGATCGCGAACCCGATCGGAGGCCGCGGCTCGGTCGGGCCGCCGCACATTGCTCGAAGGACGGCGGCCCATGTCGTGGCAGCGTCGGCGTCGACTGTTGTGGCATGCTCATCGATATAGGGTAAACGTTCCATATAGAAGGACTGTACTAGAACATGGCGCCTCCTCGGAAGCATGAAACCGACGCGATTTTGGATGCGACGCGGGCCCTGGTGCTCTCCGAAGGGCCCAGGGCTGCAAGTGTTGCAGCGATTGCCAAGGTCAGCGGCGCTCCGGCGGGCACCCTGTATCACCGGTTCGGCAACCGCAACGGTGTGCTGACCGCGGCCTGGTTGCGGGCGCTGGAGCGGTTTCAATCGCGGGCGATGGCGGCGACGCCCGATGATCCGGTCGAGGCGGCGGTCGCGATGGGCGTGGCCGCCGTCGGTTTCGCCCGCGAAACCCCCGAGGACGCGCGGTTGCTGCTGACCATCCGGCCCAGTGATCTGCTCGACGGCGCTCCGGACGCAGAATTCACCGCGACGCTGACGGCGATGAACGCGCCACTCATCGAGCGGTTACGCGAACTGGCGCGGGGCATTTATGGCAACGACGACGCGCGCACGATGGACGCCATGTCGCGCGCGGTCGTCGACCTCCCGTATGCCGTCGTGCGCCGCCACGCCAACGACGCCGAGTTGCCGGCTTGGATGGAGGAAGACCTGGCCGATTCGGTGCGGAAGTTGTTGACCGCGCGATGAATCCGGTTTGGGTATGGTCGGGCGTATGGATTCTGAGTCCGGTGCCTCACGGGTGGTCGCGGCAAGTCGGGAGATCGCCGCGCCTGCGGAGGTCCTTTTCGAGATGATCGCCGACCCGGCCCAACAGCCACGCTGGGACGGCAACGAGAATCTGGCCGAAGCGCCGACCGGTCAGCGGGTTCGTGCGGTCGGGGACGTGTTCGTCATGACGATCAGCCAGGGCGGCGACCGGGAGAACCACGTCGTGGAGTTCGAGGAGGGACGGCGGATAGCGTGGCGACCATCGGAGGTCGGGAAGGAACCGCCCGGTCACCTGTGGCGCTGGGAGTTGGAACCGTTGGGCGACAACCGAACCCTGGTCACCCACACCTACGACTGGTCGCAGCTCACCGATGAGAAGCGGCTGGTGCGCGCACAAGCGACCACAGCCGACAAGCTGCAGGGATCGATCGATCGGCTGGCGGCGATCGCCGAGTAGGTAGTGATTCGCTCTGCGATGAGGGCGCACGGTTCTCGCACTTTTGCGCCGTAGATGCAGAGTCAACGCCGGGGAGTCCGGCGCCAACCTCACCGGCCGGCCGCGAACTCCCGTAACGACGCCACCTGCGTCGCATCCAGTGAGGGCCGCACGGTCTCGCGGGCTTTGGCGACATCGGCTGCGGTGACGTCGGCCGCATCGATCGACCGGCGCATCGCGGTCAACGCCGCCTCCCGCAGCAGCGCGACACAGTCGGCCGCGCTGTAACCGTCCAGCTCGGAGGCCAGGGCATCGAGATCGACGTCTGGGGCCAGCGGAATGGATTTGCCTGCGGTACGCAGGATTTCACGACGCGCATCGGCATCGGGCGGCTCGACGAACACCAGCCTCTCCAGCCGGCCCGGCCGTAGCAGCGCCGGGTCGATGAGGTCGGGGCGGTTGGTCGCACCCAGCACCACGACGTCGTTCATCGGTTCGATGCCGTCGAGTTCGGTCAACAGGGCGGCGACGACGCGGTCGGTCACCCCGGAATCGAAACTCTGTCCGCGGCGCGGAGCCAGGGCGTCGATCTCGTCGAGAAACACCAGCGACGGTGCCGAGTCACGGGCCCGGGCGAACAGTTCGCGCACGGCCTTCTCCGACGAGCCGACCCACTTGTCCATCAGCTCGGCACCTTTGACTGCGTGCACAGAGAGCTTCCCGGAGCTGGCGAGTGCCCGGACGACGAAGGTCTTGCCGCAACCGGGCGGGCCGTACAGCAGCACTCCGCGCGGTGGCTCCACGCCGAGGCGCTGGAAGGTATCGGGATGCTGCAGCGGCCACAGCACCGCTTCGGTGAGCGCCTGCTTGGTCTCGACCATGTCGCCGACGTCGTCGAGGGTCACCGAGCCGACCGACACCTCCTCGGCCGCCGACCTCGACAGCGGCCGGATCACCGTGAGTGCCCCGGTCAGGTCTTCCTGCCACAGCACCGGCTCGTTGCCGTCGGCGCTGGCTCGGGAGGCTGCCCGCAATGCGCCCTCGCGGACCAGTGCGGCCAGATCGGCGACGACGAAACCCGGTGTACGGTCGGCAACTTCGCCGAGATTCAGTTCAGCACACGGTACGCCCCGCAGCAGCACCTCCAGCAGTGACTTGCGGGTGGCGGCATCGGGCAGCGTCAGGGCCAGTTCGCGGTCGCACAGATCCGGCGCCCGCAGCCGGGTATCGACCCCGACGGGCACCGCCGACGTCGCGACGAACGCCACGCCGCGGGTGGCGACGGCGTCACGCAGCTCGCCGATGATCAGGGCGGCGACCGGCTCTGGGGCCCGGTCGCCGGTGGCGGCGGGCAACAGCGCGTCTACGTCGGAGATCAGCAGCACCCCGCCGCCGTCGCGCACACTGGCGACCGCGTCGGACACCCGGCTGAACCGGTCGTCGGCGGCCAGCGCCCCCACCTCCGGACCGTCGAGCTCCACCAACCGCCGCTCAGCGCACACGGTCCGCACCATGGTGGCCTTGCCGACACCGGCGGGCCCGGTCACCAGCACACCGAGATTGGGTGTGGCACCGAGAGTTTCGAGAAGCTGTGGCTCGTCGAGTGAGAGCTTGAGCCATTCGGTGAGCTTGCCGGCCTGGGTATGGGAGCCCTTGAGATCGTCGAAGCTGACCGCAGGTTCGGCGCGCGCGGGGCTGATCGTGTGGGCTCCGGTGGTATCCGACGGCCCCGATCCGACGCCGTCGAGGCCTGACCCCCACGACACCACCGAATTCGGTTGGATGCTCACCGGTCCGGACGGATCGACCCCGGTCACCGTCAACAGCTCCGAGGTCCAGGTGATACCCACCGACGAGCCCAGCGCCGCGGTGGCCGCCGACGTCGAGGTGCCCGGCCCCAGATCACGGGGGAGCAGCGACACCGTGTCGCCGACAGTCATCACCTTGCCCAGGAGCGCCTGGCGCAGCGTCGCCGACGAGATCGAATCGGTCGCCAATTTGGATCCGGTCACCGTGACCGCCCGGGCGCCGTACACCGTCACCGGCGCCACGATAACGGTGGCGTTCTCCCGCAGCCCGGCGTTGGACAGCGTCACGTCGTCGAGCAGGGCGGTCCCGGTGGGGGTGCCGCCGGGGGCAAGGCCGACGACAGCGGCGGTGGTACGGGAACCGGTCAGCGACACGGCATCCCACTCCCGGATCCCGAGGGCGGCGATCGCCTCGGGATGCAGTCGGACCACACCACGACGCGAGTCGAGCGCCGAGGTGTTCAGTCGTGCGGTCAGGCGCAGATGCCCGAGCGGTTGATCCTCGTCGACCTCGAGCTGCGACATGTCAGCGACCCGGCTTCCGCAGTCCCAAACGGGCCATAGACCGCCGATGCGGCTGGGCGCGGCGGATGGCGCGCCGCGCCGCGCGGCGCTGCTGCGGCTTGTCGTCCCACGATTCGGGGTGGCTGGCCACCCACTTCTTGGTGCGTATCGCAAACGGGATGTGGATCACGTAGGCCACGATGATCACCATGATCACGATGTAGCCGTAGAACACCGACGCCGCCACACCGATCGCGACGAGAGCGAGCAAGGGCGCCACCATGTTCGGCGGCACCGAGAAGGTGTGGATCTTGCGCATCGGGATCCGGCTGACCACCAGAAGCGAGACACCGATCATCCAGATCGACACCGCCCACTCGCTGGTCCACCACCCGTCGCCGAACTGCATCTTGGCCGCGAGCGGCCCGATGGCACCGAGCGCGCCCGCCGGCGCAGGCATGCCGACGAAGTACTCCTTCTCGTACGCGGGCTGATCCACGTCGAGCAGCGCGTTGAACCGGGCCAGCCGCAGCACGATGCATACCGCATACAGCAGCACCACGATCCAGCCGATCCGCGAATGCGACAGCAGGGTGCCGTAGACGATGAATGCCGGGGCGACACCGAAATTCACGGCATCGGCCAGCGAGTCGATCTCCTCGCCCATCTTGGAGGTGGCGTTGAGCATCCGGGCCACCCGGCCGTCCAGCGCGTCGAGGATCGCCGCGACTGCCAGAAATGCCATCGATTCGGTGGGCCGGTCGTCGAGCGCCATCTTGACCGCCGACAGGCCGAGGCAGATCGCGGCCACCGTCATCGCACTCGGCAGCATCCGCACGCTGAACGGCGGCGGCTTCATGCGGCCCTTGATCAACGACGGGGGCCTCATGCGCGGCTTGATCATGGCAACTCCGCCAGGACGGTTTCTCCGGCCAGCGTCCGCTGGCCCGGGGTGACGAGAAGCTTCGAACCGGCAGGTAGGTAGGTGTCCAACCGGGAGCCGTAGCGGATCAGACCGTAGGTCTCGCCGATGGCCAGTTTGTCGCCGACGCGGGCGTTGCACACGATGCGCCGGGCAATCAGACCGGCGATCTGCACCGCGATCACCTCGGTGCCCTCGGCAGTGCGGATCACGACGCTGTTGCGCTCGTTGTCCTCGCTGGCGGCTTCGAGTTCGGCCGAGTGGAACCGCCCGGGGCGATGCTGCACCGCGACGACGTCACCGCCGATCGGGGCACGCTGCACGTGCGCGTCGAGAACCGACAGGAAGATGCTGATCCGTGGCAGCGGGGTGTCGGGCAATCCCAGTTCGGCCGGCGGGACCGCGTCTCCGATCAGACACACCAACCCGTCGGCGGGAGCGACCACCACTCCGGGGCGCGTGGGCGCCACCCGGGCCGGATGCCGGAAGAACGCTGCGTTTGCGCCGGCGGCCAGCAGGCCGGCCCGGCGCACCCAGCGGTGCTTGCGGCCCAGGGCCGCAACGGCGAGGCTGGCGCCGACGAACGGCAATCCCGCCGAATGCATCGGCGGAACACTGGATCGCACCAGCGCCACGAGGCGTTCTGGTCCGGACTGCTGGAGGTCGGGGCGTCTGGCCATCGGGAGGATTCTACGTGCGCCCGGTAGCGGAATTGCTAGCTCAGGTCCCAGACGGGAACCGTCGACCCGGCCGAAAGTTCGGTGACGTCCTCGGCGATCTCCAACAGACAGTTCGCCGAGGCGAGCCAACGCAGATGATGTGAGGCCGGAGGGCCGTAACTGCTGACCGTATCCCCGGTCAGAACACCCCGCCGGAACTGCCGTTTTCCACGCGGTGAGGTCAGGTCCTCGGTCAACTGCGCGGTGCGCCGGGGCCGGTCCGGTTCGGTCCGGCCCATCGCCGCACGCAGCGGTGAGCGGACGAACACCTCGAAGGACACCAGCGCGCTGACCGGGTTGCCGGGCAGCGTGATGATCGGGACTCCGTTGACGGTGCCTGCGCCCTGCGGCATGCCCGGCTGCATGGCCACCTTGACGAACTCGACCTGATCCGACAACGAGTCCTTGACCACCTCGTACGCGCCGGCGCTGACCCCGCCGGTCGTGATGATCAGATCGGCATCTGAGCCGTGGGCGGCCAGCGCGGCGCGGAACGCGTCGACGTCATCAGCAGACATCGGGGCGACGGTCGCCTGGGCACCGGCGTCGCGGACCGCTGCGGCCAGCATCACCGCGTTCGACTCGTAGATCTGTCCTGGCTGCAGTTCGGCGCCAGGGGCCACGAGTTCGGTGCCGGTCGACATCACCATCACGCGTTGCGGCGGCAGCACGGGAAGTGTGGCCAGACCCAATGCCGCGGCCAAGCCGAGAGCGGCCGGGCTGATCACCTGGCCGGCGTGCAGCACAGTGGTGCCGGCCGTGACATCCTCGCCGGCGCGGCGGATGTGCTGGTTCTCCCGGGCCGCAGCGCGGATCGTCACCGTGTCCGTGGCGCCGTCGGTGGCCTCGACGGGCACCACCGCGGTGGCACCCGACGGGAGCGGCGCGCCCGTCATGATGCGGTGCGCGGTTCCGGGTTTCAGGATCAGCAGGTCGGTGCGGCCGGCGGGGATGTCCTCGGCGACCGGCAGCCGAACCGGGGCGTCCTCGGTCGCACCTGCGACGTCGTCGGCGAGGACCGCGTAGCCATCCATCGCGGAGTTGTCGAAGCCGGGCAGCGACAGCGGGGCCACCACATCGGCGGCCAGCACCAGGCCGAGTGTGTCGGTCAGCAATAGGTCTTGTGGTGCTCGGGATTTCAACAACCCCGCGACCACCTTCTGGTGTTCTTCGACGGTCCGCATCGTCACACCGGGAAGCTGACGCCGGTGAGCTCTTCCGACACCGTCCACAGCCGGCGCTGCAGGTCCTCGTCATGGGACTGCTTGCTGGAGGACACGAGCTTCGGGTAGCCGCGCACTTCCCGGAATCCGTCCGGTCCGTAGTACTGGCCGCCGCGAACGTCGGGATCGGTGGCCGCGCGGAGTGTGGCCAGTGCGCCCTTCAGCGCACTGTTGACGAGCAGGCTGGTGAGTTGGTCAACGCCGGGCAGCCCGGCGCCGGGGATGTGGCGGGTGAGCTCGGTGGCCGACACCCCGGGGTGGGCGGCCACCGCGATGGTCGGCTCGTTCTTGGCGGCCAGCCTGCGCTGGAGTTCGTAGGTGAACAGCAGGTTGGACAGCTTGGACTGCCCGTACGCGGCCACCCGGTTGTAGCTGCGCTCCCACTGCAGGTCGTCGAAGTGGATCGCGGCCTGGATGCGGTGCGCGACGCTGGCGACCGCGACGACGCGCGACCCGTCGACCGGCAGCAGATGATCGAGCAGCAGCCCGGTCAGCGCGAACGCGCCGAGATGGTTGGTGCCGAACTGCAACTCGAAGCCGTCGACAGTGGTCTGCTTGGGCGGGTACATCACCCCGGCGTTGTTGATCAGCAGGTCGATCCGCGGGTAGGCGGCCTTGAGTTCGTCGGCCGCGGTACGCACCGAGTCCAGCGAGCCCACATCGAGGTGCTGCAGCTTGAGGTCGGCCTTCGGCACGGCGGCGGTGATCCGGTCGACGGCCTCGCGGCCCTTGTCCAGATTGCGCACAGCGACGACGACGTGCGCGCCCTTGGCGGCGAGCACGCGGGCGGTCTCATAGCCCAGCCCGGTATTGGAGCCGGTGACAATCGCGATCCGTCCGGACTGATCGGGGACATCGGCCTCGGTCCACTTGGAATTGGCGCTCATGGTTCGAACTCTACGGGTGCACCCGTGTGCCTCACACCGTTGCGATCACCGACGCCGAGGGCATCGTGCGCATCACGTGATCGATATGGATCTGGCTTGCGATGTACCGGCTGTTGTCCGCGACAGCGGCCAAACCCGTCCGGGCCAGCGAGTTACCGTCGGGCAGCCCCGCGTAGTACAGGCCTGGGAGGGCCCCGAGGATCCCGCCCTGCTGCAGCGGCACCCCGTTCTCGTCGAGTGCATATGTGGGCAGGATCTGATAGTCAGGACGGAATCCGGTGCACCACACGATGGTTGAGATGTCGTGGTGGACGAGGTCGAGCCGGGTATCGAAGCCCGTGATCGCATCGAGGTTCACGACGGGTGTCGTTGCGGACTCGGGGGCGACGAAGCCGCGGTCGCGCAGCCCGGCGTCGATCTTGTTGATCACCTCCCGGAGTGAGAGTGCGGATGCCTCGGCGATGTCGACGACGTTGTCCTCCAGTGTCAGCACGGTTGCCCGCGCCCCGCGCGCCGAACCGACCAGTACGACGCCCTTTTCGGCCAATGTGCCGAGATTGAGTTCGGCGGTGCCGAGCCGGTTGCCGCACACCGGCAATCCGGGTAGCCGGGAGCTGTCGTCGGCGCCCGCGTTGACGAAGTCGTCATACAGCGAGAACACGTGCATCCATTCGTGGATGGTGCGGCCGCGGTAGTGCCGCGGCCAGGCTCGGTGCCGTCCCACCGACAGGAAGACCTGTCGTCCGGCGTCTATCAGTTCATCGGCGATCTGCTGACCGCTGATGCCCGTGCCGACCACCAGGACCGCTCCGTCCGGAAGCGAACCGGGATTGCGGTAGTCGGACGAATGGGTTTGGTGGATGGCCGAATCGATGTCGCAGGACAGGATGGGCTTGCGTGGCTGGGCGTAGCCGCCGACGGCAGCGACGAGGTTGCGCGATTCCACCGTCTCGCCGTCGTGTAGGCGTGTGCTGAACCGCGTGTCCTCGTCGGAGGCGCCGAACCGACTCTCGACGGCCTGCACCGGTGTGTGCTCACGGACGGTCAGGTCGCGGTCCTGTACATAGCGCCGCAAATGGCAGGCCACCTGCGGTCCCGAGGGCAAGGCGAACGGGTCGTCGCCGTCGTAATCCCACCCGGGCAGCCGGATCGATCGGTTTCCGCTCCCGACGAGCAGGCTGTCCCACCGTTCGTGCGCCCACCGTTGGCCGACCTCGCCCTTCTCGAACACGATCGCGTCGTGCCCGATGTCCTGGAGTGCTCCTGCTACGCCACAGCCTTGTTGACCGGCGCCGATGATGACGGTCTCGATGTATTCGTTCCCCATGGGAGAGTCCCGCTTTCCGTGAAGAATTAGTTAGGGTTACCTAACAAGAGCACTTCAAGTCGGCTTCAGATCAAGGTCGTGAATGGGGTGGGTGACATGAGTGACGACTTCATCGGCATCGGCGCCGCTGCGCGGCGGTTCGGTCTCGCCGAATCGGCGCTGCGGTACTGGGAGAAGCGCGGCCTGCTCCATCCGGCCCAGCGCCGGTCGAGTTGGCGGTTGTACGGCCCGGAGCAACTCCACCGCATCGGACTGATCAAGATGTGGCGGGAAAGCGGCCTCATGAGTCTGGATGAGATCGAGGCAATCCTCACCGCGGGTGGCCGTGACTGGCGCGACGCTGTGCGCGACCGCCTCGGGGAGATCGAGCACCAACAGGATCGCCTGGCGAAAGCCAAGGTGCACCTTGAGCATCTGTTGACCTGTCCGGATGCGAATCCGGCCGAGGACTGCCCGTACCTGCGGACGATGACCGCTGAACTGCCTTCCGCCTAAGTGGGGCCTTGTTGGGGCATGCTCGGTTCATGGACAGTGCAACCGGTCTGACACTGCGCGATCCCGCCCAGCGGCCCAGTCGCAAGGCGCCGCTGGTGTGGGCACTGGGCGCGGCCATCCCATGGGTGGTACTGACACTGGCGCAGTTGATCTGGTTCGCGATCGACCAGCGGATGCTGTGGCTGCACGGCACCGCGGCGGTCGTCACGGTCCTGGGCGCTGCGCTGTTCATCGTGGTGGTCCCCATGTGGCGTTACCGGGTGCACCGGTGGGACATCAACCTCGGGTCTGGGACCCCGGCGGTGTACACCCGCACGGGGTGGCTGGTGCAGGAGCGGCGGATCGCGCCGATCTCGCGGGTGCAGACCGTGGACACCCACCGGGGCCCGCTGGACCGGATGTTCGGCCTGGCCAACGTGACGGTGACGACGGCATCCTCGGCGGGCGCGGTGCGGATCGTGGCGCTCGACGACGACGTGGCCGATCAGGTGGTGGCGCAGTTGACCGACATCGCGGCGATCGGCGAGCGGGACGCCACATGAGCCTGCCTGCCGGGCCGGCCGTCGAGCGGCAGTGGCAGCGGCTGAGCCCGCGCATGCTGCTGGTCCACCCGGTACATGAAGTGCTGCAGCAGATTCCACTGCTCATCGGGGCGGTGGTGCTCGGCTCGGCGACCGGCAACCAGGGCTGGACGATTGCGGCGATCGTCCTCACCATCGGCGTCGGCCTGGCGCGGTGGTTCACCACCAGCTACCGCATCGAACCCGACGAGGTGCAACTGCGCACCGGGCTGCTGCAACGCAAGACGTTGTCGGTGCCGCGTAACCGGATCCGGTCGGTCTCGACCGATGCGCGGCTGCTGCACCGGCTGCTCGGGCTGACCGTGCTGCGGATCAGCACCGGACAGGAAGCCAAGGGCGACACCGAATTTGCCTTGGATGCGGTCGAGGCGCAACAGGTGCCGAGGCTGCGCGCGATCCTGCTCGCCGATGCGGTTCCGGTCGCCGAGGCGCCGGCAGGCCGCGAACTGGCCCGCTGGCAGCCCTCCTGGCTGCGCTACAGCCCACTGAGTTTCACCGGTCTGGCCATGATCGCAGCGGCGGTCGGCGTCGTCTATCAAGCCGGTGTCGGTGCCGCGCTGCGCGACTCAGAGCTGGCCCAGTCCGGGATCGCACTCGTCGAACGCCTCGGGACCCTGGCTGCCGTGGTGGCCGGCGCGCTGGTGGTCCTGGTGGCCTCGGTGGTGCTGTCGGTACTGCGGTCGTTGCTGACCTATGGAAACCTGGCGTTGCGTCGGGATTCCGATGTGCTGCACATGGAGCACGGCCTGCTACGTCGGCGCGAGCACACCTACGACATGCGGCGGCTGCGCGGCGGCACCCTACGCGAGCCGCTGTTGGTCCGTGCGTTCGGTGGCGCCCGCCTGGACGCGGTGATGACCGGCGTCGGCGGCGAGGGGGAGGCCTCACTGCTGCTGCCACCCTGCCCATCCGACACAGCAAGGCGAGTGCTGGCCGAGTTGATCGGCAATCCAGGTGCCGTCGAAGCGCCGCTGGTGGCCCACGGGCCGGCGGCGGTGCGGCGGCGCTGGACCCGCGCCCTGGCGCTGCCCGCGGTGGCCGGCGTGGCGTTGCTGGCACTCGGGGTGCCGGTGTGGGCGTGGGTGCTGTGGGGGTTGTCCGTCGGGTGCGCGGCTCTGCTGGCCGCGGACCGGGCCCGGTCCCTCGGGCACCTCGTGCGCGACGGCTGGCTGGTCGCCGGCGCCGGCAGCCTGGAGCGGCGCCGCGACCACCTGGCTGCCGCCGGGGTCATCGGATGGACGGTGCGGCAGACGTTCTTTCAGCGTCGCGCCGGTGTGGCGACCCTGATCGCCGCGACCGCCGCCGGGGAGAAGCGCTACGCCGTGATCGACCTCCCCGCTGCACAGGCGTGGTCCGTGGCGGCGGCCGCCTCGCACTGGGTGGCCGACAACAGGTGGGCCTGCGGACCGGCAGGCCCCGAGTTGCGCTGAATTCGCGGACGTTTACTGTCGCTGCATGGCTATCGGTGGAGTGCTGTTCGACATCGATGGTGTGCTGGTGACCTCCTGGCAGCCCATTGACGGCGCGGCGGAAACTTTGCGGATGCTGGCCGAGCGGCAGATCGCCCGGTCCTATCTGACGAACACCACCACCCGGACCCGCGCGCAGATCGCCGACCTGCTGACCGCCGCCGGAATGGACGTCGCCGCCGACGAGGTGATCACCGCGGCCGCCCTGACCGCCGAATACGTCCGCGACCGCTATCCCGGCGCCCGATGCTTCCTGGTCAACAGTGGGCAGATCGGTGAGGACATGCCGGGCGTCGACGTGGTCTATTCGAGCGAGTTCACCGGCCCTGCCGCACCCGACACCCCCGACGTGGTGCTGCTCGGCGGTGCCGGGCCGGAGTACAACCACCTCACGCTCAGTTGGGTCTACGACTGGATGGCCCAGGGCGTGCCCGTCGTGGCCATGCACCGCAGCACCGCGTGGAACACCACCGACGGCCTGCGGGTCGACACCGGCATGTATCTCGCCGGGATGGAAGCGACCTCGGGCCGCAAGGCCACGGCCGTCGGCAAGCCCGCCCCGGAGGGGTTTCTGGCCGCAGCCAACCGCCTCGGCGTCGACCCCGAGGAGATGTACATGATCGGCGACGACCTGAACAACGACGTGCTGGCCGCCCAGGTGGTGGGCATGGCCGGCGTTCTGGTGCGTACCGGGAAGTTCCGTCAGTCCACGTTGGATCGTTGGGCCGCAGACGAATTCGCGATGCAACCCAACCATGTCATCGACTCGGTCGCCGATTTGCCGGAGCTGCTGGGCTTGTAGGGCGTGAGTGCTCGGCCGCGCCGGGCCGCGCCGGCCGCTCGGCCGCTCGGCCGCTCGGCCGCGCCGTTTTCTACACCAGGGTCGCGATTCTTCAACGAGGACGACCCCTGGGTAGAAATCGGCGCTCGCAGTGCCCGCGGGAAGTGCGCTCCTACACCGTGTAGCGGCGGTCGTACCCGGCCTGACGGTCGGCGATCTGCTGCGCGCGGTCGTAGTCGAGCTGGTCCGGGTTGTAGTTGGGATCGTTCGGGTCGTTCACGATGCCCGGGACCTCCGACGCCTTCACCACTCGCGTCGTCACCTTCGGCATGTTCGTGGCATCCGGATCCACCCCTTGGAAGCGCATCGAGATGGTGCCCTGGTTCAGGCCGCCGGTCGACACCCAGTTCGCCACACCGGGATCAGTCTTGGACACGACGATGGTGTACGTGCCGTCCGCGTTCTTGATGGCCTGGCTGTTGTTCAGGCTGGTCTGCTGATTGCGGGTGTCGCCGGTGATGGTCCAGTCATTGGTCACCGGCACCACGAAGTACTCCGCATCACCGGGATCGACGGTGATGACCATCGCCTCGTCGTCCTTGAGCTGGAAGTAGCCGGCACTCTGCAACTGCGTGGAGAGGAACTGCGCGTTGTGCTGCGGCTGGGACAGCACGTTGGGCGCTCCGGTGGCGGTCGCCACGGACATGTAGGTGTTCTCGCCATTGATTCCGGTGACCAGCATCAGGATGGCCGTCTCGGCGGACGACAACAGCAGCGGGGCCCGGTCGAACGCCGGGACGATCGACACCAGGCTCATCAGGAGCGGATTCTTCACCACCGTCTCGCCGATGACCGGGATCGCGAATCCGCCGATCTGGCTGAACAGGCTGCTGGGCGGCCCGGCCGTCTTCTCGATGGTCAGCGTCATCGGCGTCTCGGTGTTCCAGTCGCCCAAGGTGTTTCGGGTAGCGAGGATGGTCGAGTTGGCCGGGGCCTGAATGTAGTTCATGCCCTTCTCGGGGTTGGCCGGTGCCCCATTGGGACTCACCACGATGGTGAACGTGCCGTCGTCGCGGATACTCAGTTCTTCGCCGTTGAGATTGGCGGCGGTGACCCCGTTGATTCCGGTGAGCACACTGAAATTGGTGTTCGCCGAAGTGGGGTGGGTACTCGGGTCGGCCGGGTCATACCCCGCGACCTTGCCCTCGATCTGGTAGGTCGATGCGCCGTTGATACCGGTGAAGCGGTAGACGGTATCGGGGTTGTCGTACCAGATCCGGGTGCCGCCGGCGTTCTGCCCGTTCCAGCTGTGCGGTGGGTTGACCTGCAGCAACAGCTTCGGATCGTTGGAATTCAGCAGCAGGAACTCGGTCGCCGACTGGTTGGCGAACTCGGTGGCGGCCTGGTTGAGCTGGGAGAAGTTCGTGAAGTCGGGTCCACCGACGGTCGCGAAGTTCTTGGCCGCCTCGACGTACCAGGCCGCCATCAGGACCACCTTGGCCAGCTGGACGAACGGTGTGTTGACGATCTGGCTGACCTGTTGTTCGGCCGCGAGCTGGTCCTCGGTGGCCAATATGCTCGTCGCCTGCGTGGTCACCTGGGATGTCACCTCCGGAGTCACCTGCGACGTCGTCTCCGGTGTGGTGACGCGTCCGATGGGGACGAGGCCCTGGCTGCCATCGCGGCGCGACCAGCCCAGCAGCGCCGCCAGTCCGAGGTCCTGCAGCGGGCTCACCGGAGTCTCCGGGAGACGCGGTTTGAGCCGCTCCGTGGCCGCCGCCACGATCTCCGGTATGGACTGCGCTGCCGGAGCCTGCGTGCGTGCTGACGCCGGGATCAGGCGATCTACAACGTCTTTCGCCACCGTCTTGGTGACGACCGTCAGTGTCTCCAGTGGCGCGGTTGCCTCGGCCTCGACCTCGGCCTCGGCGGACTGCGGCCGGTTGTCCAGTGCGGCCGACAGCTTGCGGGGTGTGTCGGTGGCCTTGGTGAAGGCCCGCGACACCGACTGGCGCACATTGTCGGCCGCGTTCTCGACGGCATCGGCCGCCGTGGATTTTGTGGTGCCCTTGCTGCTCTTTCCGTCCTTGCCGTCTGTCTTGCGGTCGGTCGATGCTGCCGCCGAACGACGCTCGCCGACCTTCGAACTGCCGAGCGCGGACTCCACCTTGGCGGCCGCGTCACTGACCCTCTTGGCCAGCTTCTGCGGGTCCGAGAAGGACGGTTTGCGGGGGCCCTTCTTCGGGGTCGAGCTGTCGGTCTTGGTATTGCCGGTCGCCTTTGAATGTGTTCCCGACGAGTCCGAACCGCCGGTTTCGGCGGACGCGATCGCGGTGCCGTTGGCTACCGCGACACCTATTCCCAGTGCGACCGCGAGCGTGCCCACCCGCCCGATGAACCGGGCACCTCCAGCGGTAGCGGATGTCGTCGGCATAGCTTCTCCCCCAACTGTTCTGGCTGCAACAGAACGCAATTGGCCGACTGTAACAAGTTCCAGTTGAGTCTCGGGGGAGTTTGAGGGACTCAGATTTTATCGCGATCGAACGCCGCGTCCGCCTGTGTCAGGCCTTCAGATCCCGCACGGCTTCGATGCGTGCCTTCAACTGATCGGTGGTCGCGGCAGCCACCGGGGGCCCGCCGCAGATGCGACGCAACTCGTTGTGGATCCAACCGTGCGGCTTGCCGGTGCGGTGATGCGCGATGGTCACCAACGCATTGAGTTCACGACGCAACTCGCGCAACTGGCCGTGCGTGGTGCGCGACGGCGGCGGTCCACCCGACACGGCGGCCTCGGCTGTGCGCTTGGTGAGTTGCTCATCCTGCCTGCGCCGCAACAGGTCTCGCATCTGCTCGGCATCGAGCAGGCCGGGGATGCCCAGATAGTCGGCCTCCTCGTCACTGCCGGCCGGCGTTGCAGTGCCGAAGGATGAACCGTCGAAGATGACCTGGTCCAGCTCGGCGTCGGCACCCAGCGACTCGAAACCGTTCTCCAGCTCGCCCTTCTCGTCCTTGCGCTTCTCGGCAGCTTCGAGTGCCTCGTCATCCAGCCCGTCGGATTCCCGGTGTGGCTTGCCCAGCACGTGGTTGCGCTGGGCTTCCATCTCGCTGGCCAGCAGCAGCAGGTTGGGCACCGACGGCAGGAAGATGCTGGCGGTCTCACCCGGGCGGCGCGACCGCACGAACCGGCCGATGGCCTGTGCGAAGAACAACGGCGTCGAGGCGCTCGTGGCGTACACGCCGACCGACAGCCGCGGCACGTCGACACCTTCGGACACCATGCGGACGGCGACCAGCCATCGGCTGGTGCTCGCCGAATACTGACTGATCCGGTCGGACGCGCTGGGGTCGTCGGAAAGCACCACGGTGGGCACCTCGCCGGTGATCTTGGTGAGCAGATCGGCGTAGGCGCGGGCGGTGGTCTGGTTGGTGGCGATGATCATGCCGCCGGCGTCGGGCACATGCTGACGCTTCTGCTGCAGTCGTTTGTCGGCGGCCGCGATGACCGCGGGCATCCACTCGCCCGTCGGGTTCAGCGCGGTGCGCCAGGCCCGTGCGGTGTGCTCGGCTGTCAGCGGCTCGCCGAGGCGCGCCGCGTGCTCCTCGCCGGCACTGTCGCGCCAGCGGGCCTCACCCGAGTAGGCCAGGAACACCACGGGCCGGACCACGCCGTCGGCCAGCGCGTCGGAGTAGCCGTACACGTGGTCGGCCTGCGAGCGCTGGAATCCGGCCTCGTCGGGCTCGTAGTTGACGAACGGGATCGGGCTGTCGTCGCTGCGGAACGGGGTACCGGTCAGGGACAGGCGCCGCGTCGCGTCGTCGAAGGCTTCGCGCATCGCGTCGCCCCAACTCTTCGAGTCACCGCCGTGGTGGATCTCGTCGAAGATGACGAGCGTCCTGCGGTTCTCGGTGCGAACGCGGTGCCGGGTGGGGTGGCTGGCCACCTGGGCATAGGTGACGACGACGCCGTGGTACTCGGCCGAGGTCTGGGAGTCGGAGTTGCTGAACCTCGGATCCAGTGCGATGCCGTTGCGTGCCGCCGACTCGGCCCACTGGATCTTGAGGTGTTCGGTGGGCACCACCACGGTGATCGCGTCGACTGTGCGGTCATTGAGCAGTTCGGCCGCGATTCGCAGCGCAAACGTCGTCTTCCCCGCGCCAGGGGTGGCGACCGCCAGGTAGTCCCGCGGTTTTGCCGTCAGATATTTCACCAGCGCCTTGCGCTGCCAGCCCCGAAGTGCCTGGGTGCTGGGCGCTGCATCAGCCCGCACCCTAGGACTCCTCTCCGTCGGAAAGCAGTCTAGGCCAGCGCGTTACGTCGGCGCATATCCGCAGGAGCTCGCCGGGCGTGTCGCTCGCCGAGCTGGTTGTCTGCCGCCGACCCGGGTCGTTCGCTCATCCGTGGTGTGCCGTATTCACGCCGTGCAGTCGTGGCGATGGAGCAAACGCTCAGCATCGTTCGTACTCGCGGGCCAGCTCGGTCTCGAGTAAGGACGCCACGTGTGCCTTGTCGTGCCGGAAACAGCCGCCGACGGTGATCTCCACCCATCGGTGGCCGCCCTTGACGATCAGATCGACGGGTCGGTCGAGCTCGACCAGAGCGGCTGCGACGGCGTTGGCGATCTCGTCGTCCCGCGGCTTGGTGTTGGGCTTCATGCTGATCGCGACACTTGAGACCGGACGGTCTGTGGTCGGGTCGGTGCCGAATTCGCCCATCACCAGATGCGGCCCGGCGATCCGGACGATCTCGTTCCAGGCCTGCGCAGTGGCGGCGTCGGGGATCACGCCGTACGAGGTGTAGGTGCTGGTCGACTCGAATTCGCTGATCTTCGGCACTTGCAGCAGCCACTGCGCATCACCGAGCTCCGGGTGCCGACGCAGCAACTCCTCTGCCGCGCCGGTGTCGACGGGTTGGCGCAGCGTCACGATCGCGGGGTGGTCGGCGCCCATCGCGACGCGTTCGACCACGGGGGAGGACATCACGTCGAACCACTGCGCCACCACATCGGTGCCCGTGCCGGACAGCGGACGCAGCGTCACGCTGCCCTTGTCGTTGCCGATCTCCAGCACGGTGTAGTGGGTGTCGAACTCGACGCTGTGCGCGGCCGACACGAACGTGGGGACCACATCCTGGGCCTGTTCGGTGGTGGCTGCTGTGGCCAGCACGACGTCGAGGTTGAAGAACTCGCCGTTGGTGAAGTCGTTCTTGTAGTCGACCTCGACGGCCTCGACGCCGGGTAGCTCGCGGATTTTTGTGCCGATCGACTGGGCTTCACTGCCCCGGTCGTCCACGCATCCGGCGAGCACCGTGGACGCCAGCGCGGTGCAGGCGAGGGTCAGCCAGCGCTTCACGGTCAGAGGAAGTAGTTGTCGTTCTTGACGAACCACTCGGCGCGTTCCTCGTCCGTGAGGTCGGCCAACTGGGCGAACCCTTCGAAATAGGCCTCCCGGGGGGCGCCAGGAGCAAACAACATCAACAGAGATGTCGGTGCGTCGGCCTCGTTGCGGAAGCCGTGGATTCCGCCCGGCGGTACATACAGGAAATCGCCCTGGTTGCCGTCGCGCCAGTCGTCTCCGTCGTACAGCCTGACGGTGCCGGACAGGACGAAAAAGGCCTCCGACATGGCCCGGTGGAAATGCGGGCCGGGGCCGCCGCCCTGCGGGCTGATGTCGACGCGGTACAGCCCATAGTCGCCATTGGTCTGCTGCTGGTTGGCCAGGTAGTGGTACTTGACGAGGCCCGATGAGTCGTAGTCGGGCGGCTCGTCGCCGCGCTTCAGCCAGGCGCTGACTTCTGGCTCGTCCTTGGTGTAACGAGCCGGGGGATAGGGCGGCACATTCCTGGGATCCCAGAACGACACGAGCGCCAGCCTAGACGCGGTGCGGTCGTTCGTGTCGAAAGCGGCGACGAGGATTCAGGCGCGCGCGTCCTGCAACGCCGGGAAGGTGACTCCCGTCAGCTCCTCGGACACCGTCCACAGGCGGTGCTGTGCGGTGGTGTCGTGTGACGCCGTGCTGGAGGCCACGACTTTCGGGTAGCCGCGTTGCTCGGCGAACCCGTCCGGACCGAAGTACTGGCCGCCCAGGACATCCGGGTCCGTGGCAGCGCGAAGGGTCGGCAGCGCGCCCATGTCGGCGCTCTGGAACAGCGGTTCCACCAGCTTCGTCACAGCGCCGACCACAGGCGGCAGATTGCGGGTGAGCTCGGTCCGGGAACCCCCGGGGTGGGCCGCGGCGGCGATCGTGCGGGTGCCGGCCAACCGGCGCTGCAGTTCGTAGGTGAACAGCAGATTGGCCAGCTTGGCCTGGCCGTACGCGCCGACCCGGTTGTAGCCGCGCTGCCACTGCAGGTCGTCGAACCGGATGCCGTTGCGGGCGAAGCGGTGCCCGACGCTGCTGACCGTCACCACCCGCGAGCCGGGTGCCGCCAGCACGTGGTCGATCAGCAAGCCGGTGAAAGCGAAGTGCCCGAGGTGGTTCGTGCCGAATTGCAGCTCGAAGCCGTCGTTGGTTTTCGCCTCAGGTGTGAACATCACGCCAGCGTTGTTGATCAGCAGGTCGATGCTGTCGTGTTTGGCCCTGATCTCATCGGCGGCTTCACGTACCGAATCCAGCGACCCCAGGTCGAGGCGCTGCAGCTCCAGGTCGGCGCCGGGGACGGTGTGCGTGATCCAGTCGACCGCGTCCTGGCCCTTCTGGAGGTTGCGGACGGCGAGGACGACGTGCGCGCCCTTGGCCGCGAGCGCCCTCGCGGTCTCGAGTCCGAGGCCGGTGTTGGCGCCGGTGACGACGGCGGTGCGGCCCTTTTGGTCTGGAATCTTGGCGGTGGTCCACTTGGTCATGGGAGACTCCTGGTGAGCTAAGCGGAGTGAGTACCCCGGTTGCGTTCGAATATACGGAACGTACGCCCCGCTTTGTCAATGGTTCGGCGCTGACAGGTCTGTGAGGTGATGGCGAATGCGTGCGGATGCTGCGCGGAACCGTGCCCGGGTACTCGAGGTCGCCTATGAAACATTCGCGGCCGACGGGCTGGCGGTGCCCATCGACGAGATCGCCCGCCGGGCCGGGGTGGGTGCGGGCACCGTCTACCGCCACTTCCCGACGAAAGAGGCGTTGTTCCAGGCCGTGATCGCCGAGCGGATCCGCGGCGTCGTCGAGGAGGGCCGGACCTTGCTCGCCGAGGCCGACCCGGCCGACGCCTTGTTCGCCTTCCTGCGGTCGATGGTGCTGCAGTGGGGCGCCGCCGACCGCGGGCTGGTCGACGCCCTCGCCGGATCGGGCATCGACGTCAACACCGTGGTGCCCGAGGCGGAGGGTGAGTATCTCGCCGTCGTCGGCGACCTGCTGGCTGCAGCGCAGCGCGCGGGCACGGTGCGAGGTGACGTGACGGTCGCGGACGTGAAGGCACTTCTGGTCGGCTGCCAGGCCATGCAGAGTTACAACGCCGACGTGGCCGAGCGGGTCACGTCGGTGGTGTTCGACGGATTGCGGGCGGAAGGGCAACGGTGACGGCGCTTCATTTCATCTCGGGTCTGCCGCGATCGGGCTCGACGCTGTTGGCGGCCCTGCTGCGACAGAATCCGCGCTTTCAGGCCGGGATGTCGGGGCCGCTGGCCGGGTTGTTCGACGCACTGGTCGTCCAGATGAGCGCCCGCAACGAGTTCTCGGTGTTCCTCGACGACGCCAAACGGGAGCGCATCCTGCGCGGGTTGTTCGACAGCTACTACGCCGACTGCAACGCCGAGGTGGTGTTCGACACGAACCGGGGCTGGTGTGCGCGGATGCCGGCGATCGCGCAGCTGTTTCCGGACGCGAAAGTCGTTGCCTGCGTGCGTGAATTGCCGTGGGTCATCGACAGCATCGAACGCCTGGTGCAGCGCAATGTTTTCAGCCCCTCGTCGATCTTCAACTACAGCGCCGGCGGCACGGTCTACACCAGGGCCAACGACGTCGCTTCGCAGGACGGCATGGTCGGCGGTCCCTACGACGCCCTCAAGCAGGCGTGCTACGGCGCTCAGCGTGACCGGTTGTTGGTGGTGCAGTACGAAACCCTGGCCGCCGACCCGGCCAAAGTTCTGGGCGCCATCTACGACTTCATCGGCGAGCCGGCCTTCGAACACGACTACGGCCACGTCGATTACGACGTCACCGCATTCGACGAACGGGCCGGTACGCCCGGGCTGCACACCGTGCGCGGCCAGGTGAAAGCCGAGCCGCGCGACACCGTGCTCCCACCGGATCTGTTCAATCGTTTTGTCCACGACGCGTTTTGGCGTGACCCGAGCAAGGTTCCGGACGGTCTGCGCGTCGTCTAGTCGCCGACAAGCACAGGCCCCGCACACCGGAATGTGTGCGGGGCCTGCGCTTTCGCGCCGTCGACTACGGGCTGCCCGCCCCGTCGGCGGTGGTAATCGTCTGGTTCTGGATCGGGCTTCCGGGCTTGGCAGTCGCCCCCGGTGCGGATTGGGTCAGATTCGCGCCGTTGCCCCCGGTGAACGCGACGCCGGTGCCATTGCCGCCGTCGCCTGCCGTCATCGAGTTGTTGGTGTAGGTGGCACCGGCGAGGTCGTTGATGCTGTACGCGCCGATCTGGAAATAGCCGCCCTTGCCGCCGGTGCCGCCGTTGATCCCGTCACCACCGTCGCCGCTCATCGCGGTGACACCCGTTGCGATGGCGTTCGGGCCCAGCGCGCTGATCGACGAGATGCCCTGATCCCCACCGCCGGTGCCGCCGTTGGTGGCGTTGCCGCCCTTGCCGCCGGTGATGGTGCCTTCGGTGATCGAATTCTGACCGGCGGCGTTGATCGCCACCCTGCTGCCGTTGCCGCCCTTGGAACCTGTTGTGCCGGTGGCAGTTCCGCCGTCGCCGCCAATCGCGGTCCCGCTGGCCTTGGCGTTGTTGCCGGGGGCGATCGTCACATTGCCGGTGGGACCGGACACCACCAAGTTGTCCCGGCCCGCACTCATGTAACCGAACCCGCCTTCGCCGCCCGTGTTGCCGGCGCCGTCAGCGTCGCCGCCGCGCCCACCGCGGACCTCGCCGTAAACGGTGCCGCCGTTCAGCGCCACAAACTCGGTCTGGCCGGCGCCGAGCCCGTTGGTGCCACCCGCTCCTCCGGTGCCACCGTTGGTGCCGTTGCCGCCATTACCGCCGGTGGCGGTCGCGGTGTGGTTGGCGTCGCCGATGTGACCGCCGGAGCCGGCGGTCATCTTGACATCGCCACCCTTGCCGCCGATACCGCCGTTGGCGTCACCGAGTCCGGCGTTGCCGCCTGTTGCCGTGGCGTTGGTGATGGTGGTGCCGGTGCCGGAAGCAGTGATGGCGACGTTGCCGCCGACCGCACTGTCGGATCCCTTGCCGCCCGTTGCGGAGGTGTTGGTGACCTTGGCGCCGCCGGTGACGGTCAACGACGCGTTTCCGCCGCTCTTGCCGGTGCCCGCGTCACCGCCGGTGACATGGGTGTCGGTGACTGTGCCCGTTGCACTACCGGTGACGTCGATGCTGGCTCCGCCGCCGACGGCTCCGGTGGAGTCCTGACCCGCAATCGCGGAGCTGTCGGTGATCGAGCCAAGGCTGGTGTTGAGCGACGCGTTGTTGCCGTTGGCCCC
Source organism: Mycobacterium shunyiense (assembly GCF_058270035.1). Lineage (NCBI taxonomy): Bacteria > Bacillati > Actinomycetota > Actinomycetes > Mycobacteriales > Mycobacteriaceae > Mycobacterium > Mycobacterium shunyiense. The sequence continues at coordinate 260,353 of NZ_JBZDPT010000019.1, read as the reverse complement.
CGTGATGCCGTCACCGCCGGTCGCGGTGCTGCCGGTGATGGAGTCGTTGAGGCCTCTGGCCGTGATGGTGCCCCCGCCTCCGGCGCCGCCATTGACGCCGCCCTGACCGGTGCCGCCATCACCACCGGTCGCGGTGCCCTGGGCCGTGCTGTTGGCGCCACCGACACCGGAGCTCTGGCCCGCGCTGATGATGGCCTGACCGCCATTGCCACCCGTGACGCCGATGCCGTTCCCGCCGTCGCCGGCGGTGGCAGTGCCGCCGGCGTTGGACGAGTTGCCCTTGGCCACGATCTGCGCCCGCGCCCCACCGCCGCCGGTACCACCCGCGGAACCGTCTCCGCCCGCGCCGCCGTACGCGGAACCGCTTGCGGTAGAGGCATTTCCGGTGGTGAGCACGGTTGCGAACCCGCCGGCTCCGCCATGGCCGCCGGTGGTCGCGTCGCCACCCGCACCGCCCCGGGCGTACCCGTCGGCCTTGCTGTTGTCGCCGAGACCGGCGTAGAGCCCGGTCTGCACCCAGCCGCCGCCACCGTTGCCGCCGGTGCTGCCGGCGCCGTCGGCGGATCCGCCGCCTCCGCCGATACCTGTGCCGGTGGCCGTGCTGCCGGTCCGCTGGGCGACCACACCGCCCTGGGCGCCGGCGCCACCGGTACCGCCGTTGCTTCCGTCGCCGCCCGCGCCGCCGGTGCCTGTGCCGCTGGCAGTGCTACCGGCCGAGGTGGCTGAAACGATGCCGTCACCGCCGGCGCCGCCGTGCCCGCCAGTGGTGCCGTTGCCGCCGTTGCCGCCGGTTGCGGTCGCATCCGTGACACCGCCCCCGTTGCTCGCGGTGACGGTCGCGGCACCACCCTGACCGCCGGTGCCGCCATTGGCGTCACCGAGCCCCGCGTTGCCGCCGGTGGCGTCGGCATCGGCCACGGTGCTGCCGGTACCGGTCGCGGTGATGGTGGCGTTACCGCCGGCGGCGGTGGCGCTGTTGGTGCCGCCGGTCGCGTGGCTGTCGGAGATGCTGCCGCCGTTGGTGGCGCTCACCGTGGCGTAGCCACCCAGACCGCCGGAATTGCCGTCGGCGGCGGTGGCACTGCTGTTGGCGATGGTGCCGTTGATCGCCTCGACCATGCCGATGCCGCCCTGACCGTTGACAGCGTCGCCGCCGATAGCGGTGCTGCCGCTGATGTCGCCGCCACTGTTCGGGTCACCGAAGGTGCCGGCGAACACGTAGGCCTGTCCGCCGAGGGCACCGGTGCTGCCGTTGGTGGTGGCGTTGCCGCCGTCGCCGCCGGTCGCGGTGCTGTCCGTGGCCTTGCTGTCGGTGGCATTGGCGACGATGCGGCCCTGGCCGCCGGTGCCGCCATGGCCACCGTTGGTGGCGTCGCCACCGTCACCGCCCGTGGCGGTGCCGCTGGCCTCGCTGTCTACACCGAACGCCTGGATGTTGCCGATGGTGCCGTTGCCGCCGATGCTGCCGGCGCCGGTGGCATCGCCGCCGTCACCGCTGCGCGCCGTGCCGCTGGCCTGTGCGCCCTCGGCGAAGGCGCCGACCTGCCCGCTGCTGCCGTTGCCTCCGGTACCACCGGTCAGACCGTTGCCGCCGCTGCCACCGAAGGCGTCGCCCTCGGCCACCGCGCCGGTGCCGCCCGCGACGACGCTGCCGGTTCCGCCGTTACCGCCGTGGCCGCCGCCCGACGCATTGCCGCCGGCGCCGCCGGTCGCGGATCCGCTTGCGGTGCCGTCGTTTCCGCCGATACCCGTTCGGACGAAGCCTGCCTGGATGTTGCCGGATCCGCCGTTGCCGCCGAGGCTGCCTGCACCCGTCGCGTCGCCGCCGGCGCCGCCGGTGGCATCACCAGAAGCGGTGCCGCCGGTGCCACCCTCGAAACCTGCGGTGATGTTGGCCGCACCGCCCGTGCCGCCCTTGCCGCCGTCGGTGCCGGAGCCGCCGTTGCCGCCCCTGGCGTTCGCGTCGGTGACGTCGCCGCCCAGCTTCGCGCCGACGAATGCCGCACCGCCCATGCCGCCGGTGCCGGTGCCGGTCGAGTTGCCGCCGTCGCCGCCCCGGGCGGTGCCGGTAGCACTGCTGGTCGCGCCGTCGGCCGAAACCGTGCCGATGCCGCCGGTGCCGCCGTCGCCGCCGGCCGCGGTCACCGAGCCATTGCCGCCGCGGCCACCGTTTCCACCCGTGGCAGTGCCGTCGACGGTTCCGCCATTGGTGGCGCTCAGCAGGGCGCCGCCGCCACCACCACCGCCGCCGCCGCCATGTCCGGCTCCGGCAGTGGTGGACTGTGCACCGGACCCCCCGGCGCCACCGGACCCGCCGGTTGCCGTCCCGGAGGCGCCGCCGGTGATGAGCCCGAATCCCATGCCGCCGGCCCCGCCGTCGCCACCGCTGCCCTGATTGCCCGTACTGCCCGCGACGCCGCTGTGGCCGAGGAGATTCAAGAACCCGCCGCCGGCTCCGGCCGCGCCGCCGATGCCGCCGGTGCCACCGCCGGTGCCGCCCGTTCCGCCGGTGCCACCGCTGAGATGAGCGGCGTCGCCGTTGGCGCCGGCTCCACCTACACCGCCGGTGCCGCCGTCGCCGCCATCTCCGCCGTTGCCGCCGCTGGCGAACAGGAACCCGTTGGCGTCACCGCCGTCGCCACCGTTACCGCCGTTGCCGCCTCCGACTCCACCGTCCTGGCCGTTGCCATATCCGTTGCCGTAGTCGACATTCCAATCGCCGGCCGCACCACTGGCACCGGTGATGCCGTTGCCGCCGCGACCACCATCGCCGGCGATGCCGAAGAACCAGCCGTTGGCGTCGCCACCGCGGCCGCCGTTGCCTGCGGGCTGGAGATCAAACGATGCGCCGCCGTCGCCGCCGTCGCCACCGATGCCCATGAAGCTGCCGCCGTCGCCACCGTCACCGCCGTCCATGCCGGCCCAGCCGTTACCGCCCTCGCCACCGTCGCCGAACCAGCCGGCATCACCGCCGTCGCCGCCGGCCTGACCGGTGGCGACACCGTCGTAACCGTCACCACCGTCGCCGATCCACAGACCGCCGTCGCCGCCATCGGGGTTCGCTTCGGTGCCGTCGGCGCCGTTGCCGATCAGGTACTGCCCCGAGATCTGGTTGATGGTGTTGCCGACGGCGGACCCGAGCGGGCTGGTGATCCACAGCTGCGCCCCGTAGTGCACCGGTTGGTAGATCCACCGGTTGACGATTTCGGTCGGGTCGAGCACCGCCGAATTCAGCGTGGGGGCAACCAATGTGTCGCGCGCAGCGGCCGTGTTGTTGTCCACGGTGAACGCTGATTGCCTACGCGCCCAGGCCATCACGGCCCAGACGCCGGGCATGTCGGCGGGCTCCGTCGGCGCGTTCGGGGTCATGATCGTGCCCAGCGTGACCGCGGACAGCAGCCCGGTGATCGGGCTGATCGGCGCGGGTGCCGGGGCAGGTGTCGGGGCGACGAATGCCTGTGGCTCGGTCGGCGCAGGATCCGCCGATCGAGCGCCGAGCCAACCGGTCGTGACGCCGGAGTCGAGCTGCTTGTCGTTGGGGGTGGGATCCGGCAGGGCGGCCGCGACCCGTTCGGTCAGGTCGCTGACGCGGTGGGAGATCGGGTTGTCCTGCAGCACATTCGCCGGGGTGCGCTTCCATTGCTGCTTGGGCTCATCGGCAGTGGTGGGGTCCAGACCGTCCTTCGAGCCGGTCTTCGAGTCGGTCGAGTCGGCCTTCGAGGATGCGGGCAACTTCGGTCGCCACAGCGGGCCCCGGGTCTCGTTGTCATCGGTGGCGTTGCCGCGCTTGAGCCCGACGCCATCGGCGATGTCGTCGACAGCCTTCTTGGCCTCGGCGGCACGGTCGTTGAAGGCCTTCGTGGCTTCGGTGGCGCGCTCGCGCAGACGTTCCTGGACCTGCTTGGCGGAGGGGAGACCTGGTTTCTTGGCTTTGGAGTTGGCCCCGGTGTTGCCGGTGGTTCCGGTCGTGCCGGTGTTGCCGGTGGCGCCCGAAGGCTTGTCCGCACCGGAGTTGTCTCCACTGCTCGGGCCCTCGGTGTTGACCAGCCTGACATCTGCGGACACCGACCTCATCGTCGGTGAGTCCGGTCCCAACAGAAGCATGACGCCGGCACCCGCCAACGCCACACTCGCCAGTCCTGCCGTCGCGATCGGACCTACCGCAGTCCGCCGACCACGGCTTTGCGCAATGCTGTGTTTCCCCACGGTTCTCCCTGGTCTCCCGGTGCCAAAGTGACGTCAGCGTCAATAAATCTGACGACGCTGACGCGAGCCACTTCCAACGACTTTCCCCTAGCTGGCGGTGAAACTAACGCACCGGTAATCAAGATCTCAGCTTTTTCTCAGGTGGATTTTGGCGGTTGTTGCGCACGCAATCAATCGGGATGCAGTTTTGCGTGATGCAAACGTTGAGGGCAGGGGAACTGTGCAGATCAGCAGGGGTTTGGACGTTTGCCATACTTTTGATCTTGTGTACAAAACTCATCGTCGAGTCGTCCGGCGTGTTCGCATGTCGGGCTGAACACTCCTGTGGCACTGGCGGGTTAACGGTCCGACCGGGAACAGCCGGCCCCTTTGCTCCTCGGCCGATGCACTGAGGTGGGTTGAGCTCCGAGTTGGCCAGCCGCCAGGGCCCCGACTCCCGGAGTAGCGTCGGCCAGATGAAGTTCGGCATCGCCACCTTCGTCGACGACGACAGCATCGACCCCGTATCGCTCGCCCGGGCCATCGAGGAACGTGGATTCGCCTCGCTCATCGTGGCCGAACACAGCCACATCCCGGTCAGCCGCGAATCGGCCTATCCGAACGGTGGAGACCTGCCGCCGTGGTACTACAACACGCTCGACCCGTTCGTCACCCTCGCCGCCGCGGCCGCGGTGACATCCACGATCGAACTCGTCACCGGCGTCGCACTGCTGATCCAGCGCGACCCCATCCACACTGCCAAGGAAGCCGCCAGCATCGACGTCATCTCCGACGGTCGGTTCGTACTCGGCGTGGGCGCAGGGTGGAACCTCGAAGAGATGCGCGATCACGGCACCGATCCGAAAACCCGTGGCGCACTGCTCGATGAGAGCATCGAAGCCGTCACGGCGCTATGGACCGACGAGCCCGCCGAGTATCACGGCAAGTACGTCGACTTCGAGTCCTCCTACTGCCGCCCCAAGCCGGTGCAGAAGCCCCACCCGCCCATCTACATCGGCGGCAACTCCGATGCCACGGTCAAGCGCGTGATTCGTCATGGGGCCGGCTGGATCTCGAATCCGCTGCCCAGGGACGTGCTGGCCAAGCGCATCGGGCAGATGCATGACGGTGCGGCGCGCGACGTGCCGTTGATGATGTTCGGTGCACCCGTCAAGGCCGACTATTGGCGTGCCGCCGAGGATCTCGGCTTCGGGCAGCTGGGGCTCTTCCTGCCGTCCGTGGGCAAAGACGAGTCACTGCGCCAGCTCGACGAGTTCGCCGCGACGGTGCAGAAGTATCAGTCGGGAAGCTGAGTTTTCTCGGGCCGCGGTTTCGCTGCCTTCTCTGCGCAGTTTTCTACCTGGGGGTCGGCAGAGCGCGCTGAGAGCAGCCCTGCGGTAGAAACCGGCGACCGAACGTGTCCGCAGTCAACCCACAGCTGATCGCAGGCCGACCTACAAGATCCGCGCCTACCGTCCGGCATATGATCACCAGGCGTTCATTCCTGACGGCGACCGCCGTCGGTTCGATCGCCGCCGGGTATGCGCTGCGTGCCGGGGTGGTGCCGACCGCTCGCGCCGACCCGAACGCCGTCGACCCGCCTTCGGTCGCAGTGCTCAACAAGAGGCGTCCACCCACGCAGTGGGGAATGGCGCTGCCCGGCATCACCTCATCGTTCGCCGCCGCCGGCCGCCAGATCGCCCTGACGTTCGACGCGTGTGACGGAGCCTGCGACGACGCCCTGCTCGATACCTTGCAGCGCAACGGTGTTCCGGCGGTGCTCATGCTGAACTCGAGATGGATCGACCGGAATCCGGACCGGGCCCGGCAGTTGGCGGCCAATCCCCTGTTCGAGATCGGCAACCACGGCACCCGTCATGTGCCCCTGTCCGTGACGGGTCGGTCTGCCTACGGGATCGCCGGGACCCGGTCGGCCGACGAGGTGGTCGGTGAGGTGTGGGGCAACCACCAAAAGCTGACCGCGCTGACCGGCCGGGCCCCGACCTGGTTTCGTCCCGGCACCGCGCACTACGACGACGTGGCCGTCGAGATCGTGCACGAACTCGGCGAGCAGCCGTTGGGGTTCACCGTCAACGCCGACAACGGTGCGACGGCGTCCGCGGCCGCCGTGCGATCCAACGTGATGAACGCCGCGCCGGGATCGATCGTGCTCGCCCACATGAACCACCCCCAGTCGGGTACCCACGCCGGATTCGCCGACGCGATCCCCGCGATGCAAGCGGTGGGCTGGCAGTTCGTACTACCTCGCTGACACGTGCCGCGGGGTAACCGTCTCGAGGGTCAGCTGTCAGACGGCCGCCGGTTTCTACCCAGGGGTCGCCAGACGGCGCGGGCAACCGCCCTGAGGTAGAAATCGGCGAGGGCCAGGCCGACCGCCTGCTTCGTTTCGCCACGGGCGAAGGCGAGAACCCGCAGTGGCCCCCTCGCAACCTTGCACTCGCCATGGTCGAGTGCTAAGAATGCAGTTGGCACTCTCGATCAGTGAGTGCCAGGTCGGGCCGGTGAGGCAGGGACCGCACCTGCGGGAGCACACCCCAGCCGTCCGTCGCGGGCACTGAACCTGACCACACAACGTGCGATCCCCTATCCGGAGGAATCACTTCGCAATGGCTAAGACAATTGCGTATGACGAAGAGGCCCGTCGCGGCCTCGAGCGGGGCCTGAACGCCCTCGCCGACGCGGTAAAGGTGACGCTGGGCCCCAAGGGTCGCAACGTCGTCCTGGAGAAGAAGTGGGGCGCCCCCACGATCACCAACGATGGTGTGTCCATCGCCAAGGAGATCGAGCTGGAGGACCCGTACGAGAAGATCGGCGCTGAGCTGGTCAAAGAGGTCGCCAAGAAGACCGACGACGTCGCGGGTGACGGCACCACCACCGCCACCGTTCTGGCCCAGGCACTGGTTCGCGAAGGTCTGCGCAACGTCGCTGCCGGCGCCAACCCGCTCGGCCTGAAGCGCGGCATCGAGAAGGCTGTCGAGAAGGTCACCGAGACCCTCCTGAAGTCCGCCAAGGAGGTGGAGACCAAGGAGCAGATCGCTGCCACCGCCGGTATCTCCGCCGGAGACCAGTCCATCGGCGACCTGATCGCCGAGGCCATGGACAAGGTCGGCAACGAGGGTGTCATCACCGTCGAGGAGAGCAACACCTTCGGGCTGCAGCTGGAGCTCACCGAGGGCATGCGCTTCGACAAGGGCTACATCTCGGGCTACTTCGTCACCGACGCCGAGCGTCAGGAAGCCGTCCTGGAGGATCCCTACATCCTGCTGGTCAGCTCGAAGATCTCGACCGTCAAGGACCTGCTGCCGCTGCTGGAGAAGGTCATCCAGTCCGGCAAGCCGCTGCTGATCATCGCCGAGGACGTCGAGGGCGAAGCCCTGTCGACCCTGGTGGTCAACAAGATCCGTGGCACCTTCAAGTCCGTCGCCGTCAAGGCCCCGGGCTTCGGTGACCGCCGCAAGGCCATGCTGCAGGACATCGCCATCCTCACCGGTGGCCAGGTCATCAGTGAAGAGGTCGGCCTCTCCCTGGAGACCGCCGACGTCGCGCTGCTGGGCACCGCCCGCAAGATCGTGGTCACCAAGGACGAGACCACCGTCATCGAGGGTGCCGGCGATGCCGACGCGATCCAGGGCCGTGTCGCCCAGATCCGCGCCGAGATCGAGAACAGCGACTCCGACTACGACCGCGAGAAGCTGCAGGAGCGCCTGGCCAAGCTGGCCGGCGGTGTTGCGGTGATCAAGGCCGGCGCTGCCACCGAAGTGGAGCTCAAGGAGCGCAAGCACCGCATCGAGGACGCCGTGCGTAACGCCAAGGCTGCCGTCGAAGAGGGCATCGTCGCCGGTGGTGGCGTGGCCCTGCTGCAGTCGGCTCCGTCGCTGGAGGAGCTGTCGCTCACCGGTGATGAGGCCACTGGCGCCAACATCGTGCGCGTCGCGCTGTCGGCCCCGCTGAAGCAGATCGCCTTCAACGGTGGCCTGGAGCCCGGCGTCGTCGCCGAGAAGGTCACCAACTCGCCCGCCGGCACCGGCCTGAACGCCGCCACCGGTGAGTACGAGGACCTGCTCAAGGCCGGCGTCGCCGACCCGGTGAAGGTCACCCGCTCGGCGCTGCAGAACGCGGCGTCCATCGCGGCGCTGTTCCTCACCACCGAGGCCGTCGTCGCCGACAAGCCGGAGAAGGCCGGAGCGCCCGCGGGCGACCCGACCGGTGGCATGGGCGGTATGGACTTCTAAGTCCTGCGCTTACGCGGAAGATCACACGGGAAAGCCCGGTCTGCTTCGGCAGACCGGGCTTTTTCGTTTCTGCAGGGGAGCGCTCAGGTGGACAGGGTCCGGGCCAGGTAGTTGAACACCGTCTGGTGTAGCTGGTACATGGCGCCTTCATGGCAGTGTTGACCGGCGCCGTCGAGGCTGTGCAGTACAACGTGTTCATGCGGGGCCCGCAGCTCAGCGGCGACGGCGGCCGCTTGTCCGGCAAAGACTTTGTCGTCTTCTCCCTCGAGTAGCAGGACCGGTGTCTGAATGGCGCCGATGTCGTCGGTGGTGAGGGTGTATGCAGCGGTGCTACGCACGTATTCGGCGAAGTTGGCGGTGCCGTTCACCCACACGCCGTTCTGCAGGCCCCACCGCGCGTTGGTGTCACTTTCGGCCATGGCGTCGAGCGCAGGCAGCGCCTCTGTGTCTCGGTGGTTTTCGATCAACGCCAGCAGATCACCCGGGATGGGCGGGTAGGACGCATAGAACGACCTCAGCCCGTCGTTGCAGACGATGGCGGCCGACCTGTGATCGCGAGATGCATAGCGCGCCACCAGATATCCGCCGAGGCTGTATCCGAAATGCGCGATCTTGTCCGGCGCGATGTCCGGGATTGTCAGCGCCCAATCCACCACCGGGCCCAGCACGTTCTCCCAATCGGGGCGGTAGGGGACCTTCTGCTCGCGAATCATCCAGCCCTGGCCGGGGCCGTCGTAGGCCAGGAAGTTGTAACCGCGACGCAGAGCTGCCGCGCCGATGACGAAGTATCCCTCTTCGGCGGTCGAGTCGAAGCCATTGGTGTAGATCACCGTTGGCCGCGGGGTGCCGGTGTCATCCACGAGGAACAGGTAGCCGGGCAGTTCGGTGTTCTCGAAGGGAATCGCGACCCGCTTGACCGGCCCGTCGAGCAATTCCGCGGCTTTGAGCAAATAGTCGCGGGACAGCCCGGCCAGCTCCAGCACCAGCGGATCGTTGAGTGGGTCTGCGCGCCGGTAGAACTCGGCCGAGCGGTAGTAGCTCGAAGCGCGGAAGAACGCCTCGCGTGCGCTGACAGGGTCCCCGGCTTTCAGCGAGTCCTCGCCGCGCATTGCGATGCGGTCGGCAAGGGAGGTCCAGGCCCGGGTCCAAGCCTCCTCGTCTCCCTCCGGGATGAGGGCGGTGGTGGCGACGACCTCGCCTATGTCGGCGCCCGCGTCCGGGGCGAATCCGGCGGCGCGCAGGGTCTCGAATTTGAATGCGTCATCTTTGAAGATGAATTCCATGGGGCTTCCCTCCTCGAAAATCGGTGCGCCCCAATGGTCTCGACAAATCGCGCAGCCGTCTTTGCCGCTGGCACCGATAAGGGCTGGCCGATGTCACCCAACGGGTCTACCGGCTAGCTGGAAGATCGCGTTACCGCTGCCGGTTCTGTCGCTGGGCGCTAGCGTGGATGACTGCGGCCGGCGTACGGGCCAGTGTTATCGGTACCCGAGAACACAGGAGGCTCAGTATGACCACATTTTCGGAGCGGATCAGCCATGCCGGCTCCCTGCTCGCCGGTGAGATCGTCGAGGAGAACGAGTTCGGATCGATGCGGCGGGTGACGGCCGACAATCTGTCCATCCTGAAGAACCTGTCGATCAAGCGGGTGCTGCTGAACCCGGGTGCCATGCGTACCCCGCACTGGCACGCCAATGCCAACGAGCTCACCTATTGTGTCTCCGGCACCGCGTTGGTGTCGGTGCTCGACAATCACAGCCGCTTCGCGAGCTTCATCGTGACCGCCGGGCAGATGTTCCACATCGATTCCGGTGCCCTACACCACATCGAGAACATCGGCACCGACGTCGCGGAGTTCATCATCGCGTTCCGCAACGAACGTCCCGAGGACTTCGGGCTCGGTGCGACGTTCGGTGCGTTCACCGATTCCGTGCTGGGTAACACCTACGACCTGCCGTCGGCCGATATGGCCAAGATCCGCCGTACCACCACCGACCACAAGCTGGCGGCCCGCGTCGGCGCCCCGGATATCCCCGCGGCGGCGTACTTCGACGACCCGCACAAGTTCGACATCGAGGCCCAGGCGCCGGGCCTCAATTACGCCAGCGGCAACGCACGCTTTGCCCGCGATCAGTTCTGGCCGGCGCTCAAAGACATCTCGATGTACTCGCTGCGTGTCGCCGAAGACGGTATGCGCGAACCTCATTGGCATCCGGTCACTTGCGAGATGGGCTATGTCCACCGCGGTGATGCCCGGATGACGGTGATGAATCCCGATGGCACCCTTGATACTTGGACGTTGACCACCGGTGACATGTACTTCATCCCGGCCGCCTATCCCCATCACATCGAGAACATCGGTGCCGAGGACTGGCACTTCCTGATCTTCTTCGACCAGCCCTTCCCTGCGGACATCGGTTACAAGGCTTCGGCCAGCGCGTACTCGCGAGAGGTTCTGGCCGCTGCGTTCAACACGCACATCGACGATCTGCCCGTGTTTCCCTTCACGCCCGTCGACCCGCTCGTGGTCAATCGCATCAACCCCGTCGACCCGCCCGCCACGGTCTGACCGGACCCCGCCCCGTCACGCAGCCAAGGAAACCGACATGCGCATATCAGCGACGATCTGCTGGAACTCCTCAGCGCCTGAGTTGGTGTTCGTTGGCAGGCAATGGGATATGAGCGCTGACGGTGGTTCCGGCGCCGGCTTGGCTGGTCACCTCGAAGCGTCCCGACAGCGCTTCCACACGGTCCTTCAAACCGATCAGTCCAGAACCCGCAGCCGGGTTCGCTCCGCCGACGCCGTCGTCGGCGACCTCGATGTGCAGGGCGGTCTCGTCGGCCGTCACCCGAACGATCACCTCGTGTGCCTTGGCGTATTTGGCGGCATTAGTCAGGGATTCGGCAACCAGGTAGTAGCCGGCCACTTCGATCGATTCCGCCATCCGGCCAGTCAGCTCGGCAGTGAGGTCGACCGGCACCGGTGATCGGCGGGCAAGGGTCTTCAGGGCGGGCCCGAGGCCGCCCCGGGACAGTACCGCCGGATGCAGGCCGCGAGACAGTTCTTGCAGGTCGGTGTGCAAGTTGGAAAGGGAGTCGACGAGGGCGCCCATCCGGGGTCGAAGCACGGTGTCGTCGTCCGGCAGCGTGGCTTCGATGGCCCTGACTTCGAGTCCCATCGACACGATGCGCTGCTGTGCTCCGTCGTGGAGATCCCGCTCGAAACCACGCCTGGCCTGGTCGGCGGCGGCAACGATACGGGCGCGCGACGCAGTCAGCTCTGCGCGGGTCTCGGCGTTGTAGATCGCAGTGGCAACCAGGTCGGCGAAGTCGGTGACCCGTACTTCGATGTCCTCGGGCAACGGTTCAGAGCTGACACTGCTCGCGATGAGTGCACCCCAGATACGGTCGCCGACCAGGATCGGTGCCCCGGCCCCCGAGCGCATGCCGAGGTCGTCCAGCCGCGCGGCGGCCGCACTGCCGCGGTGCCGGTATGTCGTCACCCGGGCCGGCGCCCCGGATCGGGCGATGAGGCCGACAACGGTGTCAGAATCGAGCCCGAAGCGTTCTCCGCTGGGCAGGCGGCGGTCGTGGGAATCTTGAGATCGAGACGCCAGAACTACTGCGTGAGAATCAGATTCATACCGGAGTAAGGTGGCGTGCTCGATGTCGAGGCCGCGTCCGAGCTCGTCGACGACCACCTGATAGAGGTCGGCAGGTTCGACACGGCGGGCAACCAAAGTGGCGACCCGGCGCAAGGCCGCCGCCCCTCGCAGCATCGTGCGCGCCAGCTCTGCGGCAACATCGGCTTCCCGCCGCCGTTGTTCGGACTCTACCGCGCGCAAACGCGCCTGCCCGACAAGGAGATTCGTCAAAAACGCCAAGGTGAGGAAAACGACGATGGCGGGTGCCAGGCTGCCCTGCCACTCACTGACGTGAAAGTAGACGTAGGCCAACGTGCTGGCGATCGACATCGTGATGGCAAGGCGAAAACCCCACCCCGCCGAGACCACCAACACTCCGAACAGGAACACCGCACCGAACGCGTTGTCCGGCGCAATCCGCTTCAGCTGTTCGACGATGACGAATTCCAGTCCGATGAGGACAACGGCCGTGACGATTCCCCACCGCACCGGTGGGGTGGTGGGGCGGAGCAGAACGGCCAACAGCCGTTCGCGTCTGGTGCGGCCGCGCGGAGGAGTATCCGTCGTGGCCGACGGGGTGGTGGTCACGACCGCGAATTTCTTCCGGGTAGCCGCAATGCCGGTTGGTTGCTGGATCTGTCACTCTCGAACAATGCGGAGCGTAATGGAGACACCATGCGCTGTCTGATCGTCGACGACAGCTCAGCGTTCGGCGATGCCGCACGCCGCATCCTGGCGGGCTCTGGGGTCGATGTCGTGGCGGCGGCGGCGACCGGCGCCGAGGCGCTCCGGTACACCCGCACCTTGCGACCCGACATCGTGCTCGTCGACGTGGATCTCGGGGATGAGAACGGTTTCGACGTCGCCGAGGACATCCATCGCCAGATATCACCGTGCCCGGCGGTCATCATGATCTCCACGCACGACCAAGAGGATTTCGCCGATCTGACCGCTGCCAGCCCGGCGCTGGGGTTTCTGCCGAAGATGAGCTTGTCTGCCACCGCCATCCGCAGGTTCATCACCGAGCTTCCAGGTACATGATGACGGCACGGACCCGCCGGTGGTCGTCGCCGGTCTCCGGCAGGCTCAGCTTCGTCAAGATGCTGCGGACATGCTTTTCCACGGTGCCCTCGGTGACCCACAACCGCCGTCCGATACCGGCGTTGGACAGTCCTTCGGCCATCAGCGCCAACACCTCGTGCTCGCGCGCGCTGAGCGCGGCCAGCGGATCGTCGCGGCGTTGCGCCGAGATGAGTTCTTGGACCAGCGCCGGGTCGACGACTGACGCGCCATTGGCTATCCGCTTGACCGTGTCGATGAAGTCATCGACATCGGTGACGCGACTTTTCAGCAGATAGCCCACGCTGTGGCCGCCGGCCAGCAGCTCCACCGCGTGCTCGACGTCGACGTGTGCCGACAGCACCAAGATGGCGGTCTCGGGGTACTTCTGGCGAATCAATTTCGCCGCATCGAGTCCTTCGCTGGTATGGGTGGGCGGCATCCTGATATCGACGATCGCCAGTTGAGGTTTCAGGTCGTGAACCAGATTGACGAGGTGCTCGGCGTTCCCGGCTTGCCCGTCGACCTGCAAGCCGCCACGCTCGAGGAGGCTGGCAAGGCCCTCCCTGAGCAACACGTCGTCATCGGCAACGACCACTCGCGTTTCGTGCACGGGGTCATTCTCGCATCGCAGGGAGCGCGATGTGAGGCGTGGATTCTCGCTGTTCAGTGGGCAGTTCTCGCGTGGTCGGCGGGCCTGGCGCGTTGGGTCAGTTCTCCGACAAGACGATGCAATCGCTGTCGCACTGGCCCGGCGGGCCGGGCGCGGCCGCTTTGCGATGCAGTACCGCGCGACTGGGCACGATCTGATGCGCCTCGTCCTCGGTCGCACCGGCTCGGCCCCGCCCGTCGACGATCAGCGAATACCCACCGGACTGCCGCGGCGGACAGACCAGCGTCGCGTGCTCGTGGGACGCGAGGTTTCTGCGGGTGTGACCGCCGACCGGGCCGACGTGGATGACGCCGTTGACCAGGTGTGGCTCCACCGCGACAGTGTGCGCGTGGTAGTTGTCGTCGACCGTGACGAGATAGGCGAACGTGTAGTCCGCCAGCTTGTCGGCCAGCTGGTTGAGGTCCACTTTCACGCTCATGACGTGAGAATAGGCCGGTTGACGGCCCGGGGTGCCCGACCTGTCAGACCGGTGAAGATTGGCGTCCGCGCACGAGCCGGGGGGTGCTTCGGGCGGGCTCGGCTAGGCTCACCGATACCCCGGCAACGCCGGGGCCGTGGTGTCCAGTGAAGTCGAGTGCCCAGGTGATTCTGGAATGTCCGCGCTGTCCCGCAACTGTGAAGCCGCGCCACCCGGTGCGGATAAGCCAGGTCAGCTGAGCCACGGACGACAACCTCCTCGGATGAAGGACTGGTTCTAGTGAGACGCGTGGGCTGCCGGTTGGCGGCAGTGTCGGCAAAGCTCATCCTCGCCGCCAGCGCACCCGCCCCGGATCCCGGCGGGAGCGGCGGCCAGTCCCCACCTCAGCGCATCGTCTCACTGAGCCCCTCGGCGACAGAGACACTCTGGGCGCTCGGTGCCGGTAATCAGGTGGTGGCCGTCGACGGCCAGTCGAACTATCCGAGCGAAGTGCCGATGCCCGTTCGGGACGAGGTGCGTCCATGGACGTGATGTTGTTGGGCACCGGCAGTGCCGACGGCTGGCCCAGCCCGTTCTGCGCGTGCCGGTCATGTCGGTGGGCGCTGGTAGCCGGCGAGATTCGCGGGCAGACGGCAGCGCTCATCGACGACACTCTGTTGATCGATTGTGGTCCTGAGGCGCCGCGCGCTGCGCTGCGCGGAGGACGGACTCTGGCCGCGGTTCGCCACATCCTGTTGACCCACGGGCATTTCGATCACGTCGGACCCGCAGCTCTGGTCATGCGGCACTGGGTGGGCCGGACGGAGCCCCTCGACGTGGTGGGGCCGCCCGGTGCGCTGGATCAGTGTCGCGACTGGGTGGGGCCCGATGACCCGATCCGATTCCGCGCGGTACACCCGGGCGACGAGTTGATCCTGCCGGCGCCCGGAGGCGACTTTACCGTTCGCGTGGTGGCTGCCGAGCACTCCGATGGAATCGTGGACGACGCCGTCCTCTATGACGTAACCCGCTCGGGGACAAGGTTCCTATGGGCTACTGACACGGGCCCGCTGCCGGAGGAGACGCACGCGGCGGTGGCAGGCGCCGGGTTCGACGCCGTCTTTCTCGAGGAGACCTTCGGTACCCGTACCGAGCACCGCGCTGACCACCATGACCTTCGGTCATTCGCGCGCACGCTGGCCCAGTTGCGGGAATCGGGTGCGGTGCAAGCACATACCGATGTCATCGCTGTTCATCTGAGCCATTTCAACCCACCGGGGCCCGAACTGGCCCGGGTGCTGCGCCGATACGGTGCGCGTGCCGGCCGGGACGGAGAGGTGGTGTCGTTGGGGGAGTCAACGGCGTCGGTGGCGGTCCCGCCCTCGCGCACATTGGTTCTCGGTGGCGTGAGGTCAGGCAAATCGGTACAGGCCGAAACGATGCTGGCCGGCCAATCGCAGGTGGTGTACGTGGCGGCCGGCGGCCCTCGGCGAGGTGACTCGGACTGGGCACAACGTGTTCAGCGCCACCGGGACCGTCGACCCATGGAATGGCAAACCGCCGAAACCTCCGACATCGCAGCAATATTGCGTGCCACCGAGGTGCCGGTCCTGGTGGAGTGCCTGGGTACCTGGCTGGCGGCGCGGATGGATCGGCACGGTTGCTGGGACGGTGCGCCGCTGGCGTCGGTCGAGCGCGATGTCGATGAACTGGTGGCGGCCTGGCGGCACTGCGATGTCACGGCAGTGGCGGTGAGCAACGAGGTCGGCAGCGGCGTAGTGCCGGATACCGTCTCAGGGCGCCTCTTTCGTGATCTCCTCGGAATCGTGAACACGCGGATCGCCGCGGAATGCGACGAGGTAGTGCTCATGGTGGCAGGTACCGCGGTCCCGCTGCCGGGGCCCGGCGCCGGGCTCAGGCGGGAGCGCCCTGCCGCCCCCTGACCAGCCGGCCGGGTCGCGCGTCGGTCGGTACACCATTCTCGGCGATGACCTCACCGGAGACGACGGTCGCGACGTAGCCGTCGGCGGTCTGGTCGAGGCGACGTCCACCGCCGGGGAGGTCGTAGGCGACGACGGGACGGTGCAGCCGCAGTGCCGCGTGGTCGATGACGTTCAGATCGGCCTTGTAGCCCAATGCAATTCGACCGCGATCTGCCAGCCCGGCGACCCTGGCCGGCACCGAGGTCAGTTCCCGGACGGCGTCGGCGATGCTCAGCGTGCCCGTGCTGCGGTCGCGGACCCAGTGGGTCAGCAGGTAGGTGGGGAAGCTGGCGTCGCAGATCATCCCGTAGTGCGCCCCGCCGTCACCGAGCCCCAGCACCACGTCGTCACGGCGGAGCAGCTCGGCCACGATGTCGAGTGAGTTGTCACGGAAATTGGCCAGCGTGACCAGCAGCATGGCGTGCCCGTCGTCGTCGAGCAGGCGGTCATAAGCCTCCTCGAGCGGGTCGACGCCGCGGGACCGGGCCCGCGCACCGATGGAGTTCGACGGGTCGGGCTCGTAGTCGGGCTGTTCACCCAGCGGGTACATGTAGTCCCAGGCCTGCACCGCGAACATCAGCGGATGCCCGTCACTGGCCGAGGTGTCGTTCAGAATGCGTTGACGCACTTCGGGTTTGCGCATCTCCGCGACCCGCTCGGCCAGCGGTAGGTGGGCGATCTCGCGGTAGCTCGGGTAGAGGACGAACGGGTTGCCGGACAACTCCAGGCCGAGCACGAGTCCGATCGGCCGCGGGAAGATCTGGGCGGTGATCTCGCCGCCGTTGGAGTTGGCCTTCTCCACCATGCGCAGCGCGTCCTCGAAGAACGCCGGGCCGGCGTTGCCGATCGCCAGCGTGAACGTGACCGGCAACCCGACGTCTGCGGCCACGTCGAACACCGTCTGCAGCGCCGGCTCGTAATCACCCGCGACCAGGTCCGGCACGAACTGGATCAGGCCGCCGCCTGCGTCGTCGACCCCTCGGGCGATCGCCTCGATCTCGGCGTAGCCGGCGTCGTAACTGGGAATCGGCCGGCCGCTCTCGGTCTTGTGGATGGTCAGCCGCGACGAGGCGAACCCCAGCGCGCCGCAGTTGACCGCCTCGGCGGCGAGCTTGCGCATCAGCGCCAGATCTTCGGTGTTCGCGGGCTCGCGGTCGATGCCGCGTTGGCCCATGACGTACACCCGCAGGGGAGAGTGCGGCAGGAACGCCGCCACATCAATATCGAGCTGTCTGGCCCCTAGTGCGTCGAGGAATTCGGGGAACGTCTCCCATGTCCACGGCAGTCCGTCGACCATGACCACCCCGGGGATGTCCTCGACGCCGGCCATCACGTCGACGAGCACGTCGTGGTCGTCGGCGCGGCATGGTGCGAACCCGACACCGCAGTTACCCATGACGGCCGTGGTGACCCCGTGCGCCGAGGACGGGTTGAGCCGTTCCGACCAGATGGCCTGCCCGTCGTAGTGCGTGTGCAGGTCGACGAAACCGGGCGTGACCAACAGTCCGGTGGCATCGATCTCGCGCGTGGCGGTCCCGGTCACGGAACCGATCTGGGCGATGACGCCGTCGCGTACGGCGATGTCTCCCACGTACGGTTCGCCGCCCAGGCCGTCGACGATGGTTCCGCCACGGATGCACAAGTCGTAGGTCACCTAACTAACGTACGACGCCACGGCCGATCACGGAACAGGCGCGACGTGTCGGTGCCGGATGCAAGGATCGACCGGTGATCGATCACTTTGGAATCAATTGCACCGACTGGGCCAAATCAAAGGAGTTCTACGACTCTGTGCTGGGCGTACTCGGGTACAGCCGACAGCTGGACTACCAGGTGGCGATCGGCTACGGCAGTGAAGGTAAGCCCGACTTCTGGATCGCCGATGCCAGTGCCGGCGATGCCGGTGGGCCCAACCGGGAAATCCACGTGGCGTTTCACGCGGCCGACGCCGATGCCGTGCAGGCGTTCTACGACGCGGCCCTGGGTCTGGGTGCCGAGTCGCTACATGCGCCACGCCTGTGGCCCGAATACCACCCGGGCTACTTCGGTGCATTCGTCCGCGATCCCGACGGAAACAACGTCGAGGCGGTGTTCCACGGGGCTGCCCCGCAGTAGCCCTTAGAGCTGTTCCAGTTCCGAGATCCGCCAGTCGCCGTCGATGCGGGTCAGGCTGACCCGGTAGGCCACCGCGTCCTTGGTCGACGGACCGCCGGCGGTCTCGGAACTCTGGTCGACGAACGCCACCACCTTGGCCTCGTCGGCGGTCAGCGATTCCACTCCGGTGTTGCGGACAATCGCCGACTGGGTGACGTTGTCCGACTTCGCGCGGATCGTTTTCCGGTATTCGTCGACGGCGGTGCCGGTCAGGATTTCGGTGACCGCGTCGATCTCGGCCCGGCTGGTGGTCGGGGTGAAGCTCAGCGCCTTGACCACATTGGTCTTCACGAAATCGGTGACCTGCTCGCGCGCCTGGTCGTCGTCGGCGATCGGGGCGGGCGCCGGAGTGCTCTTGACCGACAATTGCCAGAAGCCAAGGCCGCCCGCGACGACGATCCCCACGATCAGCGCGATGACCGACAGCGTCCAGCCACGTGTGCGTGTGCCCATCAGTTCACGAACTCCAGCTTCGAGGCCTTGTAGCTGCCGTCGACGTGCTCAACGGTGACCCTGACCCGTTGCAGTGAAACCACACCGACCCGATTGACTGTGACGGTCACCTTGGTGTCGACGGTGACGAGCACGACCGCCTCGTTGGAGAACAACGATTCGACGCCGGCCCCGGTGACCGTTCCGTCGGTCTTGACGCCCAGATCCGTGGCCTTCTTTTTGATCTGCGGTGCTTGGTTCTGCAGGTCGGCGCGGAACTCGTCGGTGGCGCCGTCCATGATCGTCGCGAGATCGGTGTCGACCGTGTCTGCGCTCACGGTGACGGTGTGCAACGCGAAAGTCTGGGCGGCGTCCACGTATGGCTGCCACGACGGCGTCGTTCGCGCCACCGGGGCATCGCGGACGAACTGGCTGATCGCGAAGCCGATGGCGCACACCAACAGCACTGCGAGCACGGTAGGCACCACAACCCTTGCCGCGCTGCTCTTCTCGGGGCGGCGCGGCTGCGGGATCGGGCTGGGCCCCGACCAGTGGGGGGAGGAGTGCGATGGGCCGGCCACCGGGTGGGTGGATGCCGTGAAGCTCGGGGCCGTGATGACCCGCGGGGGCTCGGGAGAGAACTGTTGCGGCCGTGGCGATACCGACACCGGCGGCTGAGGCTGCGGTTGCGGCGTGGGGGGCCGCTGCGTGAGGGGAGCGGCCGTCGGCCGGGCGTCGGCGAGCGCCTTGGCGAAATCGCTGCACCGCGGGTAGCGGCCGGCCCGGTCCTTGGCCATCCCCTTGAGCATGACCTCGTCCAGGTAGGCCAGTTCGGGACGTTCGGTCCCCAGGCTCGGTGGGGGCTCGTTGAGTTGCTTGCTGATCACCACCGCCGGGTTGGAGTGGTGGAACGGCGAGTGCCCGGCCAGGAGCTGAAATGCACTGGCTGCCAGCGCGTACTGATCGGCCCGCCCATCCATCGACTGCCCGAGGAGCTGCTCGGGAGCCGAGTAGGCCATGGAACCGACGGCCATGTTGGTGGCGGTGATCCCGCTGATGTCATCGATCCGACGGGCAACGCCGAAGTCGGCCAACAGGATTCGACGACGAGCCGCTTCGGGTCCGGTCAGCAGGATATTGGCAGGCTTCACGTCGCGGTGCAGCAGGTTGCGCTCGTGGGCGTAGTCGAGCGCCTCGGCGATGGCGGTGACGATCTCGACCGCTTCACGTAGGGGGACGCCGCCGGGGTGCCGCTCACGCACGTGCCGCGCGGCGTCGGTGCCGTCGACGTAGTCCATCGCGATCCACAGCTGGCCCTCGTACTCGCCGCGATCGTGCAAGCCGACGATGTGGGGATGCCAGAGCGAGGCGGCGATGTCGGCCTCGCGGTTGAACCGTTCGCGGTACTGGGCGTCACTGGTCAGCGAGGCCGGCATGATCTTCAACGCATCCTGGCGGGGGAGCCGCGGATGTTGGGCCAGATATACCTCGCCCATGCCGCCTGAGCCGAGTAGACGTTGAATCGTGTACCCGGCGAACACGTCACCGGTATTCAACGGCATGCAGTGATGGTAGTCGGACCGGCCATCGGCCGTTTCGCGAGTAGCGTCGATGCCATGGCTGCCGCTGACTCCAACGCCGGTTCCGATGCCGTCCGCGAATTGCTGCGCGACGCGTTCACCCGGCTCATCGAGCATGTCGACGATCTCACCGACGGGCTGACCGAAGAGGTGTCGAGTTACCGGCCCACACCGCAGGCCAACAGCATCGCCTGGTTGATCTGGCACAGTGCTCGCTGCCAGGACCTGCAGTTGTGCGACATCGCCGGGATCGAGCAGGTGTGGACCCGCGACGGCTGGAAGGATCGGTTCGGGCTCGATCTACCGGGCAACGACATCGGCTACGGCCACAGCCCCGAGGACGTTGCGAAGGTGCACGCCTCAGCCGAACTGCTGGCGGGCTACTACCTGGCAGTGCACAAGGTGACGCTGGCCTACATCGCCGGGGTGACCGCCTCCGACCTCGGCCGCATCGTCGACAGCCGGTGGGATCCGCCGGTGACGGCAAGTGCCCGGCTGGTCAGCATCATCGATGATTGCGCCCAGCACCTGGGCCAGGCCGCGTATCTGCGCGGCATCATCCCTTGATCGCCCGGTGGTGGCCCGTCGTCGGCCTCACCGTCATGGTCCTGCTCGGCTGGGCCGTCCGTACGGGACCGGTGCCGATCGACAACTGGTTCCAGCAGATCGGCGTCGAATTCGGTTCGTATCGGGACGTCTTCCTGGTGCTCAGCCAGCCGCTGCTGGTGGCGGCCGCGTTGCTGGTCGGCATCGTCGTGGCGCTGCGCCAACACCGGAAACGGTTGGCGCTCGCCATGGTGGTGAGCCCGCTGGTGGCGATCACCGTCGTTCGCGTCATCAAGCCGATCTTCGGTAGGGAGAAAGGTGGTGCGCTGGCCTATCCCAGCGGTCACACCACGTTTCTCGTGGCAGTGACGAGCTTGCTCGTGTTGGTGGCAGGCATGAGGCTGTGGGTGCTGGTGGTGGCGGTCTGCGTTGTCCTGCTCGCCATGTTCGGCCTGTCGATGACCTTTCACTACTTCACGGACACGATCGGCGGGGTGCTGCTGGGCACCTCGGTGGTGTGCGTCGCCGCGACGCTCGCCCGAGATGGGCAATATGGCCAGGTGGATGACGCCTCGCCTGATCTTCGCTGAGCGATCATTTGTCCGGTGCGGACTTTTCGCCCGATGGCTACCCGCGATGCGGAGCCCTCAGGTGCGAGATGGCGCGCGATGTCCACGGGGTACTTTCAAGATCGGCCAACCATCAAGGACCAGTTGACGGTTCAGGAATGTTGGTCGTCGCCCGGTGTTGCATTCCGCAATGCTTTTAGATCTGGCGTAGCCCCACAGCAAACTCTTCGTGCGGGTGCGAGCTGCGCAGATGGTTACTTTCTGATTTTTGCGGCAACCGTGCCGGGAGCGAAGGTAGTTGCGCATGCAACAACCGCAAAATTTCCACCTGAGAAAAACCTGAGATCTTGATTAGTGCCAGGTAAATTCCGGCGCGTACCGAGTCGTCGGTCAGCCCAAATAGCAAGTCATCGAGGGGATTTCATCAATGAACAGTCGTGTCAACAGTCGTGTCTCGAGCGGTCTGGCCGCATGCGTCGCCGTCGCCACCGCCGGTGTCGTCGCGATCACTCCGGTCGCGGTGTCGACACCCACGCCGCCGCGTGTTCTCGACGCGTCGACGGCCTTGATGGCCAGCTTCGAGGGCATGAATCAAGCGGGGCTGGTGTTCATGGCCGGTCAGCGGCTCGCGGACCAGTTCGTCCAGGCGCCGCTCACGCCCTTTGTCCTCGCGGCTCAGCTCGTGGCCGGCGACAACGAGCGGTTGTTCTCCCAGATTCGGCAGATCGTCGATTCACCGGTCTATGTCGCCGATCCACTCATCGAGGCGATTGCCATCACGCTGCCCGAGGAGTTCGGTGGCGGCTCGGACCACGTAACCAACACCTCGGCCGGTGACGGCGCCTTCATGCAGTTCCGCAACAACGAACTCCTGGGCCTCCGGGATGACATCAACGCGCAGTTCGCGCAGGTGCTCGACGTCGACACCCCGTGGCCCAACGACAACTACACCGCGGCGCTCGCTCGGGGGCTGCAGGAATCGGCCGTGCGCAGCGTCAACGGCGCCGTGCTCGGGGCGGTCGGCCTGGTGTCCGTCGCGCAGGCGGTGGCATCCGGCGACGAGCTCGCGGTCTACAGGGCGGTGAAGGAATACATCGATGCGCCGATGTGGGTCGCGGACCCGGCGATCGAGGGTCTTGCCGAAGCGCTCCCGGCCGGGCTCGGTGGCGGCACCAATCACGACCCGACCGACCCGACCGGTGACGGCGCCCTCATGCAGTTCCGTAACAACCAACTGATCGGTGCGCGCGATTCCGTGCGGATCGCAGCCGCCAACGTGCTCGGTGTGCGCGACAAGGTGGACAGCACCGGCAACGTGCTCGCCAACAACAGTCTCAATCGGAGCCGGCTGCTGTCGGCCGCCGACGACAAGTCCGACCAGAAGCCGAAGGTGAACAACCTCAAGCCCCACGTCACCAACCTCAACGCCGCGCTCGACGGCGCCAAGGACAAGGCCGAGAAGCGGCGGGAAAAGGCCAAGGCGAACGTCGACAAGGTCGTCAAGAAGGTGCGCGAAGCGGCCGACAAGACGGCCAAGAAGCTCGGCCCGAAGAAGGGTTCTGAGGACTGAGGTGATGCCGGCGTAGAGCGCGGTGATGAGGGGTCGCCACGCTCTCGGTAAGTTCCCCTCGAATTCGACGAGATGGCCGCTCACGCACTCCGCGGGGCGGCCATTTCGTCGATCTGGACACCCCGGCGCGGCCACCAACTTGACAGGTGTCAACCCCGGTGCGACGTGCGTCACAAACGCCGATTAACATAGGCCGCATGACAGCGACGCCAGATGTAGCTCTGACCGGAGAGTTCACGGGCTCCGGCACCATTTACAACCCCGCGACCGGCGCCGTCGCCGGCCAAGTGACCTGGACCGACGCGGCCGACGTGCCGCGTATCGCGGCGGGTCTGCGGGAAGCGCAGAAGGAGTGGGAGGCCCGAGGCGCCAAAGGCCGCGCCAAGGTCCTTTCCCGCTACGCGGTATGGCTGGGGGACCACCGCGACGAGATCGAGAAACTCCTGATCGCCGAGACCGGCAAGTCGGCCATGGACGCCGCACAAGAGGTCCCGCTGCTGATCATGATCCTCTCGTACTACATCAAGGTCGTCGAGGAGGCGATGGCCCCGGACACCCGGCCGGCCGCGCTGCCCATCATGTCGATCAAGAAGATCGCCGTGCATTACCGGCCGCGCGCAGTCGTCGGGATCATCGCGCCGTGGAACTACCCCGTGGCCAACGCCATGATGGACGCCATCGGCGCCCTGGCTGCCGGGTGCGCGGTGCTGCTCAAGCCGTCTGAGCGCACCCCGTTGACTGCCGAGGTGCTGCTGCGCGGCTGGCTGGATTCCGGTGCCCCCGAGGTGTTCGCCCTGGCGCAGGGTGCGCGTGCGGTGTCGGAGGCGGTCATCGACAATTCCGACTACGTCCAGTTCACCGGTTCCTGCGCGACGGGAGCCAAGGTGATGGAGCGTGCAGCCCGCCGTCTGACCCCGGTGAGCCTGGAGCTCGGCGGCAAGGACCCGATGATCGTGCTCGAGGATGCCGACGTCGAGCTGGCCGCCAACGCCGCGGTGTGGGGCGGGATGTTCAACGCCGGCCAGACCTGCGTGTCCGTCGAGCGGGTCTATGTGCTCGATCCGGTCTACGACCAGTTCGTCGCCGCCACCGTGAAAGCCGTCGAGAACCTCAAGATGGGGACCGGGGAGGGCTACCACTTCGGCTCCCAGATCGACGACAGTCAGGTGGCGATCACCGAACGCCACGTCAACGAGGCCGTCGCCGCCGGCGCCAAGGCGCTGACCGGAGGCAAGCGCCCCGAGGGCGGTGGCAGCTTCTTCGAGCCGACCGTGCTGGTCGACGTCGACCACTCGATGGCCTGCATGACCGAGGAGACCTTCGGTCCGACCCTGCCGATCATGAAGGTGTCCTCGGTCGAGGAAGCCGTTCGGCTGGCCAACGACAGCCCCTACGGGCTGAGCGCCTCGGTGTTCTCCAAGGATGTCGACCGGGCCAAGGCCATTGCGCTGCAGCTTGATTGCGGTGCGGTCAACGTCAACGACGTCATCTCCAACCTGATGTGCACCACCGCGCCGATGGGCGGCTGGAAGACCTCCGGTATCGGTGCCCGCTTCGGCGGCGTCGACGGGGTGCGCAAGTTCTGCAAGCAGGAGACCGTGGTGGTGCCGCGCACCAGTGTGGGCGCCGGCGGCAGCTACTACAACAACTCCGAGAAGGCGATCGTTCGGATGAACAAGCTGCTGACCAAGCTGGCGCTGGCGCGTCCGCGCCGCAGGGCCAAGTAGGGCACTACCAGCCGTTCACCCCGGCGACACCTTCGTGTTCGCCGGGGTGGATACCGTCGGCCGGTGACTCTCGACATCACCGGGTACACGGTCCGCGACGACGACGATGACGACCCCGAACTGCTGCTGCAACCCAGCGGCGAGGTCGTCGACACCTGGCGGGAGAACTACCCGTACGACGACCGCATGTCGCGTCAGGAGTACGAGGAACAGAAGCGCCTGCTGCAGATCGAACTGCTGAAGCTGCAGAAGTGGAGCCAGGGCAATGGACTCCGGCACGTCATCGTGTTCGAGGGGCGTGACGCCGCAGGCAAAGGTGGCACCATCAAGCGGTTCATGGAACACCTGAACCCCCGCGGAGCCCGCGTGGTCGCGCTGGAGAAGCCGACCGAAAAAGAACGCACCCAGTGGTACTTCCAGCGCTACGTGCAGCACCTGCCCGCCGCCGGCGAGATCGTGCTGTTCGACCGCTCCTGGTACAACCGCGCCGGGGTGGAACGCGTGATGGGCTACTGCTCGCCCAAGCAGCACGCCGAATTCATCCGGCAGGCCCCGCTGTTCGAGCAGATGCTGGTCAACGACGGCATCAGTCTGACCAAGCTGTGGTTCTCCGTCACGCAATCCGAGCAGCGCACCCGGTTCACCATCCGTCAGGTCGACCCGGTGCGGCAGTGGAAACTCTCACCCACCGACCTCGCGTCGCTGGACAAGTGGGACGACTACACCGCCGCCAAGGAAGACATGTTCGCCTGGACGGACACCGAAATGGCGCCTTGGACCGTGGTCAAGAGCAACGACAAGAAACGTGCCCGCATCAACGCCATGCGCCACGTGCTCGGTAAGTTCGATTACGACAACAAGGATTTTGAGGTGGTCGGCCACGCCGATCCGCTGATCGTGGGGCGAGCCCTGTCGGACTGAGCAGTCTGGCCGCTGCCCGGGAGCTAGGAGGACGGCGTGCGCTTCGTCATGACGCTGTTCCTGTGGGTGTTGACGACGATCCTGCTGGCCGCGGCGCTACCGTCGGCGTGGGTGCAGAAAAACGTCATCGACGAGCAGGGCTACTCGTCCTTCGCCGCAGGCGCCGCTGCCGACCCGCAGTTGCAGCAGGCCGTCGCCGGGGAACTCACCACCCAGGTGCAATCCCTGGCCTCGCAGAACGGTGCCGATGTCGACTCGCGCCGGATCCGCGCCGTGGCAGGTGCCTACACCGCCGGGCCGGACTTCCCTGGACAGTTCGCCCTCGCCAACCAGCTTGCGCACACCTGGATGTTCACCGACCGGCTGTCGCGGGACGAGAACGGTAGTTGGGTGATCGATGTGGCCCCGATGCTCAGGGACACCTCGTTCCGTGAAACCTTGTCCAACTTCGGTGTCGAAGTGCCGCAAACACTTACGGTCCCAATCGCCTCATCGGCACCGGATAATCTGCGGCCGGGGATCCTGCGACCGCTGGCCGTGTGGGCCCCGTGGGTCAGCGTCGGCGTGACAGTGCTGGCCGGCGTCTTCGCCCTGCTGACTCTCGCCGCCGCACGCGCCCGCGGCAAAACCCTTGCTGCACTGGGCATCTCCTCCTTGTTGGTGGGCGCCGCCGGTTGGGCCGGATTGGAGGCGGGCCGACGTTACCTCAACGAGGCCCTCAACCACACCAGCGGCGACATCCGACAGATCGCCGATGCCATGGTCGGGCATGCCATCGACAGCCTGCACCAATGGCTCAACCTCGCCCTGGCGGCCGGCGGTGCGCTCGTGGTGTTCGGGATCATTGTGGCGCTGCTCGGTGGGTTGCGGCGTCGACCAGCTTGAGTTCGAATTGCGCCCACTAGCTTTCGCCGGCTACGACACGTCGCTGGCAGGGGATAGCCACGTATTGCATTCGCCGATCTTGTTCAGGCGGTAGCCCTGATCCCACCAGGATCCATAGTGCTCAGGCGATCCGTGGTCGCGTGGCGAAACGGCATCCCAATTGCCGTTTGCAATCACCTGGTAATCGGCCACGGTGAACCGGCCTCCGGTGTCGACGATGGAACCGACGAACATGCCGGAGAAGCACTGCGCCTGCAGCTCCATGCGGCGCGACAGTTCCAGTCCTGGTTCGGACTGCTCGCCAACGGCTCTGGCCTGTTTGTACATCTCATCGGAGGTCCCGATGAGGTTCTGGACGTGGTGGCCGTATTCATGGGCGAGCACTGCCAGGTTGAAGATCACCTCGGCGGTGTCTTTTTTCGGGGACAAGCTGGACAGCGGCACGTACAGAGTTTCCGTCTTGCTGCAGTACAGGCCTGCGAAGCCGCGCATCCCGTCGCTATCGCATCCTTCGGCCAGGGACACCTTGGGACTACGGAATTCCATTCCCGCCGCAGTGATCAGGGGCTTCCACGCCGTATCCATGCACGACACGGCTGTCTCGTAGAAAATCCGGGCCGCCGCTGCGTCGCTCGGCCAACCGACGGGATTGCATGGTTGTTTTGCCAGGCCGGCGTCGAAGTTGGCAGCGATCCGGTTTTGTCCCAGCGCCGCGTCACCTGTGGGCAGGGCCTGCGCCGTGGTGGAGGTCGGGTGCGGCGTCGTGGTGGCGGTGTATGACGGCGCGGACGTGAGCTCGCTGGTGGGCACGGCGACTGCGGGGCTGACCGGCTCGCTGGCGCTGGCGGTGCCCTGCTTGTCGAGCACGAAGACCCCGGCGGTGACCAGTGCGATCACCACCACGACGGCGACGGCCGAGCCGATCAGGATGGCGGCGCGCCGAGAGCTTTTCGGCAACGGCGCAGGCGCCGGATAGGCGGCGGACGGAGCGCCCCACGGATCGGCAAAGTGCTGCTGGGGAGGCGGGCCGGACGGAGCGGTTGCCCAGGGATCGACAGCTGAAGTCCACGGGTCCGCCGGCTTGGCGGTGCTCTTTTCGGCCGGCGTGAACGGATCGGCGCCCGCGGCGAAGGGATTGTTGTTATCCCAGGACTTGGGCGGCGGACCGAACGGACCCCACGACTGCATTTCGAGAACGATACTGGCCTGACCAGGCGCGGCTGCGCACGAATTCCCGGCAGGGCCCCGCTAGCCGCTCAGCGTTTGCCAGAGGAACTCGTACGTCAGCGCGGACCTGAACGCCGCCTGCTTGTTGTCGGCCGCGCCGCCGTGGCCACCCTCGATGTTCTCGAAGTACAGCACCCGGTGCCCGGCGGCCTCCAGTGCCGCCGCCATCTTCCTGGCATGGCCGGGATGCACCCGGTCATCGCGGGTCGAGGTGGTGATCAGGATAGGCGGGTACTTCGCGCCCTTTGAAATATTGTGGTACGGAGAATATTTCGACATGAACTCCCAGTCCGCCGGATCGTCGGGATTGCCGTACTCGGCCACCCACGACGCACCCGCCAGCAGCAGGTGGAAGCGCTTCATGTCCAGCAGCGGCACGCTGCACACCAGCGCTCCGAACAGCTCGGGGTAGTGGGTCAGCATGACGCCCATCAGCAGCCCACCGTTGCTGCCGCCGGAGGCGCCCAGCTGCTCGACCGTGGTGATACCGCGGTTCACCAGATCAGCTGCCACCGCGGCGAAATCCTCGTACACCAGGTGGCGGTTCTCCCGCATCGCCTGCTTGTGCCAGTCCGGACCGTACTCGCCGCCGCCACGAATGTTGGCCTGTACGAAGGTGCCGCCGCGGGCCAGCCAGGCTCGGCCCGCGCCGCCGAGGTAGCTCGGGGTCAACGAATTCTGGAACCCGCCGTAGCCGTAGAGGTGGGTGAGGCTCGGTTCGTGGCGGCGCCCGACCACGAAGTACGGCACCTGCGTGCCGTCCTTGGACGTCGCGAAGAACTGCTCGACGTCGATGCCCGTGGCGTCGTAGAACGCCGGTGCCGACTTGACCTCGACCAGCGGGCCTCCGGCGGTGCCGTACAGCAGCTTTGACGGGGTGGTGAATCCGCTTGAGTTGTAGAAGACTTCGTCTCCGAGGTGATCGCTGTCGACGACGATGGTGTCGGTCGCGGGTGGAATGTCCGGTGCGTCCCTGTGCTCCCAGGTGCCGGGAGTGACGATCTCGACATGGCTGGCGACATCACGCAGCGTGACGAGGATCAGCTTCTCTTTGGTCCACTGCACACCGGCCAGGCTGCTGTGCTCATCCGGCTCGTAAATCATCGCAAGATCGGCTGTGCCGGAGAGAAAGTCGTCGAACTTGGTGCCCAGTAGCGCCCCGGCCGGGTAGGTGACGTCACCCACCTGCCAGTCGCTCCGCAGGGAGATCAGCAGCCACTCGCGGTGCAGCGACAGCGACGAGTCGGTCGGGATCTTGATCTCGATCAGCTCACCGTCGCGCAGCTCGTAGCGGATGCGGTGGTAGAAGTCGGTGTAGCGGCCCAGGCGGGTGTGCTCGAAGCCCGGGCTCCGGTCGACCGAGGCGATCACCCGGACATCGGTTGGCTCCGCCTCATACACCGTCTCGGCCTCGGCCAACGGCCGCCCACGCCGCCACCGCTTGGCGATCCGTGGATACCCGGACTCGGTCATCGAGCCTTCGCCGAAGTCTGTGCACACCAACAGGGTGTCCTCGTCCTCCCAGGACACCGACGACTTGGCTTCGGGCAGCTCGAACCCGCCCGGCACGAATTCTCTTGTCCGCATGTCGAACTCGCGCACCACGGCGGCGTCGGCGCCGCCGCGGGACAGGCTGATCATGGCGAGTGTGTGATCCGGCTCGATCACCTCGGGCCCGGACCACACCCAGTTCTCGTCCTCGGCGCGGGCCAGCTCGTCCAGGTCCAGGATCACGTCCCAGTCCGGATCGTCGGTGCGGTAGCTCTCCAGCGTGGTGCGCCGCCACAGGCCGCGCGGATTCGTCTCGTCGCGCCAGAAGTTGTACAGGAACTCACCACGCCGGCCCGGGTAGGGGATCCGCGCATCGGTGTCCAGGATCTCCAATATCTCGGAGCGCATCGTCTCGAAACGTTCACCGCTCAACTGGGCGAGCGTCGGCTCGTTGTGGGCACGCACCCACGCCAAGGCGTCGTCGCCGGTGATGTCCTCAAGCCACAGATAGGGGTCCTCAGCCACCTGCCCATTGTGACTGCGCGAGTACTGTGAGCTGAACAACACCACTGGCCCGTGGAAGTGAGGACGTGATGAGTCGAGCACCGGCGCGGGCCCTGATCACTGTGGCCGCCGCCGATCTGCTGGCGCGGTTGCAGCAGCGTCACGGGGCGTTGATGTTCCATCAGTCCGGCGGGTGCTGCGACGGATCGTCGCCGATGTGTTACCCCGACGGCGAGTTCATCGTCGGGGACCGCGACATCGTGCTGGCGGTGCTCGACGTGGGCGGTGCGGACGCGAGGAGCAAAGGCATCTTCGGTGTGCCCGTGTGGATCTCCGGCCCCCAGTTCGAGGCGTGGAAGCACACCCAGTTGGTGATCGACGTCGTACCCGGTCGGGGTGGTGGGTTCAGTTTGGAAGCGCCCGAAGGCATGCGCTTCCTGTCGCGTGGCCGGGCGTTCACCGACGAGGAGAATGCCCTGCTGGCCGAGCAACCCCCGGTGACGGGCGCGCAGTACAGCGCCGGCGCCCGCCCGCCCGATACCGGCAGCCACCTGGTCGACGAAGCCGCCGACGCCTGCCCGGTACCGGCGCGAACGGTGCCTACTTCGCCAAGGTGAACTGGACCACGTCGGTCTGGCGACGGCGGAACAGCTTGGCGCAGCCCGTCAGATACTTCACGTAACGCTCGTAGACCTCCTCGGACTGGGTCGCGACGGCCTGCTGCCGGTTGGCCTGCAGATTGTCAGCCCAAACGTCGAGGGTTCGGGCGTAGTGCGGCTGCAACGACTGCTCCCGAGCGACCGTGAATTCGGCCGCGGTCGCGTGCTCATGGACCATCGGAATCGACGGCAACTGCCCACCGGGGAAGATCTCGGTCAGGATGAACTTGATGAACCTGGCCAGCTCGAAGGTGACAGGTACTCCCATCTCATGGGCCGTGCGGGGGTCGATCCCGCAGATGGTGTGCAGCAACATCACCCCATCGGACGGCAGGGCCTGATACGCCTTGTCGAAGAAGGCGGGGTAGCGGTCACGACCGAAATGCTCGAACGCGCCGATCGAGACGATCCGGTCGACCGGCTCGTCGAACTGCTCCCAGCCCTGCAAGAGCACTCGCCTGCCGCGGTCGGTGTCCATACCGTCGAACATCCTGCTGACGTGCGCAGCCTGGTTCTTCGACAGCGTCAGTCCCACCACGTCGACGTCGTAGCGTTCGATGGCGCGTCGCATCGTGGCACCCCAACCGCACCCGACGTCGAGCAACGTCATCCCCGGTTCCAACCCCAACTTGCCCAGCGCGAGGTCGATCTTGGCGATCTGCGCTTCCTCCAAGCTCATGTCGTCGCGCTCGAAATACGCGCAGCTGTAGGTCTGCGTCGGATCGAGGAACAGGCGGAAGAAGTCGTCGGAAAGGTCGTAGTGAGCTTGGACGTCGGCGAAATGCGGAGTCAGGGATTTCGGCACAGGGGCGCCTTTCTGCTGCTCGTCGGTCGAGAGACAGATCGCGGCCGCGATCCTCATAGACCATTCGGAGCCGATCGGGCCACGGATGGCTACGAATCGATATCGGCCGGGGCGCGCCGCACGCGTGCCGCTGTCGTACGGGATCGCGGCGTTATCGTCGAAGGGTGATTCCGCTGCCACGGGCGTGGCTGCTGACCGGCGCAATGTCGGTCGGCGTAGCGGTCGGCCTACTGGCCGGGATTGCCACGACACTGCTGGTGACGGTCTCCGTCCGGCCCGATGTGGTGATCGCCCTCGTCCTCGGAGTTCCCGGCGTCCTCGGGACGCTCCTCGTCCTGGTCGCGGGGCGGCGCTGGGTCACCACGCTCGGAGCCTTCGCGCTGGCCATCGCGCCCGGCTGGTTCGGCGCACTGGCGATCATCCAGGTGGCATCCCATGGCTGAGGACGTCGACACCTCCACCGCGGACTTCGCCCCGCTGTTCGACACCGGGGAAAACGAGATTGTCGCCGACGAATCGTCGGCCGCCACCACGCCTGCGGAAGACATGACGCCGGACCAGACGGAAACCGACGACGCACCCTCGGCGCCGTTGCCCGCCCCGGCCCCGTCCGTCGTGGTCGAGGGGTCCTATCTGTCGGTGAAGTGGTGGACGTTCGTGGGCGTGCTGGCCGGGGTCTGGTTCGTCTCGGCCGCCGCCGGCGCGGGCCTGTACTACTACTGGTATCAGTCGGCCGACAAGACCTGGCCGGTGTTCGCGGCGCTGGCCTACGTCGTCACCACCACGGTCGGCGCGCTGCTGGCATCGACGGCCCAACGCAAACCGGTGGTATCGGCCCTGGCCATCGCGCTGATGTCGGCGCCGGTGGCGGCAATGGCCGCAGCAGCGGTTTTCTACGGCGCCTACGTGTTCGGCTGGATCGCCCGGTAGCACCATTGCGCCGCCCATTAGGGTGGGGTCGTGACCCACTTTGACGTTGTCGTTCTCGGAGCTGGTCCCGGTGGATACGTCGCGGCCATTCGTGCCGCCCAACTGGGGCTGAACACCGCAATTGTCGAGCCCAAGTACTGGGGCGGTGTGTGCCTCAATGTCGGCTGTATCCCGTCCAAAGCGTTGCTGCGCAACGCGGAACTCGCACACATCTTCAACAAGGAAGCCAAGACCTTCGGGATCAGCGGTGAGGCCACATTCGACTACGGCGCCGCCTTCGACCGCAGTCGCAAGGTCGCCGACGGCCGTGTGGCCGGCGTGCACTTCCTGATGAAGAAGAACAAGATCACCGAGGTCCACGGTTACGGCACCTTCACCGGCCCCAAGTCGATGTCGGTGAAGCTCAACGAGGGTGGGACCGAGGAGCTCACGTTCGACAACGCGATCATCGCGACCGGGTCGTCGACCCGCCTGGTGCCGGGCACCTCGCTGTCCGAGAACGTGGTCACCTACGAAACCCAGATCCTCTCGCGCGACCTGCCGGGCTCGATCATCATCGCCGGCGCCGGTGCGATCGGCATGGAATTCGCCTACGTGCTGAAGAACTACGGCGTCGACGTCACCATCGTCGAATTCCTGCCGCGCGCCCTGCCCAACGAGGACGCCGAGGTCTCCAAGGAGATCGAGAAGCAGTACAAGAAGCTGGGCGTGAAGATCCTCACCGGCACCAAGGTCGAGGGCATTGCCGACGACGGTTCGACAGTCACGGTGACCGTCAGCAAGGACGGCAAGACCGAGGAGCTCAAGGCCGACAAGGTGCTGCAGGCCATCGGATTCGGGCCCAACGTCGAAGGCTTCGGCCTGGAGGCCGCGGGAGTCGCGCTGACCGACCGTGGCGCCATCGCGATCGACGATTACATGCGCACCAACGTGCCCGGCATCTACTCCATCGGCGATGTCACCGGCAAGCTCCAGCTGGCCCACGTGGCAGAGGCCCAGGGCGTCGTCGCCGCTGAAACCATCGCCGGCGCAGAGACTCTCGCGCTGGGCGACTACCGGATGATGCCGCGCGCTACGTTCTGCCAGCCGCAGGTCGCCAGCTTCGGGCTCACCGAAGAGCAGGCCAAGGCCGAAGGCTACGACGTCGTCGTCGCCAAGTTTCCGTTCACCGCCAACGGCAAGGCGCACGGCCTGGCGGACCCGACCGGTTTCGTGAAGCTGATCGCCGACAAGAAGCACCTCGAACTGATCGGCGGACACCTGATCGGGCCGGACGTCTCCGAACTGCTGCCGGAGCTGACCCTGGCGCAGAAGTGGGACCTGACCGCCAACGAGTTGGCCCGCAACGTGCACACCCACCCGACCCTGTCGGAGGCGCTGCAGGAGTGCTTCCACGGGCTGACCGGCCACATGATCAACTTTTGAGAAACGAAATCGTCGCCGGCATAGCCGGATTGGTGGTCGGCCACATAGTGTGGCTGGCCGCCATCACATTGGCGACCGAGGGCTCCCGCGTCAACATCTGGGTGCTGTTCGTCGCGGCCCTGTCCTTCATCGGCGGGGCGGCGGGGGTCTACTTCGGTCGACGTAAGTACCAGCAGAAATCCCACACCTGGGCGGCATTCCTGTGGACTCTGCCCGTGTCCCCGGTGTTGTTCTCACTGGTGCTGCTGGGCGTGACGTACCTGTAGTGCTGTAGTGCCGCGCCGTTTTCTACTACGGGGTTGTTGATCGGCGGCGCGTACAACCCGGATGTGGAAAACGGCGCAATCGGTAGGCCTAGTCGGGGAAGTCCAGCGGGACTCGCAGCGTCGTCATCGTGGCGGCCAAACCGTCGTATTGGGCTGCCAGCAAGCAGAATTCGATGAGCTGCTGCTTGGTCATCAGCTTCGACAGGGCGGCCCAGGTCTCGGAGGAGACCGACCGGGTGACGACGAACTCATCGGTCGCAGTGACCAACACCCGCTGTCGATCGGTCAAGCCTTCAGCGTCAGGCCCCTCGAAGATGCGGGCCTGAGTCTCGGCGTCGACACCGCGGCTGCGGGCCAGCCGGCGATGCTGCTGCAGCTCGTATTCGCAATCCCGCAGATGCCCGACCCGCAGGATGACCAGCTCGGCATCCTGACGTGACAACTTGCCCAGCGGGCCGAGTAGCAGGCCCGAATACGGCAGCCAGGCCAGGAACAGCAGCTTGTGCTGGCCAAGCACGTTCATCAGGGTGAACCTCGGTGCCCGGATAGCCCTGGCGCCCAGTTTGGCGATGGCCCAGTTGACCGGGCCCAGCTCGCGGAATCCGCCCGGCGCGATGCGGGCCGGCTCGAGTGCACTCACCCCGCCGAGTCTGGCACAGGTGGCGCGGCTCAGAAGGTCCAGGCGCCGGTGGGTTCGATGACGAACCCACGATTCGTATAGCCGTCGATGCAGGCGATGCGCTGTTTCGGTCCGACAGCGCAAATCTTGTCGCCGAGCCCCGGGTTGTTTCGGCTCCAGTCAAGGACGATCTTCTGCCCGACATCCAGAAGTGGATAGGCGCTGGGTTCGCAGCCGTCCTTGATTCGTTCGATTGTGAAACCCCGGTCGTAATTTACCGTTCCCACCCGCAGCTGTGAGACATCGGAGCAGGTGCGGTCATCGGGTCCGTAGAAGTCCGACGAGAACCTGCCCGAGCATCCGATATCGCCGAGAGAGATCTGGCAGCTCAATCCGGTCGGCGTGCTGAACCGGTAGACCGGGCCTCCGCGCAGCGGGATATAGAACCTCTCCGGATCGGCGGAAGAGAAATCCTGCAGGTTCGGGACAACGTGCGGTGGTGGCGCGGGACGCGCTGTACCGGAGACCGGTTGGGTGCAGGCCGTCAGGCCGGCCGCGGCAAATGCGACCAACCCAAGCGCAAGAGGCCATTTGCTCGCCGGTGCGATGAGTTTCAGGAATGTCCATCGCCGGTCGGCGACGGCGCTCAGCCGCCAGCGGGCCCCGGTCATTCCCAGATCTTATGGGCTGCTCGCGGGCCCCTGGAGCGCCAGTTCGCTACGGCTCACGCACCAGATACGGCGACACCGTCGAGCGGTGCTCGTTGAGGTCAAGGGCCTTGCCGAGCGCCGGGAACGCACGTTGCGGGCAGTTGTCACGTTCGCACACCCGGCAACCCGACCCGATGGGGGTCGCGACCTCGCCCGACAGATCCAGTCCTTCGGAGTACACCAGCCGATGGGCATGGCGCAGTTCGCATCCCAACCCGATCGCGAAGGTCTTGCCGGGCTGCCCGTAGCGCGAGGCGCGGCGCTCCACGGTGCGGGCCACCCACAAGTAGTTGCGGCCGTCGGGCATCTGCGCGATCTGCACCTGGATCTTGCCCGGGTTGGTGAAGGTCTCGTACACATTCCACAGCGGGCAGGTGCCGCCCGAGGAGGAGAAGTGAAAGCCGGTGGCGGACTGTCGTTTTGACATGTTCCCGGCGCGGTCTACCCGGACGAACGAGAACGGCACGCCGCGCATCGACGGACGCTGCAGCGTGGAGAGCCGGTGCGCGATGGTCTCGTAGCTCACCGAATAGAACGCCGACAGCCGCTCCACGTCGTACCGGAAATTCTCGGCCACATCGTGGAATTGGCGGTAGGGGAGAACGGTCGCCGCGGCGAAGTAGTTGGCCAGGCCGAGCCGGGCCAGGGTGCGGGATTCGTCGCTGGTGAACATGCCCTCGTCGACCATCTTGTCGATGAGTTGGCCGAACTCGAGGAAGGCCAGTTCGGCCGCCATCTTGAACACCTGCTGGCCGCGGGAGAGATGATTGCCCATCTCCAGCGTCTTGGTGGCCGGGTCATAACGGTGCAGCACGGTGTCGCCCAGATCGATGCGCCGCACGATCCGGACCCCGTGCTCGGTGGTCAGCCGGTTGGCCAGCTCGCCGGCCAGATCACCGCGGTGCATCCGGATCTTGGCGGTCAGATCCTCGGCGGCGGTATCGAGCTCGTGCAGATAGTTCTGCCGTTGGTAGAAGTAGTCGCGCACTTCTTCGTGTGGCATGGTGATCGACCCGCTGCCGCTGCCGTCCGAGTAGCGGTCTTCGGTGGCGGCGGCCAACTGGGTGGTGGTGAGCCGGTACCGACGGTGCAGGTTCACCATGGCGCGGGCGAAGTTCGGATGCGCCGCCACCATGTCGGCGACTTCGGCGACATCCATGCCGGCGCCGAGGTCGCGGTCCATCGCCACCTCGCGCATTTCCGCGACCAATCGGGTGTCGTCGTGGGAGGCGAAGAACGTCGCGTCCACCCCGAAAACCTCGGTGATGCGGAGCAGTACCGCCACGGTGAGCGGCCGGACGTCGTGCTCGATCTGGTTGAGGTAGCTGGGGGAGATCTCCAGCATCTGGGCCAGGGCCGCCTGGCTCAATCCACGCTCGCTCCGCAGTTGACGCACCCGCGACCCGACGAACGTTTTTGCCACGGTGAACTAGGCTACCGCCGGATTAACACAGTTGCGAAGACGTCATTGGCTCCCTTGGCAGTTCAGGCTCTACTGGCAGTATCGGGCTGCCTGGCATGATCGGCTCAGGCGACAGCAACTGGGAGATGACCATGACGGGAACCGCGCAAACTTCGACCACCGGGCTCAACAAGGTGATGATGCCGGTGCCTGATCCCCATCCCGACGTCTTCGACCGGGAATGGCCGCTGCGGGTCGGCGATATCGATCGGGCCGGACGTTTGCGGTTCGACGCCGCCGCCCGGCACATCCAGGACATCGGCTCCGACCATCTCCGCGAACTCGGCTTCGAGGAGACCCATCCGTTGTGGATCGTGCGGCGCACGATGATCGACCTGATCAAGCCGATCGAGTTCCAGGACATGCTGCGGATGCGGCGGTGGTGTTCCGGAACGTCGAACCGGTGGTGCGAGATGCGGGTGCGGATCGACGGCCGCAAGGGCGGCCTCATGGAATCCGAGGCGTTCTGGATCAACATCAACCGGGAGACGCAGGGGCCGGCCCGCATCTCCGACGACTTCCTGTCCGGCCTGCGCCGCACCACCGACGAGGCGCGGCTGCGTTGGAAGTCCTACCTGAAGGCCGGCAGTCGTGAGGATGCGGCCGAAATTCGCGAGTATCCGGTGCGGGTGTCCGACATCGACCTGTTCGATCACATGAACAACTCGGTCTACTGGACGGTGATCGAGGACTACCTGTACTCCCATCCCGAGCTGCTGGAGAAGCCGCTGCGGGTGACCATCGAGCACGACGCCGCAGTGGCGCTCGGCGAGAAACTCGAGATCCTGTCGCACGTTCACCCCGCCGGTTCGACCGACAAATTCGGCGAAGAGCTCTCCGACCGCACTGTTAGAACGCTCACATATGCCGTCGGCGACGAGACAAAAGCGATCGCTTCACTGTTCTCGCTCTGACCCCTCCCGGTTTAACAGTACGAGCGTACTGACCTGCGCCTTTGGGCTACCCGTCGGTAGCTTCTGAACCGGTACAGCCATCATATTTCTTCGCAATCTTCGCAAGTTAACTAAGCGCTTTGGCGAAAGTTGGCAACTGAAACGGGTGGACCTGCGGATATGGGTTATGACATCTTCGGATTAGCACACCAGTGAAGCTGCTGCGGCGTTAGCAAGAAACCGCGGTGGTCGAACCAAACCGAAGGAGCAGTCCTATGTCGACCGTGGGCACCCCCAAGTCACCGGAGCAGATCCAGCACGACTGGGATCACAACCCCCGCTGGAAGGGCATCACCCGTACCTACACCCCGGCCGACGTGGTTGCCCTGCAGGGAACCGTCGTCGAGGAGAACACCCTCGCCCGCCGCGGCGCCGAGGTGCTGTGGGAGCAGCTCCACGACATGGACTTCGTCAACGCGCTCGGCGCGCTGACCGGTAACCAGGCCGTGCAGCAGGTCCGCGCCGGCCTGAAGGCCATCTACCTGTCCGGGTGGCAGGTCGCCGGTGACGCCAACCTGTCCGGCCACACCTACCCCGACCAGAGCCTCTACCCGGCCAACTCGGTGCCGCAGGTCGTCCGCCGCATCAACAACGCTCTGATGCGTGCCGACCAGATCGCCAAGGTCGAGGGCGACACCTCGGTCGAGAACTGGCTCGCCCCGATCGTCGCCGACGGTGAGGCCGGCTTCGGTGGTGCGCTCAACGTCTACGAGCTCCAGAAGGCCATGATCGCCGCCGGTGTCGCCGGTTCGCACTGGGAAGACCAGCTGGCCTCGGAGAAGAAGTGCGGCCACCTCGGTGGCAAGGTGCTGATCCCCACCCAGCAGCACATCCGCACCCTGACCTCGGCCCGCCTCGCTGCCGACGTCGCCGACGTGCCCACCCTGGTCATCGCGCGCACCGACGCCGAGGCGGCCACCCTGATCACCTCCGATGTGGACGAGCGCGACCGCCCGTTCATCACCGGTGAGCGCACCAACGAGGGCTTCTACCGGGTGCAGAACGGCCTGGAGCCGTGCATCGCCCGCGCCAAGGCCTACGCGCCGTACGCGGACCTGATCTGGATGGAGACCGGCACCCCGGACCTGGAGCTGGCCAAGAAGTTCGCCGAGGGCGTCAAGAGCGAGTTCCCGGACCAGATGCTGTCCTACAACTGCTCGCCGTCCTTCAACTGGAAGCAGCACCTGGACGACGACACCATCGCCAAGTTCCAGCGCGAGCTGGGCGCGATGGGCTTCAAGTTCCAGTTCATCACGCTGGCCGGCTTCCACGCCCTCAACTACTCGATGTTCGATCTGGCCCACGGCTACGCCCGCGAGCAGATGAAGGCCTACGTCGAGCTGCAGGAGCGCGAGTTCGCCGCCGAGGAGCGCGGTTACACCGCCACCAAGCACCAGCGTGAGGTTGGCGCCGGCTACTTCGACCGCATCGCCACCACGGTTGACCCGAACAGCTCGACCACCGCGCTGGCCGGTTCCACCGAAGAGGGTCAGTTCCACTGAGCTTGCGAAGTGGAACCGAACAGCCGGAGCCACTGAGCTTGCGAAGTGGAACCGAACAGCCGGAGCCACTGAGCTTGCGAAAGTGGAACCGAACAACCGGAGCCACTGAGCTTGCGAAGTGGAACCGACGAGCCTGAGGCACTAAACCCAGTGGCTTGACAGCAGCAGGCCCCGCTCAGAATTCTTGGGCGGGGCCTGTCGCATGTCTGCGTATTGAGAAAGTGAAGTCGTGAGCAATCAAATTGAACGTGTAGGTGTGATCGGTGCCGGCCAGATGGGTGGCGGGATCGCCGAGGTGTCCGCGCGCGCGGGCGTGGACGTGCTGGTGTTCGACACCGCCGACGCCTTCGTGACCGCCGGACGCAACCGGATCACCAAGTCCCTCGAGCGCGGAGTCAGTGCGGGCAAGATCACCGAGGGGGAGAAGGACGCCGCGCTGGGCAAGCTGAAGTTCACCACCACGCTCGCCGATCTGGCCGATCGTCAGCTGGTCATCGAGGCCGTGATCGAGGACGAGGCCGTCAAGACCAAGATCTTCGCCGACCTGGATCGCATCGTCACCGACCCCGATGCAGTGCTGGCCTCGAACACCTCCAGCATCCCGATCATGAAACTCGCAGCAGCTACCCAGAATCCTGCCAGGGTTCTCGGCCTGCACTTCTTCAACCCGGTTCCGGTGTTGCCGCTGGTCGAATTGATCACCGCCCTGACAACCGACGAGGCCGCCGCCGCGCGCGTCGAAGACTTCGCCAGCACGGTTCTCGGAAAACAGGTTGTCCGTTGTTCGGACCGGTCCGGTTTCGTCGTCAACGCGTTGCTGGTGCCGTACCTCCTGGCGGCGGTCCGGATGGTCGAGGGTGGCTTTGCCACAATTGACGATGTCGACAAGGCAGTGGTGGCCGGGTTGTCCCACCCGATGGGGCCGCTGCGCCTGTCCGATCTGGTCGGATTGGACACCCTCAAGCTCATCGCCGACAAGATGTTTGACGAGTTCAAAGAGCCTTTGTACGCCGCGCCGCCGCTGCTGTTGCGCATGGTGGAGGCGGGACAGCTGGGCAAAAAATCGGGCCAGGGCTTCTACAAGTACTGAGAAAGACCGCGCTGGCACTATGGCCGAGGCTTAGCTAGTCTACCCATGGTAGGGCCTGCTGGCTCGCTCTATAGAGTCTGCATGTAAAACAGTGTCGGCCCCTAAACCATTGGTCGTCAGCAGCAGAAACGCAAAGAGGTAATTTTTCGCATGTCTAACGTCGAGTCCGATCTTGCTCCGTACTACGAGGAGTCGCAGTCGATCTACGACATCTCGAATGAGTTCTATGCTCTCTTCCTCGGGCCGACCATGGGCTACACCTGCGGTTACTACGAGCGCGAGGACATGAACCTCGAGGAATCGCAGAACGCCAAGTTCGATCTCGCGCTGGGCAAGCTCGACCTCAAGCCGGGTATGACCCTGCTGGACATCGGCTGCGGGTGGGGCGGTTGCCTTGAGCGGGCGCTGATCAACCACGACGTCAACGTCATCGGGATCACGCTGAGCAAGGAACAGTCGGACTACGCCCGCAAGCGGCTGGCCAAGATCGACACCAACCGCAACGTCGAGATCCGGTTGCAGGGCTGGGAAGAGTTCAACGAGCCCGTCGACCGCATCGTCTCGATCGGCGCGTTCGAGGCCTTCAAGCAGGAGCGTTACCCGATCTTCTTCGAGCGGGCCTACAGCATCCTGCCGGACAACGGCGGCCGCATGCTGCTGCACACGATCCTGGCGCACACCCAGCAGTTCTTCCGCGAGAACAACATCAAGCTGACGATCAGCGACCTGAAGTTCATGAAGTTCATCGGTGAGGAGATCTTCCCCGGTGGGCAGCTGCCTGCGGTCGAGGACATCGAGAAGCTCGCCGACGACTCGGGCTTCAAGCTGGAGCGCATCCACCTGCTGCGGCCGCACTACGCGCGCACGCTGGACATGTGGGCGGCCAACCTGGAGGCCAAGAAGGACGAGGCCATCGCCCTGCAGGGTCAGGAAGTGTACGACCGGTTCATGAAGTACCTGACCGGTTGCGCCGACTTCTTCCGTCGCGGCATCACCAACATCGGCCAGTTCACGCTGGTCAAGTAGTTCGCTTTTCTTCTCACGCCGAAACTACGGTTTCTGATGGATTTCGCTTGGAATCCGTCACAACCCGTAGTTTCGGCGTGAGTGCTTTAAGGCGTGGTGCACCAGAGCGACGATCGGGCTGCCGGCACCGCAGTTGACGGGCGCTGACCCGCCCGATCGTCCATCCGCGTGACGCCAGGAATTCCAGTCGGCCGATGTCGTAGTAGGTGAAGCTCGTCGGCGGCGATGACGCCGGTGTGGATCAGGATCCAGGGCGGCGAGGGCTGGCGGATGCGGGCCAGTTCGGCCGGCGCGTCGTCGGGGAGCCATTTGCTGCCCAGTACTGCCGCGGCGGAATACCCGGCAAGCGTGGCGTTGCGGCCCGACCACAGCCACGCGGTCATCGCACGGTCATGCGTGGTCAGCAGCAAACCTGTTGGCGCATAGACATTCTGGTGCAGCATCACATATTTGGACCGCAATGTCTGGCGGGTGGGGGACCCGCCGCCATCGCCTCGCTGCCTACGATGATCTGCCCCACGGATATTGGACGTGGGGTGCACATAGCCAGGCCAGGCGAAAGAAACTCAGGCCTCAGCCAACCGCTTCTTCTCAGTCTCGACGTCGAAGTCCGCAGGCGGCCACGACATGTTGAGGCCCTTGAGTGCCTCAATGAGCAGTTCGGTGATGGCCAGCCGGCTGTACCACTTCTTGTCGCACGGCACGATGTGCCAGGGCGCGTAATCGGTGGACGTCTTCTCCAGCATGGCCTGATAGGCCTCCTGATATTTGGGCCAGAGCAGCCGCTCGTCGATGTCGGCCGGGTTGTACTTCCAGTACTTGTCGGGCCGTTCGAGCCGCTCGGCCAGCCGCTCCTTCTGCTCGGCGAGTGAGACGAACATGGCCACCTTGACCAGGGTGGTGCCGGCATCGACCAATTCGCGTTCGAAGGCGTTGATCTCGTCGTAGCGGGTGCCCCAGACGTCCGGCGGCACCAGGTTGTGCACGCGGACGATCAGCACGTCCTCGTAGTGCGAGCGGTCGAACACCCCGATGTGCCCGGCAGGCGGGAGCGCGTTGCGGATCCGCCACAGGTAGTGGTGGGCACGCTCCTCCTCGGTGGGCTTACCAAAACTGGTATAGCGGATGCCCTGCGGATTTGCCGCTCCCACAACATGTTTGACGATCCCGCCCTTGCCTGCGGTGTCCATGCCCTGCAGGATCAGCAGCACCGAGCGGTTGTCGTCACCACTCTTGCTGCGGGCGTAGAGCATTTCTTGCAGCGAGGCGAAGCGCATGTTGCGTTCAGTCTGCAGGGTGGGCGCATCGCTCTTGTTCCCGCGGAATCCCGGCGTGCTGTTGGCGTCGATGCGGGCGACCTCGTCGCCGGGGCGGAAAGCCAGCTGGTCATGTGGTTCGTGGGTCCACAGGGCAGGCAGATCTCTGTCGCTCACCCGATCAGTCAAGCAGTTGTGGCGGCAAAACCGGTGATGGATGTGGCAGTGAGTTGAACTTCTCCAGCGAGCCGCCGACTTCGACGATGCCGCACAGCGCGTTCCACGACAGCATGGTCAGGTAGTCGATCAGTTCATCGGCGGTCATCCGCGGGTTCGACATCCAGGAGTGGGTGGCCAGCTGGACCCCGCCGACGGTGTGGAACGCCCACGCCTCGGCGCCACGGGTGTCCATGCCGACCGAGGCCATGCGGCGGCGCAGCATGACGGCGAGCATGCGCGCGATGATCTGCTCGGAATCGGCGACGGCCTTGCTCTTGCTGGCCGAGTTGTTGGCCATCACGAACGGATAGATCTCGGGCTCGGCGGCAACGGTTTCCACGTAGACCTTGATGATCTCGCGGGTCAGATCGAATCCATCGAGATTCGAGGACAGGGCGGCAGCCATGTTGGGGATCAGGGTGGTCTGGGCGAACCGCATCATCACCGCGGTGGTGAGGTCGTTC
The DNA here is from genome assembly GCF_058270035.1 of Mycobacterium shunyiense. Classification (NCBI taxonomy): domain Bacteria; kingdom Bacillati; phylum Actinomycetota; class Actinomycetes; order Mycobacteriales; family Mycobacteriaceae; genus Mycobacterium; species Mycobacterium shunyiense. The sequence goes on along the minus strand of NZ_JBZDPT010000019.1, from coordinate 217,168 downwards.
TTGTCGACGAAGTAGCGGTACAGCACCGTCTTGGAAACGCCGATCTCAGCGGCGATCTCGTCCATGCTGACGTTGCTGCCCTGGCGCCGGATCGCTTCGAGGGTGCCGTCTACCAGCTCATTGCGCCGCTCCACCTTGTGTTGGTGCCAGCGCCGTTTGCGTCCATCGGTCTTCACCGTCACCGGCGGAGTCTGCTGTGCCACTGTCGCAGTAGTCCCATTCCCTAGTTCCACTTGATACTACGGCGAATCTGCGGTTACCGGCTTGAGGGTCAGGCCGTCAGTCGCGGCGATAGCGCAAGATGGAAAGGTGGCACATCGAACCGACGCCGGAGTCCGCGTGAATGCGGGCCCGCGGCAAAGTTTTGCCGAAACGCTGGCCGGTGCGGACAGCGCTGCCGACGCCGAACGCCTACGGGGTTTGCGGAGGATGAAGCTGGTAGCGCTGAGCTTCCTGGTCGGCGCCACGGTGATCTTCCTCCTGTGCACCTGGGCGCAGTCGCGGGGCGCGGCCGGCTGGGTCGGTTATCTCCGGGCCGCGGCCGAGGCGGGCATGGTCGGCGCGCTGGCCGACTGGTTCGCGGTGACCGCGCTGTTCAAGCATCCGTTGGGCCTGCCCATCCCGCACACGGCCATCATCAAGCGCAAGAAGGACCAGCTGGGGGAGGGTCTGGGCACGTTCGTGCGGGAGAACTTCATGTCTCCCGAGGTGATCGCCACCAAACTTCACGACGCCCAGGTCGCGGGCCGGCTGGGCAAGTGGCTGTCCGACCGTCCGCATGCCGAGCGGGTGGCCGCCGAGGCGTCGACCGTGCTGCGGGTCGGGGTCGAGATGCTGCGCGACGAGGACGTCCAGCACGTGTTGGACCGGATGATCGTCAAGCGCATCGCCGAGCCCAAATGGGGACCACCGATCGGCCGGGTGCTGTCCACGCTGCTGCAGGAGGGGCGCCAGGAAGCACTGATCCAGCTGTTGTGCGACCGGGCGTTCCAATGGTCGCTGAACTCCGGTGAGGTGATCGAGCGGGTGATCGAGCGGGATTCGCCCACGTGGTCGCCCCGCTGGGTGGACCACCTGGTCGGGGAGCGGATCCACCGGGAGCTCATGGACTTCACCGACAAGGTGCGGCGCAACCCAGACCACGAGCTGCGCCGCTCGGCGACCCGGTTCCTGTTCGAGTTCGCCGACGATCTGCAGAACGACGAGGCGACGATTCAGCGCGCCGAGAACGTCAAGGAACAGATCATGGGCCGCGACGAGGTGACGCGGGCGGCCGAGAGCGCGTGGGCGGCGGCCAAGCGGATCATCCTGGAGTCGGTGGACGACCCGTCCTCGGCGCTGCGCACCCGGATCGCCGACTCGGTGATGCGCATCGGGGAGTCGCTGCGTGACGACGCCGAGCTACGCGACAAAGTCGACAGCTGGATCATCCGAGGGGCGAAACACCTGGTCGCGGAGTATGGGACCGAGATCACAGCAATCATCACCGAGACCATCGAACGCTGGGACGCCGACGAGGCGAGCCGCCGGATCGAACTGCATGTGGGCCGTGACCTGCAATTTATCCGGATCAACGGCACGGTGGTGGGATCGCTGGCGGGCCTGATCATCTATTCGGTAGCCCAACTACTCTTCTGACCTGCGCTAACTAGTGCTTGCAAAAGTTAGCACCCCGTCGTAGCGTGAATTTTGTCGTTAACGGATACACGGCCTACGAGGGGAATGACATGGCGCAAGACGAAAATCTCGCCGCTGTCGTCTCCAACGCTGCGCAGGACATCGGAAGCTTCATCCGGGCCCAGCGCGAGGCGGCGCAGGTATCGGTTCGGCAGTTGGCCGAGAAGGCCGGCGTCAGCAATCCCTACCTGAGCCAGATCGAACGGGGATTGCGGAAACCCTCCGCCGACGTGCTCAACCAGATCGCGAAGGCACTTCGGGTGTCCGCGGAAGTCCTCTATGTGCGCGCCGGGATCTTGGAGCCCAGCGAGCCCAGCGAGGTCCGCGACGCCATCGTCAACGACGTGGGGATCACCGAGCGGCAGAAGCAGGTGCTGCTCGATATCTACACATCGTTCCGGCAGCAGAACGAAGCCGAAGCAGGTGAGGAGCAGACATCTGATCCGACTGACTGACACCTCACCAACTGACCGATAACCATTCGCACGAAAAGCCATCCTGAGAAAGGAATTCGCATGACCGAGAAGACTCAGCCCACCATCGAAGACCTCAAGGCCCCGCTGTTGGCCGCCGTCGGCGCTGCCGACCTGGCCCTGGCCACGGTCAACGAGATCGTCGCCAGCCTGCGTGAGCGTGCCGAAGGCGCGCGCACCGATGCCGAGGCCCGCGTCGAGGAGAGCCGTGCCCGCCTGAACAAGCTGCAGGAGGAGCTGCCGGCCCAGTTCGGTGAGCTGCGCGAGAAGCTGAACTCCGACGAGCTGCGCAAGGCCGCCGAGGGCTACGCCGATCAGGCCACCGCGACCTACAACAAGCTGGTCGAGCGTGGCGAGGCCGCGTTGGAGCGCCTGCGCAACCAGCCGGCCATCGAAGAGGCCGCCAGCCGGGTCGAGGGCTACACCGACCAGGTCTCCGAGCTGACCCAGGAGGCTCTGGGCACCGTGGCGACCCAGACCCGCGCGGTCGGCGAGCGCGCCGCCAAGCTGGTCGGCGTCGAGCTGCCGAAGAAGGCCGAAAAGGCCGAGGCCCCCGCTGCTGCGGCCCCCGCCAAGAAGGCCGCCCCGGCCAAGAAGGCCCCGGCTGCTCCGGCCAAGAAGGCTGCCACCCCGGCCGCCAAGAAGACCACGGCCACTCCGGCCAAGAAGGTCACCCAGAAGTAATACCGGTGTCGATCGGCCGGGCATTGAGCCCCGTCGGTCGACGCTGACGATGAGGCCCGCATAGGCTGGTGAGGTGCAACTTGCCAACCTTGCGGGCCTCATTATTTCCGTACTCGGTTACGTGGTCGTTCTCGTGACCGTGTACGCCTTCGTGCATGCGGCGATGCAGCGTCCGGACGCCTACACGGCCACCGGCAAGCTCACCAAGCCCGTATGGCTGGCCATCCTGGGTGTGAGCGCGGTGCTGACGCTGCTGGTGGGTGGTGTGTTCATCCCCGTCATCGCGGCCTGCGCCACCGGTGTCTACCTCGTCGATGTGCGGCCCAAGCTGCTCGAAATCCAGGGAAAGTCGCACTGACCTGATGCGTTCGTCACTGGCTGCGTTCGGCGCGGCTTGTCTCGCGCTGGGCGCGACATTGACCTCGATCCCCGTCGCTGCCGCCGACCCGGCTGCCGACCACGTCTACGTCGACCACGTCGAATGGGCCAAATGGGGTGACCTGTCGAGCCTGCGCGTCTATCCCACCGACGCTGCCCGGGAGCTGGCCCGTCAGCCTGGCAACGTCGCGCAGGCCGACCAGGCCTGGGCCGAGGTGCTGGCCCTGTCGCCCGATGCCGACCTGCCCGGGATGCGTGAACAGTTCGTGTGTCACTGGACGTTCGCCGAACTCACCGAGCCCGGCAAGACCAGCTGGAATCTGGAGCCGTGGCGGCCCGAGGTCGCCCCCGAGGCGATGCTGGCCAGCGGATGCAATCCCGGCGGCAGTGAGGAACCGTTCTGATGGGCAGCTACACCCGCGCTCAGGTGGCGGCCCTGGTCGACCACACCTTGCTCAAGCCCGAGGCCACCGTGGCCGACGTCGAGAAGCTGGTGGCCGAAGGCGCCGACCTCGGGGTGTTCTCGGTATGCGTGTCACCGTCGCTGGTCACCGCCGCGGCCGCGGCGGCCCCGTCCGGCCTGGCGGTGGCCGCGGTGTCCGGCTTCCCGTCGGGCAAACACCTGGCCGAGATCAAGGCCCGCGAATCGCACCTGGCGGTGGCCGCGGGCGCCGCCGAGATCGACATGGTGATCGACGTCGGGATCGCGCTGATGGGCGACCTCGACGCGACCGCAGCCGAGGTCGCCGAGGTACGTGCAGCGGTGCCGGGCGCCACGCTCAAGGTGATCGTCGAGTCCGCGGCGCTGCTGGAGTTCGGCAGCGAGGCGTTGTTGCAGGACGTCTGCCGGGCCGCCGTCGGCGCCGGAGCCGACTTCGTCAAGACGTCCACCGGCTTTCACCCCAGCGGAGGCGCTTCCACCCGGGCCGTCGAACTGATGGCGCGCGCGGTGGGCGACGGTGTGGGGGTCAAGGCGAGCGGCGGCATCCGCACCGCCGACGTGGCGGTCGCGATGCTCGACGCCGGAGCCACCCGGCTCGGCCTGTCGGGCACCAGGGCGGTGCTCGACGGCCTCACCGGCTGAGCGGGGGAAAACTCAGAGCTTGTCGAAGCAGGGATCGTCGGCGGGTTTCGGCATCGACGCGTTCTTGGTCGAAAACTTCGCCACCACGCCGCTGTCGGTGACCTGCACGCTGTCGGCGTGAATTCCCATCGGATAGTTCTCGGTCAGCTGGCCGGTGAACTTGTCCAGGATGGGTTGCAGCGTCTCGCGCGGCCACGACAGTCCGATCGCGCTCAGGTCGACGATCTGCATCGAGATGCCCTTGTTGACCACCGTGGGCTTGGCGGTGATGGTGCCGAGCAGGCCCTTGAGCTCGATCGTCCCGTTCGAAGGGTTGGTCTTCACATCCGAGATGGCCGAGCCGATGAACGGCAGCTGGACCATGTCGGCCACCGTCTGGCGGATGCCGTCGGTGCCCCAGGTGATGTCGGCGACCAGCGATCCGACGGTGCCGCTGGAATCGGCGGTCTCCTGGATGCGCACGTCCTCGATGCCGAGCTTGACCTGCATGCCCTTGGCCTCGCGGATCTGGTTGCCCGCGGTCTCGATGTTGATGTTGGTGTAATGGCCGCTCACGTGCTGCATCAGGAACGGCGGCAGCGGGTCGAACGAGGCCTTCGCGCCGTCCTGCACGATGCATTCGACGATCGAGGCGACGATCTTGTCGGCCCGGCTGCGGGCGTACAGCTCACCGCCGAGCACGCCGGCGGCGACCAGAGCCACCACGATCACGAAGACCAGTACCACCGACAACGGATCTGACAGCAGCTTCTTGATCTTCGCCAGTGCCGAGGGGCTCTCCGGGCCCTGCGGCTGGGGAGCTGCAGGTGCCGGTTCGTCGACCTGACCCGGCTGAGCCGTCGGGGGCTGAGGAGGCAGCTCCTGGGTAGGCGATGGCGGGGACTGGTCGGTTGGGCGAGCCCAGGGATCGGTCACCCCAGCGATTGTGCCTTACCGAACTGAGCGAACTGTGAGCGGTTCTGCAGCACCGCGATGGTGTCCCGGACCTGGTTGACGGCGTCGAGGTCGACGTCGAAAACCAGCAACTCCCGCTCGGCCCCGGCCACGGCGAGAACCTCACCGGTGGGGGAGGCGACCACACTGCCACCGACGCCCGTCGGGCCGACTTTGGCGATCTCGTCGCCCGGATACGCCTGGTCCACCGCGGCGATGAAGCCGGTGGTGTCCAGCGCCCGGGCCCGGGCCAACAGGGTCCACTGCTCCAGCTTGCCGGGCCCGGACCCCCATGAGGCATGCACGGTGATCAGCTGGGCGCCGCGACGGGCCAGCTCCACATAGAGCTCGGGGAACCGGATGTCGTAGCAGGTGCTCAGGCCGACCGTGACCCCGTCGACCGTGATGGTCACCGGATCGAAACCCGGTGCCACAGTGCGTGATTCGGCGAACCCGAAGGCGTCGTACAGGTGGATCTTGTCGTAGTGCGCATCGACGCCGGGGCCCGTCGCGATCAGGGTGTTGGTGACCCGACCGTCGTCACTGGGGACGAACATCCCGGCCACCACGACCACCCCGGCCCGCGCGGCGATCTCGCGTACCGCCGTCGCCCACGGTCCGTCGAGGTTCTCGGCGACAGGGCCCAGCGGCACCCCGAAGCGGCACATCGTGGCCTCGGGGAACAACACCAACCGGGCGCCGTCCGCGGCGGCGCGGTGGGTGTACTCGTCGACCAGTGCGAGATTCGACGACGGGTCCGTGTCGGTGGCGATCTGCGCCAGGGCAATTCGCATGCGGATCAGTTTAGTGGCGCCACGGTGCCTAATTTGTGGCTGGCGCCACGGTGCCTAATTTGTGGCTGGCGCCACGGCGCCCCACGGGACGGTGAGCACTCCGTCGCGCAACCGGCGGCGCGGCGCGGCGACCGGCCATCCCTCGGTGCGCAACAGCTCCACCATGGCCCGCCAGCGCACCCGCGGTCCGAACACGCCGTGCCCGGCCGCGCTGGCCCACGCCCGGTCGGCGGCGCCTAGCAGCGCGTGGATCGGCTGACCTTCGACGTTGTGGTGGATCAGCACCTTGGGCAGCCGTTCGGCCAGATCCGACGGCCGCTCGATGCTGAACGGGTCACACGCCAGGGTCAGGGTCACCGGCCCGTCCGCGTCCAACAGCACCCAGCAGCATCGGCGGCCCAGCTCGTCGCAGGTCCCGTCGACGATCAGCCCACCGGGCGCGAGCCGGCGCGACATCGTCGCCCAGGCATCCGGCACCGCCTCGACCGGATACTGACGCAGCACGTTGAACGCCCGCACCAGCACCGGTCGCAGCCCGGCCAACTCGAACCCGCCGAGGGCGAAGTGAACGTCGCTGGCCTCGGACATCGCGCGGGCGGTGGCCACCCGTTCCGGGTGGATCTCCAGGCCGACGACCCGCACGTCGGGACGCACCGACTGCAGTCGCGCGGCCAGTTCGAGCGTGGTCACCGGCAGCGCGCCGTACCCGAGATCGACCACCAGCGGATCGGTCGCGGCCCGCAGCACACTGCGTACCCGCGGCGAGTGCACCAGCCAACGGTCACTGCGGCGCAGCCGGTTGTATCCGGTGGTGCCCCGGGTGACCGCGCCGACGGGTCTAGACGTGCTCGGCGATCCACTCAGCGGTGAACGCCCCCTCGATGGTGAAAACCTCGTTGACGGACTGCAGGACCATGTCTTCGAGCTTGCCGCCGACCAGGGGCATCGGCACCTTGCAAATGCTGTCGACCTCGAGCCGGCTGCCCGCCGACGCCCCGGTGAGCACATAGCGGCCGTCGAGCCGGCCCGGGACGTGTGAAACCGACGCGGCGTAATGGCCTTTCACGCCCTGCGGGTCGAAGGGACCGAAAATCTGCCTGCGGGTGATGGCCATGTCGAGCGGTATCACCGATCGCAGGAGGGCGGGCAATTCCTCGCGCGGCAGCACCTGCCGGAACTCGACCTCGATCCCGCTCCCGTCGGAGCTGAACGCCGTGATGTCGGATTTCCCGGGCGTGAGGTCGTCGTATCGGTCCATTAGGGCCTGCCAGTAATCGCCGTCCGCGAACACGGCGTACATCGTCTCGGCGGGTGCGTCGAAACTCAACGTCGACTGCCGGCTTCGGCTCATGGCTACCGACCGTACCGCCGGATTCAGCTGTGATCGGTGATCCACCCCGAGGTGAACCGTTGCTCGGCGGTCAACAGGTCGACCAGCTGCGAACCGATGAAACTCTCGATCTTGCCGCCGACCAGCGGCACCCTCACCTCGACCGTGATGTGCACCGACAAGCGGCACCCGCCGTCGGTCCCAGTGAGTGTCGCGGACCCGGACAGCGACACCGGTGCTCCTGAGATGGAGCCCTGGACCGTGCCGCGGGACGCGCCGTCACGCATCGGTTGCCAGTGCTCCTCGCGGCGGATCTTCAGATCGCCGCGGTGAAACTGTGACACCAGCCCGGGCAGCCGGTTTGCGTGCAGGATCTGCGTGGTGACCGCTTTGATCTCGCCGTCGTCGGACACGGTCAGGGCGTCCAGAGTGGCTTCGTCGGCCCCCGAATCGGCCAGCCGGGCCAACCAATACTGTTCGTCAGCGAATGCCCGGTGGACCTGTTCGACGCCGGCTTCGTAATCGGTGGCCATGTCGAATGATCGCGGCATAGCTGGTCAGGCTACCGTTACGGCCCGTGGTCAGTTCGTATGTTGCCGGGGTCGCGGTCGCCGAGTCGGTTGCGCTGGCCCCGCTGACCACGCTGCGCGTCGGTCCGGTGGCTCGCAGAGTGCTGACCTGCACCAGCACCGATCAGCTGATCGATGTGCTGCGCGCGGTCGCCGACCCGATCCTGGTGCTGGCCGGCGGATCCAACGTGGTGCTGGCCGACGATCTCTCCGAGACGATGCCCGATCTCACCGTGGTGCGGGTGGCCAACACCGCGATCACCGTCGAGGGCAACCTGGTGCGCGCCGAGGCCGGCGCCGTGTTCGACGACGTCGTCGTGTCCTCCCTCAATCATGGGCTGGGCGGCCTCGAATGCCTGTCCGGGATACCGGGTTCGACCGGGGCCACCCCGGTGCAGAACGTGGGTGCCTATGGCGCCGAGGTCGCCGACACCATCAGCCGGGTGCGGTTGCTCGACCGGCGCACGGGTGAAGTCCGTTGGGCCGCACCGGAAGAACTCAAGTTCGGCTACCGCACCAGCATCCTCAAACACTCCGATGCCGTCATCGTGCTCGAAGTCGAGTTCGCCCTCGATCCGACGGGGCGCAGCGCACCGCTGCGGTACCGCGAACTGGCCACCGCGCTTGGGGTCGAACCCGGGGAGCGGGCCGACCCGACGCGTGTTCGCCAGACTGTGCTGCAGTTGCGTGCCGGCAAAGGGATGGTGCTCGACGCCGATGACCACGACACCTGGAGCGTCGGGTCTTTCTTCACCAACCCCGTGGTGTCGCAGGCCGAGTTCGAGCGGGTGCAGGCCACGTTCGAGGCAGGCCAGGACGGAGCGGCCGGGGCGGTGCCGCATTACCCGGCACCCGACGGGGTCAAGCTCGCGGCGGGCTGGCTCGTCGAGCACGCCGGCTTCGGTAAGGGCTACCCCGGTGAAGGCGCTCCGGCGCGGCTTTCCACCAAGCATGCCCTGGCTCTGACTAATCGTGGCGAGGCGAACACTGCCGATGTGATTGCCCTGGCCAGAGCGGTGCAGGCGGGTGTTTTGGACCGCTTCGGGATCACGCTGCACCCAGAACCGATTCTGATTGGGTGCGATCTATCAGTACCCTAGATCCACGTGAGCCCTGGCGGTGATATAGAGGCGGATGCGCCGTTGTTCAATCGGCGGCGTGCCCTGACGGTGTTGACCGTCGGAATGGGAGCCGGACTGCTGGCTGCCTGCTCGGGAAAGTCGCCCGTCTCGGCACCTGAGGCAGCCGGGCCGGTGGCGCCGACGGTGACCTACGAGCCTGCCGCCGACTCCGATGACGTGCTGCCGACGGCGCCGGTCGGCGTCAAGGTCGAGAACGGCGTGTTCCAGCGCGTCAGCCTGACCAACGCCAACGGCAAGGTCGTCGCTGGCAAATTCAACAGCGACCGCACCGCGTTCACTGTCACCGAACCCCTCGGCTACGAATCCACCTACACGTGGGCGGGTGCCGTGGTGGGGCAGGACGGCAAGTCCGAATCCGTGCAGGGCAAGTTCTCCACCGTCGCCCCGCAGAAACAGGTCAACGGCCAGTTCCAGCTCGCCGACGGCCAGGTCGTCGGCGTGGCCGCGCCGATCATCCTGCAGTTCGACGCCGCGATCGACGACAAGTACCGGGCGACCGTCGAAAAAGCTCTTCAGGTCACCACCACCCCGCCCGTCGAGGGCAGCTGGGCATGGCTGCCCGACGAGGCCGGGGGCTCGCGCGTGCACTGGCGCACCAGGGAGTACTACCCGGCCGGAACCAAGGTCAGCGTCAAGGCACCGCTGTACGGCGTCAGCTTCGGTGACGGCGCCTACGGTGCGGCGGACTCGACGCTCGACATCGAGATCGGCCGCCGCCAGGTCGTCAAGGCCGAGGCCTCCAGCCACCGCATCCAGGTGCTCGACGGATCCGGCGCGGTGATCATGGACTTCCCGTGCAGCTACGGCGAGGGCGACCTGGACCGCAACGTCACGCGTAGCGGCATCCACGTGGTCACCGAGAAGTACGAGGACTTCTGGATGACCAACCCGGCCGCCGGATACAGCAATGTGCACGAACGCTTCGCGGTGCGGATCTCCAACAACGGCGAGTTCATCCACTGCAACCCGAACAGCATTGGTTCGCAGGGCAACACCAACGTGACCAACGGTTGCATCAACCTGAACCTGGAGAACTCGCAGCAGTACTTCAACAGCGCGATGTACGGCGACCCGGTCGAGGTGACCGGGACCCGGATCCAGTTGTCCTACGCCGACGGCGACCTCTGGGACTGGGCGGTGGACTGGAACGAGTGGAAGTCCATGTCCGCGCTGTCCTCGGAGGATTCGCCGTCAAATCTGCCGGCCAGCGCGCCGGCGACGCCGACCGACGCGCCCACCCTGTCCGGTACCCCGACGACAACAACGCCGCCGAAGCCTACGCCGGGCGGTTGATGCTTTCGCGGTTGTCAGGCGCGGTTACCGCTAGTCGTTCAACCTCCGGTTACTGCGCTAGTCGTTCAACCTCCGGTTGAAGCGCGACCCGGGGGCCCCGCTGACCTGGTCACGCGGCCTGACCACGATCAGGTCGAGGTCGACGTGAGACGGGCGTGAGGCGACGAAACCGATCACCTCGGCGATGTCCTCGGCCACCAGCGGGGTAACCCCCTCATAGACCTTCTCGGCTCGCTCCTCGTCTCCGTCAAAGCGGTTCAGCGAGAAGTCGGTCTGCACCATCCCGGGCGCAACTTCGGTGAGCCGCACGGGTTTTCCGAGCAATTCGCTGCGCAGGGTGCGGTGCAGGACGCCCTGGGCGTGCTTGGCTGAGGTGTAGCCCGCCCCGTTGTCATAGATCTCGACGGCGGCGATCGAGGTGACGGTGATGATCAGCCCGTCGCCGGAGTCGATGAGCTTGGGCAGCAGCGCGCGGGTGACGCGCAGGGTGCCCAGCACATTGGACTCCCACATCCAGCGCCAGTGGTCGATCTCGGCGTCGGCCACCGGCTCCAGCCCGCGGGCCCCGCCGGCGTTGTTCACCAGCACATCCACCCGGTCCAACTGGGCCGCCAAGGCGTCGACGGAGGCCTGGTCGGTGACGTCCGCCACAATCGCGGTACCGCCGATCTCGTCGGCCAGCGCCTGGATCCGATCGGCCCGACGGGCCGCGCAAACCACGTGAAAGCCCAGGGCGGCAAGGGATCTGGCGGTTGCCGCACCGATCCCCGCGCTGGCGCCGGTGACCACTGCGACCCTTTTTTCTGACTGTGATGTCGTCACATGACCAACATTAGATGGCGTGCTAAGTTCTTCGTGTGTCCGGAAACCTCCAGTCCCGCTTCGTGCGGCGTGCGTGTTGTTGTTGCGCACCCCGCCGCGCCTGACTGAACCCGGACACCTTTTCACGTCCTGCTGAGTCGCCAGGTGTGGTCTTCAACCCACCAGTCGACAATCAGTAAGGACCATTCACGTGACCACCGCCATCGCCGCTCCCCGCCGCTCTTCTGCCCGTTCCGCTGCCGTCTCTTCGAACGGCGCCGCCACGCGGACCGCTCGGTCGCTGTCCGCCGCCTCGCGCTACCCGCAGTCGCGGCTGCTGCACATCGTCGCCCCGTCGCTGAAGGTGCCTGACGCCGCCGCGGCCTCGGTCTTCAGCGCCGTCCGCACCCGCGGGCCCATCGCCCGGGATGCCATCGCGCAGCTCACGCAGTTGAGCATCGCGACCGTCAACCGTCAGGTCACCGCGCTGCTCGACGCCGGAATCCTGCGTGAGCGTGCCGATCTCGCGGTCTCCGGGGCCATCGGGCGGCCCCGGGTGCCCGTCGAGGTCAATCACGAGCCCTACCTCACGCTCGGCATCCACATCGGTGCGCGCACCACCAGCATCGTGGCCACCGACCTGTTCGGCCGCACGCTCGACGTGGTCGAGACGCCGACCCCGTCGGGGCCCCAGTCCGCAGCATTGGCCACCTTGGCTGCCAGCGCCCGCCGGTACCTGAGCCGCTGGCACCGTCGTCGCCCGCTGTGGGTCGGCGTCGCCGCCGGTGGCGTCGTCGACAGCGCCACCGGATACCTCGATCACCCGCGGCTGGGCTGGGCCGATGCCCCGGTGGGCCCGGTGCTTGCCGAAGCGCTTGCGCTGCCCGTGTCGGTGGCCTCGCATGTCGATGCGATGGCCGGTGCCGAACTGCTGCTGGGGGGACGCCGCTCATCCCCGGAAGCCGCCGGCGCTCCGGCCCGGACCAGCCTCTATGTCTATGCCCGCGAAACCGTCGGCTATGCGCTCTCGATCGACGGCCGGGTGCACTCTCCGGCCAGCGGTCCCGGCACCATCGCCGGTCTGCCTGCGCAATCCGAATTGCTGGGCGGCTCAGGGCAATTGGAGACCACGGTAAGTGACGAGGCGGTGCTCAACGCGGCCCGCAAACTGCGGATCATCCCGGCTGAAGGTCCCTCCTCGACGCTGCCCGCGGTGCTTCGCGCGGCCCGGCAGGGTAACGAGAAGGCGGTCGAGCTGCTGGCCGACCGGGCCCGCGTGCTCGGCGAGGCCGTCGCGCTCCTGCGCGATCTGCTCAATCCCGACGATCTGGTGCTCGGGGGCCAGGCCTTCACCGAATACCCCGAAGGCATGCCCGTCGTGGAGGACGCCGTCACGCGCCGCTCCGTGCTGGGGCCCCGTGACATCCGGCTGACGGCCTTCGGTAACCGGGTCCAGGAGGCCAGTGCCGGCATCGTTTCGCTGGGCGGTCTCTACGCGGATCCGATCGGCGCCATGCGGCGTGCCCAAACCCGCCGGTCGGCGAGTGGGGCCGGCATAGCCGCGGTGTAGACATAGAGGTGTGCGTCTAGCGTCAGACCTCGAGCTTCCCCGCCGCGTTGCGGTGATTTCCGTACACACTTCGCCGCTGGCGCAGCCGGGCACCGGTGATGCCGGCGGGATGAATGTCTACGTGCTGCAGACTGCGTTGCAGTTGGCCCGTCGTGGCGTCGAGGTGGAGGTTTTCACCAGGGCCACCTCCTCGTCGGATGCCCCGGTGGTGCCGGTGGCGCCGGGGGTGTTGGTGCGCACTGTGGTGGCCGGGCCGTTCGAGGGCCTGGACAAGTACGACCTGCCCACGCAGCTGTGCGCGTTCACCGCGGGGGTGCTGCGCGCCGAGGCGACACACGAGCCCGGCTATTACGACGTCGTCCACTCGCACTACTGGCTGTCCGGTCAGGTCGGCTGGCTGGCCCGGGACCGCTGGGCGGTGCCGCTGGTGCACACCGCGCACACCCTGGCCGCGGTGAAGAACGCCTCACTGGCCGCCGGTGATTCGCCCGAGCCGCCGCTGCGCGCAGTGGGGGAGCAGCAGGTGGTCGACGAGGCCGACCGACTCATCGTCAACACCGAACATGAAGCACAGCAGCTGGTTTCGCTGCACCACGCCGATCCGGGACGGATCGATGTAGTGCATCCGGGGGTGGACCTGGATGCCTTCACCCCGGGTGATCGCGATGCGGCACGGGCCGTCCTGGGCATTGCGTCCCACGAGCAGGTGGTGGCGTTCGTGGGCCGCATCCAGCCGCTCAAGGCGCCCGACGTGCTGTTGCGGGCTGCCGCGAAACTGCCCGGGGTCCGGGTGCTGGTCGCCGGCGGGCCGTCGGGCAGTGGCCTGGCCGAGCCCGACACCCTGGTTCGTCTCGCCGACGAACTGGGTATCACCGACCGCGTGACGTTCCTGCCCCCGCAGTCCCGCGAACAGTTGGTCAACGTGTATCGCGCCGCCGATCTGGTCGCGGTGCCCAGCTACTCCGAGTCGTTCGGCCTGGTCGCGATCGAGGCCCAGGCCTGCGGGACGCCCGTGGTGGCGGCCGCGGTCGGCGGTCTGCCGGTCGCGGTGGCCGACGGTGTCAGCGGCGCCCTGGTCGACGGACACGACGTCGACGACTGGGCGGCTGCCATCGACGACGTGCTGCAACGCGATCCGGGTCCGTTGCGCCTGGCCGCCGCGGCCCACGCCGCACAGTTCTCCTGGGCGCACACCGTCGACGCCCTGCTGAACAGCTATGCCCATGCCATGAGTGACTACCGGTCCCGGCATCGCAGGCCGTCGGGCCGGCGTCCGGGGCGCCGGTTCGCCCTGCGCCGTGGGGTGCGGGCCTTATGAGCGACGTCGCAAAGATCATCACCGACAGCCTCGACGAGCACGAGCTGGTCTACCACCGCCACGAGGGCGCACGCGGCGGCCTGCCCGGCATCGTCGTCGAGCTGCCGGGCGAACGGAAGCTCAAGACCAACACCATCCTGAGCATCGGTGAGCATTCGGTGCGCGTCGAGGCGTTCGTGTGCCGCAAGCCCGACGAGAACTTCGAAGGCGTCTACCGGTTCCTGCTCAAGCGCAACCGCAGGCTCTACGGCGTCGCCTACACCCTCGACAATGTCGGCGACATCTACCTCGTCGGCCGGATGGCCCTGCATGCGGTCACCGCCGAGGAGATCGACCGGGTGCTCGGCCAGGTGCTCGAGGCCGTCGACTCCGACTTCAACACCTTGCTGGAACTGGGTTTCCGCTCCTCCATCCAGAAAGAGTGGGAGTGGCGGGTTTCACGCGGAGAGTCGCTGAAGAACCTGGAAGCCTTTGAACATCTGATAGAAGAGCGTCTGATCGACGACTGAGCCCTCGTGAGAAGATCACACGCATGCCGACGCTGATCCTGCTCCGCCACGGTGAGAGCGACTGGAACCAGAAGAACCTGTTCACGGGATGGGTCGACGTCGACCTCACCGACAAGGGCCGCACCGAGGCCGTCCGCGGCGGCCAGCTGCTGGTCGAGAACGACGTGCTGCCCGACGTGGTCTACACCTCGCTGCTGCGTCGCGCGATCACCACCGCCAATCTGGCGCTGGATGCCGCCGACCGGCACTGGATCCCCGTGCACCGCGACTGGCGGCTCAACGAGCGGCACTACGGCGCGCTGCAGGGCCTGGACAAGGCCGCGACCAAGGAAAAGTACGGCGAAGAGCAGTTCATGGCGTGGCGGCGCAGCTACGACACCCCGCCGCCGGCCATCGAGAAGGGCAGCGAGTTCAGCCAGGACGCCGATCCCCGCTACGCCGACATCGGTGGCGGCCCGCTGACCGAATGCCTCAAGGACGTCGTGACCCGGTTTGTGCCGTACTACGAGGCGACGATCGTGCCCGACCTCAAGGCCGGCAAGACGGTCCTGATCGCCGCCCACGGAAACTCGCTGCGTGCGCTGGTCAAGTACCTCGACGGAATGTCCGACGAGGACGTCGTCGGCCTGAACATCCCGACCGGCATCCCGCTGCGCTATGACCTGGACGAGAACCTCAAGCCCCTGGTCGCAGGCGGTGAGTACCTCGACCCCGAGGCGGCCGCTGCCGGTGCCGCCGCGGTCGCCGCGCAGGGCGCCAAGAAATAGTTCGCTGGACACGCAGGCTTGCGGGCAAACAGCAGGTTACCGAGGGTTAACGCCAGCCGAACTCCTGTATTTGTCGGTGTGACTTGTCCCGTTTTGGCCGCACGCTGCTGGGATGACGTTCACCGTGTGCGTACGATTTTCGCGTGAGCTTGGTGTCGGCGTTACTGCTGACGGCGGTCGTGTCGTTGCTCGCGCTGATCGTCGGTGCGGGGGTGGCCGCCGTGGTCGCCCCCCGCATCGTGGCCAAGCGGCAGCAGCGCGAAGCTGATCAGGCCGGCCTGACGGTGTCGCAGATGCTGCAGCACATCGTGTCTGCAGCACCCAACGGCATCGTCGTGGTCGACACGTTCAACGACGTCGTCTACGCCAACGACCGCGCGACCGAACTCGGCGTCGTGCGCGACCGCCTGCTCGACGACCGGGCATGGCGCGCGGCCGAGCAGGTGTTCGCCACCGGCCAGCCCATCGACGTCGACCTGTCGCCCCGCAAGCTCCCGCACCCGGGCCGGTCGGGCATCTCGGTGCGCGGCTGGGTGCGGCCGCTGAGCAGTGAGGATCGCCGCTTCGCGGTCGTCTACGCCGACGACCAGTCCGAGCACGCCCGGATGGAAGCCACGCGCCGTGACTTCGTGGCCAATGTCAGCCACGAGCTCAAGACCCCGGTGGGGGCGATGCGGGTGCTCGCAGAGGCGCTCCAGGCCTCCGCCGACGACCCGGACATGGTGCGCCGCTTCTCCGACAAGATGGTGGCCGAATCGCTGCGGCTGGCCGACATGGTGGGCGAGCTGATCGAACTGTCCCGGCTACAGGGCGCCGAGCGACTGCCCGATCTAGGGGCCGTCGACGTCGACACTGTGGTGTCCGAGGCGCTGTCGCGGCACAAGGTGGCCGCCGACAAGGCCGACATCTCGATTACCACCGACGCCGCGACCGGCTACCGGGTACTGGGTGACCAGACCTTGCTCGTGACCGCCATTGCCAATCTGGTGTCCAACGCAATTGCATACTCGCCCAACGGATCCGGCATCTCGGTGAGCCGGCGCCGGCGGGGCGGCAGCGTCGAGATCGCGGTCACCGACCGCGGTATCGGAATCGCCAAGGCCGATCAGGAACGGGTCTTCGAGCGGTTCTTCCGGGTCGACAAGGCCCGGTCGCGTGCCACCGGCGGTACCGGGCTGGGCCTGGCGATCGTCAAACACGTGGCCGCGAACCACAACGGAACCATCCGGCTGTGGAGTCAGCCGGGCACCGGGTCGACATTCACCCTGTCGATTCCGGCCTATCCCGAAACCGATGAGTCCACAGGTGACTCAGACGACCGAGAGGATTAGCGAGACCGATGACCAGCGTGTTGATCGTTGAGGACGAGGAGTCGCTGGCCGATCCCCTGGCATTCCTGCTCCGCAAGGAAGGCTTCGAGGCCACCGTGGTGGCCGATGGTCCCTCTGCACTGGCCGAGTTCGAGCGCTCCGGCGCCGATATCGTCCTGCTGGACCTGATGCTGCCGGGGATGAGCGGTACCGACGTCTGTAAGCAACTGCGTGCCCGGTCCAGCGTGCCGGTGATCATGGTCACCGCACGGGACAGTGAGATCGACAAGGTCGTCGGCCTCGAGTTGGGTGCCGATGACTATGTCACCAAGCCGTATTCGGCCCGCGAACTGATCGCGCGGATCCGGGCGGTGCTGCGGCGCGGCTCCGACACCGACGAAAGCGCGATCGGTGACGGCGTGCTGGAAGCCGGCCCGGTCCGGATGGATGTGGAACGACACGTCGTGAGCGTCAACGGGGAGCAGATCACGTTGCCGCTCAAGGAGTTCGACCTTCTGGAGTACCTGATGCGCAACAGTGGCCGGGTGCTCACCCGTGGCCAGCTCATCGACCGGGTGTGGGGTGCCGACTACGTGGGTGACACCAAAACCCTTGACGTGCATGTCAAGCGGCTGCGGTCCAAGATCGAGTCCGATCCGGCCAACCCGGTGCACCTGGTCACGGTGCGTGGCCTCGGCTACAAGCTGGAGGGCTGAGTTCTCACTCGGTGTGCTCGGCGGCGCGGGTCGCCGGATGCACGGCGACCAGGCCGAGGGCGCTGCGCCGCCGGCACATCGCGGCCAACTCGGCGTAGGCCTTCTCGCCGAGCACCGCGGTGAGCTCGGGGGCGTACGACTCGAACACCGGGCGGGCGCCGACATGGGCGGCGGGGTCACCGGTGCAGTACCAGTGCAGGTCCGCACCGCCCTCGCCCCAGCCGCGCCGGTCGTACTCGGTGATCACGGTGCGCAGGATCTGAGTGTCGTCGGGCCGGGTGATCCACTCCTGGCTGCGTCGGATCGGCAACTGCCAGCACACGTCGGGCTTCATGGTCAGCGGCTCGACCCCGAGCTTGAGGGCCTTGCTGTGCAGCGCGCATCCGATGCCGCCGGGAAAGCCCGGGCGGTTCAGGAAGATGCACGCCCCCTTGTACTTTCGGGTTCGCAGGTTGGGCTTGCCGTCGTACTCGTCGTCCTCCAGGAAGCCCTTGCGGCCCAGGCCCTTGTCCCGGAACTGCCAGTCCTCGTCGGTCAACTGTTTGACCGCGTCGTCGAGCCGGGCCCGGTCGTCGTCGTCAGAAAGGAACGCGCCATGCGAGCAGCAGCCGTCGTCCGGGCGGCCCTCGACGGTGCCCTTGCAGGCCGGTGTGCCGAACACACACGTCCAGCGGGACAGCAACCACGTCATATCGGCCGCGATCAGATGGGTCGCGTCCTCCGGGTCGTAGAACTCCACCCATTCGCGGGCAAAGTCGAGTTCGACTTCGCCGGGATGCACATCTGTCACGGCGCAAACGGTACCCCTATATGGCGGAACGCATTTCCCAACTGCGGCACGACGCACGGTCGGAAGTCCCACAGCCCCGGCGGGCGCATCTCGCGGGTTGCGGGAGGTCCGGCCACGAAGCGCTGGTGGGCTGCCGTTAGGTTGGTGCAGTGCGGTTAGGCGTGCTCGATGTCGGGAGCAACACGGTTCATCTCCTCGTGGTGGATGCACGCCGTGGCGGACACCCGACCCCGATGAGCTCCACCAAGGCAGCGCTGCGACTCGCCGAGGCGATCGACAGCTCCGGCAAACTGACCCGCAAGGGTGCCGACAGCCTGGTGGCCACGGTCGACGAGTTCGCCAAGATTGCCACCAGCTCGGGTTGTGCCGAATTGATGGCGTTTGCCACCTCTGCGGTGCGCGACGCCACCAACTCCGAGGAGGTGCTGGCCCGGGTGCGGGCCGAGACCGGGGTTTCCCTCGGCGTGCTGAGCGGGGTCGACGAATCCCGCCTGACCTTCCTGGCGGTGCGCCGCTGGTACGGCTGGAGCGCGGGCCGCATCATCAACATCGACATCGGCGGCGGCTCGCTGGAACTTTCCAGCGGGGTCGACGAAGAGCCGGAGGTGGCGCTCTCGCTGCCACTGGGAGCGGGCCGGTTGACCAGGGAATGGTTGGCCGAAGACCCACCTGGGCGGCGCCGGGTCGCGATGCTGCGGGACTGGCTGGCCACCGAGCTGTCCGACGCCGGCACCACCATGCGCCGGTCCGGAAATCCGGACCTCGCGGTGGCGACGTCGAAGACCTTCCGATCGCTGGCCCGACTCACCGGGGCGGCCCCCTCGGGCGCAGGCCCGCGGGTGAAGCGGACCCTCACCGCGGCTGGATTAAGACAGCTCATAGCTTTCATCTCTAGGATGACAGCGGCTGACCGTGCCGAACTGGAAGGGGTGAGTGCCGAGAGGGCACCACAGATCGTGGCCGGTGCTTTGGTAGCTGAGGCTAGTATGCGAGCACTGGAGATCGATTCCGTCGACATTTGCCCCTGGGCGTTGCGGGAGGGGTTGATTCTGCGGAAACTCGACAGCGAGGCCGACGGCACAGCCTTGGTAGAGACGTCGGCGCGGGACGCCGGACGTTAAGGAAAAGCTAGCCCCAAAGGCAACATAGGTATGACAGGACCAGAGAACAGCCCATCCGGCACCCGACCGATCTCGGTCGCCGAGTTGCTGGCAAAGAACGGGACGATCGGGGCACCGCCGGTCGGCGGTCGCCGTCGGCGTCGGCGCGGTAACAGCGACTCGGTGACGGTTGCCGAACTCACCGGCGAGATCCCGGTCATCACCGATGACATGGAGCCCGAAACCCTCGACGAGTCGGTTCCAGCGCCTGATCCACTGGTCGACACCGCCGTCGTGGCCCCGATCCGCGATGAACCCCGCGAAACACGCGAGCCCCGCGAACAACCGCGGGACGAGCCGCGGGTCCGCAACGGTGGCCCCCGGCCATCTCGGGCCCCTCGGGTCAAGCCGCCCAGGCCGGTGGAGCCCGAAGAGGTGCGCACCGAGGCCGAGGACGACTACGACGCGCACCTGGCGGCACGTGACGCCGACCCCGAGCCGATCGAATTCCGGCCACGTCCGCGGCGCGCGCAGCCCAAGGCGCCGGCACGGGACTACCGACCATCGGGTACCGGCGCTGAGCGGATGAGCCCCGACCCGCTCTACGACATCGGCGCGGACGACGCCGCGGAGTCGGATGACGCGCTGGTGGAGCCCGACGCCCACGAACTCGGTGTGGACGCAGTCGACGACACCGTCTACGACGACTACGCGGGTGACGACTACGACGACGAATACGGCGACGGTTCGTACGCTTCGCTCGGCCCGTTGTTCGGCGGCGGGTCCGTCGCCGACGAGCAGGCCCGCCGTCCCCGTGGCCGCGACGACGTCGATCTCGAACACGACGGAGAGCTGTCCGAGGGCACCGGTACGGCCGGTGACTTCGACGAGCACGACGAATTCGACGACGACCAGCCGCCCGCCTCCCCGCTGGTCCGCGGAATGTGGATCGTCGGTCAGTGCGTGATCGCGGTGGCCTTCGGTGCCGGTCTGTTCGTCGCTTTCGATCAGCTGTGGAAGTGGAACACCATCGTCGCGCTGGTGCTCGGGGTGCTGGTCATCCTCGGCCTGGCCGGTGGCGTGCGGGTGGTCCGCAAGACCGAGGACATCGGCAGCACGCTGACTGCGGTCGCGGTAGGGGCCCTGGTGACCTTTGGACCGCTGGCGCTGCTGCAGGCGAGTTAGCGCCTGCGCACGCGAGGAGCGCAGCAGCCTCAGTACACAATTGGGTTGTGCGCCCAGCCATCAAGATCGGTCTGTCCACCGCCTCGGTCTATCCGCTGAGGACGGAGGCTGCGTTCGAATACGCCGCCCGTCTCGGTTACGACGGTGTCGAGCTGATGGTGTGGGCGGAATCGGTGAGCCAGGACATCGATGTCGTCGCGAAGATGTCCGCCCATTACGGCGTGCCCGTGTTGTCGGTGCACGCCCCCTGTCTGCTGATCTCGCAGCGGGTGTGGGGCGCGAACCCGATCCCGAAGCTGGAACGCAGCGTGCGGGCCGCCGAACAACTGGGCGCGCAGACCGTCGTCGTGCATCCGCCGTTTCGTTGGCAGCGACGCTATGCCGAGGGGTTCAGCGACCAGGTCGCCCAACTGGAGGCCGACAGCGAGGTCCTGGTGGCGGTGGAGAACATGTTCCCGTTCCGGGCCGATCGGTTCTTCGGGGCGGGTGGCACGTCCGTGGAGCGGATGCGCAAGCGCGGCGGCCGGCCGGGCCCCGGCATCTCCGCCTTTGCGCCGTCCTACGACCCGCTGGACGGCAATCACGCGCACTACACACTCGATCTGAGCCACACCGCGACCGCAGGCACCGACGCCTTGGACATGGCCCGGCGCATGGGCGACGGCCTGGTGCACCTGCATCTGTGCGACGGGAAGGGCGCCTCCACCGACGAGCATCTGGTTCCGGGCCGCGGTACGCAGCCGACCGCCGAGGTGTGCCAGATGCTGGCGGCAAGCGATTTCGCCGGCCACGTTGTCCTGGAGGTCACCACGTCGGCGGCCAAGACGGCCGCCGAGCGCGACGCGCTGCTGACCGAGTCGCTGCAATTCGCCCGCACGCACCTGTTGCGCTGAACCCGATCCCGCCGAACCCCGCAGAGGACTGCATATGACTGGCTCGACCCTGTTCACCGATGCCATGGCGTTGACGCCGGCCGGCGACGGCGTCTATCACGGTGAGCTCAACGAACACTGGACGATCGGGCCCAAGGTGCACGGCGGCGCGATGCTCGCGTTGTGTGCCAACGCGGCGCGCACCGAGTTGGGCACCTCCGCGCAACCCCTCGCGGTCTCGGGAAACTACCTGTGGGCGCCGGATCCCGGTCCGATGCAGGTGGTGACGACGGTCCGCAAGCGGGGCCGCCGGATCGGTCTGGTCGACGTGGAACTCCGGCAGGGCGAGCGCACGGCGGTGACGGTGGCGGTGACACTGGGCGAACCCGAGCATCATGTGCCGCCGCTGCTGTCGTTCAACCCCGTGGTGCCGCTGATGACGCCCGAACCGCCGCCCGGGCTGGAGCCGATCGGGCCGGGGCATCCGATGGAGCATGTCGTGCACCTGGCGCACGGCTGTGACATCCGCCCGGCGCTGCACACCATGGGGCCGCGCACCGACGGCGGGCCGCCGGTTTTCGAGTACTGGGTGCGGCCGAAGGGTGTCGCTCCCGACGTCCTGTTCGCGCTCCTGTGCGGCGATGTGTCGGCTCCGGTGACATTCGCCGTGGAACGGACCGGTTGGGCGCCCACGGTCCAGCTGACGGCCTATCTGCGGGCCTTACCGGCCGACGGATGGCTGCGCGTGATGTGTACCTCGGTACAGATCGGCCAGGACTGGTTCGACGAGGACCACATCGTCGTCGACTGTGAGGGCCGGATCATCGTGCAGACGCGTCAGCTGGCGATGGTGCCGGCGTCGGGCTGAGCCGGAGGCGAATCATGCGGCCCTGACGCCGGAGGCGAATCATGCGGCCCTGACGCCGGAGGCGAATCATGCGGCCCTGACGCCGGAGGCGAATCATGCGGCCCTGACGCCGGAGGCGTCCATGTGGCCGTGCGCCCGTCATGGGATGCTGTCGCGCATGTCGAGAATCGCGATCATCGGCGGCGGAAGCATGGGCGAGGCGCTGCTGTCGGGGCTGTTACGGGCTGGTAGGCAGGTCAAGGACCTGGTGGTCGCGGAGAAGTACCCGGACCGGGCCAAGTACCTCTCGGAGAAGTACTCGGTGCTGGTGACCTCTGTCGCCGATGCCGCCGACAACGCCGCCTATGTGGTGATTGCGGTCAAGCCGACCGATGTCGCGAGCGCGATCGACGAGATCGCCGATGCGGCGGCTCGCGCCGATTCCGACACCGCCGAGCAGGTGTTCGTCAGCATCGCGGCCGGTGTCAGCACGTCGTACTACGAGAACAAGCTGCCGGCCGGGTCGCCGGTGATCCGGGTGATGCCGAACTCGCCGATCGTGGTCGGAGGTGGGGTGAGCGCCCTGGCGGCGGGCCGGTTTGCGACCGCCGAGCAGCTCAAGGAGGTCTCGTCGATCTTCGATGCGGTCGGCGGCGTGCTCACGGTGAACGAGTCGCAGCTGGACGCGGTGACTGCGGTGTCCGGGTCGGGGCCGGCGTACTTCTTCCTGATGGTCGAGGCTCTCGTCGATGCGGGCGTGGAATCGGGTCTGTCGCGCGCGGTGGCCACCGATCTGGCGGTCCAGACGATGGCGGGCTCGGCGGCAATGCTGCTCGAACGTCTCGATGAGGTGAACGCGGCCGGCGGCGCTGCGCTGGACACGACGCCCGCGCGATTGCGGGCAATGGTGACCTCGCCGGCCGGCACCACCGCCGCTGGGCTGCGGGAACTGGAGCGCGGGGGACTGCGTGGTGCGGTTTCCAACGCCGTTCTGGCCGCGAAAACGCGCTCTGAGCAGCTCGGAATTACATCTGAGTAATTAGATTAATTCCAACTGATTAGCCCACACCCGTCGCAGTAACCCCACCCGCCACGCTATTCTCCCTTTGTATGCGCGGGTCGGTGCCAGCGGTGGGGAAGCCGCTGGAACTGCCTGTGCCTGATTGATTGGGTTGCGATGACGTCTATGAACGGGCCATCGGCGCGGGATGCTGGCGACGGTCAGCCTCGGGCTCAATTTCTGACAGTCGCCGAAGTGGCGAGCTTGATGAGGGTCTCGAAGATGACGGTGTACCGGTTGGTGCACAACGGTGAACTGCCTGCGGTTCGAGTGGGCCGATCGTTCCGGGTCCACGCCAAGGCAGTCCACGATCTGCTGGAGTCTTCGTACTTCGACGCCGGATAGGCACACACCGCAGCGGTCTGGGCGCAGTGAGCAGGCTGGCGTTTTCCGTTTCGGTGGTAGGCCCGGGTAAAGTGACCGGGTCAACCATCCAGCGTGAGTAGCGGAGACACCAGACTTTATGGGCTCAGTCATCAAGAAGCGGCGTAAGCGTATGTCGAAGAAGAAGCACCGCAAGCTGCTTCGCCGTACCCGGGTGCAGCGTAGAAAACTCGGCAAGTAGCTTTCCGCTGCGGCCGCTAGGCTGAGCCGATGGATTCTGATGGTCGTTCGGGGGGACGCCCGACGGGAGTCCCCGGGTCTTCTGATGCGGATTCGTCCGGCGGAGCAAAGTCCGCCGGTACGGCTCCCTCTCCGAAAGTCGTTCTGGTCACGGGTGCGTGCCGGTTCCTCGGTGGTTATCTGACCGCCAGGCTGGCGCAGAACCCGGCGATCGAGCATGTCATCGCCGTTGACGCGGTGGTGCCGAGCAAGGACATGATGCGGCGGATGGGGCGGGCCGAGTTCGTCCGCGCCGACATCCGCAACCCGTTCATCGCCAAGGTGATCCGTAACGGGAACGTGGACACCGTCGTGCATGCCGCGGCGGCGTCCTACGCTCCGCGCTCCGGGGGTCGCGCCACGTTGAAGGAACTCAACGTGATGGGCGCGATCCAGCTGTTCGCCGCCTGTCAGAAGGCACCGTCGGTTCGCCGGGTCGTGCTCAAGTCCACCTCCGAGGTGTACGGCGCGAGCTCGCGCGATCCGGTGATGTTCAGCGAGGAGAGCAGTGCTCGTCGTCCGCCGGGTGACGGGTTCGCCCGCGACAGCATCGACATCGAGGGCTATGCGCGCGGTCTCGCCCGGCGCCGTCCGGACATCGATCTGACGATCCTGCGGCTGGCCAACATGATCGGTCCGGCGATGGACACCGCACTCTCGCGGTATCTGGCCGGGCCGGTGGTCCCGTCGGTCGTCGGGCACGACGCACGGCTGCAACTACTGCACGAACAGGACGCCCTCGGCGCACTGGAACGTGCATCGATGGCCGGCAGAGGTGGCACGTTCAACATCGGCGCCTCGGGCATCATCATGATGAGCCAGGCGATCCGGCGTTCGGGACGGGTTCGGCTCCCGGTGCCGCGCGGGGCGTTGTCGGCGATCAATTCGCTCAGTCGCGCAACGCGTTACACCGAACTCGACCGCGATCAGATGAACTATCTGAGCTACGGCAGGGTCATGGACACTACGCGAATGCACAGGGATCTGGGTTACAGTCCCAAGTGGACGACCGCCGAGGCATTCGACGACTACGTCCGTGGTCGTGGATTGACACCGATACTCGATCCGCGATGGGTACGCTCAATGGAGAGTCGCGCCGTGGGGGTGGCGCAGCGTTTGGGATATTAGTACTGGCTCTATCCGGGGTGGGAGAAGGTATCGACGTGGCGGCCGAATCCAAAGCGAAAGTCATTCCGCTACATGGGAACTCGAACCGTTCGGCTGCTGCACGCCGGGCGGCGGCACGGTCCGACAGCGCCCGTCGACATCCATCCGTCCTCGCTGATCCGGGAAGCCGCGCCTCGGCCGAACAGATCGCCGCGGTGGTGCGTGAGATCGATCAGCGGCGCAGCAGTGCCTCGGGTCAGTCCACCGCCGACGAAGGCCCCAGCGAACTCGTCAAGGGCATAGCGGCGGTCGCGGAGTTCGTCCGCACCCGGATGACCGGTGAGTACACGGTGGACGAGTTCGGGTTCGACCCACACATCACCAATGCAATCTTTTTGCCTTTGCTGAGAACGTTTTTCCGGTCCTGGTTCCGAGTCGAGGTTTCCGGTATCGAGAACCTGCCCGAGAGTGGCGCCGCACTCGTGGTGGCCAACCATGCCGGGGTGCTGCCCTTCGACGGGCTGATGACCCAGGTCGCGGTGCACGACCACCACCCGCTCAACCGCGATCTGCGTCTGCTCGCGGCGGATCTGGTGTTCGATCTGCCGATGGTCGGTGCGGCCGCACGCAAGGCCGGGCACACCATGGCCTGCACCGCCGACGCGCACCGGCTGCTGGCCAACGGCGAGCTCACCGCCGTGTTCCCCGAAGGCTTCAAGGGGCTGGGCAAGAACTTCAAGGATCGCTACAAGCTGCAGCGGTTCGGCCGCGGCGGCTTCGTTTCCGCAGCTCTGCGGGCCCAAGCGCCGATCGTGCCGTGCTCGATCGTGGGCTCGGAGGAGATCTACCCGATGATGGCCGACGTCAAGCTGCTGGCTCGGTTGCTCGGTCTGCCGTACTTCCCGGTGACCCCGCTGTTCCCGCTGGCCGGCCCGCTCGGCCTGGTGCCGTTGCCGTCGAAGTGGCACATCCAGTTCGGTGAGCCGATCGAGACGACCGACTACGACGAGAGCGCCGCCGACGATCCGATGGTGACCTTCGAGCTGACCGATCAGGTCCGCGAGACCATCCAGCACACGCTGTACCAACTGCTGGCCGGTCGCCGAAACATGTTCTTCGGCTGACCTTTTCGCCTCACCTCTTCACCGCGACCGGTAACAAAACTGCCCACTTCCTTGCGGAAGTGGGCAGTTTTTGTCTGCTCGCGCAAACGAAAATCAGGCGCCGGACTTTTGCCCAGCAACCATCTTGGCGATCGCGGCGTCGCGCGCCGCGGCGATCTGCGAACTGATCTCGTCGGCCTCGTCGATGGCCGCCTCACCGAGCATGGTGACGATGCTCGTGGCAACCGGGTTGCCGTCGTCGTCGGTGACCTCGGCCCGGACCTCGGCGATCACCGTGCCGTGCGACTCGATGACCGAGTCAAGGTAGGAGTCGAACCACAGCTTGTCGCCGACCATGATCGGCCGGTGGAAGATCAGCTTCTGGTCGCGGTGCAGCACGCGCTCCAGATTGATCGGGATGTCGAACTTGTCGAACAGCTCGAGCTGGACCCGTCGACCGGCCACCGCGAGGAACGTCACCGACGCCACCACGGAGTCGTGGCCGAATTCCTTGGCCGCCTCGGCGTCGTAGAGCGCGGGATGGTCGTCCTTGACCGCGCGGGCGAACTCACGGACCTTCTCCCGGCCGACCTCGAAGTAGTCGGGGTACCGGTAGTGCGTCCCGATGATGTTTGCGGCGATGCTCATATTCCCTGCGCTGTTCGGTCTGCGGTGCGCGGTGCGCACGAAACGGGCATGCTGTGGGGCCCGCGTGGCGCGACCCGACGCGGAATCTTACCAACGCGGCCCGGCGGCTCAGCGAATGTCGTGGCGGCGGGAGGCGGCGGCGGCCAGCGCACCGCCCAGCGCGCCGAGTGCCAACGCCGACGGCACCCCAATGCGGGCCGCCTTCCGTGCGGTGCGGAAGTCGCGGATCTCCCAGCCGCGTTCCCTGGCCACATCGCGCAGCGCGGCGTCGGGGTTGATGGCCACCGCGGTACCGACCAGCGACAGCATCGGCACGTCGTTGAAGCTGTCCGAGTAGGCGGTACACCGGCGCAGGTTGAGCCCTTCACGGATGGCCAGGGACCGCACCGCGTGAGCCTTGCCGGTGCCGTGCAGGATGTCGCCGACCAGCCGGCCGGTGAACACCCCGTCGACCGATTCGGCGACCGTCCCCAGCGCGCCCGTCAACCCCAGACGCTTGGCGATCGTGGCGGCCAACTCGTAGGGCGTTGCGGTGACGAGCCACACCTGCTGCCCGGCGTCCAGGTGCATCTGGGCCAGCGCCCGGGTTCCCGGCCAGATCTTGTCGGCGATGATCTCGTCGTAGATCTCCTCGCCCAGCTCGACGAGCTCGGCGGTGGAGCGGCCCTCGATGAACGCCAGGGCCTTCTGCTTGCCCTCGGCGACGTCGTCGCTGTTCTCCTTGCCGGTGAACTGGAACTTGGCCTGGGCGTAGACGATGCCGAGGATGTCGCGGTAGGTGAAGTACTTGCGGGCGGCCAGGCCACGGGCGAAGTGCACCAGCGACGATCCGTGCACCAGGGTGTTGTCGACGTCGAAGAACGCCGCCGCCGTCAGATCGGGCGGCGGCGCCGGCGTCCCGGTGGGGTCGGTGTCGGACTCGAGTTCGGTTACTGCGAGTTCGGCGCTGGCCTCGGCGGCAAGCTCCTGTTCGAGCGCATCGGCACTACCGGATTCGGGCACGTTTTCACCCTAAGTCACCGGGCCGGGATACTGGCGCTGTGGAGGGTGAGCAGGCGGGTACCGGCGGTCGGGCCACTGTGACGTTGCTGACCCGGGCGGGCTGCAGCATGTGTGCGCGGGCGGCGCAGGAGCTGGCCGCATTGCATGAAGAACTGGACTTCGAGCTGGTGACCACGGACGTGGACGTTGCCGCCGATGCGGGCGACACCGCGCTGCGGGCCCGCTACGGCGATCTGTTGCCGGTGATTTTGCTGAACGGGGCCCAGCACAGCTATTGGGAAGTCGACGAGCAGGCGCTTAGGGCTGACCTTCCCACCAGATGAAATTTGGTGGGCGGGCCGGAAACGATTACCTTGGTGACGTGGTGATGAAGCCGTGAGTGTGCTGCTATTCGGGGTTTCGCACCGCAGCGCGCCGGTGTCTGTTCTCGAGCAGTTGAGCACTGACGAATCCGATCAGGCCAAGATCATCGACGAGGTCCTCCGATCCTCGTTGGTCACCGAGGCCATGGTTCTGTCCACCTGCAACCGCGTCGAGGTATACGCCGTGGTCGAGGCCTTCCACGGCGGCCTGTCGATCATCGGGCAGGTGCTCTCCGATCACTCCGGCATGTCGCTGAACGATCTCACCAAATACGCCTACGTCCGGTACGCCGAGGCCGCCGTCGAGCACCTGTTCGCGGTGACCAGCGGCCTGGACTCGGCCGTCATCGGTGAAGCCCAGGTGCTGGGCCAGGTGCGTCGCGCCTACGCGACGGCCGAGGAACACCAGACCGTCGGGCGCACCCTGCACGAGCTGGCCCAGCGGGCCCTCAACGTTGGCAAGCGGGTGCATTCCGAGACCGGGATCGACGCCGCGGGAGCCTCGGTGGTCTCGGTGGCTCTCGGGATGGCCGAAACCAAGCTCAATGGCGGTCTCGCCGGCCGCAGCGCAGCGGTGATCGGCGCGGGCTCGATGGGCGCCCTGGCCGGTGCGCACCTGGTGCGGGCCGGGATCGAACGGGTCAATGTGGTGAACCGCTCGCTTCCGCGGGCCCAGCGCCTCGCGGCGAACCTCACCGAGCAGGGCGCGCAGGCGCAGGCATTCTGCCTGGACCAGCTCCCGGAAGCGCTGGCCGATTCCGATGTCGTGGTCAGCAGCACCGGGGCGGTACGCCCGGTGGTCTCCTTGGCCGACGTGCACCACGCCCTGGCGCAGCGCGACGCCGCCGCCGGCGATCGGCAGCTGGTCATCTGTGACCTCGGCATGCCCCGCGACGTGGATCCGGCGGTGTCCGGGCTGCCCGGTGTCTGGGTTGTCGACATGGACCGGATTCAGCGGGAGCCGTCGGCGCGGGCCGCGGCCACCGACGCCGATGCGGCCCGCACGATCGTTGCCACCGAGGTTGCCAACTACCTCGCCGGCCAGCGGATGGCCGAGGTCACCCCGACCGTCACCGCGCTGCGGCAACGCGCCGCCGACGTGGTCGAGGCCGAGTTGTTGCGCCTGGACAACCGGCTGCCCGAACTGGAGGCAGCGCACCGCGACGAGGTGGCCAAGACGGTCCGCCGTGTCGTCGACAAGCTTTTGCACGCACCCACGGTGCGGGTGAAACAACTCGCCAGCGCGCCTGGCGGGGACAGCTACGCAGAGGCTCTGCGGGAGCTGTTCGAACTCGATCCGCAAGCCGTCGAAGCTGTGGCGGCCAGCGAATTGCCCTTTATGACAACAGATCTCGATAAGTCTGAGTAGAGCTTGGTAGAAACGCGCGATACGGTGATCCGGATCGGCACCCGGGGTAGCCTGCTGGCGACCACGCAGGCCGGCACCATCAGGGACGCTTTACGGGCCGCAGGCCACCCCTGCGAGTTGGTGATCATCTCGACCGAGGGCGACCGCAACCAGGGCCCCATCGCCGACATCGGCGTCGGGGTCTTCACCGCGGCGCTGCGGGAGGCGATCCACGACGGCCGGGTGGACATGGCCGTTCACTCCTACAAAGATTTGCCCACCGCGCGTGACGATCGGTTCGTGATCGCCGCCGTCCCGCGCCGTGAGGACCCTCGTGATGCGCTGGTGGCGCGTGACGGATTGGTGCTCGGGGAGTTGCCGGCGGGGTCCGTGATCGGCACGTCGAGTGCGCGACGGGCCGCGCAGCTTAGAGCACTGGGTCTCGGTTTGGAAATCCGCCCCCTACGAGGCAACCTAGATACCAGGTTGAACAGGGTTACGAGCGGCGATCTCGACGCCATCGTGGTCGCCCGAGCGGGTCTGGCCCGTATCGGACGTCTCGATCAAGTCACGGAGTCGCTCGAGCCGGTGCAGATGTTGCCAGCGCCGGCTCAAGGTGCGCTCGCGGTGGAATGCCGCTCCGGCGACACCGAGCTGATTTCGGTGCTGTCGGTGTTGGATGACGCCGACACGCGCGCCGCGGTCATCGCCGAACGGACCCTGCTCGCCGAACTGGAGGCGGGCTGTTCCGCACCGGTGGGAGCGATCGCAGAAGTGGTCGAGTCCATCGATGAGGACGGCAATGTCTTCGAAGAGGTGTCGTTGCGCGGCTGCGTGGCGACGCTGGACGGATCCGACGTGATCCGTGCGTCCGGCATCGGAACTCCCGATCGGGCCGCTGACTTGGGTGTCTCGGTGGCTGCGGAGCTTTTCGAGTTGGGTGCACGCGAGCTGTTGGTAGAGCGCGGGAGTGAAGAATGACCATGCGAGGTCGCAAGGCGAAGCCCGGCCGCATCACATTTGTGGGCTCGGGCCCGGGAGATCCGGGGCTGCTGACGGCACGGGCGCAAACTGTACTGGCGCACGCCGAGTTGGTGTTCACCGATCCCGACGTCCCCGAAGCTGTGCTGGCGCTGATCGGCACCGAGCTGCCGCCGGCATCCGGCCCGGCCCCGGCCGAGCCGGCCAAGGCCGCCGCCGCCGGTGAGGATGCCGCCGGAACCCCCGACACGGCGCAAGCCGCCATCATCGCGGGTGGGCCCGAGGTCCGCCCCGCTCTCGGTGACCCTGCCGAGGTGGCCAAGACGCTGATCGCCGAGGCCCGCCACGGCTACGACGTGGTCCGCCTGGTCTCCGGTGACCCGCTGTCCGTGGACGCCGTCATCACCGAGATCGGTGCGCTGGCCAAGTCCCACATGAACTTCGAGATCGTCCCCGGTCTGCCCGCCACCAGCGCGGTGCCCACCTACGCGGGCCTGCCGCTGGGGTCGGCGCACACCGTGGCCGATGTCCGCGGTGACGTGGACTGGGCGGCGCTGGCCGCCGCGCCCGGGCCGCTGATCTTGCACGCGACCGCGTCGCACCTGCCGGATGCCGCCCGCACCCTGATCGAGCAGGGCCTGGTCGACGGCACCCCGGCAGTGGTGACCGCGAGCGGCACCACCTGCCAGCAGCGCTCGGTGGAAACCACGCTCGGTGGCCTGCTCGACAAGGCCGTGCTGGAGAAGCCGGCCGGAAGCGAGCTGGCCGGGCCTCTGACCGGTCCGCTGGTCGTCACCATCGGCAAGACCGTGGCCAACCGCGCCAAGCTGAACTGGTGGGAGAGCCGCGCCCTGTACGGCTGGACCGTGCTGGTGCCGCGCACCAAGGACCAGGCCGGGGAGATGAGCGACCGGCTCGTGGGCCACGGCGCCCTGCCGATCGAGGTCCCGACCATCGCCGTCGAGCCGCCGCGCAGCCCCGCGCAGATGGAGCGTGCGGTCAAGGGCCTGGTCGACGGCCGGTTCCAGTGGGTGGTGTTCACCTCGACCAACGCCGTGCGTGCGGTCTGGGAGAAGTTCAACGAGTTCGGCCTGGACGCGCGGGCGTTCTCCGGCGTGAAGATCGCGTGTGTCGGACAGGCGACCGCCGACAAGGTCCGGGCCTTCGGCATCAATCCTGAGCTGGTGCCGTCGGGTGAGCAGTCCTCGCTGGGCCTGCTCGACGAGTTCCCGCCGTTCGACGAGGTTTTCGACCCGGTGAACCGGGTGCTGCTGCCCCGCGCCGACATCGCCACCGAGACGCTGGCCGAGGGCCTGCGTGAGCGCGGCTGGGAGATCGAGGACGTCACGGCCTACCGCACCGTGCGTGCGGCTCCGCCGCCGGCGCAGACCCGCGAGATGATCAAGACCGGCGGCTTCGACGCGGTCTGCTTCACCTCGAGCTCCACGGTGCGCAACCTTGTCGGTATCGCCGGCAAGCCGCACGCCCGGACCATCGTGGCCTGCATCGGACCCAAAACTGCTGAAACCGCAGCGGAATTCGGCCTGCGGGTGGATGTGCAGCCCGAGTCGGCCGCGGTGGGACCTCTGGTCGATGCGCTTGCCGAGCACGCCGCTCGACTGCGGGCCGAGGGGGCGCTGCCCCCGCCGCGCAAGAAGAGCCGTAGGCGCTAGTTTCGCCGAAACCGCATTCCGGCAGGGCCGTACTCGAACTTTTCCTGCTGGAATGCCGTTTCGAGGATGGGAGAGGCGTAATGGGTTACCCCAGGCATCGTCCGCGCCGGCTGCGGTCCACGCCGGCGATGCGTCGACTGGTGGCTCAAACCTCTTTGGAGCCACGGCATCTGGTGCTGCCGATGTTC
Source organism: Mycobacterium shunyiense (assembly GCF_058270035.1). Lineage (NCBI taxonomy): Bacteria > Bacillati > Actinomycetota > Actinomycetes > Mycobacteriales > Mycobacteriaceae > Mycobacterium > Mycobacterium shunyiense. The sequence goes on along the minus strand of NZ_JBZDPT010000019.1, from coordinate 184,951 downwards.
GTCGCCGACGGGATCGATGAGCCGCGCCCGATCTCCTCGATGCCCGGCGTGGTGCAGCACACCAGGGATTCGTTGCGCCAGGCGGCCGCCGATGCGGTGGCGGCCGGCGTGGGTGGTCTGATGCTGTTCGGAGTGCCCCGTGACGAGGACAAGGATCCGACCGGTGCCGTCGGCGTCGATCCGGGCGGCATCCTCAACGTGGCGTTGCGGGACCTGGCCAAGGATCTGGGTGACGCGACCGTCCTGATGGCCGACACCTGCCTGGACGAGTTCACCGACCACGGGCACTGTGGCGTGCTCGATGCCGCGGGTCGGGTCGATAATGACGCGACCAACCTGCGCTATGTGGAACTTGCGGTGGCACAAGCGGAATCGGGTGCACACGTGGTGGGCCCCAGCGGAATGATGGACGGTCAGGTGGCCGCCATCCGCGACGGTCTCGATGCGGCCGGGCACGCCGATGTGGCCATCCTGGCCTATGCGGCCAAGTTCGCCTCGGCGTTCTACGGCCCGTTCCGCGAAGCGGTGTCGTCCAGCCTGGTCGGGGATCGGCGTACCTACCAACAGGATCCGGGCAATATCCGCGAAGCCGTGCACGAGGTCGAACTCGACATCGACGAGGGCGCCGACATCGTGATGGTCAAGCCGGCGATGAGTTACCTGGATGTGGTGCGCGCCGCCGCTGACATTTCACCGGTACCCGTTGCCGCATACCAGATTTCGGGGGAGTACTCGATGATCTGCGCCGCTGCGGCCAACGGCTGGATCGACCTGCAGGCCGCTGCACTGGAGTCGTTGACCGGAATCCGGCGAGCCGGGGCCGACATCGTGCTGACCTATTGGGCGGCCGACGTGGCCGGCTGGCTCGCGTGACCGATCCGGGGACCGAACAGGAACCGAGCCCGACCGGTCGTCCCGACGACGTCGACACCGGATTCTGGCTGTGGACTGCCGCACTGGTGCTGATGGTGGTCGGGTATCTGATCGACGCGTTGACCGGATCCGGCACTGGTGTGCAACGGTCCATGACGGTCGTCTTCTCGGTGATGTTCGTGGTGGTGCTGTCGTCGATCGTGGTGGCCTTCCTGATGCTGATGCGGCAGGGATATCGCTGGGCCCGCACGCTGTTGACCAGTGGGGGAATCGTCTCGGTACTGCACGCGATCAGCAGCCTGTTGACCGGCGAACGCCAGGATGCGGCGGCGATGGGATACGCGGTCACCGCGATCGTGGGGTCGGTGCTGATCGCGGGTGGCCTGTACCTGCTGCACCGCAAGGACGCCGACGGCTTCTTCACCCGCTGATTTCGCTACGCTTCCCGACAATGTCTTCGCCGTCATCGCACTCCTCCCCGTCGCGCCGCGCGACCATCGGATTCGGCTGCTGGTTGGTCGGCTCGGTGTTGTTGATCGCCGGCGGCATGCTCGCGGTTTCGGCGAGCATCCCGCCCGGCGTGAACACGATGTTGTACCGGGGGATCGGAGCACTCACCGTGCTGGCGGGCCTCGGTATGGCTTTCCTGGCGGGCCGCAGCCGCTCAGATGATCGCCACCGGCGCGCGGCGGTGGCATTGTCGCTGGCTATCGTGGTCCTGGTGCTGTTGACCGGCCTCAACGTTCTCGTGCTGGTCGCGCTGCTCCCGCTCATCGTGGGAACCGGCGTGAGCGCGCTGCCATTGCGGAGGGGTGACCATGGAGAGTGAACCGGTGAACAAGGTTGCCTCTGAAGTGCTGTTCTACGAGCAGGGCGCCAGTTGGGGCTGGCTCCTGCTCGGACCGTTCGCCGGGATCGGCATGGCGATTCTGCAGATGACCGGCGGCTACGGTCAGGACCTGTGGATCCCGATCGTGTTCCTGGTGTTGGTGTCGGTGTTCGTCGCCATTCAGATCAAGGCGGCGCGCATCCACACCTCGGTCGAGTTGACCGCCCAAACGCTGCGCCAGGGCGCCGAGACGATTCAGCTCGACGAGATCGTGTCGATATACCCGGAGGCATCGGGCTCGGAGTCGCCGAAATGGCAGTCCGACCGTGCCCTCGGCGAGCTCAGCGGGGTGCCGCGCGGCCGGACCGGTATCGGGCTGAAGCTCACCGGTAACCGCGGGGCCCAGGCCTGGGCGCGCAAGCACCGGAAGCTGCGTGAGGCGCTGACCCCGCTGGTCGAGGAGCGCATGCCGTGAAACGCCGGGCCGTGCTGGAGTTCGTGGTGGCTGCCGTTGCCGCGGTGGGTTGTGTGCTGAGCTGGATCGCGGCGTCGACCACGATCCAGGTGGCGCCCGTGCTCGACGGTGAGCCCCCGACCACCGCGATCAGCTATTCGGCGCCGATGCTGGTGCTGGCCTTGGTGCTCGCCGGTCTGGCGGGCGTACTGACCGTGTTGGGTATCGCGCGGTTGCGTCGCTGACCCGTGACCGATTGGCAGCCTGTCACGCGCGGTGAATCCGGCGCCGGGGTGTTCCGGAACGCGGACGGTTCCCGGTACGCGAAGGTGGTCGACGTCGCGGCGGTGGCCGATCTGGTTGCGGAGCGGGACCGGGTGTCGTGGGCGCATGGTCGCGGGCTGCCGGTGCCTGCGGTCATCGATTGGGGTAGGACCGAGGACGGCGGCGCCGTCCTGGTCACCAGTGCCGTCGGCGGCATCGCAGCCGATCGGCTCACGGAAACGGCACTGCGGACGGCCTGGCCCTCGATCGTGGCGGCGGTCCGCACCCTGCACGGCATCGCGCCCGCCGAATGTCCCTTCCGCCGCGATCTCGACGACATGCTGTCCCGGGCCCGCTCGGTGGTCGCCGCGGGCGCGGTCGCCCCGGAGTTCCTGCGCGACGAGGACCGGGACGTCCCAGCCGGTGAACTGCTGGCCCGCGTCGAACGCGAGACCGAACTGCGCCGCCGGCAGGAGGCCGACGATCAGGTGGTGTGCCATGGCGATCTGTGCCTGCCGAACATCCTGATCGACCCCGACCGGTTCATTGTCGAGGGTTTCGTCGACCTTGGCCGCCTGGGCCTGGCGGATCGTCACGCCGACCTGGCGCTGCTGTTGGCCAACACTGCCGACACCTTCCCCGGTTTCGCCGAGGCAGCCGCGGCGGGACTGGCCTCGGGCTACCCGGCAGAGGTGGATCCGGAGCGGCTGCGGTTCTATCTCGCGCTCGATCCACTGACCTGGGGATGAGTACCCAAGGCGCGGTTCAGGAATCGAGCCAGGCCAACTCATCGGACAAGTGCGCGCGCCAGAACTCCTGATCGTGTCCGCCGGGGTAGAAGCCGGTGGCCGGGGTCCTCGGCAGTTGGTTGACGAACATTCGGGTCGCTGCGTAGAACCCGTCGCCGGTGCCGCAGTCGATGCGTAGCGGGATCGACCCCAGCGCCGGTAGCAGTCTCAGCGCCGAGTTCTGCTGCCAGTCTTCGAGGCTGTCGAAGGCGTCGGGTGGCGCGCCCCAGTACGTCAGGTACAGCGCCGGGCTGATCGCGCAGACCGCCGCGGTGCGCGCCGCGCCCAGTCTGGCGCCCAACAGCATGGCGCCGTAGCCGCCCATCGACCAGCCCATGAAGGCCACTCGCGAGGTGTCGATGCCCTTGGTACCCAACATCGGGATCAGTTCGTTGAGCACCATTGCCCCGGAGTCCCCACCAGAGGCTCGACGGCGCCAGAACGAGTTGCCGCCATCGACACTGACCACTGCGAACGGCGGTCGGCCGGCCGCGGTCAGCCGGCCCAGCGCCTCCGGAATGCCCAGGTCCATCACGCCGGCGGCGTCGTTGTCCATCCCGTGCAGGGCGATCACCGGACGCAGTGGGCCGTGCTGGCCCGGCGGGCGGGCGATGATCCAGTTGGTTTCGACTCCGCCGCGGGCCGCGGAGGTGAACGTCCCCGATTCGCGGGTCGGTAACGGGCTGCCCGCGGGGGCCGTCTGGTTGGGGCCCGGAGATGCGCGGGGCGTCGGCGGATCGAGCAGGCTGCCCAATGCCATCAGTCCCGCGACACCCGCGCCGGTGACACCTAGACGCAGCGCGTCACGGCGGGTCAGCGAGGTCACCTGCGCATCATTCCAACCATGGGTCTCAGCAGATGACACGGTCCGGCCACAGCGCGATAACGCCGCCCACCCGGTTCGGTGAGCCCGATCACAGAGCACTTGGTACAAAGTTCACAATCTGTAACACTGTGTCCATGACGGAATTGGCCGAGCAGCCCCAGCAGACCGACGCCCTGCCTCTCGGGCCGCAATCACTGGTCTGGAAGTACTTCGGCGACAACCGGATGTACCTGATCGGTCCCCGGCCGGCCGTTCTGCAGAACATGCTGGCCGAACTGGGCCAGGGCGTGCTCGACCATTCGACGTTCTTCTCCGACACCGCCGAGCGGCTCAAGCGCACCATCCCGCCGATCTTCCGCACCGTGTACGGCACCGAGGATGAGAACGCCGGCACCCAGGTCCGCGACTTCCACCACCACGTCAAGGGCGATATGCCGGACGGGTCCCGTTACCACGCACTGGATCCCGACACGTACTTCTGGGCGCATGCGACGTTCGTCGAGCAGGTTCTCTACTTCGCCGACACCTTCGTCAAACGGCTCAGCGACGCCGAGAAGGAACAGATCTATCTGGAGTCCAAGACCTGGTACCGCCGCTACGGCGTCAGCGACCGGCCGATGCCGGCCACCTACGCCGAATTCGAGCAGTACTGGGACCGGATGATGAACGAGGTGGCGGTCCCGCACAAATCTGCCCGCTACGGCGTCGGCTATGTCACCAAGGGCTTTCCCTGCCCGAAGGGGGTGCACCCGGCCGCGTGGCGCGTGGTGGCCACGGTGTTCGACCCGGTCGCGGCATTCCTGACCGCGGGGGGCCTGCCGCCGCGCGCCCGTGACCTGCTCGACCTGCCGTGGAGCGAGCGTCAGGAACGCAATTATCAGCGGTTCGCCGCCGTCTGGCGGACCCGCCCGGTGAACTGGGTGTGGGACCATCTACCGATGAGCGTGCGCTACAACAAATTTGCGCAAAAGGGCTATGCCCAGGTTTGATTCGTCGCCCGCGACGGGAGCCGATTCGTCGCCCGCGACGGGCCCTGATTCGTCGCCCACGACGGGCCCTGATTCGTCGCCCGCGACGGTGGCAATCCTGGACGCGGCCCTCGTCGAGTTCGAGCGGCACGGCCTGCGCCGGGTCGCGCTCGACGATGTCGCGCGGCGGGCCGGGGTCAGCCGCACCACGATCTACCGCCGATTCGCCAATCGTGACGAATTGGTGGCGGCGGTGATCGAGCGGGAGAACGTCGCGCTGTTCGCGGACATCGCCAACGAGTTGAAAGATGCCGGGCCGCAATCGAATTATTATGTCGAGGCGTTCACGCTCTCGATTCTGCGGTTCCGGCGCCACCATGTGCTCAACCAGTTGATCGCCGATGAGCCGGCTCTGGTCATGGAGCTGCTGCACACCCACTACGGTGCGGCGATCGAACGGATGGCCGCGGCGCTCAAGGTGATCTTCCCGGCCGGGTTCGCCGACCGGATCGGTGCGCAGGCGGTCAACGACCTGGCCGACACCATCCTGCGTTACGCCGGGATGGTCCTGTTGCTGCCCAGCGTCGAGCCGCTCGATACGGCCGAGGACATCCGGGCGTTCGCCACCCGCCATTTCCTGCCAAGTCTGCCGGTGTCGCTGCGCACCGTTTCAGCCTGATCGACGACCAAGTCGGGGGCGCCGAAGTGTTTGGTAGCTCACATTTTCGGGCAGCCGGTACGGATGACCACCAACAAGCCCCCGCCCATCAGTGAAGAGAACCGCAAGGAAGCCGAGCGCGTCATGAGCTCCTATGACGACTCCCGCCCCACCGTCACGCTGCCGGGCAGCCACGGCACGGTGTCCGGCACCGCCGTCAACGACTGGGTCGATGACGACGGCAACCCCATCTACGGCCAGCCCGAAAGCAAGAAGTAACCACCAACCTGCGCCGTCGCCGGTTGTGCCATGCCTACTGTGGCGATGTGACTGTTAACTCGCTGGACCGGATCGCCCCTGCCTTCGTGACGATGGCCCATCAGATCGTGTGGGCCTCGGTGGCCACCGTCGACGCCGACGGTCAACCCCGCACCCGCATCCTGCACCCGATCTGGGAGTGGGACGGCACCGATCTGTTCGGTTGGGTCGCCACCGTGCCCACTCCGGTTAAACGCGCGCACCTGGCAGTGCATCCGCACGTCTCGGTCAGCTACTGGACCACCAACCACGACACCTGTGCAGCGGACTGCCTGGTGGAGTGGTACACCGACGACGAGACCTGCACGCAGGTGTGGGACCGTTTCGCGAACGGACCGGCGCCGGTGGGGTATGACCCGCACATCATCCCGCAGTGGAGCGACGGGCCGTCGTCGGATCAGTTCGCCGCGTGGCGATTGACTCCTTACCGGCTGCGGGTGATGCCGGGCACGGTCATGACTGCGGGTTCCGGTGAGGTGCTGAACTGGCGGGCGTGACGCCGGTATCTCGCGTGCCCGTATTTCGCGCGATCGGATGCAATGGCCACCGCTGCCGGTCGGCGTCATGGCCGGTGTGCCACGACACGACAGCTGCGGCGACCTCGCGGACATCGTCGTCGGTGTTGATTACCGCACAGCTGGCCGCGAGTTCGGGCAACCCGTTGACCAGGCACTCATAGCCGATTCGGTGCGTCAGGCCACGGGTCCATCGCAGCGCGATCGCCCGGCGGCCAGGAGGTAGCCGCCGGGCGTCGCAGATCAACAGGACCCGACGCGCCCCCACCGTGAGGGCGGTCGCGGTCGCCAACTCGCACGCTTCGTTCTCACAGGCGCGTAATCGCCTGTGCCACGCGATGGTTCGGCGCCCGCCGAACCGGGATCGCACCGAACGCCCGTCGAAAATGGTGATCACCGACTCGATCGAGTCGATTTCGGCTGCGCTCAGCAGCGGTGCGGGCGAACCGGTGGTGTGCCAAGGTGCCCGGATCGGCACCCGGGCACACGGCGGATGTGCGTGTTTGACCGCGATGGCGGCGCGCCTCAGCGAGGCGGTGACAGAGCCGGAGAGGTCGGTCAGCCAACCGAGCATCAGTACCTGCGGGCCGGCGGCCTCTCGATCCGCCACTGCAATTCCACCCGCCGATCTCAGTCCCGTCGCAAATTTTCATGCTGCTGTCCGCCATTTTTTTGCACAAATGATCCGCCCCGATAAATAAATTAAGGATCCGATTGGATCGGAGCGTCGAATGCCCTGATTCAATATGCAAATTCAACGGGAATCAATTTCCGTGCCACCCGGGTGGGAACCGTTCACCCGGGTGCTCCGGCGGCATGTAACCGTGAAAAAATGCACTCTAGGCCGCTAAACGCGGTCGGGGCGCTTCCTTCTTGGAACGATCTCCCCGGACTCGGCGGCCTTGTCACGTTTTGCTGCTCGCCGTTCCTTGATGGTCATCGCCGGTTTTTTGGGCGTGCGACCTTGGGATTTATCAGCCATCGTTGCTCCTTTTACTCGCAAACAATCACTGAGCCCGACCATACATCAGAAAAAATTAAAAGCCAGTCGGCGGTTTTCGACCGTCGACACCATTGAGCCACCGCTATGCGGGCCGGTGCCTGACCTTCGGGGTGGGGTCGTCGTGGCCGAGGTGCAGACCGGGAGCCAACATCGCCACCCGGTGCCGGTAGTCGCGGTACTGATCACCCAGGTTGTCCACCAGGTCGCGCTCTTCGAGTTGGATCGCCACCAGGATGTAGGCGGTGCTGACCGCCGCGAACAACAGATGGCCCGCGGTCATCGTCGGGATGGCCCAGAACGCGATGATGAACCCGGCCATGATCGGGTGCCGGATCACCCGGTAGAACATCACCGTCTGGAACCCGAGTTCGCTGTACGGCCGGCCGCGCCAGTTCAGCCACACCTGCCGTAACCCGAACAGGTCGAAGTGGTTGATCATGAACGTCGAGGCGAACACCGTGGCCCAGCCCAGCCAGAACAGCGCCCACAGAATCACCCGGCCCGCAGTGGATTCCACGTCCCACACGATCGCGGGCATGGTGCGCCACTGCCAGTACAAGAGGAGCAGTGCCAGGCTGGAGAGCAACACGTACGTGCTGCGTTCGATGACTTGCGGGACGATCCGCGTCCATCGGTCCTTGAACCACGGACGGGCCATCACGCTGTGCTGGATGGCGAACACCGACAGCAGCAACAGGTTGACGAGTACGGCCTCGGCGGTGGGGGCGGCGATGCCGGAATCGACCGTGCGCGGCACCACGAAATTGCCGATGAACCCGATCGCGTAGAGGAACGACACCACGAAGAGGAGATAGCTCGCGATGCCGTAGCCGATGATGAGTAGGCGCTTCATGGTGACCTCCTGCCACCGATGGGACAGATGCCGCGCCCTGCTGCCTACCGCAGTAGTGGCCTATTCACGGTAGACCTTGTATCCCCAGGTGAACAGGGGTTTACGGCAGTGTCCGCGCCTACTCTCGCCGGTCTGTCTAGGCGGAACGCTCCGCCTTGGCGGCCTCGCGCGCCAGCATGCGGTCGCGCTGCTCCTCGAACCTGAGGACCTGCTTCTGCAGATCCTCCAGGTAGGTGGCGAGTTGCTCGCGGCGCTTCTCGCCGACTGCGCTCACGTCGTTGCGCTCGAAGATCCGCCATTTCTTGACGTTGGGCATCACCACCTCTTCGAGGTGTTGGCGCAGGTCATAGATGCCGTGCTTGGCCATGATCACGCTGTTGCGGCGCCAGTTGGGCATTCCCCGCCCGGGCATCCGGAACCCTTCGATGATGGCGCACACCGCCTCCATCGCCTGGTCGGGTGAGAGGTCGAAACCGGCGGAGAACACGTTGCGGTAGAACACCATGTGCAGGTTCTCGTCGGTCGCGACGCGCTGCAGCATCGACTCGGCCAGAGGGTCGTCGCAAATCTTGCCGGTGTTGCGGTGGCTGACGCGGGTCGCGAGTTCCTGCAGGGTGGCATAAGCCGCGATCATCAGCGGGCCAGGTTCGTGAATCTCGCGTTCTTCCTCGTCGGGGTCGTAGCCGTTGCGCATGTGTTCCATGCGCATGCGCTCCAGGGCGACGGGGTCCACTCCACGGGTGACGACGAGGTAGTCGCGGATGACGATGCCGTGGCGGTTCTCTTCGGCGGTCCACTGGTTGACCCAATGGCCCCAGGCCCGGTCGAGTGAGAAGTGATTCGCCGCGCCGCGGTGGTAGGACGGCAGGTTGTCCTCGGTGAGCAGATTGGTGATCATCGCGACCTTGGCGACTTCGGACAGGCCCGACTGCTCCGGTGCCCAGTCTTCACCGCCCAGCGCCGCGAAGTTGCGGCCGAGGTCCCACGGAACGTAGTCGTGCGGATGCCACTCCTTGGCGACCTTCAGATGGTGATTGAGGCCTTCTTCGGCAACCGGCTCAAGTTCCTTGAGGATCTCGTCGTCGGTCAAATTTCTCTGCACAGAGTCCCTCCAGTTTTGGCCCCGTCGTCGCGCAGGTACGAATGTTGTTCGTCGCGCAATCGGGCCGGCAGTGTTGCCGAGCTTCGATCTCGGTCGATCCCAGCGACGCGTGAATGCACCCGTATGGGGTGCGGGCTCGACATCGACAGGCTGTCCCGCCCGTTGCACCGGCTCCCCCATTTCGGTGGCGGGACTCCGATACCTTAGCTGGCGGAGCCGATACCACAACTTGTAGCTCGCCGGGGAAGACGAGCTACATCGGCAATCGAGCAGCCAACTTCGGGTTCGACCCGTCTCGACGGTGGCGGTTCGTGGACGAAAGTGAGTTCTCCCACTGTTTGCTTTTGCCGACCGCGGCGAACCGGATCAGATCCGGCGCAGCAGCACGGCCTGTTCGACCGGCACGCGTTCGAAGAGCCGCCGCACCCGGCCCTTCACATGCTCGGCGGCCTCGGCTTTCGTCACCACCCGCGGATCGGTGAGTCGGATGGTCTTGCCGTGCCGGCGCATCTGCGCGCCGCCGGCTGCGGTGATGTTCTTGAGCCAGTCGCGGTTGGGTCCGTAGGTGAGCAGGATCGCGACGCCTCCGTCGGCGGGGAACACCGACAGCGGGGTGCGGTAGCGGGTGCCGGACTTGCGGCCGACGTGTTCGAGGATGCCGTAGAGGGGTGCCCATCCGGCCCAGAGCTTCTGGATGGGGTTGGTGACGTACCGGTTGAGCCGCGCCAGCCATTGCGGGAGTTGCATGGCCCCATTGAATCTTGGCCGTGACGGCGGTCACAACCTACTGTGGTTGGATTTCGGTCGGTTGCGTCCGCGTCCTTGTGGGCGGCCTCGGCTCTCAGCCGGCGCGTCTGAGTAACAGCGTGTGCTCGACACCCACGCGTGCCATCAGTTGGCGCCACGGCGCCCGCAAATGTGGCAGCGCCTGGGTGGTCGGCACGATTCGGGGCTGATCGACGGCGAAGGTGCGTCCCTGCAATTTCACTCGGCCGCCGCCCGCGTGCTGCAGGTTTTTCACCCAATCCCGTTGTCGCCCATAGGGCAGGAGCACCGCCACCCCGTCGTCGGTGCTGAACGCCGTGACCGGTGTGCGGTAGATGGTGCCGCTGCGCCGCCCGGTGTGCTCGATGATCGACCAGATCGGCAGGTAGCCCGATATGGGCCGGAAGATCCGGTTGGTGACGCGTCGATTGAACCGAGCGCGGCGGTCTGAGAATCGCACCATCAGATCATCTTGCCGCGATCTTGCCGCGCCGGGCCGAATGAGCCGAGACTGAATCCATGGCCTATCTCAAACCGCCGTGGTTCGTCCGGAAGGTGTTCAACCGAGTCGCCATGGCGACCGGCGTGGGGCACAGCGAGACGCTCACCGTGACCCGGCGGACCAACAAGCAGCCGCAGCAGATTCCGGTGGTCGTCCCTGTCGTCGACGGGGTCAGGTACCTGGTGTCGACCCGCGGGGAGTCGGACTGGGTGCGCAATGTGCGGGCCGATCCCAAGGTGCGGCTCGGATCCGCGGAGTATCTCGCGACTGAGGTTCCGGTGCCGCAGCGGGCGCCGGTGATCGCCGCCTACCGCCCGCTGGCGGGGAAGGTGGTGGAGGGTTACTTCCGCGATCTGCCCGACGACGCCGATCACCCGGTGTTCGCGCTGACGCCGGCGGGGTGATCGCGTCCACTACACCCTGTAGTTGACCGATTTGCACCGGCTGGGACACTGGTGGTCATGCGTGTTGACGAACCGCACATCCAGCGATCGGCCCAGCTGTTCGCCGATGCCTGCGCGGTGATCCCTGGGGGAGTGAACTCCCCGGTCCGGGCCTTCAACTCGGTCGGCGGCACCCCGCGGTTCATCACCTCGGCCAAGGGCTACTGGCTGACCGATGCCGATGACAATCGGTACGTCGACCTGGTCTGTTCGTGGGGCCCGGCGTTGCTCGGCCACGCCCACCCGGCGGTCGTGGAGGCCGTGCAGAAGGTGGCGGTCGACGGGCTGAGCTTCGGCGCCCCGACCCCGTCGGAGACCGAACTGGCCGCTGAGATCATCGACCGGGTCGCCCCGGTCGAGCGGCTGCGGCTGGTCAACTCGGGCACCGAGGCCACCATGAGCGCGATCCGGCTGGCCCGCGGTTACACCGGCCGCGCCAAGATCATCAAGTTCTCGGGCTGCTATCACGGGCACAGCGACGCGCTGCTGGCCGACGCCGGTTCGGGCGTCGCCACTCTGGGCCTGCCGTCCTCGCCAGGTGTCACCGGTGCGGCCGCCGCCGACACCATCGTGCTGCCGTACAACAACGTTGCCGCGCTCGAAGAGGTCTTCGGCCGGTTCGGCGACGAGATCGCTTGTGTCATCACCGAAGCCAGCCCCGGCAACATGGGCACGGTGCCGCCGCTGCCCGGGTTCAACGCGGCGCTGCGCCGGATCACCGCGGCGCACGGCGCGCTGCTGATCCTGGATGAGGTGATGACGGGTTTCCGGGTGAGCCGCGCCGGTTGGTACGGACTCGATCCCGTCGACGCCGACCTGTTCACGTTCGGGAAGGTGATGAGCGGCGGCCTGCCTGCCGCGGCGTTCGGCGGCAGCGCCGAGGTGATGGGCAGGCTGGCCCCGCTGGGGCCCGTCTACCAGGCCGGAACTCTGTCCGGTAACCCGGTTGCGATGGCCGCGGGCCTGGCCACGTTGCGCCACGCCGACGACGCCGCTTACGCCCGGGTGGACGCCAATGCCGACCGGTTGGCCGGTCTGCTCACCGGGGCTCTCACCCATGCCGGTGTGGTCCATCGCGTGCAGCGCGCGGGCAACATGCTCAGCGTGTTCTTCACCGACGAGCCGGTCGACGACTTCGCCGCGGCCAAGGCGACCGAAACCTGGCGTTTCCCACCGTTTTTCCACGCACTGTTGGAGGCTGGGGTGTACCCGCCCTGTAGCGCATTCGAAACCTGGTTCGTGTCAAGCATTTTGGATGACGAGGCGTTCGAGCGCATCGCAGACGCGCTGCCCGGCGCGGCCCGTGCCGCCGCGGAGGCCCGCCCGTGACGAACCGAGCTGTGCCGGTACGAACCACAGTGCACGTGATGCGGCACGGCGAGGTGTTCAACCCCGAGAAGGTGCTCTACGGCCGGCTGCCCGGCTACCACCTGTCCGAGCGTGGGCAGGCCCAGGCCCGGGCTGCCGCGGACTGGTTGGCCGGCAAGGACATCGTCTACGTCGTGGCCTCCCCGCTGGAGCGTGCGCAGGAGACGGCCGCGCCGATCGCCGAGAGTCACGGCCTGGCGATCGACACCGACGACGAGCTCATCGAGTCGTGGAACATGTTCGAGGGGGAGCGGGTGGCCCCGGGCGACGGCGCGCTGCGCGACCCGAGGAACTGGCCGAAGTTGCGTAACCCGGCCAAACCGTCCTGGGGCGAGCCCTATGCCGAGATCGCGCCGCGGATGATGGCGGCCATGCACCGGGCCCGCGAGAAGGCGGCCGGGCACGAGGCGGTCTGTGTCAGCCATCAGCTCCCGGTGGAGACGCTGCGCCGGGCGATGACCGGTCGCAAGTTGGCGCATCTGCCGTTGCCGCACAGCCGGCTGTGCGATCTGTCCTCGATCACGTCGTTCACCTTCGATGACGACAAACTGATCCGATGGGGCTACACGGAGCCCTGGGGAATCTGAATGAGGTCGTTGGTCGCCCGGGTGAGTGCGGCGGTGCTGGCGGGGCTGGTGCTGCTCACCGGCTGCTCGACGGGTGACGACGCGGTGGCCCAGGGCGGCACGTTCGAGTTCGTCGCACCGGGTGGCAAGACCGACATCTACTACGACCCGCCCGAAAAGCGGGGCACCCCAGGAAAATTGAGCGGTCCGGAACTGACCGACCCGAGCAAGACCCTCTCGCTGGAAGATTTCGCCGGCAAGGTCGTGGTGATCAACGTGTGGGGCCAGTGGTGTGGGCCATGCCGGGCCGAGATCGGCCAGTTGCAGCAGGTATATGAGGAGACGCGCCACCTCGGCGTTCAGTTCCTGGGCATCGACGTACGGGACAACAATCGAGACGCCGCAGTCGATTTCGTCACCGACCGCAAGGTCACCTTCCCGTCCATCTACGACCCGGCGATGCGCACCATGCTCGCCTTCGGCGGTAAGTACCCGACCACGGTGATCCCGTCGACGGTCGTGCTGGACCGTCAGCACCGTGTGGCGGCGGTATTCCTGCGTGAACTGCTGGCCGACGATCTGCGACCGGTCGTCGAGCGGTTGGCTGCCGAAGGACAGCAGCCATGACGGGATTCGCCGAGATCGCCGCCGCCGGGCCGGTGCTGCTGGCCCTCGGGATCAGCGTGCTGGCCGGATTGGTGTCGTTCGCTTCGCCGTGCGTGGTGCCGCTGGTGCCCGGCTATCTCTCGTATCTGGCCGCGGTGGTCGGGGTGCAGGAGGGTCCGGTGGCGACCGAGGCCGGGGCTACCCGGCAGGCCACCAGGACCGCGCGACTGCGGGTGGCCGGCGCGGCCGCGTTGTTCGTGGCGGGCTTCACCGTGGTGTTCCTGCTCGGCGCCGTGGCCGTCCTGGGGATGACCACCACGCTGATCGCCAATCAGGTTCTGCTGCAACGCATCGGCGGTGTCGTCACGATCCTGATGGGCCTGGTGTTCGTCGGCTTCGTGCCGGCGCTGCAGCGTCAGGCCCGGTTCGCCCCGCGGCAGTGGTCCACGATGGCCGGCGCACCGCTTTTGGGCGCGGTGTTCGCGCTGGGCTGGACCCCGTGCCTGGGCCCGACGCTGACCGGTGTGATCGCAGTGGCCTCGGCCACCGACGGCGCGACCGTGGCGCGCGGGGTGGTGCTGGTGCTGGCGTACTGCCTGGGACTGGGTATCCCGTTCGTACTGCTGGCCCTGGGTTCGGCGCGGGCCGTGACGGGCTTGGGCTGGCTGCGCCGGCACACCCGCACCATCCAGATCTTCGGCGGCGTGCTGCTGATCCTGGTGGGCACGGCCTTGGTGACCGGCCTGTGGAACGAATTCGTATCGTGGGTGCGCGACGCCTTCGTCAGTGATGTGAGGCTGCCGATCTGATGGTTACTTCCGACTCGCGAACAGACCCGCAGGTACCCGAGACTCAGCGGCCCGGGGTGTTTTCGCGTCTGCTCGCGCTGGTTCGGAACACCTGGCGCACCCTGACGTCGATGGGCACGGCGCTGGTGCTGCTGTTCCTGCTGGCCCTCGGGGCGATCCCGGGTGCGCTGTTACCGCAACGCAGCCTCAACGAATCCAAGGTCGACGAATACCTGGCAGCCCATCCCACCCTGGGGCCGTGGTTGGACCGGGTGCAGGCCTTCGATGTGTTCTCCAGCTTCTGGTTCACCTCGATCTACGTGTTGCTGTTCATCTCCCTGGTGGGTTGCCTGACACCGCGGATGATCGAGCATTTCCGGAGCATGCGTGCGGTACCCGTGCCTGCACCGCGCAACCTGGGCCGGCTCCCCAAACACCAGGCCGAGCAGCTGACGGGCGACGCCGACGAGATCGCCACAACGATGACGCGGCGGCTCAAGGGCTGGCGCACCGTCACCCGCAAACAAGAGGACGAGATCACTGAAATTTCAGCAGAGAAGGGCTACCTGCGCGAGTTCGGCAACATCGTCTTCCACTTCTCGCTGCTGGGTCTGCTGGCGGCGGTCGCCGCGGGGAAGCTGTTCGGCTACGAGGGCAACGTCATCGTGATCGCCGACAGCGGGCCTGGATTCTGCACCGCCTCGCCGGCTGCCTTCGACTCGTTCCGGGCGGGCAACACGGTCGACGGCACGTCACTGAGCCCGGTCTGCCTGCGGGTCAACAGCTTCGACGCCGACTATCTGCCCACCGGGCAGGCGTTGTCGTTCGCCGCCGATATCGACTACCAGTCCGGCGATGATCTGGCCGCGAACACCTGGCGGCCCTACCGTCTTGAGGTCAACCATCCGCTGCGTATCGGCGGCGACCGGGTGTATCTGCAGGGCCACGGGTATGCGCCGTCGTTCACCGTGACGTTCCCCGACGGGCAGCAACGCAGCCAGACCATCCAGTGGCGCCCCGAAGAACAGACAACCCTGCTGTCCTCGGGCGTCGTGCGCATCGACCCGCCCGCCGGTACGTATCCCGACGCCGAGGAACGGCGCAAACACCAGATCGCGATCCAGGGACTGTTCGCGCCCACCAAGCAACTCGAGGGCACGCTGCTCTCGTCGAGTTACCCCGCGCTCAACGATCCGGCGGTGGCCATCGACATCTATCGTGGCGACACCGGCCTCGACACCGGGCGGCCGCAGTCGTTGTTCTCCCTCGACCCCCGGTTGATCGATCGCAAGCAGCTGACCAAGGCGGCCCGCGTCAACCTGGTGCAAGGCCAGGACACCCGGCTCGATGACGGCACCAAGGTCCGCTTCGACGGTGCGGTCCCGTTCGTCAATCTGCAGGTCTCGCACGACCCGGCCCAGGTGTGGGTGCTGGTGTTCGCGATGTCCATGATGGCCGGGTTGCTGGTGTCGTTGGTGGTGCGTCGACGCCGTATCTGGGTTCGGATCCAAGCTGCTCCAGCAGGTACGGTGAACGTCGAGCTGGGCGGGCTGGCCCGTACCGACAACTCCGGCTGGGGCGATGAGTTCGAGAAGCTGACGGAGCGGTTGTTGGAGGGCTACGAGCAGCCGGCGGCAGGAGAGAAGGCGGAGCAGTGAATACCGAGCACATCGATATCGGGCTTGCCAGGTACTCCGACTGGGCGTTCACGTCGTCGGTCGTGGTCCTGGTCGGGGCGCTGATCCTGCTCGCCGTCGAACTTGCCTACAGTCGCGGCCGCAAAGTCGAAAGCCGTGAACTGGTCGGCGCGACCGTCGGTGCCGACAGTGTCACTCCCGGCGTCGTCGCCGAGGAACCCCGGCGCCCGTTCGACGAGCGGGTCGGCAAGACCGGGCTGGCGCTCACCTACGTCGGCATCGGCATGTTGTTCGTCTGCATCGTGTTGCGCGGCCTGGCCACGTCGCGGGTGCCGTGGGGCAACATGTACGAGTTCATCAACCTGACCAGCTTTTGCGGCCTGATCGCCGCCGCGGTCGTGCTGCGCAAGCCGCAGTACCGCGTGCTGTGGGTGTTCGTCCTGGTTCCGGTGCTGATCCTGCTGACGGTGTCGGGTCGCTGGCTGTACTCCAACGCCGCGCCTGTGATGCCTGCGCTGCAGTCCTACTGGCTGCCCATCCACGTGTCCGTGGTGAGCCTCGGCTCCGGGGTGTTCCTGGTCGCCGGTGTGGCCAGCATCCTGTTCCTGCTGAAGATGTCACCGCTGGGCGAGCCCGGGCGGGAAGGCGCCGTCGCGCGGATCATCGATCGGCTGCCCGACGCGCAGACGCTGGACCGTATTGCCTACCGCACCACGATCTTCGCGTTCCCGATCTTCGGTTTCGGGGTGATCTTCGGTGCGATCTGGGCCGAGGAGGCCTGGGGTCGGTACTGGGGTTGGGATCCCAAGGAGACGGTGTCGTTCATCGCCTGGGTGGTGTACGCGGCCTATCTGCATGCGCGCTCGACCGCGGGTTGGCGGGACCGCAAGTCGGCCTGGATCAACGTGGTGGGTTTCGTCGCGATGGTGTTCAACCTGTTCTTCATCAACCTGGTGACCGTGGGTCTGCATTCGTATGCGGGGGTTGGCTAGGCACCGTCCGGTTGGTGAGATGACCGTGCGGAAGCGTGTGGAAAAGAGGGGAATTCGTGTCCGAGCCAGTGTCTGAGTCAGTGTCGGAGCCGGTGTCCGAGCCGTCCGAAGCGCAGGATCCCGCACCGCAGGACATCAGCGAACCATCGACAGACGCGCCGGCAGACGAGCCTGCTTCGGTCGATCCGGACACCCCGCCTGCCGCCGACCCACCGCCGGCCGCCCCGATCGCCCCGGCCCCGGCCGTCGCCCCGGCCCCGGCCGTCGCCCCGGCCCCGGCCGTCGCCCCGGCCCCGGCCGTCGCGCCGGCTCCGGTGTCGGAGCCCCCGCTGGTCCCGTCGGTGTTCGCCCCGATACCCGGATTCCGCGGTCAGCAGCGGTTCAGCAATCCCTCCGAGCCCGGCGTCTCCACGCCGCTGCCCGCCGAGTGGACCGCCCCGACACCGCCGCACGGTGTCCCGGTGATCACGGCACCGCCAGTGCCCGGAAGTTTCGACGGAGCACCTGCCGGAGTTTTCGCGGGCCCGGCCGGACGCCCCGGCGTGCCCGGACAGCCAGTGCCCGGACATCCGCTGGCACCTGGACATCCCGTCGTCCCTGGGCGACCCGCCGCTGGAGTTGATGCGCGGCCCGCCGCGGGGTCTTTTGAGCGGCCCGCCGCGGGGTCTATTGAGCGGCCCGCCGCTGCTGACTTCGCCACGCCCTACCGCGACCTCTCCACCGATGCCCTGCTGGGCCAGCGCAAGAACCCGCCGACCTCGGGCTGGCGCAAGGCCCTCTATGTCGCGTCGTTCAAGCAGGTCAACGTCGGCGAGAGCCCGAAGACCACGCACCACAACAACCTGATCGGCGAGGTCAGCCAGCCATTGCAGGGTTGCTACCGGATCGCGCTGATGTCCCTCAAGGGCGGCGTGGGCAAGACCACGATCACCGCGACGTTGGGTGCCACGTTCGCGTCGATCCGCGGTGACCGGGTGGTGGCGGTCGACGCCAACCCCGACCGGGGCACGCTGAGCCAGAAGGTGCCGCTGGAGACCGCGGCGACGGTGCGGCACCTGCTGCGCGACGCCGAAGGCATCGAGCGCTACAGCGACGTGCGGGCGTACACCTCGCAGGGGCCGAGCCGGCTGGAGGTGCTCGCTTCCGAAAGCGATCCGGCAGTCTCGGAGGCGTTCAGCTCGGACGACTATCTGCGCGCGCTGGAGGTGTTGGAGCGGTTCTACAGCCTGGTGCTCACCGACTGCGGGACGGGCTTGATGCACTCGGCGATGTCGGCCGTGCTGTCCAAGGCCGACGTGCTGGTGGTGATCAGCTCGGGTTCGGTGGACGGGGCTCGTAGCGCGTCGGCGACGTTGGACTGGCTCGACGCTCACGGGCATCAGGATCTGGTGCGCAACTCCATCGCGGTCATCAACGCGGTGCGTCCGCGCTCGGGCAAGGTGGACCTGTCCAAGGTGGTGGACCACTTCTCGCGGCGTTGCCGTGCGGTGCGACTGGTGCCGTTCGACCCGCATCTGGAAGAGGGCGCCGAGATCAGCCTGGAACGGCTCAAGCCCGGCACCCGTGAGGCGCTCATCGAGCTGGCTGCGGTGGTGGCGTCGGACTTCGCCGGGGCACGTCGCTCAGCGAATCGCGCGCCCGACCCGCGCTAGTTGCGGGGGTTGTCGCCGTGCCCGAGGCGACGCAGAAATTCCGGATCGTCGTCGGGGCCGATCACCCGGGTTTTGGGTCGACTGCCAGAGACCCGCGCCAGCCGCCAGCCGAGATACACCAGGCTTGCCGCGACGATGAGCAGGAGTAGATATGCCACTCGAAACCTCCTTTATCCGAATATACGCGTCGTCGGTAGGCTCGGAGCGTGTCAGGAAGTGGTTCGACCTCCCGGATGGTCACCGATGTCGTGGTTTACCTCGTTGCCCGGCTGGTGCTGGTCGCTGTGCTGGCTGCGGCGATCTATGGGGTGGGGCAGTTGGTCGTAGCGAATTTCCCGGTCGTGGTGGCGCTGCTGTTCGCCATCGTGATCGCGCTGCCGTTGGGGATCTGGCTGTTCCGGCCGTTACGTGAGCGGGCGACGGCCTCCATCGCCCTGGTCGACGAGCGGCGACGCAAGGACCGTGAGCAGTTGCAGGCCCGGCTGCGTGGCGACGAGCCGCCGAAATCCGCATAGGCAGACCTTTTTCCAGAACGTGATCCGGTGCGCTCGCGCTACCGGATGAAGGCCGACCCCTTTTCCTGGTCCAGGTAGGTTTCGGACTTGTTCTTGAGGAAGAGCACGTATACCGCCAGCGAGATGGCGATACACGCCGTCACGTAGGCGATGAACCACGGTACGTGGCCGCCTTCCTTGAGGGCCTGGTAGATCACCGGTGCGGTCCCGCCGAACATCGAATTCGCCAGTGCGTAGCCGATTCCCACGCCGAGGGCGCGCACGTGTGCGGGGAACAACTCGGATTTCACGAGCGCGTTGATCGAGGTGTAGCCGGTCAGGATCACATAGCCGACGGCCACCAGCAGGAACGACAACACCGGCGAATGTGTCTGGGGCAGATACGTGAACAGAATGTAGGTGTAGATCACCCCGCCGACGCCGAAGAACACCAGCAGCGGTTTGCGGCCGACCTTGTCGCTGATCATTCCGCCGACGGGTTGGATCGCCATCAGGAAGATCAGCCCGACCAGGTTCACCCAGGTCGCCGTCATCGCCTGGTCCTTGTAGGTGGTCTTCACGATGGCAGGAGCGTTGACGCTGTAGGCGTAGAACGCCAGCGTGCCGCCCATGGTGATCAGGAAGCACAGCAGCAGAGGCTTTGCGTAGCGGGTGAGCAGTTCGGAGAGCGACCCTGCGCTCTTGTCCTTGCCTTCCCGGATGGCTTCGAGTTGTTCCTCCGACAGCGATTCGTCCATCGTTCGCCGCAGCCAGAACACCACGATCGCGGCCACGCCGCCGATGGCAAAGCCGATGCGCCAACCGAATTCGTGGACCTGCTCGGTGCTGAAGGAGGTCAGGATGATCAGCAGGGTGAACTGCGCCAGCACGTGACCGCCCACCAAGGTCACGTACTGGAACGACGAGAAGAAGCCGCGCCGCTCCCGGGTGGCGGCCTCGGACATGTAGGTCGCCGAGGTGCCGTACTCGCCGCCGGTCGCGAAGCCCTGCACCAGCCGGCACAGGATGAGAATGACCGGCGCTGCGACACCGATGGTTTCGCGCGACGGCACGAGTGCGATCACCAGCGAGCACAGGGCCATCAGCGAGACGCTGACGGTCAGTGCGGCGCGCCGGCCACGCCGGTCGGCGAAGCGGCCGAAGAACCATGAACCGATCGGGCGGGTGAGGAACGTGACAGCGAAGATCGCGTAGACGTAGACGGTGGCGTTCTTGTCGGCCTTGTCGAAGAACTGCGCTTCGAAGTAGGTGGCGAACACCGTGTAGACGTAGACGTCGTACCACTCGACGAGGTTTCCCGACGACCCCCGGATGGTGTTCCAGATGGCGCGCCGGGTCTCGGCGCGGCCCGAAGGTGCGGGCTGATGCGCCTCGGTCGAAGTGGTCATGCGCATCCCCCAGGGTGATTGGCGTGGCAGGCCGACGGCCACGTTAGTGCTTTTCTGCCGAGCAGACGCGCCGGTACCCCAAATCCGTCGTTGCGGGGTGCTTTGGCGTCTGCTCGCCGGAGAAAACGGGCGGTCGCGGAACGGAAAAGTCAGCCGGCCAGCGCGGGATAGTGCAGGCGCCACAACACCTGACGCACCAAGTGCTCAGGATGCTTGCGGATGTCATCCACGACTGCCGGGATTGTCGTCCAGCCGCACTCCTGCAAGCGCGCTGTCTTGATCCGGTCGTGGGTGAAGGCGGCTGGATTGGCATGCCATTCGATGCTGTCGTATTCGGCGGCGAGTTTGGCTTGCGGCCAGGCGAAGTCGACTCGCCACTTCTGGCCACTTCGGTCGGTGATCTCGTACTGTAGTTCCGGGGTCGGTACCGCCCAATCGATGAAGACCAGACGCATCTCGCTCTCCATCGGGGATTCGGCGCGCGCGTCGGTGTGCGGCAGGAGATCGCGCACCGCGACGATGCCACGACGCCCACGCTGTTCGGCCGCCGCAGCGTCCAGCTCCGCGGCGGTACATGTGTTGCTGCGAAGCGCGGCGTCGAGCGTGGCAAGCGCTCTTGGCCTGCGAAGCGTGCGGGCAACCTCGATCGCCGTCCACGCGGGGGCCGTGGCGAGCCGCCCAGAAACTCGCCGCAATGGCGCACCGAGTCGTTGGTGCACCATGACATGTGAATCGGGCCGGATCCGGACACCGGGATCGAGAATGTGGATGCGGTCGTCGTTCTCAGTGTCGAAGCCGTACATCCCGGCTGCCGTACTCATACAAGCCACCACCGGGTTCGCGTTCAGCAGGTCGAGAGCGGCGAGTCGATCGAGAACTTCCGGTGACCGCGGTGCGTACACACCGCGGCGCACCCGAACAATCGCGCCCGCCCGCGTGAGGGAGGCCACCATCTTGCGGCTGATCACGGTGGTCAGTTGCGCGGTGGTGGCCACTCCGCCGTTGGCGGCGAAGATCTCGTCGATCGACACGTTTCGATCGTGGCGATGCACTCTCCAACGCAGAAGATGCAATTTGCGATCTGTGGATAACTCCCCAATTCCCCTCGCCGAGCAGACGCGGAGGTACCCGAAAACAGTCTCTGGAGGGTGCTTTCGCGTCTGTTCGCGGGTGAGCTTCAGCCCAGGAACAGAGCCAGGGACACCGCGATCGCCCACACCAGCATGGTCAGCCCGGTGTCGCGCAGCACCGGGATCAGCTGGGCGCCCGTGCTGCCGTCACGCACCGGCCGTAATCCCCGCATCGCAGGCACTGCGGCGAGCAGGCCCACCGCGCACCACGGCGTGGCGAGCATCAGCACCAGGGGGAGCACCAGGGCCACCGCGACCAGCAGTTGATAGAGCAGCCGGGTACGCGCATCGCCGAGTCGCACCGCGAGGGTGATCTTGCCGGACTCGGTGTCGGTGGGGATGTCGCGCAGGTTGTTGGCCACCAGCACCGCCGACGACAGCGAGCCCATGGCCACCGCCGCCACCAGCCCGACCCAGTCGACCCGCAGGGCCTGTGTGTACTGCGTGCCCAGCACCGCCACCAGCCCGAAGAAGATGAACACCGCCACCTCGCCCAGGCCGAGGTAGCCGTAGGGCTTCTTGCCGCCGGTGTAGAGCCAGGCGCCGGCGATGCAGACCGCGCCGACCGCGATCAGCCACGGCGCGCTGAACGCCGCCAGCACCAGCCCGGCCACCGCACCGACCGCCAGGCTCACCACGGCCGCGGTCAGGACGGACCGCGGCGAGGCCAGCTTGGAACCCACCAGCCGCAACGGGCCGGACCGCACGTCGTCGGTGCCGCGGATGCCGTCGGAGTAGTCGTTGGCGTAGTTGACGCCGATGATCAGCGCGAGCGATACGGCCAGTGCCAGCAACGCTTTCCACCACACTGCCGAACCCGTCCAGGCGGCGGCGCCGGTACCGGCGAGCACCGGGGCGACGGCGTTGGGCAGGGTGCGGGGACGAGCGCCCTCGATCCATTGCGCGAAACTGGCCACGACGGCCATCGTATGAGCTGGCCGGGTGCGTCGCCGCCCCGACTCTTACACTGAGCGTCATGAAGGAGCAGCTCAGCAAGACCGAGATCGGCAAGGACGTGCTGCAGGAATCCGTGGAGGCCGTGGCCTCGACGGTCGGGCAGGTCACCTCGATCATCACCACGGCCGTCAAGGACGTCGCGACGGTCATCGGCGGCCTGGCCACCGATGTCTTCGAGATCGCCGACGGCGCCCGCAAGGCCAACGAGGATTTCGACGACGACTTCGACGACGAGGACTTCGAGGCCCCCACGGCCCAGGACGACGTCGACGTCGTGGCGGACGCCGTGACCCCCGACAACAAGGGCGAATAACGCTGCATGCTCGGCGTCATCGGCGGTAGTGGGTTCTATTCGTTCTTCGGGCCGGAGGCCCGCACCGTCACCGTGGACACCCCGTACGGTGCGCCGAGTGCACCGATCACGGTCGGCTCGGTGGGCGGGCACGAGGTGGCGTTCCTGCCCAGGCACGGGGTCGACCACGAGTACTCGCCGCACACGGTTCCGTACCGAGCCAACATGTGGGCGCTTCGCGCGTTGGGGGTGCGACGTGTCTTCGGTCCGTGCGCGGTGGGCAGCCTGACCGCGGAGTTGGGCCCCGGTTCGATCGTGGTGCCCGATCAGTTGGTGGACCGCACCCGCGCCCGTGCTGACACGTACTTCGATTCCGGCGGGATCCACGTCGGCTTCGCCGACCCGTATTGCCCGGCGTTGCGGTCCATTGCGGCCGGGCTTCCCGGGGTGGTCGACGGGGGCACCATGGTGGTGATCCAGGGCCCGCGGTTCTCCACCAGGGCGGAGAGTCGGTGGTTCGCCGATCAGGGCTTCACCCTGGTCAACATGACCGGCTACCCCGAGGCCGTGCTGGCCCGTGAACTTGAGATGTGTTATGCGGCAATCGCTTTGGTGACCGATCTGGATGCGGGAATCGAGGCGGGTTCAGGGGTGACGACGGTGGACGTCTTCGCCGAATTCGAGCGCAACCTGGTGCCGTTCAAGAAGCTGGTGCACGAAGCGCTGGAGGGCGTCGATGCCGAGCGCGCCTGCACGCACTGCTTGGCCCACGACGGGGTGAAGCTGCCGTTCGAGCTGCCGTGACGGCCTGAGATCGGACCCCCTCTTGACACCCGTCAAGTCGGGGTGCCAATACTGACGGGGTGAAACCCGCGATCTGTGAGCAGTTCGGTATCGACTTTCCGCTCTTCGCCTTCAGTCACTGCCGTGACGTGGTGGCCGCGGTGACCAACGCCGGGGGCTTCGGCGTGCTGGGCGCCACGGCCTACACCCCCGAGCAGCTGGACCAGGAGCTGTCCTGGATCGACGAGCAGGTCGGCGGAAAGCCGTATGGCGCCGACATCATCGTGCCGGCGAAGTTCGAGGGCAAGGGCGAGAAACTGTCGCGGGGACAGCTCACCGACCGCATTCCCGCCGAGTACCGCGAGTTCGTTGCGCAGCTGCTGGCCGATCACGGTATCGAGCCCGAGGCCAAGCAGCGCTTCGGCGGATCCTCGTTGTCCGGTGACACGGGCCGGGAGTTGCTGGATGTCGCGATGAGCCATCCGATCAAGCTGATCGCGAACGCGCTCGGGGTGCCGCCGGACTACATGATCGAGGCCGGCCGCGAGCGCGGGGTCCCGGTGGCCGCGCTGGTGGGTGCCCGCGAGCACGCCCTCAAGCAGGTGCAGGCGGGCGTGGATCTGATTGTCGCGCAGGGCACCGAGGCCGGCGGGCACTGCGGTGAGGTCAGCACGCTGGTGCTCGTCCCCGAGGTGCTGGAGACGCTGGAGCAGGCGGGCAGTGACATCCCGGTGCTGGCGGCCGGCGGCATCGTGACGGGCAGGCAGATGGCCGCGGCCGTGGCGATGGGTGCCGCCGGTGCGTGGACGGGGTCGGTGTGGCTGACCACCGAGGAGGCCGAGACCGCGCCGCACACCGTGCAGAAGATGCTCGACGCGACCTCGCGGGACACCGTGCGCTCGACCGGGCGGACCGGCAAGCCCGCCCGTCAGCTCAAGTCGGAGTGGACCGACGCCTGGCAGCCGAATGCCGGTGGCCACCAGACTCTTCCGCTACCGCTGCAGAACATGTTGGCCGAGCCGATCATCCGGCGCGTGGATGTGCTTGCCGCCCAGGGGCATCCGGGCGCACAGGCGCTGGCCACCTATTTCGTCGGGCAGGGCGTGGGCTTGATGAACAAGGTCAAGCCGGCCCGCGAGGTGGTCCGCGATTTCATCGAGGACTACCTGGCTGCCACCGAGCGGTTGAGCAACTCACTGCCGGACTGAGCCGGCCGGATTGAGCCCGGCCGGCTGCTGCGCCTGCGTCAGTGCCAGTCCCAGACCGACATGTCGTTGGGTGGGTAGTTCTGGCAGACGTCGGTGGTGTTGGCCGCGACGCCCTTGTTGTTGAAGAACAGCTTGGCCCAGTTCGGCCAGCGCCAGGACATGTTCTCGAAGAAGGCGTTGGTGGCCATGTTCTCGGAGTACTGGCGGCGGCCGGCGTAGTCCATGGAGAAGAACCAGTGGATGCGCTCCTGGGCGCCTTGCTGGTCGGCGACG
>NZ_JBZDPT010000019.1:0-159625 GCF_058270035.1 Mycobacterium shunyiense | reverse complement strand
AGACCGGTTCGACGTCGCGGGCGGCGGCCATGATCTGTTCGGCGGTGCAGGGGGTGCGCAGGATCCGGTTGGGGATCGGGTAGTCGTCGGTGGCGTCGGCGCTTGCGATGCCGGCGCCGGCCAGGCTGCCTGCGACGGCGCAGGTGGCCACGCCGGTGCGGATCAGGTTCTTGACGCTCGTGCGGTTGGACATGGTGCTCCCACGGTTGGTTAGTGCGCGGCCTGTTCGTAGACGAATCGCTGATCGGGGCAGTAGTAGTTGATGGCGGTGCCGAGGAACTGCCACGCCTGCGCGTCGGTGCTGTCCTTGGCCAGTTGCTTCTTCACGAAGCCGACCGAGTCCTGGGCGGTGTGGTCGACGCCGTTGTGCAGCCGCTTGCACATGATCTTGGCGATCCAGGCGTTGTAGTCCCGCTGCCCGTAGATACCGAAGGTGTGCAGCTCATTGGCGAAATCGGTGTCCGGATCGGCCGAGGCCGGTGCCGCGACGGCGAGACCGGTTGCGGCGCAGATCGACAGGGCAATGATCAGGCGTTTCATCAGGCCAGGGCCTCCTCGGGGTCTCGTTGGACGGGCTTCGGCCACGGTTGTGGCAGCGGACGCTGACGGACCCGCTGAGGCCACCAGAACCAGCGCCCGAGCAACGTGGCGATGGACGGTGTCATCAGCGACCGAACCACAAGCGTGTCGAATAGCAAGCCTAAGCCGATCGTCGTTCCGACCTGACCGATAACGATCAAACTGCTTACCGCCATCGATCCCATGGTGAAGGCGAAGACCAGGCCCGCGGAGGTCACCACGGCGCCGGTACCGACCATGGCCCGGATGATTCCGGTCTTCAGCCCGGCGTGGATTTCCTCCTTTATTCGTGAGACGAGCAGGAGGTTGTAGTCCGCGCCGACGGCCAGCAGGACGATGACCGACATCGGCATCACCATCCAGTGCAGGGGGATACCCACGATGTGTTGCCAGAGCAGTACCGACAGGCCGAAGGCCGAGGCAAGGCTCAACACCACCGTGCCCACGATCACCGCAGAAGCCACCACGGCGCGGGTGAGCACCAACATGATGATGAAGATCAGGATCAGTGCCGCTGCGGCAACGATGATCAGGTCGTAGTCGGCACCCTTCTGCATGTCGTAGTACGTCGCCGAGCTGCCGCCGAGGTAGATCTTGGCCCCCTCGAACGGTGTGCCCTTGATGGCGTCGGTTGCCGCGACCTTCATCGGTTCGATGCGTGCGGTGCCTTCCGGAGTCAGCGGATCACCCTGGTGAATGATGGTGAACCGCACCGCATGTCCGTCGGGCGACATGAACAGCTTGAGGCCCCGCTGGAAGTCGGCGGTATCGAACGCCTCCGGCGGCAGGTAGAACGAATCGTCGTTCTTGGCCGTGTCGAACGCTTCGCTCATGGCGGTGGCGGTGTTCTGCATCGCCATCGTCTGATCCTGTTGGGCCTTCTGCACCTGATACTGGTTCAGCAGCATCTGCTTCTGATGCTTCATCGACTGGATCTGCCGTGGCATCGTGGCGACCATCTTGGGCATCAGGTCGGCCATGCGCTGCATCTCGGGAACCAGGTCCTGGAAGTCGTCGGACATCGTGTTGATGCCGTCGAGGGCGTCGAAGATGGACCGGATGGACCAGCACATCGGGATGTCGAAGCAGTGCGGTTCCCAGTACAGGTAGTTGCGCAGCGGCCGGAACTGGTCGTCGAAGTCAGCCAGGTGATCCCGGACGTCGTTCATGTCGCCCGACGTCGTCTTCATCTTGTCGGCCATGCGCTGTGACACCGCAGCGAGATCCGTCTGGATGCTCATCATCTCGGTCATTGCGTCGATGCTGGTCTGCAGATCCTCAGCTTGATCGAGGATGTTCTGCAGGTTGGTCTGCGCGTAGTCGTTGTTCATCAGCTGGGTCGTACCGCTCTGGCCCAGCGTGTACGGGATCGTCGAGTGCTTGATCGGATCGCCGTCGGGACGGGTGATGGTCTGTACCTGGGCGATGCCGTGCACGTTCTTGAGGGCCTTGGCGATCTTGTCGATGACCAGGAAATCGGCCGGGTTCCGCAGATCCCGGTCGGACTCGATCATCATCAGGTCCGGGTTCATCTTCGCCTGCGAGAAGTGCCGGAACGCGGCGTCGTATCCGACGTTCGTCCCCACGTCCTTGGGCAGGAAGATGCGGTCGTTGTAGGTGGTGTGGTAGCCGGGCAGGGCGAGCAGACCGACCAATGCCGCGACGATGGCGCACACCAGGATTGCACCCGGCCAACGGACGGTGGCGGTGCCGACCCGGTGCCACCCGCGGGACTTCGAATGCCGCTTGGGCTCGAGGATCTTGCCGAATCGGCTGGCCACCGAGATGACGGCCGGTCCCAGGGTCAGTGCCATGGCGACTACCATCGTCATTCCGATCGCCAGTGGAATGCCCATGGTCTGGAAGTACGGCAGGCGGGTGAAGTGCAGGCAGAACGTGGCACCGGCGATGGTCAGACCCGACGCGAGCACGACATGGGCCGTGCCGTGGAACATGTCGTAGTAGGCCGCTTCCTTGTCCTCGCCGGATCTTCGTGCTTCCTGATATCGGCCGATCAGGAAGATCGCGTAGTCGGTGGCCGCGGCGATGGCCAAGGTCACCAGCATGTTGGTCGCGAACGTCGTGAGGCCGAAGAAGTTGTGATAGCCCAGAAGTGCGACAAGTCCACGGGCGCCGGACAATTCGAGCACAACCATCAACAGCACGATCAGTGTGGTGATGATCGATCGGTACACGCCGAGCAGCATGACGGCGATGACGCCGAAGGTGACGAGCTCGATCAGCTCCATGCTCTCGTCGCCGACGATGTTCTGGTCGGTGCTGGAGGCTGCCGATCCGGTGACGTACGCCTTCACGCCATCCGGCGCGGGGCTTTCGGTGGCGATGCGCCGCACCGCCTCAACCGACTCGTTGGCGAGCGTCTCGCCCTGGTCGCCGGCGATGTAGACCTGCACGTAGGCGGCCTTGCCGTCGCGGCTCTGGGCGCCTTTGGCCGTCAGGGTGTCGCCCCAGAAGTCCTGCACATGCTGCACGTGGGTGGTGTCTGCGCGCAGGTCCCGAACCATCTGGTCGTAGAACATGTGCGCTTCGAGGCCCAGTGGCTTGTCACCTTCGAGGACGACCATCACCGAGCTGCTGGTGTCGTACTCCTGGAACTTCTTGCCGACTTCTTTGATGGCGATCATCGACGGTGCGTCGTTGGGGCTCATCGACACCGCGCGCATCTTGCCGACGACCTCGAGTTGCGGCACGACGGTGTTGAGCAGTGCGACGATCACGATCCAGATCAGGATGATCGGCAGGGCGAAGGCCCGGATGAATCGCGGGAGCATCGGATGCGGAGGTGCCGCATGGCGTCCCGTTGGGATGGCGTCGGTCGGGGTGTCGTCGGTCTGGGTTTCTTCCGTGTGGCTGCTCATGCTGCCTTCACAAAGCAGAAGGTTTGTGCGTTCAATCCAGTAGCCGTTCTCTCTTCTTTGACCTCGTCATCGACGGTGACTCGGCAACTGATGCTGCTTCCGTCGCCTTGCGCCATGATGTTGGGTTGCACCGACGGCAATGTGGTTTGCAGGGTCAAAGACCATGGCAGCGGCACGGTTCCGGTGCGCTGGGGTTTGCCTTCGAGGTCCATGTAGTTGATGACGGCGGTGCCGCCCGTTCCGAAGATCTCGTACTTCACGAACTTGGGGTTGAAGTCTTCGGCGTTGTCCGAGGTGGTGTCGGTGATAATCACCGGATGTGCGCCGAAGACCTTGCGGACGTTCATCACGATCAGCACGCCGGCCCCCATCGCGATGACGATCAGTACGGGGAGCCAGATTCGGCGGATGGCCTTCAGCATCGCGGCGGCCCCGAGAGGAGGCCCGCGGCGGGCGTTTCGATGACAGGTGTCACTGGTGGGCCTCCCGACGTTTTCGATGCGATCGCGACAACCCTGCTGTTAGGCGTCCTACGCACTTCGAGGCGTAAAGTTATCCGAATAAGTGGATAGGATCAATCCACTTATGACGCCGCTCACTTTGGACAGAGAGATATGACCGAGGAAACAAGACCCGTGCTGCGCAAGGACGCAGAGCGCAATCGTCAGCGGGTGCTCGACGCTGCGAGGGAGCTGTTTGCCGAGAAAGGTCTTGAGGCGACGCTCAACGATGTGGCGCGCTACGCCAATGTCGGGGTGGGCACGGTGTACCGACGGTTCGCGACGAAGGAAGAGCTCATCGCGGCCATCTTCGTCGACGGTATGGAGCAGCTCACTGCGCTGGCAGAATCTGCGCTGCAACAAGAAGATTCGTGGCAGGGATTCGCCTGGTACGTCGAGAAGATGTGCGAGATCACGGCGACTGACCGGGGATTGCGGGAAATCGCGTTCAGCAAGTCCTATGGGTGCGACCGGGTCAAGGCCTGCCAGGAGCAGCTCGTCCCGGTGTTGACCAAACTGGTGGAGCGGGCCCAGCGTGACGGTTATCTACGTCCGGAGCTGTCGTCCACGGACATGCCGATCTTCGGGCTTCTGGCCGGCACGGTCAGCGAATTCGCCGGCAATGTCGATGCCGAACTGTGGCGTCGCTATGTGGCCATCCTGCTGGCCGGCATGCGCTACCACGCCGGCCAATCGTGCATTCCGGTGAAGGCGCTCGACAGCGATGAGCTCGACACCGCGATGCAGTATTGGGAGCCGGCCGGGCCGCCGCGCTGACCGACACGATGTCGGGACGTTTCGGAAATGCCTGTGCGGGCACAATATCGACGTGGCTATCTACGATGATTCGGACGCTGGTACAGGACAACTGTTTTGCGGGGTCGAGCTGGCCCGCCGGATCGAGAAAGCCGAGTCGGACCTGATCGTCGCGGCGACCCGGTCCGCGGGCGACCGTGGTGCCGACGGGTTGGTGCTGCCGGTCGCCGGCGGATTCGCCTGTTTCGCCGAGGCTGAGTCGCCGATGAACAAGCTGGTCGGCCTCGGCTTCGACGGCGTGCCCGACGAGGCCGTGCTGGGCGAGATCGAACGGGCCTTCGCGGCCAGGGGCAGCGAAACCCGGGTCGAACTGTCCAATCTCGCCGATCCCGAGATCACCGCGCTGTTGTCCGGCCGCGGCTATCGCCTCGCCGAGTTCGAGAACGTCCTCGGCCGCCCGATCGCCGTCGAGGCCCCGTTGGCGACGGAGGTGGATGTGCGCCGGGCCGACGATCTCACCGCGTGGGTGAACGTCGTGGTGGAGGGCTTCGCTCATCCGGACGGGGAAGGCCCGGTCAGCCATGAGCAGTTCCCTGCCGACATCATCGAGAGGGCCGAACGGGACATGGAAAAGGCCGGGGCCACAGCGTATATCGCGCTGTATGGCGGAGCGGTCGCCGGCGGCGGGATGATGCGGCTGAGCGGCGGGATCGCTCAGCTGGCCGGAGCCGCGACCGCGCCGGCCTACCGGCGCCGCGGGGTGCAGGCCGCGCTGCTGGCGGCGCGGCTGGCCGAGGCCGCCGACGCCGGATGCGAGATCGCCGTGGTGACGACGGCTCCCGGCTCGAAGTCACAGCAGAACGTGCAGCGTCGAGGATTCCAGCTGCTGTACACGCGGGCGATCCTGGTGAAACCGGTTGCGGCGGTTCAGTAGAGCATCTTGCGCAGGTTGTCCTCGCGGTAATACGCGTCGAGTTCCTGTTGGGTCTGGTCGGGTTTGAAGGCCTTGGCCATCTGCGCCACCGAGGGCACCGCCGTCGGATTCCAGCTCTCGGGTTTCCAGGCGTCGGAGCGCAGGAACGCCTTCGGGCAGTGGAAGAACACCTCTTCGATGTCGATTTCCAGAGCCAGGATCGGCCGCTTGCCGTCCACCACCATGGCATCGAAATAATCGGCGTCCGAAAGGATCCGGGCGGAGCCGTTGATTCGCAGGGTGTCGCCGCGGCCGGGGATGACGAACACCGTGCCCACGTGCGGCCGCTGCAGGACATTGAGGAAGCCGTCGACGCGCCGGTTGCCTGGCCGTTCCGGGATCGCGATCGTGGTGTCGTCGATGATCTGGACGAAACCCGGCGGGTCGCCCTTCGGGGACACGTCGACGCGACCGTGCGCATCGGTGGTCGCCACGAAACCCAGGGGTGACTGCTTGAGCCAGCCCTGCTGCGCTTCGGACAGGCGGTCGGTCACCTTCTTTGCGACGGCTGGGGTGGGTTGCCCGACGATGGCGCGCAGCTCGTCCGCGGAGGTCACTTCTCGGCGCATGTCTCCATCATGCCCAAGCCGACAAGTGAAATTCCGGCTCCGTGGTTGCGGCGATGCTCCCGCGACAACAACGCAGTGGTCGTTCTCCGTGCCGGGGAACAGCCATGGCGTTGTTTTGGGCGTCCTGCGCTCAGCTGTAGCGGGCCGCCAGCGCCCGGCGGTCCAGCTTGCCGATGCCGCGGCGGGGCAACTCGTCGACGATGTGCACCTCGCGCGGTGCCGCGGTGGCATCCAGCGTCTGGGACACCTGGGCCCGTAACTCGGCCACGTCGGGGGCTGTCGCACCAGGAGCCAGCACCAGCGCGGCCACCACCCGCTGACCGAGCCGCTCGTCGGGCACCCCGAACACCGCGCAGTCGGCGATCGCCGGGTGGCCGGCCAGTGCCGATTCGACCAGTTGCGGCAGTACCGTCAGCCCTCCGGTGCTGACCGCGTCGTCGACCCGGCCCAAGACCCTGATCACACCCGAATCATCCACGGAACCAAGATCATCGGTGCGGAACCAGCCGGGCTCGGCGAACGGATCGGGTGTGACCGGGTTGCGATACCCCTTGGCTACGGTGGCGCCGCCGAGCAGGATGCGGGAGTTGTCAATCCGCACCTTCACACCGTCGAGCGCCACACCGTCGTACACACAGCCGCCTGCGGTCTCGCTCATCCCGTAGGTGCGGACCACGTTCACCCCCGCCGCTCGGGCCCGTTCGGCCACACCGGCCGGCATCGGTCCGCCGCCGATCAGCACGGCATCGAGTCCGGCCAGCGCTTCCGCGGCGGCCGGGTCCTGAAGGGACTTGTCCAGCTGTACCGCCACCAGCGAGGCGTAGCGGCGCCCACTGCCCAAAGCGGCTACCGCCGAAGGCAACTCGGCCGGCTCGAAGGAGGCCTGGATGGCGACGGGCGTGGTACCGGCCAGCACGCTGCGCACCAGCACCTGCAGGCCGGCGATGTGATAGGCGGGCAGGGCCAGCAGCCAGCGGCCCGCACCACCCAACCGGGCGTGGGTGGACTCGGCGCTGGATCGCAACGCCGCCGCGGTCAGCAATGCGCCTTTGGGTTTCCCGGTGGTGCCCGAGGTCGAGATCACCAAGGCGACGTCATCGTCGATCTCCTCGCCGGCGCGCAAAGTGGTTGTCAGCAGGGAACTCTGACGCTCGTCGTCTGCGGGCACGGGCAGGATCGCCGACTCGCGGTCGGTCAGAACGTCATCGAGGACTGCCAGCAACGGGCCCGTCGCAGATCCGACGGAGACGGGGCGGAGAACGGCTATGCCGGGCCCCCTGGCTCTTTCGGGTCATCACTGTCGGTGCGGCCGGTCTCATCGGTGTCGACGGAATCCTCGGCATCGCGCGGATCGTCCAACGGCCAGCCCTTGGCGGCGAGCCGTTGCCGTACCCGTTCGACGTCCTCCACGCGGGGTAGCTCGTCGGTGATCTGGGTGATCAGCACGCCGATGTCGATGTGATCGAAATCACCGCGATCGATGAGATCCCGTGCGACTGCTTTGACTTCGTCGTTCGTCAGGCGCCGGGTCAGCAGCGCCAACAGCGGCACCCGGTCTGGTCCGGGCACCCCCTCGGGGTACCCGGCGTTCAGCCAGGCCGCGATCTTCGCGAGAAAAGCGTTCACTGTGCCTACTCCTGATGCACCCGAGCGACGTTCCACCGGACAGACGAGTTTGAGTCGGAGGACCGCATTGATGTTAGTGGTGCCGGCCGACTCTGGCTCGCAGTGAACTTATAGCCCGCTCGGGGATCGGCAAACCGCCCCGGCGAACAAACCGGGGTGGACAGATGAACACTCGGTGAACTCATTCGTAGCGTATTCGAATTCCCAGCTCAGCGAGGTGTTTCCAGCTGGTCAAAAACGCCAATGGTCCGACAGAATTACCGCCATGAGCGCTGAGCTGATCGTCCTGGTGCTGTTGATAGCAACAGCACTGGCCTTTGACTTCACAAACGGCTTTCACGACACCGGCAATGCCATGGCCACTTCGATCGCCACGGGGGCGCTGAAGCCCAAGACCGCTGTGATCCTGGCGGGTGTCCTCAACCTGGTCGGCGCGTTCCTCTCGGTCGAGGTGGCCGTCACGGTCACCACATCGGTGCTCAAGATCCAGGACAGCAAGACGGGGTCGCTGGTATCTGGCATCGACGCCTCGACGGGTCTCACGATCATCTTCGCCGGCCTGATCGGCGGCATCCTGTGGAACCTGCTGACTTGGCTCTTCGGCATTCCGTCCAGCTCGTCGCACGCGCTCTTCGGCGGGCTGATCGGCGCGGGGCTGGCAGCTATCGGACTGTCCGGGGTCAACTGGTCCGGCGTCCTCCAGAAGGTGCTCATCCCCGCGATCGCGGCTCCGTTCATCGCCTGCCTCGTCGCTGCCGCCGGAACCTGGCTGGTCTACCGCATCACCCGCAACGTGCTGAAGAAGCGTCGCGAGCAGGGTTTCCGCTGGGGCCAGATCGCCACCGCCTCGCTGGTCGCCCTGTCACACGGAACGAATGACGCCCAGAAGACCATGGGTGTCATCGCGCTCGCCCTCATCACCACCGGGCACCTCACCGGGGATGTGAAGGAGAACGGTCTGCCGTTCTGGATCATCGCCTCCTGCGCACTGGCCATCGGCCTCGGCACCTACATCGGCGGCTGGCGCGTCATCCGCACGCTGGGCAAGGGCCTGGTCGAGATCGAATCCCCGCAGGGGCTGGCCGCCGAAGCATCCTCGGCCGCAATCATTTTGAGCTCCAGCGCCGCGGGTATGGCGCTGTCCACAACTCACGTCGCCACCGGCTCGATCCTCGGTAGCGGCGTCGGCAAGCCCGGCGCCGAGGTGCGCTGGGCCGTGGCCGGACGGATGGCGATGGCCTGGCTGATCACGCTGCCCGCCGCCGGAATCGTCGGCGCGCTGGCGTTCTGGCTGTCGCACGGTGTCGAGTCGCTCACCGGGGCGGCGCTCGCCGGCGACGGCCTGATCTTCCTGATCCTGGTCGCCCTGTCCGGATACATGTGGTGGCGCGCCCAGCAGCAGAAGGTCGACCACAAGAACGTCAATGCCGATTGGGATGACTCCACCAACTCGGTGGTGCCGGCCGAGGTGCGTGAGGCCGGCAAGCCTGCCGCCACAGTCGACAAAGCCGCAGTCTGACCGGATCTAGCTAAGGAATCAGCTGATGATTTATGTGGACTCCATCTTCAAGGTGCTGGTTGTGGGGTTGATCCTCGGAGCCGGTCTGCCTGCGGTGTTCGCCACGGGTCTGGTGGCCTACTCGAACGGCGCCGGCGGCACTCACGAGGACGGCACCGTCGTGGCGCCCAACCCCGTGCTGAAGTTCCTCGGTCTGGCGCTCTTCGCCGTCGTCGCCGCGGTGATCGTGATCGCGATCCTGTGGATCACCAAGACCACGATCATTCATCACTTCGGATTCAACCCCGTCCCGTTCATTCCGGGTAAGTGAGCGGCAGCATGACCGAAACGACGAGCTTCCTCGACAACGTGCTGAGCTGGTTGCGGGCCGGATACCCGGAGGGCGTGCCGCACAAGGACCAGTTCGCCCTGCTGGCGTTGCTGACCCGGTCACTGTCCGAGGACGAGGTGGTCCGGGCCACCCACGACATCCTGCGCTCCTCCGACGGGGACAGTCCTGTCACCGACGACGAGATCCGGGACGCGGTGCAGAACGTCATCGACAAGGAACCGCTTCCAGAAGAGGTCAACCAGGTCGCCGCTCGGCTGGCCTCGGTGGGCTGGCCGCTGTCGACCCCGACGCGCTGACACTATTGCCGCATACGGCTGCGCATCGCCGATTTCTGCAGCAGGGCTGCTGATCGTGCCGATCGACAACCCAGGGGTGGAAAACGGCGCGCTGACTCAGTCGCGGGTGTCCCGGCGCAGGGGATGAGTGTCGGGCACCTGGACGAAAATCAGGGTGATGCCGTCGGGATCGGTCACGTGCATCTCGTGTAGTCCCCACGGTTCCTGGGTCGCGGCGCGGGCGATGGCCACGCCGCGGCTTTCCAGTTCAGCCTGCGTGGCGTAGACGTCGCGCACCTGCAGCCAGAGTGCCCCGGGGAACACCCCGGGTTCGGTGGGACTATGGTGCCCGGCCAGCTCGATCAGTGACTGGCCCGCGTAAAACACTGTGCCTGCACCGTATTCGCGGGCGATGGCCAGGCCGATCCCATCGCGGTAGAACTCCACTGACTTCGGGTAATCGACCGGTCGGATCAACATCCTGCTGGCCAGGATCTCCATAGCCCTTGTCTACCACCGCCGGGTGCCGGCCGCGGTGCGACACGTCAGACCGGTTGGACCCGTTGCCGTTTCATCAGGGCGTCGACCAGACCGGGTGCCACGGTGTTCAGTGCCTTGGCGGTCACTGCCATCCGTGGCGCGATCTGTACCGGCCGGGTGCGCGCCGCGGTCAGCATCCAGTCGGCGGCCTCGGCGGCCGACAGTCCGGGCAGTCCGTCGTAGGCCCGGGTGGGGGCGATCATCGGGGTCTTCACCAACGGGTAGTACAGCGTGGTGGAATGCACGCCGACGGAGGCCCATTCGGTCTCGATGACCCGGCTGACCGCGGCCAGCGCTGCCTTGGATGCGTTGTACACCGCGAACAGCGGTGAGGATTCGTTCATCACGCCCCAGGTGGCGACGTTGATGATGTGCCCGTCCCGACGTTCCCGCATGCCCGCGGCCAGGCCGCGAATGAGCCGCAGCGGCGAGTAGTAGTTGAGCGTCATGGTGCGCTCGACGTCGTGCCAGCGATCCAGAGATTCGGCCAGCGGCCGCCGGATCGACCGGCCGGCGTTGTTGATCAGGATGTCGACACCGCCGAGGTCACGTTCCACGGTGGCGACCAGCTCGTCGATGGCGTCCATGTCGGACAGGTCCACCGCGTGGGCGTGGGCGTCGCCGCCCTTGGCGGAGATCCGCCCGACCAGGTCGTCGAGCAGTTCCTGGCGGCGGGCCACCGCGATGACGGTGGCTCCCTTCGCGGCGAACTTCTCCGCTGCGGCCTCGCCGATGCCCGACGAGGCGCCGGTCAGCAGGATGCGCTTGCCTGCGACATCGATATCGTCACGGGCCTGCAGCCGTTCGGTCAGCGGCGGGCGCATGCTCGTCAACAGCACCTGCTCAGAGAGCCGGCGCAGCGGGTTCTTGCTCATCCGCCGAGTTTAGGTCGCCTACCTTTCCGCGATGACTTGTGGGCGCCTCCCGAGTCGATATCGCTATGACCATCACCGGCAAGCTCGACCAGCGCTTCAGCGAGGCGACCGAACCGACCACGTGGCCGGCCGCCGCGGCCGCACTCGAAGCCGCCGGGCTGTACTGGCTCACCACCGTGCGCGGCGACGGGCGGCCGCACGTCACACCACTGGTCGGGGTGTGGACCGACGATGCGTTCGTGTTCTGCACCGGGCCCTCCGAGCAGAAGGCCCGCAACCTGCAGGCGGGCGCGGCCGTCGTCGTCACAACCGGAACCAACACGTGGAATGCGGGCCTGGACATCGTGGTCGAGGGGACCGCCGCGCGGGTGACCGGTCGGCAACGGCTGACCGCCCTGGCCGATGCCTACCGGAGCAAGTACGGCGACGACTGGGATTTCGATTGCGACGACGAGGTTTTCGATCCGGACGGTGAGGCGGCGATCGTCTACCGGGTCACCCCGGCCAAAGTGCTGGCGTTCGCGAAGTCACCCCATGGCCAGACGGGTTTCCGTTTCTAGAAGTAGCGCGGGAAACCGCTCCAGTCGGGATCGCGCTTCTGCAGGAACGCGTCGCGGCCCTCGACGGCCTCGTCGGTCATGTACGCCAACCGGGTGGCCTCTCCGGCGAACACTTGCTGGCCGACCAGGCCGTCGTCGATCAGGTTGAACGAGAACTTCAGCATCCGGATGGCCTGGGGCGACTTGCCGTTGATCTCGGCCGCCCACTGCAGGCCGACCGCCTCCAGCTCGGCGTGGTCGACGACGTCGTTCACCGCGCCCATCTGGTACATGGTCTCGGCGTCGTAGGCGCGGCCCAGGAAGAAGATTTCGCGGGCGAACTTCTGCCCGGTCTGGCGGGCCAGATACGCGCTGCCGAAGCCGCCGTCGAAGCTGCCGACGTCGGCATCGGTCTGCTTGAACCGGGCGTGCTGGCGGCTGGCCAGGGTCAGGTCGCAGGTGACGTGCAGGCTGTGGCCGCCACCGGCTGCCCAGCCGTTGACCAGGCAGATCACCACTTTCGGCATGAACCGGATGAGCCGCTGCACCTCGAGGATGTGCAGTCGTCCGGCCCGGGCCGGGTCGACGGTCTCGGCGGTCTCCCCGTCGGCGTACTGGTACCCGGAGCGCCCGCGGATGCGCTGGTCCCCGCCCGAGCAGAAGGCCCAGCCGCCGTCCTTGGCCGACGGG
This sequence comes from Mycobacterium shunyiense, assembly GCF_058270035.1. Taxonomy (NCBI): domain Bacteria; kingdom Bacillati; phylum Actinomycetota; class Actinomycetes; order Mycobacteriales; family Mycobacteriaceae; genus Mycobacterium; species Mycobacterium shunyiense. The sequence goes on along the minus strand of NZ_JBZDPT010000019.1, from coordinate 146,974 downwards.
CCGTTGCCGGTCAGCAGCACCACCCCGACGTCGGGGGACATCCGGGCGTGGTCGAGGACGCGGTACAGCTCGTCGACGGTGTGCGGCCGGAAAGCGTTGCGCACCTCGGGCCGGTCGAACGCGACCCGCACCGTGGGCTGCCGGGCGTCGTTGGCGACGTGGCGGTGGTAGGTGATGTCGGTCAGATCGTCGAAGCCGGGCACCGGCTCCCAGGCTGTGGGGTCGAACGGGTTGTCTGCACTCACGTGCTCGACTGTAGAGCGAGGGCAACTCGACGTTTCACAGGTACCGTCGCGGGGTACAAAACCTGGCGCGATGATGCGTACAGCGCATCACCAGATCAGAAAGAGACGACGTTGACCACAATGAAGAAGTCGGCAGGTGTGTTGTTCTCGGGGTTGGCTGTCGGCCTTGCACTCGTCGGATGTTCACCTGCGATCACCGGTGGTGACACCAAGTGCAAGGACTTCATCGGGCAGGACGAGAAGACCCAGGACGAAGCCGTGTCCAAGATGCTCAAGGATGAGAAGGGCAACGATCCAGCCCAGCTCGAGATCACCGGAACCAGGATGGCGGTGCAGGCCTTCTGCCAGACAGTGGGCAAGCAGGACTCCAAGATCAAGGAAGCCCCACACCTGAGCTGACGGGCGGCCTCTAGATCGGGTCCAGCCGGAACACCGGGCAGCGCCCGGCGAGTGCCTCGAACTCGTCCGGATTGGGCCCGGTCACCAGCCCGGCATTGCGCATGAACCCGACACCGGTCGGCACTAGGACGGGGAATTGGCGTAGCAGCGGCCGCGCCTGCTCGACGGGGATCTCCACCACTCGGACCCGCTGGTCTTTGCGGCCCTGGTGCACGGTGGCCTCGCCGGCAGCGCGGGCGTTGGCGGCCCAGTCGCCCTTCGGCAGTCCGCCGACGATGTAGCGGTGCCCGTCGACGGTCATCGGGGTGACGGGCGTCGACCGGGGTTTACCGCTCTTGCGGCCCGTCACCGTGAGCACCACGGGACCCTTGTCGCCGCCGACGCCGAGCTTGTTGAGCCCGATCATCACCTTGTTGACGTATTTCAGCCACCACGGTGGCCGGATCTGGTCGTCAGCCATGACTCCACACTAGGCGCGGATGCCGACAGCTTGCAGGGCCGTGATCAGCCCGTCGGGCCGCTGCTCGGTGGGCAGCGGATCGACCAGTGCGAACTGGCAGCCGACTTCACGGGCACCGCCGTCGGCCTCCTCGCTGTCGCCGACCATCAGCGCTTCCTGTGCCGGCACACCGAGGCGCTGCAGTGCCGTGGTGAATATCGCCGGGTCTGGTTTGACCGCACCCACTTCGAAGGACAGCACGAACTCGTCGACGTGCTCGGCGGCGCCGATCGCGGTGAAGGCCGGACGTACATCGAATGCGATGTTGGACACGACGGCCGTCCGGAGTCCCTGTGCTTTCAGGCTTTTGAAGACCCGCGCGGTGTCGGGGTAGGCCGTCCAACTGGCCGGATCGATCACCCGGTTGTACAGCGATTCGGCGTGATGGTGGGCCAGCCCGGATTCCCGCAGCACATGCAGATAGGCCTCACGGTGCAGGTGCGGGGCCAGGTCCCGGTTGGCCCAGGCTTGGTACTGCTCATCGGTCATGGTCACGGACCGTCCGGTCGGGGCGGTCAGCCGACGCATCAACTCGGTCTGCACGTGGCCGTCGACCTCATGTTCGTCGACGGCCATCCCGGCGAACCAGCTGTCCTGTTCCTCGAGGCGGAACAGGGTCCCGGAGAAGTCGAACAACACTGCCGACACCATGTCCGCCATCGTGCCACGACCCCGCCCGGGATCAGCCGCGTTCGCGGATTGCCTTGTTCGCCAGTACGTCTCGCTCGCGTTCGTTGTCGGTCAGGGCGGCGGCCCGGTCGAACTGCTCGGCGGCCTCGGTGTGCCTGCCCAGCCGGGACAGCAGTTCGCCGCGCACGCTGGGCAGTAGGTACGAGCTGTCCAGCCCCTCGATCCCGTCGACGATCTCCCATGCCTCCTGCGGGCCGGAGTGCATGGCGACGGCCACCGCCCGGTTGAGCTGGACCACCGGGGACGGGGTGATCTGCAGCAGCGCGTCGTACAGGGCGACGATGCGGGCCCAGTCGGTGTCGGCCGCCGTCGGGGCGACTGCGTGGCATTCGGCGAGCGCGGCCTGCAACGCATATGGGCCCCAACCACGTTGCTGCCGTGCTGTAGCGGAGCGCTCAAGGGCCTTGATGCCGCGCTGAATCTGGGCCCGGTCCCAGCTGGCCCGATTCTGGTCCTCCAGGAGGATGGGCCGGCCGTCGGCATCGGTGCGCGCCGCAAAGCGTGAGGACTGGAACTCCATCAGGGCGAGCAGGCCGTGGACCTCGGGTTCGTCGGGCACCAGGGCGGCCAGCACCCGCCCCAATCTCAGGGCCTCGGTGCACAATTCGTCGCGGATCCAGCGCTGTCCGGCGGATGCCGAGTAGCCCTCGTTGTAGATCAGATAGATGACCGAGAGCACCGCCGACAGTCGGTGCGGGTATTCGTCGCGCGGCGGTACCTCGAAGGGCGGGTTGGCTTGTGCCAGAGTCTTCTTGGCCCGGGTGATGCGCGCGGCCGCGGTGGCGGTCGAGATGAGGAAGGCCCGGGCGATCTCCTCGGTGCTAAGCCCGCCGACCATGCGCAATGTCAGCGCGACCTGGGCTTCGCGGGACAACACCGGGTGCGCGGCGATGAAGATGAGGCGCAGGACGTCATCGTCGATCCGGTCGGGGTCCCAGGCCTCGTCGACATGTTCGGCCAGGTCGTGGGCCAGCACGGCGTACTTGGCGTCGAGGTTTTCCGCGCGCCGCCAGTGGTCGATGGCCTTTCGTTTGGCCACGGTGGTCAGCCAGGCCCCGGGGTTTCGCGGCACACCGGTCTGCGGCCACTGCGTGAGGGCGTCGAGCAGTGCGTCAGAGGCGAGATCCTCGGCCAGACCGACATCGCCGACGGTGCGGGTCAGCGTGGCCAGGATCTTGGCCGCCTCCATCCGCCACACCGCATCGAGGGTGGCGCGCATGTCGGCAGAGGTGGCGGGCACGTCGGGCACCTCACCCATTCTGCCGAGCAGACGCGTCGCCCATTGTCGGGCGTCCATTGCCCCGGGCGCCCATTGTCACGGGCGCCCATTGTCACGCTGGAGTGGCACTGGTGGCCGACAGTCACTCCAACGTGACAAAGCTGGATGGTCGACGGCGACGTGTCACCCCACTGTCACGCTGGAGTGGCACTGGTGGCCGAGCGCCACTCCAGCGTGACAAAGCGGGCAAGTGACAAAGCGGGCAAGTGACAAAGCGGGCAAGTGACAAAGCGGGGAAGCGGGCAAGCAGGCCCGAGAAAATCAGCCGATCGCGCGGGCGGCACCTTCCCAGAACTGGGCGCGCACGGCCTTCTTGTCGGGCTTGCCGAGTGCGGTCACCGGCACGGAGTCGACGACGATCACCTGCTTGGGCGATTGCACCGAGCCCTTGCGGTCCTTGACCGCGGCCTGGATCTCGGCGGTCACCGTGGCCACCGCCTCGTCGCTGGAGTCGGCGTCGGGACGTAGCACGATCACCGCGGTGACGGCTTCGCCCCACTTCTCGTCGGGAGTGCCGATCACGCACACCTGGGCCACCGAAGGATGCTCGGCGACAACGTCTTCCACTTCACGCGGGAACACGTTGAACCCACCGGTGACGATCATGTCCTTGACCCGGTCGACGATGAACCAGTAGCCGTCCTCGTCTTCGCGGGCCATGTCGCCGGTGTGCAGCCAGCCGTCGCGGAACGTCTCCGAGGTGGCGGCATCCAGCTTCCAGTAACCGCCGGCCAGCAGCGGCCCGGACACGCAGATCTCACCGACCTCGCCCTGCTGCACCGGATTGCCCTCGGCATCCAACAGCGCGGTCCGCGCGAACAGGGTGGGCCGGCCACACGACGTCAGACGCTTCTCGTCGTGGTCCTTCTTGCCGAGGTAGGAGATCACCATCGGTGCCTCGGACTGGCCGTAGTACTGCGCGAAGATCGGCCCGAAGCGCTTGAGCGCCTCGGCCAGCCGCACCGGGTTAATCGCCGAGGCGCCGTAGTACACGGTCTCGAGCGAGGACAGGTCGCGGGTGTGCGAGTCGGGGTGGTCCATCAGGGCGTAGATCATCGACGGCACCAGCATGGTCGCGGTGATGCGTTGTTCCTCGATGACGCGCAGCACCTCGGCCGGGTCGAACTTGGTCAGCACCACCAGTTCGCCGCCCTTGACGATGGTCGGCGTGAAGAACGCCGCGCCGGCGTGTGACAGCGGGGTGCACATCAAAAAGCGCGGGTTCTCGGGCCACTCCCACTCGGCGAGCTGAATGGTCGTCATGGTGGAGATCGAACGCACCGTGCCCATCACGCCCTTGGGCTTGCCGGTGGTGCCACCGGTGTAGGTGAGGCCGCCGACGTGGTCGGGAGCGAGTTCGGCGGCAGTCAGCGGCACCGGGGAGTACTTGGCGGCCTCGGCCGTCAGATCGGAGACCGACGCGCTGGACGCGGCCAGGGCTTCGGGCACCGGGCCGATCGTCAGCACCTGGCGAAGCGAGGGCACCTTCTCCAGCAACCCCAGGGCCCGCTCCACGAACGCGGGGGTGGGGTCGATGATGAGCGTCGTCACCTCGGCGTCGGACAGCACGTAGGCGTGGTCGTCCAGCGAACCGAGAGGGTGTAGTGCCGTCCGGCGGTACCCCTGGGTCTGGCCGGCGCCGATGATCATCAGGACTTCAGGCCGGTTCAGGGACAGCAGGCCGACGCCCTCGCCGGTGCCGGCGCCGAGCGCCTCGAAGGCCTGAATGTACTGGCTGATGCGTTCCGCGAGCTCGCCACCGGTCAGGGTGGTGTCGCCGAGGAACAGCACAGGCTTGTCCTTGTTGCGCTTGAGCGCACTGACGGTGAGGTGGCCGGAATGGATGGGATGGTGCAGCAGCGCATCACTCATGAACTACAGACTAGAACGTGTTCCAGAAACTGCGGAGCCGATCCCCCGATGTGGGATGTAACACAAGGTCATCGCGGACCGAAATACAGACCGAAATACAGGTAGTGCGGTACTCGTGTCCACGAAGTCCGCGCTGCTTAATCTCTGAGATGTGGGGGGCGGAGCCGGGCCCCGGCGGGTTAGGGACCGCCGGGGCTTGTGCTCGGATCAGCGGTTGGCGGCGGCGCGGGCGGCCTTCGCCGCCTTTTCCGCGAGGTCGGCCTTCCACTGGATTTCCTTCTGGACCCACTCGTTGTCCTGTGGAAATTCTTCGGTCTCGCTGACCCGGCGGACCTCCAGCTTCACGCCGCATCCCAGCGGACACTTCCGGGCCCACTGCTTGGCCTCCTCCTTGGAAGACACCTCCAGGATCCAGAACCCGTTGAACAGTTCCTTGGCCTCGGTGTACGGCCCGTCGGTGACCACCGGGGGATCGGCGTTGAAATCGACGACGAAGCCCTCGTCGGGATCGGTCAAGCCCTCGCCGGCCAGCATCACACCGGCCTTGATCAGCTCTTCGTTGTAGCGGCCCATCTGGGCGATGATCTCGTCGAAGTCGATGTTCTCCTCGGCCATCGCGGCCTCGGCCTCGGGGGTGGACCGCATGATCAGCATGTAGCGCGACATTCTGTGTCTCCTTCGTGCGTCGGGAAGGGCTCGGCCTATCGTGCCCTCGTTACTACGTCGAATGGCACCCCGCGAAAATCGACACAGGCCGGAAAACTTTCTGAAAATTTCCCAATCCGCAGGCCACGACTGTTTGCGCTGAAGATTGCGGCCACCTGATGACCGCTATCTTCAGCATTGGCTCCTTGAAGACGGGCGACGCTCTAACATCCGGGCATGACCAGCCCGAGCGAGTCCGCTGATCTCGTCCTCTACGGAACCATCCTCACGGTCGACGACACGCAACCCACTGTCGAGGCGCTCGCAGTCTCTGGCGGGCGCATCGTCGCCGTCGGCTCCCGGGCCGAGGTGGCCGGCTGGGTCGGGGAGGGCACCGATGTCCGTGAAGTCGACGGCTGCGTCATGCCGGGTTTCGTTGAGGCACATGGTCATCCGCTGATGGAGGCGGTCGCACTTTCCGGCCGTATCGTCGACATCCGCCCGGTCACCTTGCCGAGTGCCGGCGAGGTGCTCGACGCGATAGATGCCGAGGTCGCCCAGCGCGGAGCCGACGGCGCGTTCCTGAACGGCTGGGATCCGTTGCTGCAGGACGGATTGCCCGACCCGAACCTGGCCTGGCTGGACGGCATCGCGCCCGACACGCCGCTGGTGATCGTGCACAACTCGGGCCACAAGGCCTTCTTCAACAGCGCGGCCGCCCGCCGTGCCGGGCTGACCCGAGACACTCCTGACCCCAAGGGCGCCAAGTACGGACGCACGGCAGACGGGGAGCTCGACGGCACCGCCGAGGAAACCGGGGCGGTGTTCCCGCTGCTCGGCGATGCCATCTCGGCTCGCGATTATCCGGAGATGCTGGCCGCCGAATGCGCGCGGCTGAACCGGGCCGGCTTGACCACGTGCTCGGAGATGGCGTTCGACCCGATGTTCCGGCCGTTGCTGGCGCAGTTGCACGACCAGCTGACGGTGCGGTTGCGCACGTATGAGATGTCGACCGCCGCGCTGCACACCGACGCCAGCCCGGCCGAGGGCGACGACATCGTGCGCCAGGTCGGCATCAAGATCTGGGTCGACGGGTCGCCATGGGTGGGCAACATCGATCTGACGTTCCCGTACCTGGACACCGATGCCACCCGGACCATCGGTGTGGTGCCCGGCTCGTGCGGCCACGCCAACTACACGAAGGAACAGCTCACCGAGATCGTGGGCACGTTTTTCCCGCAGGGTTGGCAGCTGGCCTGTCACGTGCACGGTGACGCCGGCGTGGACACCATTTTGGACGTCTACGAGGAAGCACTGGGGCGCTGGCCACGAAAAGATCACCGGCTGCGGCTGGAACACGTCGGCGCGATCACGCCCGAGCAGTTGCAGCGTGCGCACGGCCTCGGGGTCACCTGCAGCATGTTCGTCGACCATCTGCACTACTGGGGCGACATCCTCGTCGACGGGCTGTTCGGGCCCGAGCACGGCGGGCGCTGGATGCCCGCGGGCTCGGCAGTGGCGACCGGCATGAGGATCTCGCTGCACAACGATCCGCCGGTCACCCCGGAGGAACCTCTGCGCAACATCAGCGTGGCCGTCACCCGGACCGCGCCGAGCGGCCGGGTGCTCGCCCCCGAGGAGCGGCTCACCGTCGAACAGGGGATCCGGGCGCAGACCATCGACGCCGCGTGGCAGTTGTTCGCCGACAACGTGATCGGCTCACTCGAGGTCGGTAAGTACGCCGACCTGGTGATTGTCTCGGCCGACCCGCGCGCGACAGCCCCGGAGAGCATCGCCGACCTGGAAGTACAGGCCACATTCCTGGCTGGGCAGCAGGTTTATCCGAAAGCCGGTTGACGGCTCGCGTGCCATGGCACGCTCTGGACATGTCAGATTTGCCGGCTCCGCAGTTTCTCGACGAACGCGCCGCCCACTGGGCGGCCACAAAGCCTGACGAGGAAGCGGTCACCTATCTGAGTCGCAGTTGGACCTGGTCGCAGTGGTACGACAGGGTCCAGCGGTTGGCCGGTGCGTTGAGTGCGTGGGGCGTCGGGCGTGGTGACGTGGTGGCATTCCTCGACAAGAACCACGTGGCGTGTGTCGAGATGACGCTCGCGGCCGCGTCGCTCGGCGCGGCCAACGCGATCATCAACTTCCGGCTCGCCGCCGACGAGTTGGACTACGTGCTCAACGACTGCGGGGCCAAGGTTCTCGTGGTCGGTGAGGAGCTCCGGCCGGGTATCGACGCCATCGCCGATCGGCTCACGTCCGTCGAGCACATCGTGACGGTGACGCCCGAGGGCGGTGACGGCGACGAGTACGAGGCGCTGCTGGCCGGTGCGTCGCCGGTCGGTCGTTCGGCCGATGTTCAGCCCGACGACACGTGCATCATCATGTACTCGTCGGGCACCACCGGCAGGCCCAAAGGCATTGCGCTCACCCACTCCAACGTCATCGCCCACACGATCAACGCATTCGAGGGCTGGACGCTCAGCGCCGGCGACAAGAGTCTGGTGGCCATGCCGCTGTTCCACGTCGGAGGGTCGTCCTACATGCAGTGGGGGCTGTATCACGGGGCGCCGACGTACATGACGCGTGATGTCGACGGGATGGCCTTGGCCGGCGGGATTCTCGCCGGGGCGAACCGGACGTTCCTCGTGCCCGCCGTGCTGGCCAAGGTGTTCGACACCGGCGAGGACGCGGTGAAACTCTTCGGTGCGTTGAAGACCTTCGCCTACGGCGCATCGCCGATGCCATTGCCGCTGTTGCGTTCTGCGCTGCAGGCCTGGCCGGAGACAGAGTTCATCCAGGTGTACGGGCTGACCGAGGTCTCCGGGGCGATCAGCCGGCTGGGGCCCGAAGATCACCGTGAGGCCAGTGAAGAGCGGCTCATGAGTGCGGGCACCGTGGTTCCCGGCGCCGAGGTCAGGGTGGTCGATCCCGACACCGGTGCCGAGGTGCCCGCTGGTGAGCAGGGCGAATTGTGGTTCCGCTCACCGCAATTGATGAAGGGTTATCTGAACCGCCCGGAGTCGACGGCAGAGGCCATCACGCCTGAGGGCTGGTTCCGCACCGGCGACATCGGCCGCGTCGACGACGGCGGCTACATCTTCGTCGAAGACCGGCTCAAGGACATGATCATCTCCGGCGGGGAGAACATCTACTCGATCGAGGTCGAGCGCGTGCTGGCCGAACACCCCGCTGTCGTCGACGTCGCGGTGATCGGGGTGCCCGACGAAAAATGGGGTGAGTCGGTGAAAGCCGTTGTGACACTGGAAGGCGAGGTCTCCGAGCCAGACCTGATCGCGTTCGCCCGCGAACATCTGGCCGCCTACAAATGCCCCAAGTCGGTCGACATCGTCGACGAGTTGCCGCGTAATCCCACCGGCAAGATCCTCAAGAAGGATCTGCGAAAGCCCTACTGGGAGGGTCGCGACCGCGCCACCGTGTGAGAATTGGCTCTGTATTTCCTGTTCCAGCCGGAGTAGCTTCGAATCCATACGTGTGCGCGAGAACTGGGGTGCGGACATGGTGGATACGTATATTCGGCAGGGATTTTCCCGCGGGCTGGTGGTCTTGTCCGCACTGATGTTGGCCGTGACGGCCGGTCTTCTCGGTTCACCGCCGACAGCGAATGCCTGGTCACGAGCCGGTTTGCCGGTCGAGACACTCTCGGTTCCGTCGGGCGCCATGGGGCGCGATATCAAGGTGCAGTTCCAAGGCGGCGGTTCGCACGCGGTCTATCTGCTGGACGGCCTGCGTGCCCGCGACGACGCCAACGGCTGGGACATCGAGACCCCGGCGTTCGAGTGGTTCTACCAATCGGGGTTGTCGGTGGTCATGCCCGTCGGTGGCATGTCGAGCTTCTACACCGACTGGTATCAGCCGGCGGCGGGCAACGGCGGTGTGCAGACCTACAAGTGGGAGACGTTTCTGACCAGCGAGTTGCCGCAGTGGCTGGCCGCCAACCGGAATGTGTCCTCATCGGGCAACGCGGTGGTCGGACTGTCGATGTCGGGTAGCTCGGCGCTGATCCTGGCCGCCTATTACCCGGGACAGTTCCGCTACGCGGGGTCGTTGTCGGCGTTCCTGAATCCCTCGGCCGGCCCGTGGCCCGGTCTGATCGGCTTGGCGATGAACGACTCCGGTGGTTTCTCCTCGGCGGCCATGTGGGGTCCGCCGGGTGATCCGGCGTGGGCGCGCAACGATCCGACACTGCAGGTGGGGCGCCTGGTGGCGAACCACACCCGCATCTGGGTGTACTGCGGTTCGGGAACCCCGGGCGAGCTGGGCGGCGGCGACCTGCCGTCCACCTTCCTGGAGGGCACTGCGCTGCAGAGCAATTTCAACTTCCGCGACCAGTACGTCGCAGCGGGCGGAAACAACGCGGTGTTCAACTTCCCGCCCACCGGCACCCACACCTGGAGCTACTGGGGTGCGCAGCTGAACCAGATGAAACCCGACATCCAACGGACCCTGGGCGCCGCCTGACCGCGTTGGGCATCATTGACGGCGTGATGGACGCGGCGCCGACGTTGGATGACCTATTGGACCGTCTGCATGTCGTGGCCCTGCCGATGCGGGTTCGCTTCCGCGGCATCACCGTTCGTGAGGTGGCGCTGATCGACGGCCCGGCCGGTTGGGGGGAGTTCGGCGCGTTCGTCGAATACGGGGCGCCGGAGGCGGCGGCCTGGTTGGCCGCCGGCATCGAGGCGGCGTACCGGCCGGCGCCTGTGGTCCACCGCGATCGCATCCCGATCAACGCCACCGTGCCCGCGGTCCCGGCCGCCCAGGTGCCCGAGGTGCTGGCGCGGTTCCCGGGTGCACGCACGGCCAAGGTCAAGGTCGCCGAGCCGGGGCAGACCCTGGCTGACGACGTCGCGCGGGTCAACGCCGTGCGCGCGCAGGTTCCGGTGGTACGGGTGGATGCCAACGGAGGCTGGACGCTGCCGCAGGCAGTCGAGGCTGCCGCTGCGCTCACCGCGGATGGGCCACTGGAGTATCTGGAGCAGCCGTGTTCGACGGTCGATGAGTTGGCCGCGCTGCGGCGGCAGGTGTCGGTGCCGATCGCGGCCGACGAGTCGATCCGCAAGGCCTCTGATCCGTTGCGGGTGGTGCGGGCCCGTGCCGCCGATGTCGCGGTGCTCAAGGTGGCACCGCTGGGCGGGGTGGCACGCATGCTCGACATCGCCACGCAGATCGATATCCCGATTGTGGTGTCCAGTGCGCTGGATTCAGCGGTCGGCATCGCGCGCGGATTGCTGGCCGCCGCCGTTCTGCCCGAGTTGGAGCACGCGTGCGGACTGGGCACGGGCGGATTCTTCGTGGCGGACGTCGCCGAGGTTCCGGCGCCGGTCGACGGGTACCTGCCGGTGGAGACGGTGGTGCCGGATCCCGACCGACTGTCCGCGTTGGCAGCGACGCCGGAGCGTCGGCAATGGTGGATCAACCGGGTACGCGAGTGCTACCCACTGACATTGGAGTAGGGCACTACTCTAAGCAAACCGGCTCGGTCGTCCGACACTCGCTGGATGACTCGATTTCGCGTCGGCATCATGGACCCGACGATCGCCTCCCGGCCCACCGTGGACCTGTTCACCCGGGCAAACTACCTGAGTGCGGTCGCCGGAGGCGTCGACTCGTTCTGGGTGCCCGACCACCTCAACGCGCTGTTCCCCCGATCGTTGTGGCAGCCGAAGTTCTGCGGTGGCGCCAAGATGCTGCCCTCGGCCGATGCCTACCTGGAGCCGTGGACGATGCTGGGTAATCTCGCCGCCCGCAACCGGGTTGCGCGGCTCAGGTTGGGAGTGGGGGTGACCGACACCGGCCGGCGCAACCCGGCCGTCACCGCGCAGGCCGCTGCGACGATGAACCTGCTCACGAAGGGCCGGTTCATCCTCGGCATCGGCGCCGGAGAACGCGAGGGCAACGAACCCTACGGGGTGGATTGGGCAAAACCGGTGGCCCGGTTCGAAGAGGCGATGGCCACCATCCGGACCCTGTGGGATTCGAATGGTGAACTGGTCAACCGTGATTCGCCGTTCTTTCCGCTGCGCAACGCGATCTTCGACCTGCCCGCGTACCGCGGACGCTGGCCCGAGATCTGGATTGCCGCGCACGGTCCGAGGATGCTGCGGGCCGCGGGCCGCTACGCCGACGGGTTCTTTCCCGCGTTCCCCCATGCGCCGCAGGAATATGCCCAGCGTCTCGAGGTCGTGCGGTCGACTGCCTCCGACGCCGGGCGCGATCCGATGGCCATCACCCCTGCCCTGTGGATGATGGTCGTGCCGGCGCGCACGCCCGACGACCTCGACGAGGCACTGGAATCGGCGGTCCTCAAGGCCGGTGCCCTGAACGCACCCGATGATTTCTACGCCCGACACGGTGCTCAGCACCCGCTGGGCGTCGGTTTCTCGGGCGCGCAGGACATCCTGCCCCAGGACTGGGATGAGGAGACGGCGCTGTCCTATGTCAAGGCGGTTCCGACGTCGCTGCTGCGGGAGATGTACCTGTGCGGGACAGTGGATGAGATCGTCGAGCAGGCGGCGGAGTGGCGCCACCACGGTGTTCGGTACCTGGTGCTGGCGAATGTCGGTCCGCTGCAGGGCACGCTCCGCAGGGGCCTGACGTCGCAACTGCTGTACAGCCAGGTCATCCGCAAGCTGAAGAAGCTCTGATCCCCATGGGCGGTCTGCAGGTCGGCCTGTTGGACTTGATCACCGCGAGCAAGCCGGCGGCAGACACCTTCACCAGCGCCAATTATCTGTCGGCCGTCGGTGCCCGGGTCGATTCCTTCTGGGTACCCGACCATCTCAACGCGATATTCCCCCGGGCGTTGTGGCAGGAGAAGTACTGCGCTGCAGCCAAGTTGGTCCCCTCTGTCGATGCCTGCATGGAACCGTGGACGATGCTGGGGAAGCTCGCGGCGCGCAACCGCTTCGCGCGGTTGCCGCTCGGCATCTGTGTCACCGATGCCGGGCGCCGGAACCCGGCCGTCAGCGCTCAGGCGGCGGCAACCATGCAGCTGCTGACCAAGGGGCGCTTCATCTTCGGTATCGGCCCCGGCGAGCGCGAGGGCAATGAGCCCTATGGTGTGGATTGGTCGAAACCGGTGGCCCGGTTCGAGGAGGCGATGGCCACGATCCGTGCCTTTTGGGACTCGAATGGTGAACTGGTCAACCGTGATTCGCCGTTCTTCCCGCTGCGCAACGCGATCTTCGACCTGCCGCCCTACCGGGGCAAGTGGCCGCCGATCTGGGTTGCCGCGCACGGCCCCAGGATGTTGCGTATCGCCGGACGCTACGGTGACGGGTTCTTCCCGGCGTTCCCACACTCGCCCCAGGATTATGCCCAGCGGCTGGAGGTGGTGCGCGGGGCCGCATCCGACGCGGGCCGAGACCCGATGGCCATCACCCCGGCGCTGTTGGTGATGGTCGTGACGGCGCGCAGCCGCGCCGAGGTCGACGATGCCCTGGAATCCGAGGTGATGCGGGCAGGTTGCCTCAGTGCGTCCGATGAGTACTTCGCGCGGCGCGGCGCAGAGCATCCACTGGGAGTGGGTTTCTCCGGCGGACAGGACATCCTGCCCCAGGACTGGGACGAGCAGACCGCGCTCTCCCACATCAAGGGCATCACGCCGCACCTGATGCGGGACATGGGGCTGATCGGGACGCCCGACGAGGTGCTGGACCGGGTGGCCGAGTGGCGGGATTGCGGCGTGCGCCACCTCGTGCTGACCAACGGCGGCCTGATGCAGCGCAGTCTGCGGCACGGTGTGGCGACGGTGCCGTCGTTCTACCGGGTGGTGCGCGGGATCAAGAAACTCTAGAGCCCGGGTGCCGGCCCATGTCCTGATTTGTGGGGTACGTGACGTAGACGCCATCGCCGACGTCGCGAACACTGAAGAGGTGACGCGATCGGTGGTGATCCTGGGCTACGCCGGGGTGCAGGCGCTGGACCTCGTCGGGCCCTTCGACGTGTTCTCCACCGCCACCCTGGCCCTGGCCGGCCTGGGCCGACCTGGCGACGGCTATGCCGTCACGGTGACCTCGGCGGACGGGCAGCCCGTCAGCACCCTCACCGGGCTGGAGTTCGTCGCCGCGCCGCTGCCTGACCCGCACGGTCCGATCGACACCATCGTCATACCGGGTGGGATCGGCACCGATGCCGCGCGGGCCAACCCGGCGGTCATCGACTGGATCAGCACGGCCGCGCGCAACGCCCGCCGCGTCGTCAGCGTGTGCACCGGTGCGTTCCTGGCCGCCCAGGCCGGACTGCTCGACGGTTGCCCCGCCACCACGCACTGGTCCTCCGCGCGCCGGATGGCAGATGAATTCCCTTCGGTGGCAGTCGATCCCGAGCCGATCTTCGTCAGAAGTTCCGAGCAGGTGTGGACAGCGGCGGGAGTGACCGCAGGCATCGACCTGGCGTTGTCGCTCGTCGAAGACGACTACGGCACCGACATCGCCCAGACGGTCGCGCGCTATCTCGTGTTGTACCTGCGCCGGCCCGGCGGTCAGACCCAGTTCGCCGCACCGGTGTGGATGCCGCGGGCCAAGCGTGCCCCGATCCGCGTGGTGCAGGAATCCATCGAGGTCGAACCCGGTGGGGTGCACAGCATTTCCGAGCTGGCCCGACGGGCGGCGATGAGCCCAAGGCATTTCACCCGGGTGTTCACCGACGAGGTCGGTGAGGCGCCGGGTGCCTACGTGGAACGTATCCGCACCGATGCCGCGCGGCGCCAGCTGGAGGAGTCCGACGACACCGTCACCGTCATCGCCGCCCGCTGCGGATTCGGTACCGCCGAAACCATGCGGCGCAACTTCGTTCGGCGCCTGGGCATTTCGCCCGACCAATACCGCAAGACCTTCGCCTGAAAGGAAACACCATGCAGATCGCCATCGTGCTGTACCCGAGCTTCACCGCGCTCGACTTCATCGGGCCCTACGAAGTGTTGCGCAACTTGCCCGACGCGGACGTGCGGTTCGTCTGGCACGAGCCGGGTCCCATCACCGCCGACTCCGGCGTGCTGACGGTGGGGGCCACCCACAGTTTCGACGAAACCCCGTCACCCGACGTGGTGCTGGTGCCCGGCGGCCCCGGCACCACCATGGCCGCCCGCGACGACAAGGTGCTCGGCTGGCTGCGTCAGGTCTATCCGGGAACGACCTGGATGGCGTCGGTGTGCTCGGGTTCGGTGGTGCTGGCCGCGGCGGGCCTGCTCGACGGGAAACGTGCGACGTCGCACTGGTCGGTGCTGAGCGCATTGAAGATGATGGGTGTGACACCGGTCGGGGATCAGCGCATCGTGCGGGCCGACCCGGACGGGAAGGTGATCACCGCGGCGGGCGTCTCGGCCGGGATCGACCTGGCCGTCTGGCTGGCGGGCCAGATCGGCGGCGAGGCGAAGGCGAAGGCCATTCAGCTGATGATCGAGTACGACCCGCAGCCGCCGTTCGATTCCGGGCATATGTCGAAGGCGAGCGCGGCCACCAAGGCCGGTGCCACCGCGCTGCTGAGCAAGGACATGATCAAGCCCGAACCGCTCAAGGCGGGGGTGTTGCTGGCGTGGGATCAGGCGATCAGGAAGGTCCGGGGCCGTCGCACTGCGTGATCTGGTGCACTGGTCGTGATCGAGTAGCGTCGGCCGGGTGAATCTGGCATATGACGAGCGAGGCAAGGGCGACCCGGTGCTGTTCATCGCCGGCCGCGGTGGTGCGGGCCGCACCTGGCACCTGCACCAGGTCCCGGCGCTGCAGCGGGCCGGCTACCGCGTCATCACCTTCGACAACCGCGGGGTCGGCGCGACGGAGAACGCCCAGGGGTTCGGCACCGAGCAGATGGTGGCCGACACCGCCGAGCTGATCGAAAAGCTCGGGGCGGCCCCGGCGCACATCGTAGGTGTGTCGATGGGGTCGTTCATCGCACAGGAGCTGATGTTGGCGCGTCCGGATCTGGTGCGGTCGGCCGTGTTGATGGCCACCCGTGGCCGTCACGACCGGGCCCGCGAGTTCTTCCGCACCGCCGAGCGTGACCTGGCGGCCTCAGGCGTGCAGCTGCCGCCGACGTTCGACGCCAAGCTCCGGATGATGGAGAGTTTTTCGCCCAAGACGCTCAACGACGACGCGTTGGTGCGCGACTGGAGTGAGATGTTCACCATGTGGCCGACCAAGCAGACTCCCGGTCTCGCCGCCCAGTCCGACGCCGGTCCGGTGGGCAACCGGCTGCCGGCGTACCAGGCGATCACCACTCCGGTGCTGGTCATCGGGTTCGCCGACGATGTGGTGCTGCCGCCGCATCTGGGCCGTGAGGTGGCCGATGCGATTCCCACCGCCCGTTACCTGGAGATCCCCGACACCGGTCACCTCGGCTTCATCGAGAAGCCCGACGCCGTGAACGCCGTGCTGCTCGAGTTCCTGGCCGGGCAGACCGGGCAGACCGGCCAGTACTGACGAATAAGGTGAAGTGGTGAACCCCTCGACGGCACAGGCGCGCGTAGTCGTCGACGAACTCATCCGCGGCGGCGTCCGCGATGTCGTGCTGTGCCCGGGCTCGCGTAATGCCCCGCTGGCGTTCGCGCTGTCCGACGCCGACCGGGCCGGCCGGATCCGTCTGCACGTTCGCATCGATGAACGCACGGCCGGCTACCTGGCGATCGGTCTTGCGGTGGCAGAACGGGCGCCGGTCTGCATCGCGATGACCTCGGGTACCGCGGTGGCCAATCTCGGCCCCGCGGTCGTGGAGGCCAACTACGCCCGGGTTCCGCTGATCGTGCTGAGCGCCAACCGGCCCTATGAAATGTTGGGCACCGGCGCCAATCAGACCTTCGAGCAGTTGGGCTACTTCGGTACCCAGGTCCGGGCCAACATCAGCCTCGGCCTGGCTGAAGACCGCCCAGAACAGCTGGACTCACTCAACGCCCAATGGCGTTCGGCGACCTGCCGGGTGCTCGCGGCGGCCACCGGATCACGCACCGCCAACGCGGGCCCGGTGCAGTTCGACATCCCGCTGCGCGAACCGCTGGTTCCCGACAGCGTGCACGCGGACGAGTCATTACCGGGGTTTGTCGGCTCCTCGCGCGAGCGCTCGTCGGAAGGCCGTCCGGACGGCAAGCCGTGGACGTACACCCCGGCGGTGAGCTTCGATCAGCCGCTGGAGATCGACCTCACCCCGGACACGGTGGTGATCGCCGGGCACGGCGCCGGTGTGCACCCCAACCTGGCCGGTCTGCCGACGGTGGCCGAGCCCACCGCGCCGCTGCCCGCCAACCCGCTGCACCCGCTGGCACTTCGCCTGGTGCATCCCAAGCAGGTCATCATGCTGGGCCGGCCCACGCTGCACCGGCCGGTGTCGGCGCTGCTGGCCGATCCGGCGGTGCCGGTCTACGCGCTGACGACCGGTCCGCGCTGGCCCGATGTCTCCGGCAACTCGATGGCCACCGGTACCCGGGCGGTGGCGACCGGAACCCCGGACCCGGCCTGGCTGAACCGCTGCGCCGAGGTGAACCGGCACGCGGTGGCTGCGGTGCGTCAACAACTCGAGGCCCACCCGCTGACCACCGGCCTGCACGTGGCCGCGGTGGTCGCCGATGCGTTGCGCCCGGGGGATCAGCTGGTGCTCGGGGCGTCCAACCCGGTGCGCGATGCCGCCCTGGTCGGGCTGACCACCGAGGGCGTCAAGGTGCGGTCCAACCGTGGTGTGGCCGGTATCGACGGCACGGTGTCGACGGCGATCGGCGCGGCGCTGGCGCACGACGGCCGGACCCTCGCGCTGATCGGCGATCTGACCTTCGTCCACGACAGCTCGGGGTTGTTGATCGGGCCCACCGAGCCGACGCCACGGAACCTGACGATCGTGGTGTCCAACGACAACGGCGGCGGCATCTTCGAGCTGCTGGAACAGGGTGATCCGCGGTTTTCCGACGTGTCTTCCCGGATCTTCGGCACGCCGCACGATGTGGACATCGCGGCGCTGTGCCGGGCCTATCACGTCGAGTGCGGGCAGGTTGAGGCCGACGCGCTCGGCGCGGCCCTGGCCGAACCCTTCGACGGCATGCGGGTGCTGGAGGTGAAGGCCGACCGGTCGTCGCTGCGTGCCCTGCACGCGTCGATCAAGGCAGCCTTGTGAGGCCCGCACAGATCGCGGCGCGGTTGCGGGCAATGGTGCAGCCATTGATCCCGCACCTGTACGGCGAGCCGGGGGAGACCCGCTCGCAGCGGATCATCCGGCGGGTGCGGATCGGCGTGGTGATCGCCGCCTGCCTGGTCACGTTGCAGTCTGTGCTGTTGGTGATGGGCGCCTGGCGTAACGACCAGCAGATCGAGCGGAACATGGGGGTGGCCGCGGCCGAGGTGCTCAGCGCCGGACCGCGGCGCTCGACCATCGAGTTCGTCACGCCGGACCGGGTGACCTACCGCCCCGAGCTGGGGGTGCTGTACCCCTCGGAGCTCGATACCGGGATGCGGATCTACGTCGAGTACGACAAGAACAATCCCGATCTGGTGCGGGTGCGAGACCGCGACGCGTCACTGGCGATCATCCCGGCCGGATCGATCGCGGTGGTGGGCTGGCTGGTGGCGGCTGCGGCGTTGGCGCTGCTGGCTTTTCTGCAGCGCCGGCCCAGCTCAACCGGAACCGTCAACTCCTCGGCGTAGCAAGCAGTTTGGCCAGCCAGTCCGGGTCGCTGATATCGACGACCTCTTCGCCGACGAGGTCGTAGATCGCCGGGGTGGACACCTCGTATTGGGTTTCGCTGAGCAGTTCGGCGTTGGCCTCGTTGAGTTGTTCGGAGTCGATGGCCTGCGCGCCGGCCGCGATCTTGTCGGTCTGCTCGCTGCCGACCCCGCTCCCGGATGCCATCGCGGCGATCTCGTCGTCGGTCGGGCCGGGCGAGCCCTCGGGCTCCTGGTGGCCCCAGAGGTCCTGAACAAATGCCTGGAACGCCATGCCCGTGGTGCCCGGGCCGGCGGCCAGGAACAGCGCGTTGGCCACGTGGGCCGAGTACTCGGTGCCCATCCGGTCCAGGAAGGTCAGCGGCCGGTAGGTCACGGCCAGCTGGCCCTGGCCGATGGCCGCGGCGATGGCATCGCCGGACTCATGTTGCAGGTGGGCGCAGGCCGGGCACTGCGGTTCGGTGAAAAACTCGATCTGGGCAGGCGCATCCGGGAAGCCGATCTGGATACCCCAGCCGTCCTCGGTGATCTCGCTGCCGGGCTTGTTGCTGTTGGCCTGCGCGGTGCCGTCGACCAGTCGGGTGCAACCGGAGGTGGCACCGGCGACGGACAGGGCCACCACGGCCAGCATCGCTGCAGCAACGCGCGGTAATCGCATTCGCCAACCCTAGACCCGGGCATCAGGTTTTAGCGTGTCGTATCCCCGGACGCTACCTCGGGGACAGGTGCCGCTGGGACTATCTTGGTGTGCGCGTTGCGATCGTTGCAGAGTCCTTCCTCCCGAATGTCAACGGCGTCACCAACTCGGTGCTTCGGGTGATCGAGCATCTCCGCCGCACCGGCCACGAGGTACTCGTCATCGCCCCGGACACCCCGCGGGGTCAGCCGCCTGCCGAACGGGTCCATGACGGTGTGCGGGTGCACCGGGTGCCTTCGCGAATGTTTCCCAAGGTGACCTCGCTGCCGCTGGGCGTGCCGCGGCCGCGGATGGTCAATGTGCTGCGCGGCTTCGACCCCGACGTTGTGCACCTGGCCTCGCCCGCGCTGCTCGGCTGGGGCGGCGTACACGCCGCCCGCCACCTCGGCGTGCCGTCGGTGGCCGTGTTCCAGACCGATGTCGCCGGTTTCGCCGAGAGCTACGGCGTTGGCGTGCTGTCGCGGGCATCATGGGCATGGACCCGGCGTCTGCACAGCAAGGCCGACCGCACCTTGGCGCCGTCCACCTCGGCGATGGAAAACCTTGAGGCCCATCGGATTCCCCGAGTGTTCAAGTGGGGACGCGGCGTGGACATCACCGGGTTCGCCCCGTCGGCTCGCGATGAGCAGCTGCGGGCGTCGTGGTCGGCCGAGGGCAAGCCGGTCGTCGGGTTCGTCGGACGGTTGGCGCCGGAGAAGCACGTGGAGCGGCTGGCCGCGCTGGCCGGGCGCGACGACCTGCAGCTGGTGGTGGTAGGTGACGGGGTGGACCGGACCAAGCTCGAATCTGTGCTGCCTTCGGCGGTTTTCACCGGTGAACTGCACGGCACGGAACTGGCGGCGGCCTACGCCAGCATGGACGTGTTCGTCCACCCCGGCGAGCACGAGACGTTCTGTCAGGCCGTTCAGGAGGCGATGGCCTCGGGA
Organism: Mycobacterium shunyiense; assembly: GCF_058270035.1. Taxonomy (NCBI): domain Bacteria; kingdom Bacillati; phylum Actinomycetota; class Actinomycetes; order Mycobacteriales; family Mycobacteriaceae; genus Mycobacterium; species Mycobacterium shunyiense. The sequence continues at coordinate 127,051 of NZ_JBZDPT010000019.1, read as the reverse complement.
CTGCCGGTGATCGCTCCCGATGCCGGTGGGCCTCGGGATCTGGTGGCGCCCTACCGCACTGGACTGTTGCTGCCCGTGAACGAATTCGAGTCCGCGCTACCCGCTTCTGTGGAGCACCTGATCGCCGAGCGGTCGCGCTACTCTGTGGCCGCTCGGCGCAGCGTGCTGAGCCGCACCTGGCCGGCCATCTGTGACGAGCTGATCGGGCACTACGAAGCCGTGCAGGGCCTACGCCGGCTGCGCGCCGCCTGACTTGGCTACTGCTCCAACCGGTTTCAGGACCGCAGCCACTCCAGCAGATCTGCCATGATGGTCTCGGCGTGGGTGGTCGGCATGCCGTGCGGGAAACCGGGGTAGCTCTTGAGGGTCCCGTTGGGCAGCAGCTTCGCCGACAGCGGACCAGAATCCGCGTACGGCACGATCTGGTCGTCTTCGCCGTGCATCACCAGTGACGGCAAGGTGATCTTCTTGAGGTCCTCGGTGAAATCCGTCTGGGAGAAGGCGACGATGCCGTCGTAGTGGGCCTTGGGGTCGCCCATCATGCCCTGGCGCCACCAATTGGCGATGATCGCCTCGCGAGCAGGCTCGGGAGTTTTCTCCTGTTCGCGATTGAAGCCGTAGAACGGACCTGACGGCAGGGCGCGGTAGAACACCGAGCGGTTCGCCGCCAGCTGCGCCTGCAGATCGTCGAACACCGACTTGGGCAGGCCGCCCGGGTTGGCGTCGGTCTTGACCATCAGCGGCGGCACCGAGCTGATCAGGACCGCATGCGCCGCCCGATCCAGCCCGTGACGGGCCAGGTAGCGCACCAGCTCACCCCCGCCGGTGGAGTGGCCGACGTGGATGGCGTCGTGCAGATCGAGGTGCTTGACCACCGCGGCGAGGTCATCGGCGTAGTGGTCCATGTCGTGGCCGTCGGTCACATGGGAGGAGCGTCCGTGGCCGCGCCGGTCATGGGCGACGACACGGTAGCCGTGCTGCAGGAAGAACAGCATGAACGTGTCCCAGTCGTCGGCGGACAACGGCCAGCCGTGACTGAACACGATGGGCTGGCCCGAGCCCCAGTCCCGATAGAAAATCTCGACATTGTCAGAAGTCGTGATCTTAGGCATGTGCTCGACGCTACGCCCATCCGCGCTTTGCCGGCGGGGTTCTCGGCCTAGTTTTTCTGCTGGGTGGCCAGCCACGGGATGAGGCCGCCGGCCAGGACGTGCTGGATCTGGCGCGATGAAAGTCTGTGCTGCACCGGGAAACTCGTGCCCTTCGTGGTGTTGGTAACGGTCATCGGAAGGCCGTCGGTCAACGCCTGGCGTACGTTGGTGAGGGAAAGCACGTCACCCTGAGCGACGCCGTCGTAGTCGGCCGGATCGACGAATTCCAGTGCCAGCACACCGAAATTGGCGAGATTTTGCCAATGGATACGGGCGAAGGACTTGGCGATCACGACCTGCAGCCCGAGATAGCGTGGCGCGATCGCGGCATGTTCGCGCGATGAGCCCTGACCGTAGTTCTCCCCGCCGACGATGATGTGGCCGTTCTCGGCGGACTGCGCCCGTTCCGGATAGCTTTCGTCGATCTGGGTGAAGCTGAACATGGCCAGCTTGGGAATGTTGGACCGGAACGGCAGGGCACGCGCGCCTGCCGGTGAGATCTCGTCGGTGGAGATGTTGTCGCCGACCTTGAGCAGGACCGGGGCCGTCACTGCATCGGGCAGCGGCGTCAGCTCAGGAAGGCTGGAGATGTTGGGGCCCTTGATGACCTGGACGGCCCGGGCCTGCTCGAGCGCGGCCGGGGCGACCAGCATGGCGGTGTTGACGCTGAAATGGGTGGGCAGATCGAGCTCGGGATACTCGATGCCGTTGTCGGCGGCCCACTGCCGCGGGTCGGTGATGACCCCAGTGATCGCCGATGCCGCAGCGGTTTCCGGCGAGCACAGCCACACCGAGTCCTCCTTGGTGCCGGACCGGCCGGGGAAGTTGCGGGGCATGGTCCGCAGCGAGTTCCGGCCAGTGGCCGGAGCCTGGCCCATGCCGATGCAGCCCATGCAGCCGGCCTGATGGATGCGCGCGCCGTTGATGACGAGTTGGGTCGTGGCGCCCATTCTCGTCAGGTCGGTGAGGATCTCGCGGGAGGTGGGGTTGACATCGAAGCTGACGTCGGGCGAGGTCTGGCGGCCGTGCACCATGGCCGCTGCGATCGCGAAGTCGCGTAATCCGGGATTGGCGCTGGAGCCGATGACGACCTGCGCGACGGGCTCACCGGCCACCTCCGACACCGGCACGACGTTGCCCGGCGACGACGGTCTGGCGATCAGCGGTTCGAGCACCGACAGGTCGATGACCTCGTCGATGTCGTATTGCGCGCCGTCGTCGGCGACGAGTTCGGTCCAGTCGTCACCGCGATCCTCGCCGGTGAGAAAGTCACGCACCGCTTCGTCGCTGGGGAAGACGGTGGTGGTGGCCCCGAGCTCGGCGCCCATGTTCGCGATGACATGCCGGTCCATGGCCGACAGCCCGGCCAGACCGGGACCGTAGTACTCGATGATGCGGTTGACGCCGCCCTTGACGTCATGGCGCCGCAGCATTTCGAGGATGACGTCTTTCGCCGAACACCATTGCGGGAGCTCGCCTTCCAATCGGACGCCCCACACCTGAGGTGCCCGCAGGTGCAGCGGCTCGCCGGCGATGGCCAGCGCCACTTCGAGCCCGCCGACACCGATCGCCAGCATTCCCAGTGATCCGGCTGCCGGAGTGTGGGAGTCCGAACCCACCATCGTCTTGCCGGGTATGCCGAAGCGCTGCATATGCGTGGGGTGGGAGACGCCGTTGCCGGGCTTGGAGAACCACAGCCCGAAATGTTGCGCCGCGGTCCGCAGATATTCGTGATCCTCGGCGTTCTTCTCGTCGGTCTGCAGCAGGTTGTGGTCGACGTACTGAACGCTGACCTCGGTGCGGGCGCGATCGAGCCCGAGTGCTTCGAGCTCCTGCATCACCAGCGTTCCCGTCGCGTCCTGGGTCAACGTCTGGTCGATCCGGATCGCGATCTCGTCCCCGGGCGTCATCGACCCGGAGACGAGATGGGACCCGATCAACTTCTGTGTGACGCTCTCCGGCATTCACCTAGCGTTCCCGCGTGCTCACGCCCCGAAACCGAGCTCACCATCCCCGGGCGAGCAGACACGTAGGTACCCCGGGTAATGGCGTTACGGGGTACCGGAGCGTCTGCTCGCCGGAGGAAACTCGCGCCGGGAAGGTCAGCCCTGGGCGAGCACCGACACCGGCTGCCACTGCTCCCACGTCGCCAGCCGGCTCTCGTAGTCGGCCCTGGCCAACTGCAGGGGCAGCTCACCGAAGAACACCCGCAGCGGCGGGTTCTCGGCGTCGACGATCTTGAGCACCGCCTCGGCCGACGCCTTCGGATCGCCGGGCTTGGCGCTGCGCTGGGCGCGGGCGCGTTGCGCGGCCTCGCGGGCCTCGTCGTAATCGGCAAGCGGGGCAGCATGTCTGGCCGAGGATCCGGCCCAGTCGGTGGAGAAGCCGCCAGGCTCGATCAGCGTCACGTGCACACCGAACGGTGCGACCTCTTGGGCCAGTGACTGTGAGAACCCTTCCAGCGCCCACTTCGACGCGTGGTACATGCCGACCAGTGGAAATGCAGTGATGCCGCCGATCGAGGACACCTGGATGATGTGCCCGCTGCCCTGGGCGCGCAGATACGGCAGCGCAGCCTGGGTGACCCACAGCGCGCCGAAGACGTTCGTCTCGATCTGGTCCCGCGCGTCGGCCTCCGACAGCTCCTCGATGAACCCGAACTGGCCGTAACCGGCATTGTTGACCACGATGTCCAGCCGGCCGAAGTTGTCATGGGCCTGTTTGACGGCGGCGAAGTCCGCCTCTCGGTCGGTGACATCAAGGCGGATCGGCAGCAGCGCGTCGCCGTACTTGTCGGCCAGGTCGGCCAGCGTGGCGGTGTCGCGTGCGGTGGCGGCCACCTTGTCACCACGGTCCAGGGCTGCGATTGCCCATTCCCGGCCGAAACCCCTCGATGCACCGGTGGTGAACCACACTTTTTCGCTCATGATCAACCCTTCGACGTTTCGTTCCCTGCAGTTCAGCGGTCGGACGCAGCCACCCATTCCCCGGCCGTCCGACTTGCAGGAAGTCCACAGGGAGCCGCGACGGTGCGCCACGGTTTCGGTCACTGTCAATCTATTGAGCACCGCCCGGTAGCGTCAGCACCGTGAGTCGAGCGAGCCTGGAGAAGAACCCCCACGAAGTGGCATCGATGTTCGATGCCGTGGCGCGGCGCTACGACCTGACCAACACCGTGCTATCCCTCGGACAGGACCGGTTCTGGCGTCGGCAGACGCGTGCGGCGCTCGGCATCGGTCCCGGCGACAAGGTGCTGGACCTGGCGGCGGGCACCGCGGTGTCGACGGTCGAGCTGGCGAGCTCCGGCGCGTGGTGTGTGGCGGCGGACTTCTCGGTGGGCATGCTCGCCGCCGGGGCATCGCGGCCGGTGCCGAAGGTGGGTGCCGACGCCACCCGGCTGCCGTTCGCCGACGGGGTGTTCGACGCGGTCACCATCAGCTTCGGGCTGCGCAACGTCGTCGACCATGTGGCGGGGCTGCGGGAGATGGCCCGGGTGACGCGGCCGGGCGGCCGACTGGTGGTGTGCGAGTTCTCGACGCCGACCAACGGTGCGTTCGCCACGCTGTACAAGGAGTACCTGATGCAGGCGCTGCCGCGGATGGCCACCGCGGTGTCGAGCAACCCGGATGCCTATGTGTACCTGGCCGAGTCGATCCGCGCCTGGCCGGATCAGGCCGAGCTGGCCCGGCGTATCGGCGAAGCCGGCTGGTCACAGGTCAAGTGGCGCAACCTGACCGGCGGTATCGTGGCGCTGCACGCGGCGACCAAGCCGTCTCCCTGACCCCCATTTTCTCTCCCGAGCCGAAATGGCATTCCAGCAGGAGTTGTTCGAGTAACCACCTGCTGGAATGCGGTTTCGGCGGATTCTTACGACAGCACCCGACTGGTCAGCACGAACCGCCGCAGGGACCGGCGGTCGCGAGCGCTGATCACCGTGCCGGTCAGTTCGGCTGCCCGCGGATGCTGCAGCGCCCGGATCGCCCGGCGCGGCACCGCCCGTGGCCACCAGTCTGTCGGCGCGAACATCTGGCGCCGGAACGGTTCGAAGTGTTCGCCCGCCACCAGCTGGGTGTGGCAGGCGTCCTCGAAGTAGGTGCAGAACTCGGGCCAGCTCGCAGGCATCGGGCGCGTGGAGATGCCGTAACGCCGATACCACGCGCAGCACTCCTGGTAGAGCTGCTCGTGCTCGCCTTCGTCCAGCTTCCGGATGAACGTATTCACCATCGTCACAATGCTTTCCACATATGTGGCGTGCTGGAAGTGGAAGACGTCGGGGTTCAGCGCGTGGTACTTGTTCCCGGCCGGGTCCCGGCCTTTCACGTCCTCGTGCGCGAAGCGGATGTAGGGGCGCATGTCGATGTCGGTGAAGGCGATCCTGATCGCCTGGGTCACCGTGCGTTTGTGGTGCAACCACACCCGTCGGTGCAACAGCGCATGCTGTGTGATCCCGGTGGCGATCGTCGGATGCAGTGACTGCAGGCAGACTGCCCTCGGCAGGACGAACAGGAACCGCCGGTCCTGCAGATAACGCGACAGCATGGTGTCCGGGCCGAGCCCGGCCGCCACGGAGGTCAGATCAGCGCCTTCTTGCGGCGGATCCGGCGGCGCAGGTCCTTCATCAGCACCGCATAGTTGCCGTTGCGCAGTGACTTCGGCAGGAAGCGGTTGACGAACGCCACGAACAGGAAGAGATGCTCGAAGCGGCGCCGGTCGGTATCGGTCCACTCCAGTTCCATCGCGTCGCGGAACACCGGCGCCAGGAAGCCGATGGTCAGGAACCGCAGCAGCGGCGCCAGCATCTTTCGCATCGGCCAGTTGATCATCCGCAACTCCACCAGAACCATGAGGTAATCCCGGACGAACGGGGTCATCTCGACGCGTTCGCATGCGGTGTTCCAGTACGCATCGAAGTCCGCCCTGGTGGCCGGCCACATCTCCTCGAGGACCTGCAGCGTGGTGCCGATGGTCATCGCACTCTGGTAGAAGGTCTCGGCCTGTTCCTCGGTCATCGTGCCGTAGAGCAGCTGATGGGTGTCTTCATAGAAAATGAAAAGGCATGCCGCCACCCACAACTGCAGTTCGCGGTTGAACGCGTTGTACTTGACCGGGCTGTCCTCGGTGGACCGAACCTGCCGGTGCGCAACGTTGACGGCTTCGCGGTAGGCGTTCTTCTCCTCGTCGGTGCCGAGGATCGCCACGGTCAGGTATTGCGCCGTGGTGCGCAGCCGCTTCCACGGGTGGTGCACCAAACTTCCTGATTCCACCCGGCTTTCGGCGACGCCGTACCCCACTTCGGGCCAGCTCATCTGCATGATGACATTGGCCGCCGCTCCGGCGGCGGACCAGAAGTCCAGCGCGTCCGAGAGGTCGACGTGTTTCTTCCGGATCCACCGCGGCACCCGCTGCGTGACGGTGATGCGGGTCTCGGCGGTGGTCAGCCGCGGCTCGGCGGCCAGGTCCACGTACGTCGCTGGCATGGGGGACTCCTCTCGGGGGCGAAACAGGGCTAACAGCGGGTTACACGGTCTGCACGTCGTCGACGATCCAGCGGTCGTCGCTGCGCACCAGCTTGACCACCATCCGGTACTTCTGATTACTGCCTTGTGGTGCAGTCACATTGGTGACGTGTTGATCGACGAAGGCGACGACGGTGGCGGTGTCGCCGTCGAGACTGTCGACGACCACGTGATCGGCCGTTGCAGTCGCGACACCCTTGCTGGTCACCACGATGTCGCGCAGCGCCTTGACCATCTCGTCGTACTTGGCCGCGAATCCGGGGGTGGAATTGGCGACGATGTGCTCACGGTTGGCGTCCATCTTCTGGTAGTCGAATGCAGCCATCGCCACCAGATAGTCGCGGGACATCGCCACGGCGTCGGTGCGCAGTGCGTCGTCGCGGCGGTGGTGGTATTCGCCGAGCGACAACACCACCAGTGCTGCCACGGCGGCGACGGCGAGCAGTGCGACCAGAGCCGTTGCGATCCGGCGCTTGAGCCGGCCGGGCGCAGTGGGTTCGGAGTCCTCGGCCTCTGGCTCGTCGACGTCGGGTTCCTGGGCATCCTCGGCGGCGTCTTCGGGGACATCCTCGGGGACATCGTCGGAGGGCTTGTCCAATGTCAGCACCGATTCCTTGCGGTCGTCGTCGGCAGAGTCATCGTCGGAATTGCTCACTGCGGGCCACCTTTCAGGATGCTGCGCCATTTGTAGGCCAGCTGGGCCAGGGTCGGGATCTTGACCGGGTCACTGACCACCTCGGGTCCGATCGGATGTCCGGGGGTCTGTGAGTTCTGCAGGCCGAGATCGTTGGGTCGGGGTGCGTTGACCGCCCCCCGCATCAGCATGTCGGGTGCGGGCGGGCAGTACATCACCAGGTTGGGTTCGGTGGGACTGACATCGCCGATGGCCCGCCGGTCGACGTCGTAGTTGCACACCGGTCCCTGCGTGGCGATCAACGAGAAATCCGCCCGGGTCTGGCCGGTGGCGTCGACCTTGACGATCGAGGTCAGGTCCTGCAGACCCTTGGGGATGGTCGTGAGCCCCGTCTGCAGCGAATCAGTACGGTCACCGATGATCGGGGTGACGGTGGCCAGGTTGGCCAGGGTGGCGCCGAAGGTGCCCTGGTAGGTGTCCAGCACCCGCTGCAGGGATTTCAGCGCGGCGGGGGACCGGTCGGTCAGGTACAGGAACGCCGGGCCACTGCCATCGAGCTGATTGGCCAACCGTGAGCTGGCGGCCATGCCGCGCACGAACGGGTCACCCTGACCGGCCATGGTGGTGACCAGCTCCGCGGTGCCCTCGATCAGCGGCTGCAGTTGGCCGGTCTGGTTCCGGATCCGGGTGGACATGTCCGACGCGTTGTCGATCAACATGGCCAGATCCGGTCCCAACCCGTCGAAGGCGTTCGACAGTTCGGTGCCGACGTCTCTGACCGCCCGGGTGTCAATGCCTTTCACCAGTTGTGCGGTGTCGCCCATGATCCGGTCCATCTGGATCGGTTGACGGTCGGCAGGTGCGGCGATGGTGTCCCCGGACGCCAGGTACGGACCGGCATCGGATTGCGGCATGATGTCGACACTCTGGATGCCGGCGGCCGTGCCCATCCCGATGGTCAGGATCGCATCGCGCGGGATCCGGGTGTCGGGATCGATCGCCAGCCGCACCATCGCGGTGCCGTCGGGGGACAGCCACACGTCGTCGACGGTGCCGACCTGCACCCCCCGCACGGTGACGCTGGTGCCCGCGGTGAGTCCGAACGCGTCGCTCATCGTCGCGGTCAGGGTCATCGGTGTCCGGAACCCTTGCGGTCCGGCCACATAACGAATGCCGAACGGGATGACGATCACGGCGATCACTGCGAAGATCGCCAGCTGAACCACTACCAGGCGTCTCAATTCAGACCTCCCGACAAGAACCCTTCCAGGGCGACGTCCCCGGTGATCGGGGTGCCGTTGACGATCAACCCTCCGGTGAGGAGTTTGTCGATGGTGCCCGGGATGTCCAGGGCGCCATCGAACATCAGGTAGTCGCCGTGTACCGAGCTGCCGAACTTCTCCAGGAAGTTGTTCATCGCCGTGAGCATCCCGCCCAGCCGGTCGTTGAAGGCGCCCATGGTCTGCACGACGGTGCCGGCGTCGGACACCATGGCGTTCAGATCGGTCGAGGACAGCACACTGTTGGCGGTGGCGGCCAGCGCGGTGGTGGAGGAGAACAACGTCTGCAACTTGGCCCGCTGGACATCGAGCATCGCCACCACCTTCGGCACGGCGTCGAGGTAGCCGGCAACGGTTTTCTGCTCGTGGCCAAACTGTCCGGTGATGTTGGCGGCCAGGCTCATTGCCTGATCGAACTCGCCCTGATGTTCGGAGGTCTTGGCGGCCAGCAGCGACATCGAGTCGATCAGTCCGCGCACCTTGTCGGCCCGGCCGGCGAAGGCCTTGTCCAGTTCGGTGACGATGGTGGCGAGCTGATCGACGCCGCTGCGGGACAGCAGCGCCCCGAAGGTGGCCAGTGCGCTCTCGATCTGCGGCCCCAGCTCGGTGTGACTGGGCGGGATCACGTCGCCGTCGCGTAACGCCCGCTGCGGAGCCAGCTGTGCGCTGCTGAGCCGGACGAACGGATTGCCAAGGGCTGACGGCAGTTCCACGCTGGCCACTGTCCCGGAGTCCAGACCGTCGGCGTCGGCCAGGCTCAGCTGCACCGAGGCGCCCGAGGCGGCCAGGCTCATCCCGCTGACCCGGCCCACCACCTTCTGTCCGTTGCGGACGTCGGCCCCGATGGTGATGCCGTCGGCGGTGGGCAGCACCACGGTGACGGCCATCGTGTCACTCGGTGAGGTGCGGCCCAGGGGCAGGTCCTGAATTCCGATATCGCTCAACGCCCACACGCTCGCGGCGGCGACCACCAGCGCGCAACCGACGGCCGCACCCCGCAGGGTGGGTTTGGGCAGGGATCTAGGCATGACCGTTCACCTCGGGTACTTCGGGTTCGGAGCCGGGGCGTTGCCGGTGACAGCGGACACGATGCCCAGCGGGTCCGACCGGCTGACCGGGTAGGAGATCGGGTTGGTGATCCCGGCACCTACACACATCGGCAGCATGTTGCGGTCGCAGAAGTTCTGGGCCGCGGCGAACTGCGACAGCACCGTCGACACGTTCAGCCGGATCCGGCCGCGTCGGTCCTGGCCGATGGTGTTGGACAGGTTCTGCATCATCAGCGGTACCAGGTCCATGAACTCGGCCAGCTGCGGTTGCTTGGCCGTCAGCACATCGCCGACGGCGTTGAGGTTGGCCGCGATCGTGCCCAGATCGTCACCGTGCTGGGTGACGAAGGTGTCGACCTGATCGAGCACCACCTTCAGATCGGCCATGGGCTGGGCGATATCGACGTTGGCGTCGGCCCAGCTGCCGCCGACCTGACCGAGTTCGTCGACCATCTGGTTCAGCGACACCTGGCGCTGGTTGAAGGCCGCCATCAGGGTGCTGAGGTTGTCCACCACCGCACCGATGTCCTCGGCCCGCGCACCCAGTACGCCGCTGGCCGCACTGAGATTGCGCATCGCGGAGTTGAACAGCTTGCCCTGATCGCGCCACTGGTCGGCACCGCGGGTGAGCACCGCGCCGATGTCGCCCTGTTGCGGCCCGATCGCCGAGGTCAGTGTGCTCAGGCTGCCCAGCATGGTGTCGAAGGTGATCGGGGAGTGGCTGTGGTCGGCCCCGATGACGTGTCCGTCGGCCAGCGTGGGGCCCGTTCCGCTGTAGGCGGGGCCGAGTTCGACGCTGCGATCACTGATCAGGGCCGGGCTCACCACGTAGGCATCGGGTTCGGCGGGCAGCGCGACGTCGTCGGGCAGCGTCATGGTGACCCGCACCGTGGTGCCCTGTGGCGTCACCGCGGTGACCCGTCCCACCGGCACCCCGAGCACGGTCACCTTGCTGCCCGGGTAGATGCCGTTGATGTAGCCGAAGTCGGCATGCACCGTGCGGGCCCGATCGGTGCGGCCGAACACATACCAGCCACCGGCGGCCAGACACAGGACGACGATCAGCGCCGTCGAAATCCGTCGAGTCATCGGCACTCCCGCTGAACATTCAGGAAGCACAACAGGTTGTCGGGCATCACCACGGACGGCGAGTTGACGTCGGCCCAGTTTCCGTTGCCGGTGGCATTGGTGACCGCACGGATCGCCGGGGGCATCTTCTGCAGGGTCTGGTCGATCTTGTCCACATTGGCTTTCAGGGTTCCGGTGACCGCGGTGAGGCCGGTGATCAAACTGCCGAAATCGGCCTGTTTGTCGGTGTAGATCTCGGCCAGGTGCCGCATGATCGCGGTCAGGTTGGTGACGATGTCGGCCAGCGCCTGACGGCGGGCGGCCAGTGAGGACACGATGTACTGCGCGTTGGCCGCGGTATCGGCCAGCGAATCGGTTTGACGCGACAGCATTTCGGCCATCGACCGGCTGATCCGCAGGATCTCGTCGATCTTGTCGCCGTTGTCGGCGAAGGCCGAGCTGGCGGCGCTGATCCCGGCCAGCGCCTGGCCGAGCTCGGTGCTGTTGCCGGGCATGGTCTCGACCAAGGTGTTCATCATCGCCGTCAGCGGCTGCTGGTCGACGTGCTCGGCAGTGTCGGCGGCCTTGCGCCCGACTTCGTCGAGGCTGTACGGAACCGTGGTGCGCGACAACGGAATGACGTTGGAGTCCAAACCATTGACGGTCCCAGCGGGCATGACGTCGAGGAACCGCTTACCAAGCACGGTTCGCAGCCGCACTGTGACCGTGGTGCGGTTGCCGAGGGCCTGAGCCTTGTCCAGCCGGAAGCCGACCCGTACCCGGTCGACGGCCAGCGCCACGTCCTCCACCCGCCCGGCCGGCACCCCGGCGACGTACACCGGATCGCCGCCGGTCAGCCCGCTGGCATTGGCCAGCTCCGCGACATAGGAGTTGGTCCGCACGTGGTAGACCGCGCGGGGAATCCCGATGGAGACGACCATGATGGCCACCAGGGTGATGGTGCCGATCATGCCCAGCGCCAACGGGATTGATGGATTGTGTTTGCGCTGATCCTTCACGAAGAGGAAGATCACCGCGCCGACGAAGAGGTCGATCAGTTTGACGAGGAACATCTACTGACACACCTCTGAATGCGTGTAGCCGAAGATGTTCGCTTCGTGGCTGCGGATCTTGAGGGTGAAGTTGCACAGGTACAGGCTGACGAACCCGCCGTAGCTGGAGGTCCGGTTGATGGCATCGCCGAACTCCGGCAGCCGGGTCAGCAGCTTGGTGAATTCCTCGGTGTTGGGCTGCCAGGTCTGCAGCATGGAATTGAGATTGGTGATGGTGTCTCCGTAGGCGGCGCTGGAGTTGTTGACCGTGTTGGCCAGGGTGGCCAGCACGGCGTTGCCCTGGTCGATGAGCATCTCGAACTGCCGGTCACCGGAGGTCACCGCCGCGCTGAGCCGGTTGAGTCCGGTGAGCATCTGCTCCAGCTGCGGTTGTCGGGTGTTCATCGTGCGCATCAACGTCGACATGTTGTCGATGAGCTGGGTGAATATCCCCGCGTTGTTGGTCAAACTCGATGTCATGGCGGCGATCTGGGTGAGCAGCGTCGTCAGGGTCTGGGCCTGGCCACTGAACGTCTCGACGAATCCCCGGGTCAACGTGTTGACCTGATCGGGGGCCAGCGCGTCGAACAGCGGCTTGAATCCGTTGAGCAGTGCGGTCAGATCGACCGCCGGCGAGGTCTGGGCCAGGGGGATCACGCCCCCGGCGGCCAGTCGGGCCGGCGGTTCGTCGGTGGAGACGTCCATGATGGCTCCACCCGGATCGGACAGTGCCACATAACGGGCACCGAGCATGTCGCCATAACGCACCGCGGCGGTGACGTTGCTGGTCAGGGTGAAGTCAGAGTTGACCTCGATGTCGACGTCGGCCCGGCTGGTGCCGTCGGTGTTGGGGGCGAACCGGATCGAGTCCACCCGTCCGATCCGAATGCCGTTCATGGTCACCGGGTTTCCGACGTTGAGTCCCTCGACGCTGCTGAACTGTGCCTGGTAGGTGACGGTGCTACCGCGCACCGGCACCGACAGGGTGTTGATCACCAGCACCGCGCTGAGCACCCCGGCCGTGCTGAAGCCGCCGAGCTTGACCCACGACTGCCACCGTCCGTTCCGGTTCATGAGACCTGCACCTCCGTGCCGCGTACCAGCGGGCCCAGCATCAGTACCGTGGCGATGTTCGGTTGCGTAGAGGGGGCGCCGGCCGGGGGCACGAGTTCGTCCTGCAGTACTGCCAGGGCATGGGCCTGACCGTCGGCGTCGACGACCGCGGAAGCCGGTGCCGCGGCGACTGCCTCGGCGGGAAGCGGCTCCGTGGGTATCGGCGCGGACTGCGGCAACCCGGGTCCCGGCGGCAGATACGAGTGCGTCGGCAGGTGCGGAGCCGGGGCCGTGAACGGCGTGACCGGAAGGTCGGCGGCCGGGCGGGCCAGCACGTCGGCGGGCTGATCCGGAACCTGGCCCGACGGAGCCGATTCGGCGCAGCGGGCACCTTGGGTGGCGCCGTAGACCGGACAGTCCTGCATCGAGTACGGCATCGGTCCGGCGAAGGTCGCCACGGCGGTGATGCTGAACTTGCCCGTCGCGAACACCTTGGCGCCGGCCTCACCGAACGACTGCGCGCCGGCCAGGGTGTCGACCAACCCCAGCGGTTGGGCGGCCGTGGTCGCCATGATCTTGCCTGCCGCATCCACCACGGTGATCAACTGCTCGCGGTGATCGGCCATGAACGAGGTGAGCACCGAGGAGAACCGGGCGAAACCGTCGATGGCCGAAGCGAACTTCTTCTGGTCGTCGACCATCCGGTTGGACACCGACGTCGCTGCCGACAGCGTCGAGATGATGTCGGGGGTGGCGGTGTCCAGCGAGGCCATGACGTCCCGGAATTGCGGTGTGGTGTCGAGGAATCGCACCAGTGACGGCGTCAGCACCTGCGCGCTGGCGCTCAGATTGTCGATCGTGGAACCCAGTTCGGTACCGCGGTTGCGCAGCGACTGGCTGATCGCGGTCAGGGCCGTCTGCATGCGCTCGGGCTTGATCTGTGAGAACAGGTCGACGATCTTGGTGAACACGTCGTAGAGGGCCATCGCATCGGGGCTGTCGTCGATCGACACGACGTCGCCGGCCTTCAGTCCCGTCGCGGACCGGTTGCCTTTCGGGTCGACGAGTTGCAGGTAGATGTCGCCGAAAAAGGTGCGGGGCACGATTCGCGCGACGGCCGAGGACGGGATGATGCCGAGGCTGTCGGGCTCGATCGCCAGTCTGACCCGGGACGTGTGGGTGCCCGACTCGATCTCGGCGATGCGCCCGACGTTCACGCCGTGGTAGCGCACCGGGGATCCGCCGGTGATGAGTCCGGCCGACACCGGAACGCCCACGAACACATCGGCGCTGCGTTCCAGATGCCCCGATGCCCGGGCCACCAGCACCGACGCCACTGCTACCGCCACGGTGGCGGCGGCGAGGCCGCGCAGGGCCAGTCGGGCTCGGCTGGGTTCCGAATACCTGCGTCGCCTGCCGAATCGTTTGAGGCGCTTCACATTCCCATCCCGGGGATCTCGGGGACCAGGCCCCACAGCGCGAAGGTGAGCAGCACGTCGAGGATGCCGACCGCCAGGATCGCGGTGCGCAGGGCCCGGCCGGCGGCCTGCCCCACCCCGGCGGGTCCACCCGAGGCGAAGTAGCCGTAGGTGCAGTGCACCAGGGCGACGACGATCGCGAAGACGACGGCCTTGATCCCGGAATAGAGCAGGTCCCGGGGTCCGAGGGCCAGGTGGAAGAAGTAGTCATAGGTGCCGGGGGAGGCGCCGTTGAAGATCACCACCACGGTCCGGGTGGACAGGTAGCTGGCCAGCAGGCCGATCATGTAGATCGGGATGACGCAGACCACCGAGGCCAGCACGCGGGTGCCGACCAGGTAGGGGATCGACCGTAGTGCCATGGCATCGAGCGCGTCGATCTCGTCAGAGATCCGCATGGCCCCGATCTGCGCGGTGAAGCCCGTCCCGACCTTGGCCGCCAACGCGATTGCCACCACGACCGGCGCCAGCTCGCGGGTGTTGGCGATCGCGGCCAGCATGCCCGACAGGGTGTTCATCCCGACCAGGTCCAGGCCGCGCTGGGTCTCGACGCCCAGCATCATCGCCGCAGCCAGCGACATCGCGAACACGATGCCGATGGTGCCGCCGCCGGAGAGCAGGGAGCTGGTGCCGAAGGTGACCTCGCCGATCTGTCCGAGAGTGTGCTTGCGGTAGCGCACCAGTGCATACGGCAGTGAACCGAGGACCTTGGCGTAGAACGTGACGTGCTGACCGGCGACCGCCAGCGCGTCGTACCCGGCGACTGCGGGTCGCGAGATCCGGTGCAGGGCAGCGCTGCTGGAAAGCGCGGTCATCGGTAACTGCCCACGGCCGGAACCACCACGGTGTACAGCGCGGACATGGTCGTGTTCAGGATGAAGACCAGGGCGAAGGCCAGCACCACGGCTTCGTTCACCGCGTTGGCCACGCCGCCGGCACCGCCCTTGGTGTGCAGGCCCTTGAAGGTGGCCACCAGGGTTGCGGTGAGGCCGAAAACAGCCGACTTGATCAGTGCCATAACGAAATCCGACACCTGGCCGTACTGACTGAACGTGGCCAGGAACGTTCCGGCGGGCAGGTGCTGCACGCTGATGTGGTACAGGTAGCACGCCATCACGCCGCCGAAGGTGACGATCGAGCACAGGGCCAGGGCCACGATGACGGCGGCGACCAGGCGCGGTGCGACGAGGCGCTCGATCACGTCGAGACCCATGACCTCCATCGCGTCGATCTCCTCGCGGATGGTGCGCGATCCCAGGTCCGTGCAGATCGCCGAACCGGCCACGCCGGCCATCATCAGCGCGCACACCAGGGCCGCGGCCTGGCCGACGATGATGAACGCCACCACGGCGCCCGAGTAACCGCCGGCGCCGATGCGCCCGGCCAGCTCGCCGACCGACACGGCGATGAACACCCCGATCGGCATCATCAACAGCAGGGCCGGGCCGGTGCACACCCGGCCGATGAACAGGGTCTGGTTGACGACTTCGTCGAGCACCAGGCGTCGGTGTACCACCGCGGTGACGACGCTGACCAGCGCCTGCACCGAGAAGCCGAGCACGTAGCCGCCCTGGACCAGGACGTCCCGAACGGGGCCCTTGGACGCCGGTAGCTCGTAGGTCATCGAGTTCCTTCCCCGCTTGTCGTGGCATGCGCGGGGCCGACCGGTGACCACCGGCTGTGCTGGAGCACGTTTCGACCCCCCGGTCGTCTGTGGAGCATGTCACATTTCGGGACGCGTTCGCAAGAATTAAGTGAATGGTCATTCTCGAGTCGCGAGGGCCTGTCTTGTGAGGTCTCGAACGGTGAGAGGCCCGAGTTTGTGATCAAGAGATCGCCTTACTGTCGCGTGAATTCAACTCGGCGTGTCGGACGGGGCCCGCAGCAGAATCACGATTAACTTAGCGCCCACAGGGGTTGCCGAACTGAGGCGGTGTCGGTATGTCGGGTGGGGTTGGGGAACGTCACATATCGCGGAGGTCATTTCTGGCCGGAACGGCCACGGCCGGCGTGGCCGCGGCGGCGCTGAGCAGGCCGCCAACCGCGCGCGCCGCACCGGGTTCCACGGTCGCGATCTTCGGTGCCGGGGTGGCAGGCCTGACCGCCGCGCACGAATTGGCGGAGCGCGGGTACCGGGTCACGGTGTTCGAGCGAAAAGCGTTGGGTGGCAAGGCTCGGTCGATTCCGGCGCCGTCTCCGTCGGGCAGCCCGCTGCCGGCTGAGCACGGCTTCCGGTTCTTCCCCGGCTTCTACCGCAATGTCACCGACACGATGCGGCGCATTCCTTTTGCCGGCAACACTTTCGGTGTCTGGCAGAACCTGACCCGGGCCACGTCGTATCTGCACTCGGGGTTGGGGCGGGCGGATCTGACGATCCCACTGCCGTTTCCGATCCCGACCCTGCCCAATCCCATCACCCCCAAGGCCTTCACCGAGTCGGTGGCCGCTGTGTTCCAGACGTTGTTCCGGTTGCCGCCGTTGGAGGCGGTGTACGCCGCGCAGAAACTCGCGGTCTACGTCACCAGCTGCGACGAGCGCAAGCTCGGCCAGTGGGACAACATGACCTGGGAGAAATTCATCGGGGCGGACCACAAGAGCAAGGAGTACAACCGCTACCTGGCCGACGGCATCATCCGGAACCTGGCCGCGTCCAAGTCCAAGGACGCCAGCGCCCATTCGATCGGGCTGGTCGGCGAGGCCTCGGTGTGGTCGATCCTGCTGCTGGGCAACGACATCGACAACAAGGGATTCGACCGGGTGCTCAACGGCCCCACCAGCACCCAGTGGATCGATCCCTGGGTGGCCCATCTGCAGTCGCTCGGGGTGACGTTCCGGCTCGGGCAGGCGCTGGCGCGGCTGACTCCCAACGGCAGGCACATCGCATCGGCCACGGTCGTGGACGGCAACGGGGTGGCCCAACCGGTGGTCGCCGACTGGTACATCTCCGCCGTGCCGTGCGAAAAACTCGCGGCGGTGCTGACTCCCGACGTGATCGCCGCCGATCCCAAGCTGGCCTCGGTGGCGGCGTTGCGCACCGAGTGGATGAACGGTCTGATGTTCTTCCTGCGCGAGCGCGTCGACGTCACCAAGGGGCATGTCAACTACGTCGACTCCGGGTGGGGGCTCACCTCGATCAGTGAGGCCCAGTTCTGGAAGCGGCCACTGACGACCTATGGGGACGGCACAGTCAAAGACTGTCTGTCGGCCATCATCTCGGACTGGAGCACGCAGGGAAACTTCAACGGGCTCAGCGCCAGGCAGTGCACGCCGCCGCAGATCGCCGCTGAGGCCTGGGCGCAGATCAAGGCCCATCTCAACGACACCAGCATCGTGGTGACGGATCAGATGGTGCATTCATGGTTTCTCGACCCGTCGATCATCGACTCGGGCACGCCCAATGTGCGCAACGACGAACCGCTGTTCATCCAGGACCCCGGGTCGTGGGCGCGCCGGCCGGAGGCCGTCACCGGGATCGACAACCTGTTCCTGGCCGGTGAGTGGATCAAGACCGACCAGAACGTCACCACGATGGAGGGGGCCAACGAAGGCGGCCGCTATGCCGCCAACGGCGTGCTGCTCGCCTCGGGTTACGCGGGTCCGAAGGCCAACGTTCTCGGGTTGTTCCAGGCACCGTGGTGGGCGCCGTTCAAGGCCGCGGACAAGGCGCGGTACCGGGCCAGGCTGCCCCACGCGTTCGACATCGCCGACACCCGCTGGCCGACCTGACCCCCTTACTGAAAACAATTCTCAATAAACCTACGATGGCTCGGTGACGTCGTCCACCGGATCGGTACCCGTGCTGGCGGTCGCCGGGCATCTCGGCTCGGGCAAGACCACGCTGCTCAACCATCTGCTGCGCAACAGCCGCGGCGTCCGGATCGGTGCGCTGGTCAACGACTTCGGCGCGGTCAACATCGACGCCATGCTGGTGGCGGGGCAGGTCGATGCGATGGCGTCGCTGTCCAACGGTTGTATCTGCTGTGCGGTCGACGGCGAGGAAGTCGGCGAGATGCTGGGCAAGCTCGCGGCGGTCAAACCGCGGCTGGATCTCATCGTCGTGGAGGCCAGCGGCGTTGCCGAACCGGCTTCACTGGCCCGCACCATCGTCACCGTCGACGATCCCCGCTTCCATTACGCCGGCCTGGTTCTGGTCCTCGACGGCCTGCAACCCGACCTGAGTCACGGGCTGCCGGTCGCCGATCTGGTGGTGCTCAACAAGGCGTCCTCATGCACCGACGTCGACGGCCTGCTCGCACAGATCCGCCAGTTCAGTCCCCGGGTTCCGGTGCTGCCCACCGACTTCGCCCGCATCGACCCCGAGCTGCTGATCGACCCGCCGGAGCGGACGCCGCAGGCCCAGCTGTCCTTCGACGAGCTGTTGCACGACGAGCACGATCACGACCATGCCGAGTATCAGAGCGTCGATTTCCGCACCGATGCCGCGGTCAACCCACGCCTGTTCATGGAGTTTCTGCGGGACCGCCCCGCTGGTCTCTACCGCGTCAAGGGCTTCGTCGACTTCGGCGCCCAGCGCTTCCTGCTGCAGCTGGTCGGCAGCTCGCTGCGTTTCGAGAAGCGGCGGGCGAGCGGCACCGAGTTGGTGCTGATCGGCACCGGGATGGACCCGTCGGCGCTGCGGGCCGGCCTCGAGCGGTGCACCAGCGAGCCGGCCGACGAGAACGCGATGCTCGGGGTGCTCAAGTACGTGGTGTAGCCGGCGGCGACGGTTGTCCGTCCGGTTATCCTGGCCGCTCACCCGAATTCAAGGAGCCGCATTGTTCAAGGTCAACGAGTACTTCGGCGGCGACGTCGCATCGATCGCCTTCACCACGCCGGAGGGAAACGCGACCGTGGGCGTCATGGCCGTCGGCGAGTACGAGTTCGGTACTTCCCAGCTCGAGATCATGAAGGTGGTCTCTGGCGCGCTGACCGTCAAGTTGCCCGGCAGCGAGCAGTGGGAAACCTTCGCGGCCGGAACGAAATTCACCGTGGCCGCCGACAGCAAGTTCCAGGTCCGCGTCGAGGCGGAGACCGCCTACCTGTGTGAGTACCGCTGACGCTGGTTCACTCGGCCGCTCATCCGGTGCGGCCGCGGAATCTGCTGTGCAGCCTCTGCTTTGACACGCCGAGGACCCTGCCGATCTGTGCCCACGACAAGCCGGCCCGGCGGCCGGCAAGGATCGCCCGTTCATAGCGAGCCTGGGCCCGGGCGAGATCGTCGCGGGCAAGTCCCAGTGCGTGCACGCGTGTCCCGATCGACAGGTCCCAGACAGCTTCGGCTGGGCTGTCGGGTGCAACGGGTTCGTGTGCGGCCATCTCTCGCTCAAGCTGCTCCTGCGAGCGTCGGAAGTACTCCTTCAGCTCAGGATCGTTCGCCCACCACGGCGCGCTCGTGTCTCCCATGGCCGGAGTATGCCGAGCAGTGGGGACATCTTTCCCGCCCGTGCGAACGTCAAGTTTTTTGACGATCTTGGTGGGCACCATGTGTGGAGGGGGAGGCCGGGTGTGGTTGCCTCTCCGGCCGACACGTCTAGAGCAACTTCGTCAAAGTTTTTGACGTTCTTGGCGGGCACCATGTGTGGAGGGGAGGCCCGGCTGTGGTTGCCTCTCCGACCCACAGTTCCTAAGCAACTTCGTCAAACTTTTTGACGGCGGGGAATCCGGGTATGTACACCCCATGCGACCGATCACTCTGGCCAAGACGGCCACCGCGGCATTGACCACTGCGCTCGTCGGCGGCCTGGCCAGCCGGCCTGCCCAGTCGCATTGGTACGAGCAGCTGCGCAAGCCGTCCTTTCAACCTCCGCGACAAGCCTTTCCGATCGTCTGGCCGATCCTGTACACGGGTATCGCGGTGGTGTCGGCCCGCACGATCGACCGGTTGCGCACCGAGGGCCGCCACGACGAGGCTCGCGACTACACGGTGGCGCTGGCCGGCAATCTCGCCGTCAATGCCGCATGGTCGTGGGTGTTCTTCTCCCAGCGCAAGCTCGGCGCCGCGGCCGTCACCGCCGCGGCACTGACCGCCAGCAGCGCCGATCTGACCCGTCGTGCGGTGCAGGCCCAGGGTGCGCCCGGCGCCATCCTCACGCCCTATCCGTTGTGGTGTGCCTTCGCCACCGCGTTGTCCACGAGGATCTGGATGCTCAACCGCAAGTGAGCGCGATCAGCTGAACGGCTTGCGCTGATCCAGGCGCCGCGACGCCAGGCCCGCACCCCGCCACACCCGCGCGACCCAGTCGTCGTCCTCTTCGGTGACCAGGTTGCCCATCACCCGAACGGCGATGTTCATCAGGAACGACGAGCGCACCGCGAGCGGTCCGGACGCCGGCAGGAACCGGGGCAACGTGAGCAGCAGGGCCAGCCGTCGGGCGATTGAGAAGCCTTGGGCGTAGTGGTCCTGCAACAGTGCGGGCCAGGCATGTGAATAGTCGCCGGAGCCCAGCAGTTCGGCCGCCAACCGGCCGGTTTCCAGCCCGTAGTCGATGCCCTCGCCGTTGAGCGGGTTGATGCACGCTGCCGCGTCGCCGACGAGCATCCAGTTGGGCCCGGCCACCCCGGACACCGCGCCGCCCATCGGCAGGAGCGCCGACAGCGCGGCCCGCGGCTCCCCGGAGAATCCCCATTCCTTGCGGCGCAACTCGGTGTAATACGACAGCAGCGGCCGCAGGGCCGCGTGGGCGGGACGCTTGGCGGTCGCCAGGGCTCCCACACCGATGTTCACCTCACCGTTGCCCAGCGGGAAGATCCAGCCGTAACCCGGGAGCACCTGGCCTTCAGGGGAGCGCAGCTCCAGATGCGAGGTGATCCACGGCTCGTCGGCGCGCGGCGTGGCGATGTAGCCGCGGATAGCCGTGCCGTACACGGTTTCCTTGTGCCAGGTGCGGCCCAGCACGCGGCCCAGAGTGGAACGCGCGCCGTCGGCCACGATCAGATGATTGCAGCCGATCGTGGCTCCGTTGTCGAGCTGGACGGATTCGACGTGCCCACGTGAGTCATGGCTCACACCAACGACTTTGGCGCCCAGACGCATCTTGGCGCCGTCGTCGGCGGCGACCGATCGGATCCGGTCGTCGAGTTCGGTGCGCGGGACCGCGCTTCCGGTGGACGGGAACGACGGCCCGGGCCACCGCACTTCGACGTCGGCGCCGAATCCCGACATCCGCAGGCCGTGGTGCCGGATCCGGGTGTCGAGCCACGGCCCCATGCCGAGCCGTTCCAGTTCGGCAACCGCTCGCGGCGTCAGCCCGTCGCCGCAGGACTTGTCCCGCGGGAACTGCGCCGCGTCGATGACCAGCACGTCACGACCGGCTCGAGCCGCCCACGCGGCGGCCGCCGACCCGGCCGGTCCCGCGCCGACGACGACCACGTCTGCCTGTGTAAATCCCCGGGTCGCTGCGCTCCTGCCCGCCGGTGCATCCATGTCCCCCAGTATGTTGGACGAATGAGGACACCAGCGACTGTGGTGGCAGGCGTTGATTTCGGGGACGCGGCGTTCGCCGCCGACGTCCGGGACAGCGTCGCCAGGATCGAACAACTGATGTCTGACGAGCTGGGCAAAGCCGACGAGCTCATGGCAGAGGCGGTCCAGCATCTGTTCCAGGCCGGCGGCAAGCGGTTCCGTCCGCTGTTCACCGTGCTCTCGGCGTCGCTGGGCCCCCGGCCCGACGATCCGGACGTCGCAATCGCCGGTGCGGTGATCGAGCTGGTGCACCTGGCGACGCTGTATCACGACGACGTCATGGACGAGGCCCAGATGCGGCGCGGGGCACCGAGTGCCAATGCCCGGTGGGGCAACAACATCGCGATCCTGGCGGGTGACTATCTGTTCGCCACGGCCTCGCGGCTGGTTTCCCGGCTGGGACCGGACGCGGTGCGTGTGATTGCTGACACATTCGCCCAGTTGGTGACGGGCCAGATGCGTGAGACCCGCGGTGCGGCCGAGCATGCCGACTCCGTCGACCATTACCTCAAGGTGGTCTACGAGAAGACCGCCTGCCTGATCGCCGCCTCGGGGCGGTTCGGCGCGACGTTCTCGGGCGCCGATGCCGAGCAGGTCGAGCGGCTGCACCGGCTGGGCGGGATCGTGGGCACCGCGTTCCAGATCTCCGACGACATCATCGACATCGACAGCGATCCGGATGAATCGGGCAAGGTTCCGGGCACTGACCTGCGCGAAGGGGTGCACACCCTGCCGGTGCTGTACGCGCTGCGTGAGTCGGGTCCGGATTCCGACCGGCTGCGCGAGTTGCTGGCCACACCCGTCGAGCGGGAAGAGGACGTGGCCGAGGCGCTGACCCTGCTGCGCCGGTCGACCGGGATGGCGCGCGCGAAGGAGACGGTGGCCGAGTACGCGGCGCAGGCCCGTGACGAGCTGGCCAGCCTTCCATCCGGGCCCGGGCGTGACGCATTGGCCACCCTCGTGGACTACACGGTCAACCGTCACGGCTGATTCCGGAACCACGGACGGTAACTGAGCGTTTAATCAGCGATGGTTGCCGAGTAGTTGCCTAGGAGGAAACTGCGATGACGTGGAACCCGCACGCAAACCGAATCAAGACATTCCTGTTGCTGGTCGGTTTTTCGGCGCTGATCGTGTTCGTCGGTTCGTTGTTCGGCCGCAACGTGATGTACCTGGCGGTGCTGTTCGCCGTCGGCATGAACGTCTACGTGTACTTCAACAGCGACAAGATGGCGCTGCGCGCGATGCACGCGCAGCCGATCACCGAGGTGCAGGCGCCCGAGATCTACCGGATCGTCCGGGAGTTGGCCACCACGGCGCATCAGCCGATGCCGCGCCTGTACATCTCCGACACCGCCAACCCCAACGCATTCGCCACCGGCCGCAACCCGCGCAACGCCGCGGTGTGCTGTACCACCGGCATTCTGCAGCTCCTCAACGAGCGTGAGCTGCGCGCGGTTCTCGGCCATGAGCTCTCTCACGTCTACAACCGCGACATCCTGATCTCGTGCGTGGCAGGCGCGATGGCGTCGGTGATCACCGCCCTGGCCAATATGGCCATGTTCGCGGGGATGTTCGGCGGCAACCGTGAGGGTACGAATCCGCTGGCGATGCTGCTGGTTTCACTGCTGGGCCCGATCGCGGCCACCGTGGTGCGGATGGCGGTATCCCGCCAGCGCGAGTACCAGGCCGACCAGTCCGGTGCTGAATTGACCGGTGATCCACTGGCATTGGCGTCGGCGCTGCGCAAGATCTCCGGTGGCGTCGAAGCGGCACCACTGCCTCCGCAGCCCCAGCTGGCCGATCAGGCGCATCTGATGATCGCCAGCCCGTTCCGGGCCGGCGAGCGTATCGGCAAGCTGTTCTCGACCCACCCGCCGATCGACGACCGCATCCGTCGCCTGGAGGACATGGCCGGCTATGGCGGGTCAACTCCCGGCCGCTTCTAGTCCTTCGCCGTTGAGCGCCTGAAGCTAGGCGAGTCGCTCCATCGCGCGCCGTGCGTACTTGCGGACCTCTGCATGCTCGGAGCCGACATACGGTGCGACGAGGTCTCGGACCCCGGCGGCTTTCATCTGGATCAGGGCTTTGAGGGCGAATGCCGTGTACGGGCTGTCCAGATAACCGACCGCCAGAGCGCGAGCCTCATCGGTTTTCACCTTTCCCAGATAGCTCACCAGCCAGCTCCGGCCGGCCATGTCGATGGGTTCGGCCAGCAGTTCGACGATCTGGGCGAAATGCCTTGCCGTGGCGACGAATGACAACGTCGACAGCGCAGCATCCTGTGCCCCGCGGGTAAGCGGAGGTTGGTGGCGGATCTGGGTCAGCATCAAGTCGACGATGTGCTGCTTGCCCTGGGCGGCGCGGTCGTGCAGGTTCCAGATCAGCCCGATCCGGATGATGTTGCGGTGATGGGTTTCCTCACCCGGGATCCGGGCTTCCAGATGGGTGAGCCAGTCAACGAAGACCGGAATGGCGGACGGCGCGGTGGTCGCCTTGAAGTGCCCGATTGTGTAGCAGCGGACGCCGACTGCGGCCAGGTCTTCCATCAGCCTGTGGTCAAATCCGTGCTGCCCGTCGACGTATCGGGCAGGCAGGTGGTCTCGCCAGTCGTCCCCGTCTGGAACATCCCACCCCTTGAGGACGGCGGGGGTCGCGCGTGGCGGTGTCGGCTGGGGCCGCGGTGGCAGCGTCGGTGGTCGACCGTCACTCTTGGACTCGACCGCGCCGATGGCGTCGCGCAGCTGCGCGATGATGGCCTGCCGATCCGCCCCCATGAAGTCACGATAGCCAAGTCCGCAAACGCAACGAGCGTGCGCGAACTGCTGGTCGAACAGCAGACGCGCACGCTCGTTGCGCAAGCCGGAGAGAACGCCCCTTATGCGGCGTCGGCGAGGGTCTCGATGTGGGTGGGCGTCACCCGCAACACGCCGGCGCTGGCGATGTCGTAGAACAGGCCGATGACGTTGACGCGACGGGCCAGCGGGTGAGCTTGCAGCGTCTGCACCTGCACGGCGATGTTGACCATCGACAGCTGATCGACCATGCCGAAGCCTGCCTCTGCCGCTGACTGCGCCACCGGGTGGCGGCCGTCGTCAAACGCCTCGATCGACGGATTGCCATGGGCCAGCCACGATTCCAGATGCTTGTCGCCCGCGTCGGTCTTGCCGAGCATCGCGGTCATGGCACCGCAGCTGGAGTGTCCGCACACCACGATCGAGCTGACCTCGAGCTTGTCGACGGCGAAGGCGATGGCCGCCTCGATCGACGCGTCGGCTTGGCCGGCCGGGATCATGTTGCCGACGTTGCGCACGGTGAACAGATCACCCGGCCCGCTGCTGGTGATGACGTTGGGCACCACCCGCGAATCGGCGCAGGTGAGGAACAGCGTCTCGGGCCGCTGGGCGTGCACCAGCTCCTGCATGTGCGGGCGCAGCACCGGGGCGGTGCGACGGTGGTAGGCGGCCAGGCCGTGCAGGACTGAGGACACCTCCTCGCGCTGCCACGAGCTCCACGGCACCACGCCGGAACGCTTGTCGAACGGCGTGAAGCCGCGCATCGGCGGCCCGGCCACCGCGCTGGCCATCTCGACGGCGCCGACATCGTGGATGTCGACCGTGCCGCCGGTGGCCACGTGCTGGCGCTGCCACTCTTCGATCGTCTCGTGAGCGGCGTGGTCGATGAAGTCGACCGACAGCTCGACAGTCACCGACGAGCCTGTCGGCACCTTGCCCAGGGCGCTGGTGAGCGTCGGAAGGGACAGGAACGTGCAGGAGCCTTCGATGGCGACGCGCCAGGTGTTCTCGCCGGTGGATTCGGACACGATGTTGGTGCGCACCACCCGCCACACGGTCAGTGCGACCGCCAGCGCCAGACCGATCAGCACACCTTCGAGCAGGTTGAGGAACACCACACCCGCTGCCGTGACGGCGTACACCGCGAGATCACCTGTGCGCCTGGCAGTTTCGATGTGAGCACGCTTGACCAGCTGGCAGCCGATGACGATCAGGAGGCCGGCGAGTGCGGCGGTCGGGATCATCTGGGCCAAACCGGCGAACGGCACCGCGAAGATCAGGATCCAGACGCCGTGCAGGATGGCCGAGGCGCGGGTGCGGGCGCCGGCGGCGACGTTGGTCGAGCTGCGCACGATCACGCCGGTGACGGGCAGGCCGCCGATGGCGCCCGAGACCATGTTGGCCGTGCCTTGGCCGATCATCTCGCGGTCGAAGTTGGTGCGCGGTCCGGTGTGCATGCGATCGACCGACACGGCCGACAGCAGACTCTCGACGCTGGCGATCAACGCGATGGTGAGGACGCCTGCGGCGAACGCGCCCCAGTTGCCGTCGGGCAGGCTGGGCAGGGCCAGCGCGTCCAGCAGGGAGCCGTTGATCTGGATGCGGGTGACGTCACCGAACGTCGGCAGCAACGACAGTGCGGTGACGCCGACGATGGCCACCAGCGGACCGGGAACCTTCTTGATCGGGGCAGGCACCCAGCGCCACCCCACCAGAATCGCGATCACCAGTGCGCCCAGGATGACGCCGTGGCCGTGGGCGTTCATCAGCTGACCTGGCAGTTCGGTGACATTGGCCCAGGCGGAGCTGTTGGAGCTGCCGCCGAGCAGCACGTGGATCTGCTGCAGGGCGATGGTGATGCCGATGCCGGCCAGCATCGCGTGCACCACGACGGGGGAGATGGCCAGTGCGGCGCGTGCCACCCGGCTCAGTCCGAAGAGGATCTGGAGCACGCCGGCGCACAGGGTGATGGCGCAGGTGACGGCCCAGCCGAACTGCGAGATGAGCCCGGCGACCACCACGGTGAGGCCGGCCGCGGGGCCGCTGACCTGCAGCGGGGACCCGCCGAGGGCGCCGGCGAGGATGCCGCCGACGATCGCGGCGATGATCCCGGCGAGTACCGGGGCGCCGGAGGCCACAGCGATGCCCAGGGACAACGGCAGGGCGACCAGGAACACCACCAGCGAGGCGGGTAGGTCGTATCGCAGAACGGCCCGGGCCCGTTCTGCGAAATCAGTCGTTTGCTGCATTGCACTCCTCCGTGTGGAGATGGTCATGCGCGGACCCGCCGCGTTGCAGGTCCGCGCAAAGTTATTGACGCCGTTGTCGGTGAACAACTTCGAAAGGTGTTGGAGCACAGCGCGACACAAGCCGGCGGAGTTCAGATGTAGCTCGGCAACACCCAATTGCTATGGGCGAGAGTATTTATCGCTGTAAGCAGGCGCAAGGCAGTTTGTGCCATGCATAGAGAACCCAAATGTTTCATTGGTGTGTCATTCGGTGAATATGACTGGTGTGCAGGGAAAACCGTTTGTCGCATGAGGGGGTGCGGCACCGATTGTTCACCAAATTGTTTCGAAAAGATATGTATTGCACCGAATCTCGGCTGGATCACGATTTCATATGAAGGTGATGTGAGTCATAGGGGTCGGTGGGTGAACGGCATTCCCTTAGAACTCCATATGAACTCCGTGACAACGGTCTGTGTACTCCGCACAATGGAAACATGACGACGATGTCCGTTTCCCCCCGTGCCCAGCAACCGCGCCAGGCCATCCTCGGACAGTTGCCGAAGATCCATCGCGCCGACGGATCTGCGATTCGCGTACTGCTGGTCGACGATGAGCCGGCGCTGACCAACCTGGTCAAGATGGCCCTGCACTACGAGGGCTGGGAGGTCGACGTGGCCCACAACGGCCATGATGCCGTAGCCAAGTTCGACGAGATCGAACCTGACGTCGTGGTCCTCGACATCATGTTGCCCGATATCGACGGGTTGCAGATTCTGCAGCGGGTCCGTGAGGCCGACGGCTACACGCCCACGCTGTTCCTGACCGCCAGGGATTCGGTGCTTGACCGGGTATCCGGCCTCACCGCGGGCGCCGACGACTACATGACCAAACCGTTCAGCCTCGAGGAGCTGGTCGCCCGGCTGCGCGGGTTGCTGCGCCGCTCCAGCCACACCACACCGCCTGCCGACGAGACCCTCAAGGTCGGTGACATGGTGCTCGACGGGGCCAGCCGAGAGGTCACCCGGGGCGGTGAGCCGATCAACCTCACCGTGACGGAGTTCGAGCTGCTGCGCTACCTGATGCGGAATCCGCGCCGTGCGCTGAGCCGTGCCGAGATCCTCGACCGGGTGTGGAACTACGGGTTCGGCGGAAAGTCCAGCATCGTCGACCTCTACATCTCCTACCTGCGCAAAAAGGTCGATACCGACCGCGAACCGATGATCCACACCGTGCGTGGCGTCGGCTACATGCTGCGCCCGGCCTCGTGACCCACTGATGCCGCCCAGGCGTTGGGGGCCGCGCTCACTGCGCCGGCAATTGGTACTGGGCGTCAGTGCGCTCGTCACCGTGGTGCTGTTCGCCGTCGGCGCGTTGTCCGTGTACAGCTTGCACACCTATGTGACGACGATGAGCGACACCGAGGTGTCGCGGTCGTTGGCAGCGTTCAGCCATTCCCTTGAGAAATGGCGGGAGAGCCGTACCGATCACGAGCTCGCGTCAGACACCGAGGCGCTCACTGCGTTCGTCGGACAGGCTCCGGGCAACCTGATCGCGGTGCTGCACGACGGCGAGGTGATCCAGTCGGCGGTGTTCTCCGACGGTGAGCCGCACCCCGCGCCGGCAGCGGTGACCGCCGCACTCGACCAGTACGACTGGACCGACGAGCAGCCGCGCACGGTGAAGCTTCCGGTGTTGGGCTCCTACCGATTGGCCAGTCAGCCTGCAGGGAACGGCGACATGCTGGTCTCCGGGGTGTCGCTGGACAGCGCCAACATGGTGATCGCCCGCAAGACGGTGACCGTCGGGGTGATGATCGTCATCGCCCTGATCGTCACCGCGTTGGGCACGGTCGCGGTGGTGCGCTATGCACTGCGGCCGTTGAGCCGGGTGGCTGCCACTGCGGCCAAGGTGGCGAAACTGCCGTTGGACGGTGGCGATCACCGCATCACGACACGGGTGCGGGACAAGGACACCGATCCGGACACCGAGGTCGGCCTGGTGGGGGACACGCTCAACCAGCTGCTGGCCAATGTCGACAGCGCGCTGGCCGCGCTGGCCGAGTCCGACCGGCGCACCCGGCAGTTCCTCACCGATGCCAGCCACGAGCTGCGCACGCCACTCGCGGCGATCCAGGGCTATGCCGAGCTCACCCGGCAGGACAGCGCGAACCTACCGCCGACCACCGAATACGCCCTGGCCCGCATCGAGGCCGAGGCGCGACGGATGACCGGGCTGGTCAGCGACCTGCTGCTGTTGTCGCGGTTGAGTGAAGGACAGGAATTGGAGACCGACGACATCGACCTGAGCGATCTGGTGGTGGACGCGATCAACGACGTGGCGGTGGGCGCACCCGAGCATCACTGGGTGGCCGAGCTGCCCGACGATCCGCTCTGGGTGCGCGGGGACCTCGCCCGGCTGCACCAGGTGATCAGCAATCTGTTGACGAATGCCCGGATACACACGCCGCCTGGTGTGACGGTCGCCATCGCGTTGACCGAGGCCGGAGAATTCGCAGAATTGACGGTCACCGATGACGGCCCCGGAATTGATGCCGAATTGTTGCCGAATCTATTTGGCCGGTTTGTCAGGGCGGATAAATCGCGGTCGCGGGAATTGGGTAGCACCGGGTTGGGGCTGGCTATCGTGGCCTCGATCGTCGAGGCGCACCAGGGGACCGTCGCGGTCGCCTCAAAGCCTGGTCGCACGGTGTTTACTGTGCGGATCCCCCTCGCTACCGACGTCGCCCCGGAGACGGTCGCCGCCCATGCGAAAAATATGAATCGGGCCTGAATATTCTTTGACGGCCGAGCTGTATGCGGTAATTCGTATGTGTTCAATATGAGTTGATGGACCCTGGTGAAATGGCTCTTTAGGCTGGAACTACCTCAGCAAGAGAAAGGCCAGGTAATTCAATGGTGAACATCTGGAAAACTGTTGCCATCGCCTCCGTGGGAGCCGGTCTGGCATTGGGCGCGCTGGCAGCCCCGGCCGCCGCGGCGCCCGGCGGCACAGGGTCGGCGCAGCAGACGATCAAGCAACTGGAGGACGAGGGCTACCGCGTCATCCTGTCCCGCGTCGGCAGCGGGTCGATCAATGACTGCAACGTCAAGGCGGTCCGTCCCGGCCGCGACATCACCGAACTCAAGGCCGCGCCGCGGGGCAACACCGAGGAGCGTGTCCGCTACACCACGGTCTACGTCGACCTCGCCTGCGGTCAGGACAAGTAGCCCCCAGCCCCGGAGCGGTGGACCGTTCTATCGCCCCGGGTTAGGGTGGCGGCGTGCTGAGCAGAGTGGTGATTGGCCTGGTGAGCGCCGCGGGAGCGGCAGTGATGAGCGTGCCCGGTGCCGCACTCGCGGAGCCCGATCCCGCGCCTGCCGCCCCCAACGTCAACGCGTACGCACCGGTCAAGACCTCCGAATACGCGGTGATGGACAAGACCTGGTACGCGTTCAGCGTCCCTGAGGGCATCACCTGCGTGATTCAGCGCAACGGCAGCTACGGCTGCAGCGGACCGATCCCCGCCGCGCCCAACGGGGCCAACCTGGTCAGCGGCGGGCCGGGAGTACCCGGGTTCGCCAGTTCGCCGGCCCCCGTCTTCGCCGTCGTCGAGAACCCCAAGCCGTTGCCGCCCAATTCGCGGCTCAGCTATCAGACGGTGAGCTGCGGCACCGACGGGGTGACCACCTCATGCATCGACGGGCGCAATCAGGCGGGCTTCGTGATCAGCCCGGCGGGCAGCTTCGTCATCGGTGAGCAGGAGTCGGACTTCAAGCCCACCTTCCAGATCGGCTGAGGCTCAGCCGATTCCTTCGAGCGTTTCCATGTCGCTGGTGCCGATCTTCGCGATCACTTCCGGTGACCGTCGGCTCAGAATCCAGTACCAGGCCAGTGCGGCGGCAACGGTCGCCAGGAACAACCACGGGATCACGTTGAGCGGGTAGGCCGGCACCGGATACACGTTGGCGTAGAACACATATGCCATTGATCCGATGGCCAGCGCGGCGGCCGGCCAGACCAGCGGAACACGGACCTTGATGCTGCGCAGGAACACCACGGCTGCGATCGCAGCTGCGGCGTAGGCCACCATGTAACCGTAGGTCCCGTAGGTGTCCACCCAGGTCACGACGTCCATCGCGTCGACGCCTGCCAGGTACAGGACCACCGGCACCGCGATCACCAGGGGGCTGACTGAGATCAGCGCACGGTGCGGGGTCAGGTGCGTCGGGTGGGTCCGGCCGATCGCCGACGGAACCACACCCTCCTTACCCATCACGTACAAGATGCGGCCGATGACGTTCATCGGAGCGACCACCACGGCGAAAAACGATGCGGCGATACCGAAGTTGAGGATCGGATTGAACCAGCCGGGCATGCCGACCAGGGTCGCGAGATCGTTGAGCGGTTGGGCGGATTCGCCGAGGTCGGGTCCCAGCGCGGCCACCTGGGTGTAGGCGGCGAAGACGTACAGCACACCCACGCCTGCGGCGCTCCACATGATGGCCCGCGGCACCGCGCGGTAGGGATCCCTGGCTTCGCGGGCCAGGGCGTCGGCGCTGGAGAATCCGACGAAGCCCAGGATCGCCAACACCATGCCCACCGCGATACCCGACGGTTTGGCGCCGGTCAGGTCGAACTGGTCGGCATCGAAAGCGCGCGCCCCCAGGTGCACCAGGGTGAAGATCAGCAGCAGGATGATGATGGACACCGAAACCAGTTCCAGCACAAGCGAAACCCGCGCCGAGAGCCGGATGCCGCGGATGGTGAACAAGGTGGCCAGCGCACCCAGAACGGCGGCCAGCACGATCTGCGCGGCCACTCCGTGGATCGGAATACCGAGTTGGTTGAGCAGGGTGGCGGTGTAGGCGACTGAGCCGCTCAGTGAACCCGCGGCGATGCCGAAGCATCCTATGATCAGGCTGACGCCGGTCAGGTAGGCGCCGAACGGTCCCAGTGCGGTCGCGGCGTAGCTGTACAGCGAACCCGCGCTCGAACGGCGCTTGGCGAACTGCGAGATGCAGTAGCCCACCGAGAGGATGACGACGGTGGCCAGGGCGAAAGAGACCCAGGTGCCGTTACTGGCGGTGGTGTAGATGGCGGCGGCGGTGAACGCGATGACGGCGCTGGGCGCGATGTTGGCGATGGCCTGCGCGGCCAGTTCGCCGCCGCCCATCACCCCGCGGCGCAGGCCCGCATCCCCGGTCGGGGTCTCGGCCCGGGTCTGAAGATCTTCAGTCACTTGGGATCTCGATTCTTCTCAGGCGTTCGGGACGAGGAGTTGGCGCAGTGCGTGGCCGGCGGCCAGATCGTCGAGGGCGTCGGCGGCTTCGGCCAGGGGGCGCCGGGCGGAGATCATCGAGGCCAGGTCGAGGTTGCCCGCCATCACCTCGTCGACCAGCTGCGGGATGTCGTGCTCGGGAACCGCCGAGCCGTAGTTGGAGCCCAGGATCCGTTGATCGGCCTCGGCCAGTGCGAGCGGGTCGAAGCTGGCCCGCTCACCGGCAGGCGGGAGCCCGACGATGACGGCGGCCCCGCCGAGGCCCAGTGCCGCGATGGCCTGCTCGGTGGTGGCGATCTTGCCGATGGCGTCGAAGATGTAGTCGTATCCGTCGGGCAGCACCTCGCGCAGGGCTGCCACGACGTCCTCGACCGCCGAGGCGTCGACAGTGTCGGTGGCACCGAGTTTGCTTGCCAGGTCCAGCTTTTCGGCTACGACGTCGACCGCCACGATGCGTGAGGCGCCGGCCAGCCGGGCGCCCTGGACACAGGCCAGACCCACCCCGCCGCAGCCGATCACCGCGACGGTCGAATCGGGTTGCACGTCGGCGGTATTGCGCACTGCGCCCACTCCGGTGGCGATCGCACAGCCCACGATCGCGATGTCTTCCAGTGGCGCATCGTTGCGGACCTTGATCGCGCCGCTGCGGGGGACCACGACCTGCTCGGCGTAGGAGGACACCCCGAGGTAGTGGTGGATCTGGCCGCGCTCGTTGGACAGCCGGGTGGTTCCGTCGTACAGGGTGCCGCGGGTGGCCACGACCGATGCCACCAGCGCGCACTGGGCCGGGCGGCCGGCCTGGCAGGCGCGGCATTCGCCGCAGCCGGGTACCCAGCTGAGCACCACATGGTCGCCGGGTTCGAGGTCGTCGACGCCGGGGCCGACGGCGGTGACCACGCCGGATCCTTCGTGTCCCAGAACCACCGGCGCCGGGACGTCCCAGGCTCCGGTGGTGACGTGCAGGTCGGAGTGACAGACTCCGGCGGCCGCGATCCGGACCTGCACCTCGCCGGGGCCGGGGGCGGCGAGGTCGACATGTTCGATGCTGATCGTTCCGTTGCCGTCGAGGACGGCGGCCTGGATGCGCGTCGACTCGCTGGTGGGTTCGGTTGCAGGTGCAGACACCGCGTGCCTTTCTGTGCTTTGGGGGCACCGCCTACGTGTAGGGTTCAATGCCATAAAACAATGGCTGTGTTTTACACCACTAAACGAACGGTCGTCAACAGGAAGGGGGAGCCTCAGTGGCGGACGGGGGCCAGACCGGCACGGAGACCGGTATGGGGCGGGCCGGGGCACGGCTGCGTGAGTTCCGCGGTCAGCGCGGATTGAGCCTGACCGAGGTGGCCGCCCGGGCCGAGGTGACCAAGGGCTTCTTGAGCCTGGCCGAGCGGGGGATGACCAACGTGTCGGTCCCGGTGCTGATGCGCATCTGCGATGCCTTGGAGATCGGCATCGGTGATCTGTTCGAGTACCCCTCGGCGCCCGTGGTGCGCAGCGGAGCCGGTGCGCCGCTGGAGATGGGCGGACACGGGGTCAGGGAAGAGTTGCTGACCCCGAAGACCGAACACCATGTGCAGGTGATGCACACCATCATGCGGCCGGGCGGTGGTTCGGGAGGGGCCTACCGGCTCGATGCCGCAACGATTTTCGTCTACGTGCTCAAGGGCGGGCTCAGCATCACCGTCGAGGGCCAGACCACGTTGCTCGACACCGGCGACAGCATGACCTTCGGTGCGACCCAACTGCATGACTGGCACAACCCGACCGACAACGAGGCCGAGGTGCTCTGGACCATCGCCCCGCCGGTCGGGGCCGAGGACTTCCGCGCAGCGGTGCGCGGCGTCGAGCCTGGTTCCGCGAAAGTGACGTAGAGGTCGAAGGCAAGCGACCGAGAGCGACCACGGCGTCCCTCTCGGCGCAGAACATCAGAACCCGGACCCGTGCACCTCGTGGCCGGGCTTCTCGATCATCAAGCCGTAGTAGGCGTCCTCGACCTTCGCGCCGTGGTTGATCACCGCGTCGACCTCGCGGGCGATCGGCATGTTGAGCCCGTATTTGTCGGCGAACTCCATGATCACGCTGGCGGCCTTGACGCCCTCGGCGACCTGATTCATCGACGCGATGATCTCGTCGACGGTCTTGCCCGCGCCCAGCTGCTCGCCGACGTGGCGGTTGCGGCTGCGCTGGCTGGTACAGGTGACGATGAGGTCTCCCATGCCGGCCAGGCCGGCGAAGGTGTCGCGGTGCCCGCCCATCGCCTCGCCGAGTTTGGACATCTCGCGCACCGCGCGGGCCATCACCATGGCGCGGGTGTTCTCGCCGATGCCCAGTGAATAGCCCATGCCGACGGCGATGGCGTAGACGTTCTTGAGCGCCCCGGCCATCTCCACGCCCACGACGTCGTCGGTGGTGTACGTGCGAAACCGCTTGGTGCGGAACAACTGCGCCAGGTTGGCGGCCAGGTGCTGATCGGGCATGGCCAGCACGGCGGCGGCGGCGTAGCCTTCGGCGACCTCGCGGGCGATGTTCGGCCCGGCAAGGATCCCGGCCGGATGTCCGGGCAACACCTCGTCGACGATCTCGCTCATCCGTTTGTTGGTGCCCTGCTCCAAACCTTTGACCAGGGAGACCACCGGCACCCAAGGGCGCAGTTCACGGGCCAGTTCGGTGAGTACCCCGCGGAAGCCGTGCGACGGCACGCCCATCACGATCACGTCGGCACAGTTGGCCGCTTCATTGAAATCGTTGGTGGCCTTGAGGCTTTCGGGCAGCGCCACCTCGTCGCCCAGATACCGCGAGTTGCGATGGTTGTCGTTGATGTCCTTGGCGGTGTCCTCCGAGCGCACCCACTGCAGGGTTGGTCCGCGCCGTGCGCAGATGGAGGCGACGGTGGTGCCCCAGGATCCTCCGCCGAGGACGACGACGTTGGGTTCGCGTTGCGCAGGTGCCATGGCGATCAGCGTATTGCCGAGACGCGGTAGCTGAGCGCAAGTTGCCGAACTGGGTCAGCCGGTGCCGGCGCGACGACGACTCAGTGCGCCGACGGCCGCGGCGGCCAGGCAGGCCACCGACACCGCGGCGGCGAACCACGGGAAGACCGTGGCCAGGTCCCAGCGGGTGGCGGCCCAGCCGGCCAGCAGCGTCGGGACGGCCATCGCGGTGTAGGCCAGCAGGTAGAACGCGGACATGGTTTCGCCGCGCTGGTCGGCAGGCACCACGTGGGACAGGTGCCGCAGCGATCCGCCGAACCCGAGCCCGAACGTCGCGCCGAGCATTGCTGCCGCGACGAACACCAGGGGCCAGGAGTGGGTGACCAACACCGGAACCGTCAGGGCCAGGGTGATCGCCATGCCCACGTCGCCGATGATCGCGGCGCGATGGGCCGGGACACGGGTGGCGGCCAGCTGGGCCATCGCCGCGGAGAACGCAGTGATCGCGACGACTCCGCCGCCGAACACCAGGTTCTCGATGTGGGTCTGGTGCGCGGCCAGAGACGGATACAGCGAGAGCAGCACGCCCAGCACCGACCATGACGCCATCGCGCCGAGTGCGGCGAACCAGAAGTCCGACCGGATCTCCTTGGCCACAGCGGGTTTGGAGATCCGGATCGGTCCGGTGGAGCGGGCGGTGTGGGTTTCGCGCAGCGCGAGCACGCCGACGCCGACCAGAACGCAGATCACCGCCACCACGGCGTAGGGGGTGCGTAGCGGGTGTGGCGCGTATTGCGCCAGCACGGCGGATCCGATGATGGCCACGGTCATGCCGATGTTGAATGCGACGCCGCTGAGCTGTCCCGAGCGCACGCCGCGATGTGGCCGCAGGTCCAGCAGCGCGGCGGCGGAGACCACCACGATCGAGCCGACGGCTGCGCCGTGGATGGTGCGGGCCAGGAGGAGCAGGGCCATGTTGTCGGCCACCAGGAAGACGCCGAGTCCGACGATCATCGCGATGAGGGCGGCCACGAGCACCGGCTTGCGGCCGATCACATCGGAGATGCGGCCGGACACGAGCACTGCGGCCAGGGCGGCCAGCGCGTACACCGCGAAGACGATGGTGGTGGCCAGCGGGGTGAGATGCCAGGCGGTTTCGTAGATGCCGTACAGCGGGGCGGGGAGGCCCGAGACTCCCAGCGCCACCCCGCTGAAGATGAGCAGCAGTGGATAGGCCCAGCGTTGGCCGTGCTCGACTTCGCGCCCGAGGGCGTTCTCCGCCGAAATCTGCGCCATCGCCACTCCCCGTCCGGTAGGTTCGATGCTCATCGAACCTGGCCGAGCCTACGCTGGGTTTGACGTTCATCAAACTTGTTTCTGGCGGGGGACACGCATGGCAGATGCTCCGACGGTCGAGGCGCCGTGTCCGGTGGGCACGTTGCCTCAATTGCTGGCTGCTCTGCAGGACCCTGTGCGGCTCGAGATGGTGCGTCGGCTATACGACGCCGGTGAGCCGGTGAAATGTGCGGGGCTCTATGACGGCATCAACAAGTCGACGGCCACCCACCACTTCAACATCCTGCGCGACACCGGCCTCACCGAGCGGGTGATCAGTGAGGGTCACGTCTATCAGCGGTTGCGCGCGCATGATGTGGACGCCGCCATGCCCGGTCTGCTGTCTGCGATCGTGGCGCAGGCGAACCGGGAAGCCGGTACGGCCGAGATGTTGCGAAACCCGACTGACATCGCCCGTAGTCAGTAGACTTCGGCGCGGGCGGTGAGCCAGGCGGCGGGACGCCCATCGTCGGCAAAAATCCGACAGCATTTCCACCCTTTCGACACGATCGGCAAAGTTAACGGCCATACCGGACACTGATTCCGCAGCGAGTTCGTTTGTGCGGCGCGAATCCTCGGTCGGTCAGAGCGCGGCACTTGCGTCGGCGTCAATGCCGATCGCCCTCGCAATGGCCTGAATGCACTGTATTTACACGTGATACAGGAAGTGACAAGGCATCGTCCGCACGTTCGAGTGGTGGTGGCTGCGTGACGTCGGCGGCGGGTGGTTTGCCGGAAATTGATGAGCCCATCTCGCTAAGTGAATGATAATTCGGCAAAACGTTGACGGGGATCGAGTCTCGACGTTACGGTGCCATCCAATGCGAGTTATTCGGCCGAGAGCGGCCGTACCTCGGTTTGGGGAGGGTTGATCTTTGCTGGTTCTGCTGCTTAATGAGAGAGGATGACGGCGCCGCCTGAGAGCGTGACCGATGGGGTCGAACCGGAGCGGGGAATCGACGCCATCGAGAATTGGGCCACCGGTTATGCCCGGCGTCATCCGCTGGCGTCGCTCGCCACGGTCGGGGACCAGTTCGTGCTCGGCGTCCGCACCGTCCAGATCCTGTTCCTCGACCTTGTGACGGGCCGCTTCCAGTGGCAGGAGTTCATCCGGCAGGGCGCGTTCATGGCCGGCACCGCCGTGCTGCCCACCGTGCTGGTGGCCTTGCCGATCGGCGTCACCCTCTCGATCCAGTTCGCGCTGTTGGCCGGACAGGTCGGCGCGACGTCACTGGCCGGCGCGGCCAGTGGCCTGGCGGTGATCCGGCAGGCCGCGTCACTGGTCGCTGCGGTCCTCATGGCGGCTGCGGTGGGTTCGGCGATCACCGCCGATCTGGGCTCGCGGACCATGCGTGAGGAAACCGACGCCATGGAGGTCATGGGTGTCTCGGTGATTCAGCGGTTGGTCGTGCCGCGCTTCGTCGCCGCCATCATGATCGGCGTGGCGCTGACCGGGGTGGTGTGCTTCGTCGGCTTCCTGGCCAGCTTCCTGTTCAACGTCTATTTCCAGAACGGCGCCCCCGGCAGCTTCGTGGCAACCTTCGCCTCGTTCGCCACCACCGGCGACATGATCGTGGCTCTGGTGAAGGCGGTGATCTTCGGCGCCATCGTCGCGGTGGTGTCGTGTCAGAAGGGATTGTCGACCAAAGGTGGGCCCACCGGTGTGGCGAACTCTGTGAATGCGGCGGTAGTGGAATCGATTCTGTTGCTGATGGTGGTCAACGTGGCGATAAGCCAGCTCTACATCATGCTGTTCCCCCGGGTCGGGCTGTGACGTGACGGCCTCGGCATTCGTTCCGCCGCTACTGGCGCCGTGGGTCCGGCTCTACCGGCGGGCCTCCAAGCCGGTCATGCGGCTGGGCCACATGATGGTGTTCTTCGTCCGGGCGCTGACAGCGGTACCGATCGTGCTGCGGCACTACCGCAGTGAATTCGTCCGGCTACTCTCCGACATCGCCTGGGGCAACGGCTCACTCGTGGTCGGCGGCGGCACCATCGGGGTCGCGGTCGT
This sequence comes from Mycobacterium shunyiense, assembly GCF_058270035.1. Classification (NCBI taxonomy): domain Bacteria; kingdom Bacillati; phylum Actinomycetota; class Actinomycetes; order Mycobacteriales; family Mycobacteriaceae; genus Mycobacterium; species Mycobacterium shunyiense. Next base: position 88,728 of record NZ_JBZDPT010000019.1, on the reverse strand, counting down.
ACTGGGCATCACGATGGGTGCACTCGTCGGTATCGAGGGCTACAACTTTCTCGATCTGCTCGGGCTCGGTCCGGCCACCGGCATCATCTCGTCGTTGGTGAACACCCGCGAGCTGGCACCGATCGCGGCGTCGCTGGCCTTCGCGACGCAAGCCGGTTGCCGGTTCACCGCGCAGCTGGGCTCGATGCGCATCGCCGAGGAGATCGACGCACTCGATTCCATCGCGATCCGTCCGATCCCGTATCTGGTCACCACGCGGCTGATGGCTGCGGTGATCGCCGTGATCCCGCTCTACGCGCTCTGTCTTGCCGTCAGCTATCTGACCACCCAGTTGGTGGTCTTCCTGATCAGCGGCGGTTCGACCGGTTCCTATCTGCATTACTTCAGCCTCATGCTGTCCGGGCAGGACATCCTCTACTCGGTGCTGAAGGCAGTCATCTTCGTGTGGATCGCCTCCACGGTGCAGTGCTACTACGGGTTCTACGCCTCGGGCGGACCGGTAGGGGTGGGTGTGGCCGCCGGTCACGCCATGCGCGCCAGCATCACCGTAGTGGTGATCGTCAACATGCTGCTCACCATGGCGCTGTGGACGGTCGATTCAGGAGCGAGGTTCGGCGGCTAGATGGGTAACTCGCTGGAAATGGATGGTCGGGGTCCGTCCGACCGTCAGTTGCTCGGCTGTGGAGCCGCGGTACTCGTTGTGGCAGCGCTGGTTTCGACATTCCTTCTGGTGAAGGCCACCGGGAAGCTGGACGACCGGGTGCCGGTGGTGGCGGCGCTGGTCAACGTCGGCGACGGTCTACCGCAGCGGTCCGACGTCAAGTACCACGGCGTGCTCGTCGGGATGGTCGACGACGTCGTCCCCGCCGCCAACGGCGACCCGAACTTCGTCCACATCGACCTCAAACCCGAGTACGCCGGGTCCATCCCGAACACGGTGACCGCACGCGTGGTGCCCAGCAACGTCTTCGCGGTGTCGTCGGTGCAACTCGTGGATGGCGCCGGCGGGCCGGCAGATGGTTCGAGTCCGGGCACCGCCATTTCCGCGGGCGCCCAGATCCCCGAGGACACCGAGCTTCCCACGGTGTTGTTCCAGACCACGATCAGCAAGCTGCGCGACGTACTCGCCGCCACCGGGCGTGGCCGTGAGGACAAGACAGTGGGGATCTTGGCGGCGGTGAACGCCGCGACCGAGAACCGCCGTAACGAATTGCTCACCAGCGGGGCGCAATTGAACCGGTTGATCGATCAGCTCGACGCGGTGGTCGCGACGGAGCCCGGCCCCACCACCGTCTCCGCTCTGATCGACGCCACCCAGGGCCTGCAGCAGACCGCGCCGGATCTGCTCGACGCCCTGCACAAGGCGGTGGAGCCGATGCGCACGCTGGTCGAGCAACGCTCGCAGCTGAACACGATGATCAACGGCGGGATCCACACCGTGGGGACCACCCACACCGCGCTGGACAACCACACCGATCAACTGGTCAAGACCACGTCGAACCTGACCCCGGTACTGGGCGTGCTGGCGGACACCTCGAACAACTGGGTGCCGGCCTTCGTCAAGCTCAACCAGCTGTCGGGCAAGTTCTTCGATCACGTGTGGATGCCCGAGAACGACTTCGGCAACATGCGGGTGAACCTTTCGCTGACACCGAGCTACGCCTACACCCGTGCCGACTGCCCGCAGTACTCCGGGCTCAAGGGTCCCAGCTGCTTCACCGCCCCACTGGTGCCGACCCGCCCGTCGCTGCCGGATGTGTTGCTTCCGGAGAACTATCAACCGCCGGCGGATCTGCTGCCGCCGCCCGGAACGGCGTTGGGCGCCAACGGGAATCTGGTTGCGGTCGGCCCGCCGTTGGTCAACCCGAACCCCGACCTTTCGGATCCGAATCCGCCGCTGCCACCGTGGATGCCGCCGGCCGGGCCGGTGCCGGGGACGGCGAACCCCGCACTCATGCCGACGCCGCCTCCGCCGGTGCCGCTGTCGCCGATCGCGCCGGTGGCACCGCGACCGCCCGGTTCACCGCCGGCGGCGTCGGTCCCCGGGTCGGCTCCCGCACCCGGTGCAGCGTCGGCACCTGACGGTCCACTGCTGCCCGCCGAGGCGCCGCAACCAGTTTCAGGAGAGGGAGGCCGATGAAGTACCGCGGGGCAATGATCGGCCTGTCGCTTTTCATGGTGGTCGCGCTCGGGTTGACGTGGCTGGTGTACGTCACGCTGCGCCGTGATGTGGCCGGTAAGACGGTGCCGTACGCCGCACTGTTTTCCGACGTGTTCGGCCTGCGTGAGGGCGACGACGTCCGGATGGCCGGCGTGCGGGTCGGGCGCGTCGAGAAGATCGAACTGCAGGGCGCGTTGGCCAAGGTGTCGTTCGTGGTGCAGGACAACCAGCCGATGTACGGCCGGACGGTCGCCTCGGTGACCTACCAGAACATCGTCGGGCAGCGGTATCTCGGCCTGTCGCTGGGCAATATCGGTGATCCGGGCCCACTTCCGGCCGGCAGCACGATCCCGGTCGATCAGACCGATCCGTCGTTCGACGTCGGGGCCCTGCTCAACGGCTACGAGCCGCTGTTCAGCGTGCTCAATCCCCGCGACGCCGACAATCTCACCAAAGGCGTCATCGCCTCGCTGCAAGGCGACAACTCCTCGATCGTCGCGCTCGTCGACCAGACCTCGCAGTTGACCGATTCCTTCGCCGGCCGGGATCAGGAACTCGGAGAGGTGATCAACAACTTGAACGCGGTGGCCAAGAACCTGGCGCAACACAACGACAGCCTGGACGAGGTGATCACCCAAACCCGCGGCATGGTAGCCACATTCGATGCTCGCCGGCCCGAGATGGTGGACTCCCTGGGTTCCATCTCCAAGGTGGTGCAGCAGCTGTCGTCCATCAGTGACCAGGTGTATCCGTCGCTGAACGAACTAGTGACCCGGCAGCCCGGGTTCGCCGCACACATGGTGGGGATCGAACCGCAGCTGGCTTTCACCGGCGCCAACTTGCCGTTGCTGCTCAAGGGATTCGCCCGGATGACCAACGAGGGTGCCTACGCCACCACCTATGCATGCGATCTGAACGCGACGGGATTCTTCCCTGGTCTCAACGACGTCACACCGATCATCGTCGACGCGGCCACCCCGGGGAACAAGGCGCAGTACACCCCGAAATGCAGGAACATGGCCAATGGTTGATCAGCTGACGAAGACCGAGAATCCGCCGGCGCCGAAGAAGCCGAAGAAGAAGCGGCGTCCCCTGGAGAGCTACAACCGGACGTGGCTCGGGATGATGGCGATCGCTGTGGTGACCGTGCTGATCGGGGCGATGCTGATCGTCAAGGTGGCTGATGTCGGTTACCGGCAGTACACCGCGCGCTTCCAGCAGGCTGCTGCGCTCAAGGCCGGCAACCCGATCACCGTCGCAGGCATGCCGGTGGGCGAGGTGAGGAGCATGAAGCTGGCCGGTGACCACGTCGAGGCCAAGCTCAAGGTGCGCGACGATGTTCCGCTCGGACAGGACTCCCGGGCAGTCATCAAGATCACCACGATCCTGGGATCTCGCTATCTGGCCCTGCAGCCGGCGGGCACGGGTTCCTTGCCCGACAACACCTTCGACCTCACCCATACCGAGGTGCCCTACGACCTGCAGGAGGCGTTGGGCGATGTCACGACCACCTTCGAACAGGTCGACTCCGACAAGTTCGCGCAGACACTGGGCATCCTCGGCAAGCAGATGGAGGGTCTGCCTGCGGTGGTGCCCAAGGCACTGGAGAACACGCACACGCTGGCGACCATCATCGCCGACCGACGCGACCAACTGGGCTCCCTGCTGGAGACCACGGATCTGGTCGGTAACACGCTGCGTCGCCAGCAGGCCACGATCGGCAACCTGGTCGACCAGGGCAACGACCTGGTCGGCGAGTTCGTCATGCGCCGGGCCTCATTTCAGGCCATGCTCGCGGCCCTGACCAATCTGGTCCAGACGCTGACCGGCATCGTGATCGACGACCGGCCGCAGCTCGAGCAGCTGCTCACCAACCTCCGCGACCTGTCCAACATGCTGGGGCAGCATGACGATCTGCTACGCAGCACGCTGCAGTCCGGCCCGGTGGCCCTGCGCGGGCTCGCCAACGCCACCGGCAACGGCAACGCCGGGGAGATGCACGTCGGCAACGGGCTGCTGATCGACTCCTGGATGTGTGCGATCAGCGGCCGGGCCAAGCAGTTCAACATGATCCAGTACTACAAGGACTGCCAATGAGCGTGTTCAGGAGCAAGATCGCCGCGCTGTGCGTGGCCGGTGCCGTGCTGGTCGCGGCGGTGGCCGGCGCGGGCTGGTGGTTTCTGAAAAATCGGACCGGCACCATCACCGTGACGGCGCAATTTGACAGTGCTGCAGGCCTTTACGAGGGAAACACGGTAGCGGTGCTCGGTATGCAGGTGGGTCAGGTCACCAAGATCACGCCCAAGGGCAATTACGTCGAGGTCGAGTTCACCGTCGACAAGGACGTTTCGGTCCCGGCTGATGCGCAGGCGGTCACCATCTCCAACTCGATTCTCACCGACCGCCAGATCGAGCTGACCCCGGCTTACCACGGTGGGGCCACGCTGCAGAATCACGACACGATCGGCCTGAACCGAACCAAGACACCCGTCGAGTTCGCCCGGGTGCTGGATGTGTTGGACAAGTTGTCCTCGTCGCTGAAGGGCGACGGCAAGGGCAACGGACCGCTGGCCGATGTCGTCAACGCCAGTGCGGCGATCGCCGACGGCAACGGGCAGCAGATGAAGGACGCCCTCGGTGAACTGTCGGACGCGCTGCGGCTCAGTTCGGATCGCGGAGCGGTGACCCGCGACCAGCTCACCACGATCGTGCGGAACTTGAGCTCGTTGTTCGAAGCCGCCTCCCGCAACGACGCCACGTTGCGGGAATTCGGTTCGTCAGTGCGCCAACTCAGCCAGATCCTGGCCGACGAGAACTTCGGCAGCGGCACCACCGGCAAGAAGATCAACGAGGTGATCACCCAGGTGGGCGAGGTATTGCAGACCCACCGCGAAGAGGTGAAACAGATTGTCCTCAACGGCAATACCGCGCTGACCACGACGGTGGACCAGCGGCGCGACCTCGCGGAGTTCCTCGATCTGGCCCCGTTGACGCTGGACAACATCTACAACATCGTCGATCAGAACAACGGCTCGGCGCGGGCACACGTCCTGGTGGACAAGGTGCTGTTCGACTCGCAGACCGTCAAGGAGGTCTGCAACATGATGGGACTGCGGCAGCTCGGCTGCAGCACCGGAACGGTGCAGGACTTCGGTCCCGACTTCGGGCTTTCCTACATGCTCGACGGCATGGCGGCGATGGGGCAGCGATGAAACGACCGTGGCGTAAATACGTTCTGCCGGTGGTGATGACGGCATGTCTGGCCGTGTCGGGATGCGCGTCCGAAGGCCTGGCCAGCCTGCCGTTGCCGGCACCCGGTGTCGGTTCTGGCGGCTACCGGCTGACCGCGGTGTTCTCGAACGCCTTGAACCTGCCGGCCAACGCCAAGGTGAAGTTGGCCGGTGCCGACGTGGGTGAGCTCGAGTCGATGGTGGCCAAGGACTACACCGCCGTGACCACCCTGCGCATCATGGACGGGGTCCGTCTGCCCCACGGCACCACCGCCGAATTGCGTTCGGCGACACCGCTGGGCGACGTGTTCGTCTCGGTCAGGCCGCCGAGCCCAGTCGACGCGAACGCGCCGCTCCTCAAGAACGGCGACACCATCGGTCTGGACGACACCCGCGCCGCCGCGACCGTGGAATCACTGCTGGGCTCGGCGGCGATCCTGGTCAACGGTGGCGCCGTGCGCAACTTCACCAACATCATCAACGGGATGGGCAAGGCCACCGGTGATCAGGGTCAGGCGTTCGGCAATCTGATCGCCAAGACGAACCACACGCTGGGCACCCTGAATGCGCGCTCCGACCAGCTGTCGACCGCCATGACCGAGACCTCGCGGCTGTTGAAGCAGATCGACGAGAAGAACCAGACCGTCAGTGAGTTGATGGATGCCGCCGGGCCGGCCACCGACACACTGGCCGAGCACACCACCCAGATCGCCGACCTGATCACCCAGATCGGCGACACCTCTGCGCAATTGCGCAAGTTCCCGTCGATCGCGGGTACCGACACCAGCGGGCGCAGCGTGATCGCCGATGCCAACAAGGTGGCGGGCGCGTGGAACGATGTCGCGCTGTCCCCGGACGCCTCGCTGTACGCGCTCAACCGGCTGATGCCGCCCCTGGTGAAAGCGACGTCCGGCAGCGGCCTTTCGGTGCGCGCCAGCATCGACCGGCTGGTTCTGGGATCGATTCCCGATATCGGGTTCGGCGGTGATCCCGGATTGCACGGCCCCAAGCGTTACAACTGGCATCAGCTGGTCGGCTCGCTGCAGTACACGTTGTTGCGGCTGCAGGAGCGCGTCGTGGGTCGTGGCCCTTCGGTACCGCAGATGCCGGTGATTCCCAGCCCGACCGAGCCCGGTGAGATCGTCCCGGCACCCGCGGCTCCTCCGGAGCCACCCCCGGGTGAGCCGCCGGCTGCTCCCGCTGAGCCACCGGCGCCGGTGCCGGCGGCGGAGGTGCCGCGATGATCAACTCACTGGCCGACTTCGTCGTCGGCGTGGTCCGGGCCGGGTATCGGCGTCGCGCCTGGCTTTCGGCCGGCGCGCTGGTGATGACCCTGGTGGTGGCCGGCGCCTACCTGATGATCGGGGCGCTGCGGGTCAAGCCGTTCGACTCGAGTTACCGCATCACCATCGAGCTTCCGGAATCCGCCGGCCTGCTGCCCAACCAGGACGTCACGTTGCGCGGCGTGCGGGTGGGGCGGGTGGAGCGACTCAACATCACACCCGCCGGGGTCAGCGCGGTCGTCAACGTGAATTCGGCAGTCTCCATCCCGAAGTCCAGCGATGTCCGGGTGTCCGGATTGTCACCGGCCGGTGAGCAGTACATCGATTTCGCGGCCAACACGGCAGACGGCCCGTTCCTCACCGACGGCAGTGTGATCGGTCTGGGCAAGGCCACGGTGCCGGTCAGCCTGGCCCAGCTGCTCGCCGACGCCGACGGCGCACTGGCCCAGGTCGATACCGCCAAGCTGGAAGTGATCCGCCGGGAACTGAGCATGTCGCAGGCTGGGCCGGGCAAGCTCAAAGACGTCATCGACGGCGGCACATTCCTGCTGTCCACCCTGGATTCGGTGCTGCCCGAGACGGTGAGCATGCTGCGCAACAGCCGCGTGGTGTTCAACCTGATGTCGGAGAAGAACGCCGGGATCGCCGTCGCGTCGGACAACCTCGACTCGTCGTTCGACGGGATCAACAAGATGCGTGAGGGCTTCCGCCGGCTGACGAATCAGACCCCTGGAGCGTTGAACTCGGTCGACAACCTGTTCACCGACAACTCCGACACCATGGTGCAGTTGCTCGGGAGCCTCGCCAGCACTTCGCAATTGCTGTATCTGCGGGTGCCCGCCTTGAATGCACTGTTCCCGAACTACCGCACCTCGGTGCTCGACGCGCTGGGCAGCGTCATGCACGACAACGGGCTGTGGGCAACGGCTGACATCTATCCGCGCTATACGTGTGACTACGGGACACCGCGCCGGCCACCGGCGTCGGCCGACTATCCGGAGCCCTACATGTACACGTATTGTCGCGACGACCACCCCGGTGTGCTGGTTCGTGGCGCCAAGAATGCGCCGCGTCCGGCAGGTGACGACACCGCGGGCCCGCCGCCCGGGGCCGACCTCGGGCGCACCACCGACCCGACACCCAAGGGGCGCTACACCATTCCCACGCCCTACGGCGGCCCGACCCTGCCGATCGAGCCGCCCCGCTAATCCACCCAACCTCACCCCAAAGGAGATGACGGTGACTGTGACCACGGACAAGAAGACCGACGACGATCAGACCGAGACCGTCGACGACGCGATCGGTATCGAAGAGACGGCCGAAGAGGTCGCTGATTCTGACACCGAGTCAGACGCCGAGACGGAGGCCGACGAAGAAGCCAAGGACGAAGACGAGGCAGAAGAGGCGGCAGAGCCCGAATCTTCGGACGCGACGTCACGGGGCCGGCGCCGCTGGGCGCTCGTCGGGGTCGTGGCCGTCGTCGTCGCTGCATCCCTGGCGCTTTCGGGCTTCCTCGGGTGGCAGCTGTGGCAGACCAAGCAGGTGGCACAGGCCGGCCAGCAGGCGCAGGATGCCGCGGTCAACTATGCCCAGGTCTTGACGAGTATCGACTCCAACAAGGTCGACGAGAACTTCAACCAGGTCCTGGCCGGTGCCACCGGTGAGTTCAAGGACATGTACTCGCAGTCGAGCATGCAACTGCGCCAACTGCTCATCGACAACAAGGCCACCGCACACGGCGTGGTGGTGCAGTCGGCGGTGCAGTCGGCGAGCAAGGATAAGGTCGTCGTGTTGTTGTTCGTCGACCAGTCGGTGGCCAACAGCACCGTGCCCGATCCGCGGATCGACCGCAGCCGCATCAAAATGACGATGGAGAAGGTCGACGGGCAGTGGCGGGCAAGCAAAGTGGAACTTCCCTGAGGTATTGACATGTTGCGCATCGGCAAGCTGATCGGCGCGGTGGCCGTGGTGGCAGGTTCGGCGGTGGCCATCACGGTCGCCCCGTCCGCCGCGGCCTCGGCGGCAACGTTCTGTGACGAACTGGCCGGACAGTGGGACGGGCAGGCCTGCCACACGTCGGTGACCTCGGACCGGAAGGCGGTTCGGGACATCAAGCTGGCGCTGCCCGGCGACCTGGTGGAAAACCCCGTCATCCGGCAGTACCTGACCAACCTGATGAACAACTGGCGCAACGCCGCGCAGAAGATGGCCCATGACAGCTTCGGTGAGGAGCAGTTCGAGATCTTCCAGCACGGCGACGCGACGACGGCTGTTTTCCACGAGATGTACTCCGGCACGGTCGGTACCGACGCGCTCTCACACCCGAACGCGCCCATCGTCAGCGACGCCTACCGCACCTTCACATTCGCCGGTGGGAGGCAGGTGCAGCTGGCCGACCTGTTCAAAGCGGGCATCGACCACCGGGCTGAGATCCCGCGCCTGGGTGAACCGTTCATCGTCGCGGCGCTCGATGCCGCGCCGCCGCCGCACCAGCCCGGCACCTACCCGTTTACCCCGGACCGCTGGACCCCGAACAACGTGTACTCGGGCGGCTACAAGGCCTGGGCGCTGACCCAGGACGAGCTCATCCTCTACATGCCGGACTATCCGGTCGGCCGTGACTCCCCGGTCGATTTCACCCCGGGCCGGATGCAGTGGTCGATGGACGGCGGCACAGTGCAGGCGCACATCCCGCTCTCCGCGCTCGCCCCGGTGCTGCAGCCGCAGTACGGCGGCGCCTGACCGTCAGGCCGGAAGCCGTCGAGCCTTTCGATTCTTCGCGAGGCTAAAGGGTTACCCGACCCCGATTTGTTGCCACCATGAGCCGCACCAATCAGTGCGACTCCATGGGGGGCAACGGCCATGCGCCTAATCAGTTCGGTACTCGCGATGCTCAGTGCACTCGTGCTGGTACTGACCGCGTGTGGCTCGTCCGGTGAGTCCGCGCGCACCGAAGACGGCAAGACAGTGGTGCGCTATCAGGGCTGGGCCGGAGAGGTTCGATTCCAGGAACTGGCCGAGGACCTCGGCTACTACGACAAGATCAAGCTCGATTGGGTGGGGAACACCACCAGCGGACCACAGGACATCCAGTCGGTGGCCACCGGCGACATCGACGTGGGTGAGGCGTTCAACGGCGCGGTGGTCAAGCTCAACGCCGCCGGCGCCCCGATCACCTCGGTGCTCAGTTCCTACGGCGCCGACGAGGGCGAATACACCGGGTACTTCGTGTTGGAGAACAGCCCAATCCACTCGGCGCGCGACCTCATCGGCAAGAAGGTCGGGATGAATACCCTTGGTGCCCACCATGAATTCCTCACCCGGGAATGGCTGGCCAAGGAGGGGCTGACCAACGACGAGATCAAGACCGTGACCCTCACCGTGGTGCCGCCGGTCAACACCGAGCAGGCACTGCGCGAGAAGCAGATCGATGTCGCGGCGCTCAACGGGATCTGGCGGGAGACCGCCCAGGAGCGCGGCGGGATCCGGCCGCTGTTCACCGACAAATCACTGTTCGGGGCGTTCAGCTACGGCACCTATGTGGTCCGTGACGATTTCCTGGCCAAGAACCGGGACGCAGTGGCCGATTACGTCCAGGGCACCGCGCGGGCCATCCGGTGGACCCAGGTGACCCCGCGTGACGAGGTGGTCGCCAAGTTCCGCGAGATCATCGACAAGCGCAAGCGCAACGAGGACACACAGTCGATCGAATACTGGCGCAGCTCAGGTATTCCGGTGCCCGGCGCGGTGATCGCCGAACGTGAGCTGCAGACCTGGATCGACTGGCTCGTGCGCAATGGCGAGCTCAAGGAGGGGCAGTTGAAGGCCAAGGACCTCTACACCAACGAGTTCAACCCGTACGCCAACGGAACCTATCCCGACGGCAGCGGTCCTGATGGGAAAGCGTTGGCGCACAAGTGAGTACCCACTCCGAGGATGCGTCACCCAAGCTGAGCCTGCGGCACGTGACCAAGCAGTTCGCGATCCGTGGTGAGAAGACCCACTTCACCGCGATCCAGGACATCAGCATCGATGTGGCGGACGGTGAGTTCCTGGTGCTGGTCGGCCCGAGCGGCTGCGGCAAGTCGACGCTGCTGGACCTGTTGGGCGGACTGACCCGGCCGACGTCGGGGGAGATCCTGCTCGACGGCACACCGGTCACCGGTCCCGGCCTTGACCGCGGCATCGTCTTCCAGCAGTACGCCCTGCTGCCGTGGCGCACTGCCCGGAAGAACATCGAATTCGGCCTGGAGGCGAAAGGGTTACCGACGGCCGAGCGTCGGCGGCGGGCCGAGGAGTATCTCGAGCTGGTCGGGCTGCAGGGCTTCGCCGATCGCTACCCGCACGAACTGTCCGGGGGGATGAAGCAGCGCGTCGCGATCGCCCGCAGCCTGGCGTTCGACCCCGAGGTGCTGCTGATGGACGAACCGTTCGCCGCGCTGGATGCCCAGACCCGGGAATCCCTGCAGGATGAGCTGCTGCGGATCTGGCAGGCCACCGGCAAAACCATCCTCTTCATCACCCATGGAATCGACGAGGCGCTGTATCTCGGCCAGCGGGTCGCCGTGCTGACGTCGCGGCCGGGTCGGATCAAGAAGATCGTCGACGTCGACATCGACCGCAGCACCGACGACATCCGTTCCAGCGAGGGATTCCGGGCGCAACGCCATCACATCTGGTCGCTACTGCACGACGAGGTGGAACGCGCCCGGTCCGAGGAGGTTCAACATGTCTAGCGCCATCGCGGTAGCCCCAGCCGAGTCGCACGTCGAAACTCCAGCCCCGGCACCGACCGCGCCGGAGCCCGAGCGGCGCGGCCGCCGGCTGCAGACCCTCGCGTGGCGCCTGTTGCGTCCCACCGTGGTCGTCGCCGCATTCCTGGGTCTGTGGGAGGTCGCGCCACGGATCGGGCTGGTGGACAAGGTCTTCCTGCCGCCGTTCTCCGAGGTCGTCAGCGCCTGGTTCACCCTCCTGGGCAACGGCCAACTGGCCGAACATGTTTCGGCCAGCCTGTCGCGTGCTCTCATCGGCCTGGCCATCGCGATCGTGATCAGCATCCCGCTCGGCGTGGCGATCGCCTGGTACCGGCCGGTCGCGGAGTTCCTCAACCCCATCCTTGAGTTGTTCCGCAACACCGCCGCACTGGCGCTGTTGCCGGTGTTCATCCTCATCCTGGGGATCGGGGAAACCTCCAAGGTGGCGCTGGTGATCTACGCGGCGTCGTTCCCGATCCTCCTCAACACCATCTCCGGGGTACGCACCGTGGACCCCCTGCTGATCAAATCGGCGCGTTCCCTCGGACTTTCCCCGGTCCGGCTGTTCCAGAAGGTGATCCTGCCCGCGGCAGTGCCGACCATCTTCACCGGCCTGCGCATGGCGGCGGCTTCCTCGATCCTGGTCCTCATCGCCGCCGAGATGGTCGGCGCCAAGGCCGGATTGGGCTACCTGATCACGGCATCGCAGCTGAACTTCCAGATTCCCAACATGTACGCAGGGATCGTCACCATCGCCCTGGTGGGCGTCATCTTCAACGGCATCGTCGTGGCCATCGAAGGGCGGCTGTCGGGCTGGCGGGCCACCAATTGATCAAAGGATGTTCATGACGCGACAATTTCATCTCAACGCCTTCCTCATGGGTGTCGGCCACCATGAGGCAGCGTGGCGGCACGACCGCACCGATGTGCGAAACCTGACCGATGTCAAGCACTTCCAGCGCCTGGCCCAACTAGCCGAGCGCGGCAAATTGGATTCGGTCTTCTTCGCCGATGGGCTCGCGGTGGGGCCGCGGGTGAAGCACAACACCCAGGCAATCTTCGAACCGATCACATTGTTGACCGCGATGGCGACCGTCACCGAGCACGTCGGACTCATCGCCACCGCCACCACCGGCTACATCGAGCCCTACACCCTGGCCCGTAGCTTTGCGTCGCTGGATCACATCAGCGGCGGGCGGGCCGGCTGGAACATCGTCACCTCTGCCGGTGAGGACGAGGCGGCGAACTTCGGTGTCCAGGGCATTCCGGACCACGCCGGGCGTTATCGACGTGCGGCTGAATTCGTCGACGTGGCAACGGCATTGTGGGACAGCTGGGAGGACGATGCCCTTGTCCTCGACGAGTCCACCGGAATCTTCGCCGACCCGGACCGGGTGCACCGGATCGACCACGCCGGCGAGCACTTCACGGTGCGCGGCCCGCTGAACTCGCCGCGGTCGGAGCAGGGACGTCCACTGCTGGTGCAGGCCGGGTCCTCGGAATCCGGCAAGGATTTCGCCGGCCGGTACGCCGAGGCGATCTTCACCGCGCAGCGCTCGGTGGAGGACGGCAAGGCGTTCTACCGCGACGTGAAGGCCCGGGCGGTGAAGTTCGGTCGCAGCGCCGACGACGTGAAGATCCTGCCCGGCATCGTGCCGTTCATCGGCCCCACCGAGGATGCGGCCCTCGAACTGGAACAGCAGTTCACCGACCTGATCTCGCCCGAGTACTCGCTGCGTCAGCTGTCACAGATGCTCGGCGTGGACCTGACCGCGCACGCGCTCGACGCACCGTTGCCCGCGCTGCCACCCATCGAGCAGATCCAGGGCAACAAGAGTCGCTACCAACTGGTGAAGGATCTGGCCAGCAGCGAGTCGCTGACCGTGCGGCAACTGATCGCCAAACTCGGTGGCGGCCGCGGACACCGGACCTTCGCCGGCACTGCCGAGCAGGTGGCCGACAACCTGGAGCTGTGGTTCGCCGAGGATGCCGCCGACGGTTTCAACATCATGCCGCCGTATCTGCCCGGCGGCCTGGAGGATTTCGTCGAGCAGGTGGTGCCGATCCTGCAGCGGCGCGGTCTGTTCCGGACCGACTACACCGCGACGACGCTTCGCGGACATTACGGGCTGGCGCACCGGCCCAGCCGTTACACGGCGACGGCGGCTGAAACCAGCGCGTGAGCGAGGGCGTCCCGCTGCGCTCTCTGGCCACCACGGTCTTCCTGCCGTCCGCGATCTTCGGGATCGGGCAGGGCGCTGGCGCACCCGTGATCGCGCTCGTCGCACGGGATCTGGGCGCATCGGTGGGAGTGGCCGGGTTCATCGTCGCGCTCGTCGGCCTCGGTGCAGTGTGCGGCGACCTGCCGGCCGGGCGGATGGTCGCCCGGTTCGGCGAGCGTAGTTCCATCATCGTCGGGTCCTCGCTCGGCACCGCGGGCGTGCTGCTGTGCCTGATCGCCTGGAATCCACCGGTCCTCGGCATTGGCGTGTTGCTGACCGGGTTCTCCAGTGCGGTATGGGGTTTGGCGCGGCAGAGCTATCTGGCCGAGGCTGTGGGTGTCGAGCGGCGGGCCCGCGCGATGGCGCTGTTCGCCATGACGTGGCGGCTCGGCTATTTCATCGGGCCGCTCATCGGGGCCGCGGTGATCCTGGCCGTCGGAACCCATGGTGGCTTCCTCGTGCAGCTGGTCGGCCTCGTGGTGTCGGGGTATCTGATGGCCCGGCTGGCCGATCCGCCACGCGCCGAGGGAGCGGTGCCCGGCGGTGCCCGGCTCGCCGAGATCGTGCGTACACACCGCGCGCTGCTGGGCACCCTCGGCCTGGGCGCGCTGATGATGGGGGCGGCGCGGTCGTCTCGGGATGCGGTGCTGCCGCTGTGGGCCGATCACATCGGGCTGAGTGCGGCCACCGCCTCGGTGGTGTTCGGCATCGGGGCACTGGCCGACCTCTTGTGCTCGTATCCGTCCGGTGTGGTGATGGACCGCTACGGGCGGCGGGCGATGGCGGTGCCTTCGCTCGTGGTGATCGGTGCGTCGCTGTTCGCACTGCCGTTCGCCGCCGGGGTCATCGGCATGACGGCCGTGGCGGTGCTGATGGGTGTGGGCAACGGGCTGGGCAACGGCGTCATCATGACGCTGGGTGCGGACGTCGCGCCCACGGCAACCCGGGCCGAGTTCCTGGCCGCCTGGCGGCTCATGCACGACAGCGGCATGTTCCTCGGGCCGCTGGCGGTCGGAGGGGTGGCGGCGGTGGCGCCGCTGGGCGTTGCGGCGGCCGTCCTGGGCGCGGTGTCGTGCGCCGGGGCGGCCACCATGCACCGGTTCATCCCCGTCTGGCGCCCAACGTGAACAAGATCGCGAGATATCTCGAAGATCTCGCGATCTTGTTCACACTCGACCTCAGCGGTAGTTGACGAACTGCAGCGCCACGTCGAGGTCGGAACCCTTGAGCAGGGCGATGATGGCCTGCAGGTCGTCGCGCTTCTTCGAGCTGACCCGGATCTCGTCGCCCTGGATCTGCGCCTTGACGCCCTTGGGGCCCTCGTCGCGGATGATCTTGGTGATCTTTTTCGCCTGCTCGCTGGTGATGCCCTGTTTGATGTCGCCGGACACCCGGTAGGTCTTGCCGCTGGGTTGCGGGTCGCCGGCGTCGAAGGCCTTCATCGAGATGTCGCGGCGGACCAATTTCTCCTTGAACACGTCGACCGCGGCCTTGACGCGCTCCTCGGTGGAGCTGACCAGCTCGATGGACTCCTCGCCCTTCCAGGCGATGGTGGTGTCGGTGCCGCGGAAGTCGAAGCGGGTGGACAGTTCCTTGGCGGCCTGGTTGAGCGCGTTGTCGACCTCCTGCCGGTCGACCTTGCTGACGACGTCGAAGCTGGAATCCGCCATTGGACGCCTCTCCTCTTCCCTCGGTGAATGCTGCCGGTTTGTAGCTTAGGTACATCCTCGTCGCACCTTGCTGCCCGCACCACACGCGGGCTGCTGTGGCGACGCGCTCGTCACACCTGGCCTGCCGGTTTGTAACTTGGGTAGGTCCTCGTTGTACCCTGCTATTCGCACCAAACCGGAAACGGGGCGGGGCGAAACCAGGCAGATTGCCCGAGCGGCCAATGGGAGCGGACTGTAAATCCGTCGGCTTACGCCTACGCAGGTTCGAATCCTGCATCTGCCACCCTGATCAGGCCCCCTTTCGAGGGGGCCTGTTTGGTTTCTGGCTGCGCCGCGGAGCCATGAGCCCCGTGCGCACAAACTACTTGTCAGTTCGAGTTCATCGGGACTCGCTGTTCGTACGCCTGCCTGACGGAGGCGAAGAAGTCAGCATTGTGACGTTCCCCGACGGAAGTCCACTTCGGCGCGGTGCCGTCACCACGTGGGGGCCTTATTTGCATTACTTCGAGGATCTGAATTGGTACATGCTCGATGTGTTCGCGACGTGACCTGCCAGTGAGCGAGGACAAACAAAGCATTCGACAGCATCGGCAGAATCGACGTCATGACTACGCATCGCGTCGTCGACCACAAGCTGTTGAACTTCGCCAGCCACATCGACGACAACACCATCGAGCAGGCGAAGCAGACCGCCTCGATGCCGTTCGTGCATCCTCATGTCGCCTTGATGCCTGATGCCCACAGCGGCAAGGGGTCGGCCGTCGGCACCGTCATCCCGACGATCGACGCCGTGATTCCGGCGGCCGTCGGTGTCGACATCGGCTGCGGGATGATCGCGGCCCGCACCGAGTTCACCGCTGCTGACATCCAGGGTCGTGATCTGGCGGCGCTGCGGACGGCGATCGAGACGGCGATCCCGCTGTCGCCGGGCAACTACAACGACACGCTCGCCCGGTTCCCGTTCACGGCGGGCCGCATCACCGACCTCGAGCACCTGGCCAAGGACGGCGGGATCGATCTGTCGCACTCGCCCAAGTGGCGTGAGCAGCTCGGCTCCCTCGGCGGCGGCAACCACTTCATCGAACTGTGCCTGGACCAGGCTGACCGGGTGTGGCTGTTCCTGCATTCCGGCTCCCGTGGGGTCGGAAACAAGATCGCGCAGAAGCACATCAGGATTGCGCAGAAGCTGATGAAGCGGTGGTGGATCGACCTGCCCAACCCCGACCTGGCCTACCTTCCTCAGGGCACGCCGGAGTTCGGCGGCTATCTGCGGGATCTCAACTGGGCGCAGCGGTTCGCCTTCGAGAACCGTGCCGAGATGATGGACCGCTACATGTGGGTGTTCGCCGCGTGGATGGGCTATGCCCATCTGGACCAGCCGAAGACGGCGGGCGATTTCGAGGTCGAGCGAATCAACACTCATCACAACTACACCCGCAAGGAACACCACGGTGGGCGCGAGGTGTGGTTGACCCGCAAGGGGGCGATCGACGCGCACACCGGGGTCATGGGCCTGATCCCGGGCAGCATGGGAACGCGGTCATATGTGGTGCGCGGCAAGGGAAATCCCGCCGGGTTGTGCTCAGCTCCGCACGGCGCCGGCCGGCGGTTCTCCCGGAACGAGGCACGTCGCCGGTTCACGGCCGACGATCTCGCGCAGCGGATGCAGGGCATCGAATACCGCCACGGCGAGGCGTGGGTCGACGAGATCCCCGACGCGTACAAGGACATCGACGTGGTGATGGCTGACGCCGCGAGCCTGATCGAGATCGAACACGAACTCCGTCAGGTGCTCAACGTGAAGGGCATGTAGGTCCTGGTCTCGGGGTTCAGGACCTACGTCCGACAACGAGATAGGCCACGGGCAGCACGCCGGAGGTGGTCAGCATCCCGAGGGCGCTGCCCCACAACCACTTCGGTCCGTTGATCCGGCTCGCGTCGCGGCCGGCGAGGTCACGCAGCGCCCAGGCCCGCAGGCCGGCGTCTACCGCCGCCACCGCGATCACGGCCGTCTTGGCTCTAGGGGTCAGGTCATTCCACCGCTTCTTGGCCACGAGCGCGTTCCTTTCGGGTGAGGGGCATCGGAGTCCAAGGTAATCGCTCAATCCCGCCAATCAGGAGCCCGGCCCGACGACCTTCGTCACCGTCGACGTCGACGTCGCCTGCCCGAGCCACGACTACTGAACGGCTATGGGCTGGTGGGCATCGTCGTCACCGGCGAGCCACCGTAACTGCCGCTCCCAGAACCACTTCCACCACCGAAGAGGCCGCCGCCCGACGATCCGCCACTGGATGACCCGCCACTGGACGAGCTACCGCCGGACGACGAGCCACCCCCATATGGGGACTCACCTCCACCAAACGGCGACTGCGGCGCCACCGTCGTCACCGGAGCCTGGTAGGTGGGCTGTTCGACCGGTGCCGTGTAGGTCGGCACGGTGTGGGTCGGTACCTCGATGGGAGGTTCCGACGTACGGGTCGGCGCCACCGTCGTGGTCGGCGGAGCCACCGTCGTGGTCGGAGGCGCGGTCGTCGTAGGTGGTGCCGTGGTGGTGGGCGGTGCCGTGGTGGTGGGTGGCGCCGTAGTCGTCGTCGGCGGTGCCGTGGTGGTGGTCGGGGGAGCCGTCGTTGTTGTGGGCGGCGCGGTTGTCGTGGGCGGTGCCGTGGTGGTCGGCGGGGTCCAGGTCGGCACCGTCGGCCATACGACCGGTGGAAGCGGGATCGGAACGGGCACCGGAATCGGGATGGGCACCGGTGCGGGTGGAGCGATCGGCGCGGGAGCGGGCTGGACCGGGGGCGCGACGGGTGGGGCTACTGGAGGAACCTGGTTGACCGGCTGGTTGCCGGTGTCCTGGCGCACCTTGGGCGCGGCCGGAGCAGCGGGCGGCGGGGTCAGCACCGAGACGGGCAGCGCCACCGGATCCGGCTCGTGCGGGACCGGCGGAAGGTAATTGCCGGGCACCGTCGCCGCCTGCTCGGTGGGCGCAGGCTGTGCGCGTACGTCGGCCGTCGGCCGGACGTTGATCGCGACCGCGGTGGCCAGCGTGGCGAAGCTCACCACGACGAAGGCCAGGGCGCTGCCCATCAGCAGCATCCGTGGCGGCGGCGGTGCGATGACGGTCGTGTAGTCGGGGTCATCCTCCTGCTCGGGGATGAACTCGTTGACCGCGTCCATCGGCATCTCGTCGGCCCATAGCTGGTCCTCGGGGTCCTGCGAGTACGCCAGATCAGGTCCGACGGCCGCGGAATCTGCGGGGGCAGGTGCCATCTGGGTGGCCTCGGCGGCAGGAGCCATCGGTGCCATCTGCGTCGCGTCCGAAGCCGGTGCCATCTGCGTGGCATCCGAAGCAGCGGGGGCCATCTGGGTGGCATCCGAAGCAGCGGGGGCCATCTGGGTGGCATCCTGTGGCACCCCGACGACGGGCGCCATCTGGGTGGACGCACTTGCCGGTGCGAGGTCGTCGACCAACTGGGCCGCACCCCGGGCGATGGCATAGCCCGCATCCGGTGCCACCTCGACCGGTGCCGTCGAACGAAGCTCTGCCGCAACAGAATCAAGATCGAGTCGCTGTCCGACCAACAGCACCCGGCTGGGGGCGTCGTCGGCTGACACCCGCTTGAGCACTGCCGCGCACGCAGCGGCGGCCCCGGCGGTGCCGATCGGGATGGTGGCCAACGTCGAGCTCGGCGCGGCATCCTCTTCGCCGACCACGGTGAGCGACACCGTGTCATCGTCGGCCACCAGCAATGCGGCGTCAGCGCCCACACTGCGGGCCAGGGCCGCGGCGGCCTCGGCTTCCGCCACCACCTCGACGTTCGGCACTCCGGCGTCGAGCACGGTCTGGCGCAGCGTGTCGGCGGCCGTCTCGTCGGGCAGGCACAGCCGGGTCGCGGCAACCTGGTTGCCCGACTCGGTCACCGCGCGGTAGGTGCCGATGATGGTCTCGGCAAGCTCCGACATCTCGGCCACGAAGTCATCGGGCAGGTCGAGCGCGTACTGATCCAGAACCTGGCCGCCGCTCGCGGGCGATCCGATCATGGCCAAGCGCGCCACACGCCCGGTGACCGCCACCCCGAGGACTACGTCCACGGTTCTTCTCCTTGCTTTGTGCATGTTGTACGGGCCCCGACAGACAAATCCAAGCTACCGCACAGCCAGGGCCTACCTTGGTGGCCGAACGACCGCGGCTGCCAGCACTGCTTGTGCGCCGGAGCAAAAGTGAGCACGCTGGTTGGGTCCGTTGCGATGTCACTCATAGAGAGGAATCGGTACGTGAGCGACGAGCGTTACGACGCGTCCGCCACCGTCCAGGTGGCGACCACGGCCGCGCCGGCGGCGGAGCGTCCTGGGCGGGTCGGCTACGTACCTACCCGGACCAACCGGGTACGTGACGGCCTCGCCGTGGCATTGCTCGTCATCGCGATGCTGCTCCCGTGGAACCTGGAATTCGGCGTCGGCGTGCCCGGCAGCGCCGGGTCGACGTTTGTGATGTTGGCCATCGTGACGGTGCTCGCAGTCGCGGCCGCGCTGGCGCCGCACGTGGGACCGTTCCGCCTCGGCTCAAGCCAATCCGACGTGGGGCGTACCAGTCGCGTCCGGTTCGTGCTCACCGCCGCCTACCTGGTGGTGGTCATCTGTTTCGCCGGCTATCACGTGGTGCAGACGGTGAGTGGTGGGGGCACCGGGGCCGTCCCGCCGGGGGTCGGCCCGGGCATGCTGCTCGGCGTCGCGGGCGCTCTGCTGGCCGGACAGCCACCCATCACGTCGATCACCGTCGAGGACAACAAGTTTCGACGCTGGTATGCCATTGCGCGGGTGATCGGTTTTCTGTCGATCGCGCTGGCGACGCTGTCGGTCGCGTTCAATCTCTACTGGCGGTTGCGGTACCTGTTCGTCGCCCAGGTCGAGTTCGGCGGGCACGACATCGCCGTCATCGTCACCACATTGCTCTACGGGGCGGAGGCGATGATCGCGCTCGTGATCGCCTCACGGTGGCTGACCGAGCGGACCGGGGCAGCCCGGCTGGCCACGACGGCCATCGGTGTCTCGGGCGCGGTCGCCGCCACCCTGGTGTGGCTGGCCGGTATCGGCCGCGACATCGATGCGTTTCACGGCATCGCCCAGAACACCTCGACGGCGGCGGTGGGCTACGAGGGTTACCTCGCCTGGGCCGCGGCCGCCGCGATCGTGGCGCCGACGACGCTGTACGCCGTCTTCCTGATCAGGCCGCCGACCATCGGCGCCTACCGCGGTGCCGCGCAGAAGTGCCTGACGCTGATCGCCTTCTGGGCGTTCGCGGCGGCGGCACTGCGGGTCGTCGATTTCCTGATCGCCCTGTCGCTCGACCTCCCGCGCGCGCTGTACGACACGGTCGCGATGACGGTGTTCAACCTGGTGACCGCGCTGGTCGCGCGGTGGCTGCACCGCCAGCTCGACAGGGGGCTGACGTCGACGACCGTGGCCGCGGCCTTCAGCGCGGTGTTGTTCGTCTTCACCGCGGCGAACGTGGCCATCGGGGTGGCCCTGGCGCCGCGCTACTCCGGGCCGGCGCCCGCGGCGATCTACGGCAACAACCTCGCCCAGCAGATCACCAGCACTTTCGACGTCGCGGTGTGCGTGTTGAGCCTGCTCGTGTTGGCGGTCATGGTGTTCACCGGGCCGTTCGCCGGCTACCTGGTGCGCCGCCAAACCCGCGCGGCCAAGCCGGTGACCCCGGAACCGCCCACAGAGATCGTGCCGTCAAAGCCCGCCGCCGAGGTATCCGCACCGCCGACCATCGTTCGGCAGCCCCGGGCGGCGTCGGTGCCGAGAATTGTTCGTCTGAAAGAGGATTCGACGACCACGCTCGCCGCCCCGCCGACCACCGATCTGCAGGTGCCGACACAGGCGCTGCGGATCCAGCGTCGTCCGCAGCACCCGCCGTCGCAGGGCTAACCCGCGCGGTCGCTCCGGTGCTGTGAGGGGCGATGGCGCTGAGAGTGCGGGGATTTCGGGGCCTTCTTGGCCGAGCCGACCGTTGAACGGATCGCCGAGCGAACCGAATCCCGGTCGGAACCCTTCGCCCCAGGGACCGCCTTCAACCGTGGCGCCACACCGGTGCGTGGCGCGTCCGGTTGGGTTCTTGTGGGCCGACCGACACGGCTGGGGGCGGTGGACTTCGGCGCAGCGACGGGACTGCCGGTGTCTCCCTTGTCGGCCTGGTCGGCCTGGTCGGTCGCAGCGGGCGCAGCGTTGGGTGCGGCCTTGGGCGGAGTGTTGGGCGGAGTGTTGGGCGCGGCCTGGTCGG
Source organism: Mycobacterium shunyiense (assembly GCF_058270035.1). Classification (NCBI taxonomy): domain Bacteria; kingdom Bacillati; phylum Actinomycetota; class Actinomycetes; order Mycobacteriales; family Mycobacteriaceae; genus Mycobacterium; species Mycobacterium shunyiense. The sequence continues at coordinate 67,121 of NZ_JBZDPT010000019.1, read as the reverse complement.
CATCACTCGGCTCAACGACCTTCTGCTGCGTCGGCGTCCTGGCACCGAGAGCTTGGAACACCTTCGCCAGCGGCCTGGTCGCGTCTGTCAATGCCGCCCCCACATCGACCACCACCTGTCGCAGCGCTTGTTCGAACGGTGAATCGCGCACCGGATCGGCCGGGTGCTCGGGCAGCGGGGTGTCCGGATCGGCGTCGGAGACGACGGGCTGGGGCAGGGTCGGAACATACTTTTCGCCGGCCAGGATCGCCAGTGACTGCTCGAACGCACCGACCAACGCGTTCAGAGCTTCGTGGAACTTCTCTTCGGGGGCGATCCAGCTGAATTCCTTCACCCGGCTGGGGTCTGCGGTGCGGTCGTATCCCATTTCGACGAACACCCGCAGCACCGGGTCGATGGCATCGACGAAGCGTTCCGCGCCGATCAACGCGGCGGGTATGCGCAACGGCGCCAGCAGCGGAAGGTACTGGGGCAGCGTCACGTAGGTGGTGTTGCCGACTTGGGTGGTGACGGCGTTGGGGGCGTCCGGGTACTCCAGCACGTAGCCGGGGAAGGCGTGCTCAAAGACCTGCCCGGCAAGGGCGTTCGCGATGGACAGCACGTTGAAATAGGCCGGGAAATCGGCGATGCCGTCGTATTGATTCTGGTAGAACGTGGTTTTGAACGGGCTGTCCGACGGTCCCGGCCGGCCGAACGGGAAGATGTCACCCAGCACCGGCAGATCGCTCCAGGACGCGAAGCGGGCGAGGATGCCGCCGTTGGGCTGATACGGATCACCGAGCAGGATGAACTCGTAATTCTCGGCATTGGCCACATAATTCGGAATTTTGGCCATCTCGGTACGCGCGATCTCGAGGACCTGCGTGCCCTGCGATACGCCGATGATCGTCACCTTGTCGCCCGCCGGCGTCCTGGCGATGTCCTGCAGGAGGTAACCGGCACCGATCGCCTCGGACCGCTTCAAAGACTGTGTCCAGTACGGCAGGTCGGACCAACCCGGCAGATCCGAGATCACCGGGATGCTGATGCTGATCTGCGCCGGATAGGGGACTGTGCGGTACGAGTCGCCTTCGGGAACGATGCTGCCGTAGAAGAACATCGGGATGCTCAGACCGAACGCGTCGTAGGACGCCCCCACACCGAGGGTCGTTCCGGCCAGTTGCACCGCGGCACTGTAGGTGGCTGTCGGGGTGCTGACGGTGACCCCCGCCGATACCGCGACGACGACGCCGCCGGCGAACACCATCACTCCCCACCGGCGTGCACGGCGCGGCGGCACCCCTCGTCGACCCCGACCCTTCATAGCCTGCACCTTTCCCCGATGTGGTGCTTACAGGGACCGGAAGTTACCAGCGAAAACAGCGGTCCACTGCAAGTTCGCGGCAACTTCTCGAACGGGGGTTGTGCCGTTCTTTCGGGAAATGACGGCCAAGAGTTGTTGCGGCAAACGAAGATTCGTCGACGGTGCTGGCAACACCGTCGACGAAATCCTTCAGGAGGCGGTGACGGCTAACTTGCGTGCGCGTTCGCGCGCTTTGAATTCCCTTCGCGCTGACCGTCTGCCGGGTGCGCGGGCTGCTTTGCGGCGCGCCTCGCTGATCGAACCGACGCCCGGTCGGAGCGATCGGTTCCCGACACCGCGCTCGCTCCCCGCTCACGGGTCGACGTGCGGTCGGGCGTGGTGCTCGGGTCGCGCTTCCCGGAACCGTCGGCATCCGGGACCGCTCTCAATCGTCGCTGCGCCGAATCGGTTTGGGGAGAATCTGTTCGCGCCCGCTGGTGCCGACTCAGTGGGCTGGGCTTCGGAGTGGTGTCGCTCTCGGTCTTGGCCTCGGCGTCGTCTTTGGCTTCGTCCTTCGCCACGGGGTCCGACTCGGCGGCCACCTCGGCCGTCACCCTGGCGGTCACCGGAGTGGTGCCGTCAGCCGGCTTGACGGTCTTCGGTGCCGTTGCCTCGCCGATGGCCTGCAGTACCTTCGCGAGCGGTCGGGTTGCATCCGACAAGGCCGCCGCCACGTCCTCCACCGAGTGGCGCACACCTTGCTCGAACGGCGAGGTGCCGACCGGGTCGATCGGATGTTGGGTCACCGGGGTTTCGGGTTCGGTGCCGGAGACGACGGGTTGCGGCAGGGTCGGGGTGTACTTCTCGCCGGCCAGGATCGCCAGTGACTGCTCGAACGCACCGGGCAACGCCTGCAGAGCTTCGTGGATCTTCTCGTCAGGGGTGATCCAGCCGAATTCCTTGACCTGGCTGGGATCTGCGGTGCGGTCATAGCCCATCTCGACGAACACCCGCAGCACCGGATCCATCGCGTCGACGAAGCGTTCCGCGCCGATCAGGGATGCGGGTATGCGCAGCGGTGCCAGCAGTGGAAGGTACTGGGGCAGCATCACGTAGGTGGTGTTGCCGACCTGGGTGGTCACGGCATTGGGGGCGTCGGGATGTTCCAGCACGTAGCCGGGAAAGACGTGCTGGAACAGAATCCCGGCGACGGCGTTGGCAACGGACAGCACGTTGAAATAGGCCGGGAAATCAGCGAAGCCGTCGTATTGGTTCTGGTAGTAGGTCGTCTTGAACGGGCTGTCCGACGGTCCTGGTCGGCCGAGTGGGAAGACGTCGCCGAGCACGGGCACATCACTCCACGAGGTGAAGCGGGCCAGGATGCCGCCGTTGGGCTGGTACGGATCGCCGATGAAGACGAACTCGTAATTGTCGGCATTGGCAACGTAATCCGGGTCTTTGGCCATCTCGGCGCGCACGATCTCAGCCACCTCGGTGCCCTGTGACATGCCGATGATCGTGACCTTGTCGTCGGCCGGTGTCTCGGCGATGTCCTGCTGGAGGTAGCCCGCTCCGATCTGCTCTGACCGTTTGAGCGAGTGCGGCCAGTACGGAATGTCGGACAGCCCGGGCAGATCGGAGATGATCGGGATGTCGACGTTGATCTGCGCAGGGTAGGGGACGGTGTGGAACGAGTCGCCCTCGGGCACCGTGCTGCCGTAGAAGAACAGCGGGATGCTCAACCCGAATCCGTCGAACGAGGGCCCGACGCCGATCGTGGTGCCGACCAGCCGGACCGCCGCACTGTAGACGGCGGATGGAGTGCTGACGCTGACCCCGGCTGATACGGCGACGACCACTCCGCCTGCCATCAACATCGATCCCCAACGACGTGAACCGCGCTGCCGGCGCGCACCGCGCGACGACTCCCCCCGACCCCTCATCTGTTCCCGCTTTCCTCATGGTGGTGAGCGGCCGCCCGGATGGCACGGCCGAATCTCGGGCCCGCGACCAGCGTGTCAACAGGGAAATGTGACGGGCGCCACTTCGCGTGCTGCGGGAAAGTTACCAGCGGGTAGCGAGTTGTGACAAGAGCCATTTTTTGAAACAAGAACTCTTGTTGCAATAAGGGGTGCGGTTTCAGCGGGCCGTCGCTGCGATCCCGGCGCGAACCACCGAGACGAACGTCGTCATGGTGCCGATCAGGGTGTCGATGGTCGGCGGCGAGTCGCTCATGGTCTCTCTTTGGTGCAACCAGTCGGCCACGCTCTCGAACAAACCGCCCACGGTCGACACCGCCAGGTCGTGGTAGTCCACCGCGCCGTTCTCGGGTAGGCAGGGAAACTCGCGTTGCCGCCACAGTTCTTCGAGAAAGGCAGCGGTCCAGCGCCGATTCTCGCGGCGGGCCCGTTCGACCCGCGGCGAGATCCCGGCGCATTCACCGAATGCCACCACGGCCACTCGGGGATCGTCGACAAGTGCGTGGGCGAACGCCGACAGCAGGCGATGGACGGTTACGTCGGGATCATCGGGGGCGTCGGCCAGCGCTGCGACCGCCTGCTCCTCGATGCGCTCTGCGATCTGGGTCAGCAGGGCCAGGTAGCAGTCCTCTTTGCTGTCGAACACCTCGTAGAACGCCTTGTTGCCGACATACGCCGCCTGGCAGATCTGCTCGATCGAGGTGTTCGGGTACCCGTCGCGGGCGATCAGCTCGAAGGCCGCCGTCAACAGTTGTTCGCGGCGATGGGCACGACGTTGCTCGGCATCGAGTCCGCGGATCGTGCGCTGCCCGCGGGGCTTCGCGGTGGGCTCCGGCGTTTCGTGCGCACCGGGGGCCACCGGCGGTCTACCCATGGGTTGCAGTGTAGTGGCGTCACCGGCACGCAGACCTTCGATGTGGACCTTCTGATGCCCGGCTCTGGTGACCGGCAGACGATGACCGCCCGGGTCGGCGGGTGTGCCGGCGGACCGCTGGGTTGCCGCATCGGGCGACAGTCGAGAGTTGTTGCGGGAAAGGCAATTCGGTCGGATATGCCGAACAGGATGAGGCTGAGTGGATGCCAAACGTCTTGGCCCACTTATTGAGAGTTCTCTTTGGTTCTTGAGGGAACTCTATGCTTCACATTCTCGGAGCGCGCCAACAGCGCTGCTATGCCACAGTAAATCGGTGGGAAAGTTCGGAAGTGCCGGTTTGGTTGCCGTCATGGCGGGGGCGGCTTCCGTGATGGGCAACATGGCGATGCCGTCCGCCGCTGCGGCACCGTGTCCGGATGCCGAGGTGATATTCGCCCGCGGCACGATGGAAGCGCCCGGAGTAGGCGATACCGGCGACGCATTCGTTAACTCGTTGCGTGCCAACGTCGGCGCGAAATCGGTGGATGTCTATCCCGTCGATTACCCCGCCACGACTGACTTCCCGACTGCCGTCCAGGGGATCGCCGACGCACGAGCGCGCATCATGACCACCGCCGCCACCTGCCCCGACACCAAGATGGTGCTCGGCGGGTTCTCTCAGGGCGCGGCGGTCATCGGCTTCGTGACGGCCAGTGTTGTGCCCGACGGGGTTTCAGTGGCCGACGTGCCTGCGCCGATGCCGCCCGATGTGGCGGATCATGTCTCGGCCGTGGCCTTGTTCGGCAAACCATCGCCGCGTTTCATGAAGGTGCTGAACAACCCCTCGGTGGTCGTGGGCCCGCGTTACACCGCGAAGGCCATCGACCTGTGTGTCGACAACGATCTGGTGTGCGATCCGCAGGGCAGGAGCTTCGGTATCCACACCCAGTACGCGGAAGCCGGCCTGGTGAACCAGGGGGCAGCATTCGCGGCGAGCAAGCTTCAGGACGACTGGGCGCAGGAGGCAGCTCAGCCGGTGCCGCCGGCCACGCTGGTGGGTACCGGACCGTCGCAGCCGTCGCGGGTGCAACCGGCCCAGCCCGCGCAGGCTCCGCCGCCCGCACAGCACATGGGCCCAGCCCCGCAGAACCTTCCAGGCCCGGCACCGGCGCAGAGTCCCACAGCGCCGACGCCTGCCGCACCCGGGCCGGTCGCACCGGGGCCGGCGGCACCGCCCCCGATTGCGCCGGTGTAGCCGACTAGTGGTGCGCGTTGTTGCCGAATAGGTAGACGCCGGTGTGGTGGCCGATGAAGTTGTTCGCGATGTAGAGCACTCCGACAACCACCACGACCAGCACCAACGCGAACATCACCCAGCTGAGGCCCACCAGCAGACGGCGCCGAGCCGAAGTCGCGGGCCCTTCGGCCACGCCCGCGATGTGTAGCCGGACGCCGATCGCGAACAGCGTGGGCACGGATGCGCCGACGGCCAGGCCGAAGAGCAGGATCTTGCTGACGGCCACGAGGTTGATCCAGTTGTTCATCTGATTGTCCCGTCCCTACTTGCCTGCGGCCGTGCCGTCGACCGCGGTGAGGCTGCCCTGCCACGCGTCGTTGACGTTCTTGTGGTCGATCGGCGGTTTGCGTGACTTGAGCCAGATGGGCACTGTCGCGGCGACCAGGGCCAAGAACCCGACCAGTGCCCCGGCAAAGCCGCCGATCCCGTGCACCAGGAAGTAGGTCAGCGCACCCACCAGACCGGCCGCCGGAAGGGTGATCAGCCAGGCGGTGGCCATGTTGCGGGCGACGCCCCAGCGCACCTCGGTGCGCCGGCCCAACCCGCTGCCCAGGATCGACCCGGTGGCGACGTGTGTGGTGGACAGCGAGTAGCCGAAGTGGCTGGACAGCAGGATGGTCGCCGCCGAGGAGACTTCCGCGGCCATGCCCTGAGGAGCTTCGGTGTCGACCAGGCCCTTGCCGAGGGTGCGGATGACGCGCCAGCCGCCCGACAGTGTGCCGAGGGCGATGGCGACGGCGCAGGCCACGATCACCCAGAACGGCGGCATGGTCGCGGATTCGTCGACGGCGCCGTAGGAGATCAGGGCCAGGAAGATGATGCCCATCGTCTTTTGGGCGTCATTGGTGCCGTGCGCCAGCGAGATCAGCGATGCCGAGCCGATCTGTCCGTAGCGGAACGCGGCGATCGTGCGGTCCTTGGGCAAGCCGCGGATCAAGCGGTAGACCAGCCAGCTGGCGATGCAGGCGACCACGCCGGCGATCAGCGGCGAGAGCACCGCGGGCACCATGACGGTGGAGACGACGCCGTGCCAGATCACGCCATGGCCACCGACCGCGGCGATCATCGCCCCGACGATGCCGCCGATGAGGGCGTGAGACGAGCTGGACGGGATACCGAGTAGCCAGGTGAACAGGTTCCACAGGATCGCCCCGACGAGTCCGGCGAACACCAGCTCCAGGGTCACCAGATCGGCATCGACCAGGCCCTTGGCGATCGTTGCCGCCACGGCAGTGGACAGGAAGGCGCCGACGAGGTTCAGCAATGCCGAGAGTGCTACGGCGGTACGGGGTTTGAGTGCGCCGCTGGCGATCGATGTCGCCATCGCGTTGCCGGTGTCGTGAAAGCCGTTGGTGAAGTCGAACATCAATGCGGTGAAGACGACGATGCACAGCAGCAGAAACTGTAACGACACGGTAAACAATTCTTGAACACAATCGCAACGAAAACCTAATTAACTGGCTGAGTTTTCGGTCACGTTTGGGCGCTCCAGGTAGAACCCCGGAGATTGCGGTGGCGTGGTAGCGACCCGGTCAGCGCTTCGGGATGTCGATGCCGAGGAGTTTGAGCCCCTCATTGATGTGCAAGTGGGCCTCGTCCATGGTGGCGCCCAACTTCGTCAGCCGGGTGGAACTGTTTGCCGGTGTCAATGCCTCGCACTGGTCGGCCATGCTGCGGAAGCCGTCGAAGCCTTCCCCCAGGGCGTTGTTCACCGCGACGTCGGGTCCGGGCAGGACCTTGGGTTGGACGGAGTCGACGTATTTACGCAAATCGGTGCACGCGGTGTGCAGTGCGCCGTAGTTGGTGACGGGCGCCGTCATCGCATCGCCGATCGGGCCCAGTTGAGTGCCGAGACCAACGACCGCGTCGATGACGGCCTGCCGCCATTCATCGGTCACTGGGGCTGCGGTGGGCTTGCCTGCGACAGTGCAACCGGCGAGCACAGACGTGGCGGCCAGGAGGGCAGCGATGTACCTCATATGCAGCGAGCTTATGGGGTGCAACCGTTCCCGCGCGGCACGATGCCGCACAGGGGAGTTTGCGCGGAGATCGCCGCACCCACGTGTAAGCGCCGTCACACCGGTAACCTGGGTGACGACTGACTAGGCAGATCGGGGGATCGGTATGGATCTCGTGCTCGGCCTCGCGATGACTTCGAGAGCCGTTCGATGGGTGCTCGTCGAAGGCACGACGGGCGAGGGGCGCCCGTTCGACCGTGGCGCGATCTCTCTCGACGACGCCGGCAGTTACGACCCCGACGGCCTGCTGCGCGGACTGGTGGACGACACCGAACTCGACGGCGGACACCGCATTCACGCGATCGGCGTCACCTGGACGAATGACGCTGCGCCACTGGCGGGCCACATCATGCAGTCCCTCGACACCCGCGGCTACGGAAATGTTTTCGCGGTGTCGGAGATCGAGGCGGCCGGCATGCTGGCCAGCGGCATCGCCGAGATCACCGAGCACGACGACATCGCCGTCTGCATCGTCGAACCCGACGCCGCGGTGGTGGCGATCGTGACGCCCGACGACGTCAGCGCCGACCGCATCGATCGTTCGGACACGTTCGTTGCCGACATCGCCGGCCTCCTGGCCCTCACCGGACGGCCGATCAGCGCGCTGTTCATCCTGGGCTCCGACGCGCATGGTCCGATCGTCGCCGATCTGGCCGAGTCCATTCCGGCCGCGGTGATCACCGCCAACGAATCCGATCTCGCGTTCGCCCGCGGTGCGGGACTGGCCGCGGCGCTCGCGGTGAATACCGTTACCGCGCCGGTCAAAGCGGTGCACTGGACCAAGGTCGGCGCGCTGTCGTCGGTGGTCGGCGGTGCCTTGGTGACGCTCGTCGTCGCGACCTCGGCCGCGATCGGGCTGCATCTGCATCCCGGAGCAGTGTCGGAGACGGCGCAGGCTTCCAGCATCCACGAGTCGGCCCCCGAGGCCGGGCCGGCACCGAAACCGGTGCAGAAGCCGGTGGACAAGGCTGCGAGCAAACCGGCGCCGCCGGCTCCCGCCGCCCCGCCGCCGGCTCCGGCCGCCCCGCCGCCGGCCCAAGCGGTCGAGGCTGCCAATCCGCCGGCACACCAGCCGCCCGCCCAGGTCCCGGCCGCGCCGGCACCCGCACCCGCTCCGGTCTATGTGCCGCCCGCACCGGCTCCGGTGTACAGCCCTCCGCCGTATGTACCGCCGCCGGTGACTTATCCGCAGCCGCGGCTGCGGGACCGGATCATCGAGCGCATCCCGATCATCAACCGTTTCCACTGAACTTGGCGGTGAGCCCGGCTCTGGCCAGTCGCGCCTGCTCGGCGCGCACCACCTCGTCCTGATGCGGGGGAGGCTGGTCGGGATGCTGCGCCAGGCGGCGGATCGGCTCGTCGACCGTGCCCCTGGCCAACAGACGGTAGACGCGCACGGTGTGCAGTTCGCTGAGCCGCTGGGTACGTCCGATCACCTGTCGTTCGGTGCGCGGCTGCCACTGAGGTTCGGCGATGATGAATACCGCCGGGGCGTTCAGCCGGCGCAGGTCCAGCTTGCCGGCACCGATGTGGGCCAGCAGGGTTGCCGAGCCGCGGTCGGTGGCGAATGCGTCGACGACGGCCTGCTGATCGGGGACTGACGCGTCGATGGCGCCGAAGATGTTGCCCGGCAACGTTTTCCGAATCACCTCGAGCACTGCGGGAAAGTGGGAGAACACCACCACCCTGGCTCCGTTGATGTGGGCCTCGTTGGTGAGTTCGACCAGTCGGTCCAGCTTGGCGCCCGGCGTCGGTGAACCGGATGGCCAGGCGCCCTGCCGGATTGCGCTGAAGTTGCCACTGGTGACGGCCTGGCGGTAGCGCTCTCGGTCAGCCCGATTGAGCCGCACCCATTCCTCGGTGGCGATCCGCGCCGGCAGCTCGTCGACCACGTCCCGGTAGTCGCGTCGTAGGTACACCCGGTCCACTGCGCGGCGGAATGCGATCGACCCGCGATCGCCCGCGTTGGGCGCCACCTTGCCCGCCACGTCGGGCTGCAGGAAATCGGCGAGGTGGCGAAAACCGCCGATCCGCTGGTGCATCGGCACGCCGGACAGGAACAGCACGCGGTTGTCGGAGGTCAACACGTTGCGGACGGCGCGGGCCCGGTCCGATTTCGGGTCACGCAGCAGGTGTGCCTCGTCGACGATGACCAGGCCGGGCCGCTCGGGCAGTTTGATGCGCTGCAGGGTGTCGTAGGAGACGATGGCCACGCCGCCGGAAGTCTTCCAATTCTCCAGGCGTGCATCGCGTTCGCTGCCGCGGATCTCGACCGACCGCAACACGGTGTGCTTGGCTATTTCTGCGGCCCAATGGATTCCGGTGTTGGGCTGGCAGATCACCAGGGTGTGACGCAGGTGCTGGGTGGCGGCCAGGTGCGCGGCGACGGCGAGCGCCTGCAGGGTTTTGCCGAGGCCAAGGTCGTCGCACAGCAGAACCCGCTCGCGCGCCACCGCATAGCGGGCGCCGAACTCCTGGTATCCGCGCAACTCGGTCTGCAGTAGGGAACGGTTCAGCGCGGTCTGTTCGACCTGCGCGGCCACCTCTGCCCCGACGAAACCCTGGGCGGCATCAACATCTGTTGTCCCGGAGGCGAACTCGCTGAGAAACTGGTCGATCAGGTGGGGGTCGGCACGGTAGGACGTCCACGGGTCACCCTGGGAGTGGTGGGCCTCCTCGATCTGGTCGAGCAGCTCTGCGACTGATTCGCGCAACTGATCGGAGGCGGTGTGGCTGCGCAGGCGAGGCATCAGCCGGCGCAACTGTTTGACCGGTGCATCGGCGTGAGCGAGCGTGAGTAGCGACGTCAGTAGCTCGGTGTCTTCTTTGCGCAGCCGGGGTCGAGTGGTGGTGCGGATGTGGTCGGCCATGGCCTGCGCCGCGGCCTGGACGGATTGGGCGGCCTCGATGTCGACGCCGGGTACCTGGGTCAGCACCCGGGCCGGCACCGTGTGGATGTCGGCGACCGTCCGATACTCCGAATTGGTGAGCCCGCCGAGGCGGGCGCCGCGGGCGAGATATGGGCGCAGGTGCTCCAGCGGTGCAGCCTGCAGCGTTCGGGTCACCACCTCGTCGGTGCCCGCCTGGACACGGTCGACGATGTCGGCGCGAAGTTTGCCAATATCGGCGAGCGCCGCATCGGCATGGCGGATCAGCTCGGCGGGGTCGGCGCTGTCCATGAGAAATCATCATTGCACTGTCGGGCCGCGGCCGGGTGCACGGATTTGTCCGACCGGCCGGACTTCGCTGGCGGGCTCTGCCCGAAGTTCTCGCATCCGCCCACCTTCGCCACAGGAAATGCCCAGCCAGCAGGCCTACCGTGAGGGAAGAGCCATACAAAAACATATGGAAGGTGGCAGATCATGCGAATAGTCCCTGCCGCCGCGCTGGCCATGGCCGGCGTCGCGGCGTCGCTCATCTTTGCGCCCCTCGCCGGAGCTGCACCGGTACCGACCGGCAGCCAGCACATTGGGCCGGCGCCGCAGTCGTGCACCACCACCAACGTGGGTAGTGAGTGCATCTCACCAGGAAACGCGCAGATCAACGATGCTCCGCCGTTCGTCAACAATTTCCCGATGTATGGGGACTTCCCGTGGATCCTGTGATGCGCGGTGATGAGGAGGTCGGGGCATGGCCGTCGACAATCGGTTGGAGGCACTCCTAGACAACGATCGGCCCGTCGGGGCGCTGCGAGAATCCGTCGATGAACGGCAGTTCGCCGGCGGCATTCCCCGGGCACCTGCCCGGTTCCCGATGGTTCGGCTGGGCCGACGCTGGGTCAACGGATTGTGGCTGGTGCTTGTCGGTGCCGTCGCGTTGATCGTCGTCGTGGTGGTGGCCCAACAATTGCGGCAGTACGGCTGGATGCAGAACTTCCTGGCCCGCTATCCGGGTACCTCGACCAGCTACGCGCCCGCGGTCACCACCGGGTTCCCGGCGTGGCTGCGTTGGCAGCATTTCTTCAACATCGTGTTCATGATGTTCATCCTGCGCTCAGGATTGCAGATCCTGGCCGACCATCCGCGGCTCTATGTGAACTCGGGTTGCCGGCCGGGCACGGAGTGGCTCAGGTTGCGTGGCGCGGTTCCCGAAGACCGGCTGGACAAGGCCGACGCACCACGCCTGTGGACCTCCAAGGACGACGCGGTGACCCTGCCGAAGTGGTTGGGAATACCGGGTATTCGTCACTCGATCGGGCTGGCCCGGTGGTGGCATTTCAGCTTCGACCTGTTGTGGTTGGTGAACGGAGCGGTGTTCTACGTGCTGCTGTTCAGCACCGGGCAGTGGCACCGGATCGTGCCGCAATCGTGGGATGTCTTTCCCAACGCGGTGTCGGCCGCGGTGCAGTACGCGTCGCTGAATTTCCCGGCCAACCAAGGCTTTACCGTCTACAACGGTCTGCAGGTGTTGGCGTACTTCATCACCGTGTTCGTTGCGGCGCCGCTCGCGTTCATCACCGGCCTGCTGCAGGCGCCGGCCGTTGCCGCACGGTTCGGCACCGGCCGCGGACCACTCAACCGCCAGGTGGCCCGAACTGTGCATTTCGTGGTGTGGCTGTGGATGGTCGGTTTCATCGTCGCCCACGTCACCATGGTGCTCAGCACGGGCGCGTTGGCCAACCTCAACCACATCACCCTCGGCAGTGACACCCGGTCTTTTCGGGCGCTGGCTGTTGTCGGGGTGGCCGTCGCGATCGTGCTCGGGTTGTGGTTGACGGCAACACCATTGACGTTGCGCTATCCGCGACTGGTGCAGAACGTCGGGCGGTTCACCGTCGGCTGGGCCAAGGCCTGGATGGAGCGGACCCACCCCCGGGCGTCGTACCGGGACAAGGACATCACCCCGTACTTCTGGGCCAATGGCCGACTGCCCGACAGCGAGCGGTACCGGCGGTTGCGGGACGGCTGCTGGTCGCAGTACACGCTGCAGGTGGCGGGGCTGGTGGCCAGTGCGGTCGAGCTGTCCTACGCAGAGTTGTTGGCACTGCCCAAACATGAACAGATCACCCAGCACTACTGCATTCAGGGCTGGTCGGGGGTGGCCAAGTGGGGCGGCGTCCGGATGGCCGACATCCTGGCGCTGGTGCGGCCGCTACCGGAGGCGAAGTGGGTGGTGTTCTACTCGTTGGCCGACGGCGCCGAACCCGGCCATGGGCGCTACTACGACTGCCACCGCATCGAGCACATGCGTGAGCCCATGGCGTTGCTGGCCTACGAGATGAACGGCGAACCCCTCAGCGAGGCGCACGGTGCGCCGCTGCGCCTACGCAATGAGTTGGAACTCGGCTTCAAACAGGTCAAGTGGATCGAGGCCATCGAGTTCGTGGCGGATTTCCGGTCGGTCGGATGGGGCCGTGGCGGCTACAACGAGGACCACGAATACTTCGGCCATCGGATGCCGATTTAGGCGGTTCGGGCCAATGGTCGATGTGCCCGCCTGTCAGCGACTTTTCAGCGACAATCGCAACACGAGTAGCTCCTGTCTCGTCAAACCCATTGTCGCTGAGCGTTTTCGCCTCTCCAGCGCCATGAGTCCCACGAGTCCCGTCTGTCCAGTGCCCGCCTGTCAGCGACACTGTCGCTGATAGCTGGGCAGCCCGAATTCCGTTGCGTACGAGGCTGATGCGTATTCGAATGACGCAAGTTCACATCGCGCCCGTGACCAACGATGCTCACGATATGCATGTGGCGATTGTCGCTGAGTTGTCGCTGATAGGCGGGCAGGTCGGTACGTGCCGGCCCGCCGCGACACGCCCGCCGCGACACGCCGAGGGGCGCGTCAGATCATCTCGTTCTTTGTCAGCCACCGCATCACGGGCCAGCCGATGAACACCGGCAGCCAGCAGGTCAGCACCCGGTAGAGCAGCACTGCGGGCACCGCGATCGCGGCCGGCACGCCGAACGCCGCCAGGCCACCGATCAGGGCCGCCTCGACGGCGCCGACACCGCCGGGGGTGGGGGCCGCCGAGGCCAGGGTGCCGCCGACCATCGTCACGACTGTCACGGTGACGAACGAGGTGGTTCCGCCGAACGCCTCGACGCTGGCCCAGAGTGCCAGGGCCGCACCGAGAGTCGTACCTGCCGCGCCCAACACGATGAGTGCGAGCCGTTGCGGTTCGCGGGCCAGTTTCACCAGGTCCTCGGTGACCTCTTCGAGCTTGGGTCGCACCGAGGACGACAGCCAGCGCCGCAGTTTGGGTACGGCCAGGAATGCGCCGATGAGACCGAGGGCCAACCCCGCGATCAGGTACAGGATCGTGGAACTCGGGACGAAGTGCGACAGGTCGGCAGAGGCTCCGGCCGCGGTGCTGAACAGGATCAGCAGGATCACGTGCACGATCACCTGCACCGACTGCTGCAGGGCGACCGCGGCGGTGGCGCGTGCCGTGCTCAGCCCGCCCTTCTGTAGGAACCGGGTGCTCAAGGCGAGGCCGCCGACGCCCGCGGGCGTGGTGGTGGCGGCAAAGGTGTTGGCCACCTGCATGATCGACAGATTGCGGAAGCTCACCAGCCCGTCGGCGCACGCCCACAGCGCGGCCGCCGCGCCGACATAGGTCAGCGCTGAGACGGTCAGCCCGAGCAGGGCCCACGCCCAGTTGACGGTGCGCAGTTCGGAAAAGAAGGTCGGCACGGTGCTGATGAACGGGTAGGCCACGTACACCAGGGCACCCAACAGCACCAGCTGGATCACCTGGGTTCGGGTGAACCGCGTGATGGTCTCGGTCTGGATCTGGTCGGCACCGGTCTGGCGTTTCACCTCGTCGCGCGCGGCGGTCATGATGGCCTTGGCGTCGGGAACGGCGTCGCGGACCCGCGACGGCACGGCGGTCTTCGTCAGTCGCCGCGACGCGGTCAGCACGGCGTCGCGACCGAACGCGTCGATCGCCGCGGCAACGGCAGACTGCGGGTCGTACAGCGCCGTGGTGGTGACGAGTAGTTGGGCGATGTCGGACTGCAATTGGGCGTCGGTGGCGCCGTACTCGGCGCTGCCGAAGCCGCCGAAAAGCACGGCGCTGTCGTCGACGGTGATCTCCTTGCTGCGGAGGTCGCCGTGGGAGATCTGGTGGTCGTGCAGGGTACGCAGCGCGTTCCACACCCGCCCGACCGTGGTCTCGTCGATGCACTTGTCCAGCGGGATGCCGCGTTTGCGGTTGTGCGCGTACAGGGTCCAGCCGCGGTCGAGCGCGGCCACCGACATGGTCGAGGTACTGGCCAGGCCTAGGTCGCCGATCGCGATGGCCATCAGCGCCCGGTGCTCGACGGCGCGGCGCATCGAGGTCTGCAGGGGTGCGGTCTCGTTGGAACGCAGACGCAGCTTGCGCCACACCTGGCGCACGGCGCCGCCGCTCTGTTGATTGGGGCCGTAGAGCTCGATGACAGCACTGGAGTCAGGATCCTGGGAGGCCGCGTCGAGCATCAGTGGTCCGGCGCCGGCCGGGCGCACCACGGTGAACGAGGAGACGACGAAGCCGCGCCGGGCCAGGGCGCGCACCGCGCCGTCGAGCGGGACCTCCAGCGCCGGGGTGCCCACGATCCACACCACCAGGGCGCCGACGAACCAGCCGGCGGCCAGACCCAGTAGAGAGCGGGCCGGCACGACGGCGCTGACCACGAGGTGGATGGGCACGAACGCCAGCAGCAGCGTCCACCACCAGCGCCGCAGCCGACGGGACAACCACGGCCCGGAGACGGTCAGGACCGCGGCCAGCATGCCGATCCAGCGCGGGTCGTCGAGGAACTGCGACAACTGGGAGCTGAGCCGGTCGGACAGGTCGAAATGCCATCGGGGTGCGGCGATGCCGTTGGCGGTGATCGACAGCGACAACATGGTGATCAGCGCCGCGGCCGCGTATGCGCCGAGCAGTTTCCACTGCCGGCCCAGGATCAGGCTGACCAGGATCACGAATGGCAGCGCCAGGATCGCGATGCCATACGCGAGGTAGACCAGATTGGACTGGGTGGGGGTCAGCACGCCGACGATCTTGGAGATCGACTTTTCCAGCGCCACCCATTCGTAGCGGGTGATCAGTGAGCTGGTGATCACGGTGGCCAGGAAGATCGCGGCCAGTGTCAGACGCAGGATGTCGTTGGTGCGACGGGTCGGCGGTTGCAGGAGGCTGCCGGTGACGGTGATGTCCCGTCCGTCAACGCGCATGTTCCCCCTTCCTGGCCCGGTATCGAGACGCGCTATCAAAGCCCGCGACCAAGGTAGCGGGATCGGATGCGGATATCGGCATTTGATCGCCATCTGGACCGTTACGAATTCACATCGTTCTCATCTGTCACCGCAGGCGACAATTTTTGCTCGCTCGATGTGATCTAGAGCGACGCATGCGGCAAACGTGATGTAACTTCGATCGACATGCCGACGCCGAATTGGCCGGTCCGGAGGAGTTGAACGGGTGGATTCGACCCCATTCGGGCACTATCAGCTGCAGAAGCTGATCGGTCGGGGCGGAATGGGCGAGGTTTACCGGGCCTACGATTCCGACACCGACCGCATCGTTGCGCTCAAGGTCCTGCCGCCGCACCTGGCGCAGGATTCGACGTTCCAGGAACGGTTCCGCCGCGAGTCGCACGCCGCGGCGGGCGTGAGCAATCCGCATGTGGTGCCCATCCACGGCTACGGCGAGATCGACGGGCGGCTCTATCTGGACATGCGGCTGATCGAGGGCCGCAACCTCGGCGCCATGCTCACCAAGACCGGCAAGCCACTGGACCCGGCGTTCGTGGTCGGCATGGTGGAGCAGGTGGCCGAGGCGCTCGACGGGGCGCATGCGGCCGGGCTGATCCATCGGGACGTCAAACCGTCGAACATCCTGATCGCCGACAACGACTTCGTGTACCTGATCGATTTCGGGCTGGCCCGCACCGCGGGTGATTCGGGCATGACCACTGCGGGCAGCACGCTGGGCACGTTGGCCTACATGGCGCCGGAGCGGTTCGACGGCGGCAAGGTCGATCTGCGTTCGGACGTCTACGCATTGGCGTGCGTGCTCTATGAATGCCTCACCGGGGAACGGCCCTATCCCTCCGACAGCCTTGAACAGCAGATCGCCGGGCACATGGTGTCCCCGGCGCCACGGGCGTCGGAGAAGGATCCGCGGCTGGCGGCCTTCGACGAGGTGATCGCCAAAGGTATGGCCAAGAAGCCGTCCAAGCGCTATCAGAGTGCCGGGGCGCTGGCGGCGGCGGCACGGGCCGCCCTGCAGGTGCCGGTGCGCACCACCGGACGGTCGGGTCGCCATTCGGCACAACGGGTTCCGACCCGGGTGCGGGTGTCGAAGAAGGCGGCCCTGATCGCCGGAGCGACGGTTCTGGTGGCCGCGCTGTGCGCGGTGGGGGTGTGGCAGCTTCGCGATGACGGTTCGGATCGTGTCGCCAATACGGTCGGGTCAGCCGGATCCGGTCCGGTGCAGGCGCCGACGGGTGCGGTCGACGAGATCGCGAAGACCGTGCCGTCCGGCATCCGTGACTCCGGTCGATTGGTGGTCGGGGTGAACGTGCCCTACGCGCCCAACGAATTCAAGAATTCGAGCGGCGAGATCGTCGGGTTCGACATCGATCTGATGAAGGCGGTGACCCGCACGATGGGGCTGGTGCCCGACTTCCGCGAGACCGGTTTCGAGGGGATCCTGCCGTCGGTGGCCGACGGCAATTTCAACGTCGGCATGTCGTCCATGACCGATACCGCCGAGCGCGAGAAACAGGCCGACTTCGTCACCTACTTCGAGGCGGGCACGCTGTGGGCGCGACGGCCCGGCTCATCGGCGGACCCGGGTTCGCCGTGCGGGCTGCGAGTTGGGGTGGCGTACAGCACGATTCAGGACACGCAGGAGATCCCGGCCAAATCGGACGCTTGTGTGGCAGCGGGTTTGCCGCCGATCGAGAAAGTGGTCCGCACCCATCAGGACGAAGTGACGGCCGCGCTGATCGCCGGTGAGGCGGACGCCATGACCGCCGATTCCCCCGTCACGGGGTTCGCGATCAAGTTGAGCGGCGGTGCGTTGGAGCCGGCCGGCGAGGTGTTCGACGCGGCGCCCTACGGTTGGCCGGTGGCCAAGGGTTCCGGTCTGGCCGAATCGTTGCGGCTGGCGCTGGAGCACGTGATGGACACCGGCGAGTACCGCACGATCGCCACCATGTGGGGCGTGGAGAAGGGCATGATCACCCAGCCGGTGATCAATGGGGCTGCCCCTTGAGCGGTTCCGTCCTCAGACCGCGTTGCGCCCGGCGATGGCCTTGGCCAGCTGCACGACCTGGCCGTCGGTGAGGTTGGTTCCCGTGATCCGGATGTCGACCACGAGGTTGTCCACGGCCAGGATCGCGCGCCGGCTGCCCTGCTGTGGGGTGAAGGGTGACTGCTCGTTGGTGACATCGATATCGTCGACGACGCTCGGGTTTCCGAGCACGTAAGTGCTTGGCCGGCGGTTGCCGTCGTAGCTGATCTTGAGGCTGTCCCCGGCGCACTGCCGCCAGGTGTCGACCGTGCGGCTGACGAGTGTCCTTGCCGCCGTGGGGGTATCGAAGGCGGTGACGGCCTGGTCGACCTCGAGGTCGTCGCCCTCGTCGGCGAACAGGGACTCGCGGAACTGCCGGAAGCCGCTGTCGCGGTACACCTCGTCCATGGCGTTACCAATCACGGCCAGGCACACCGGGCGCGACGCGTGCTCGTCGGCGTCGAGCCGGGCGGGCTGGCGTAGTGCCGTCTTGGGGTGCAGGTCCGAGGTGGCCAGGATGGTGTTGAGTTCCGATTCGCTGGCCAGCATGCTGCCCAGGACGTCGACCTGTGAGCCGGTGTCGTACACGGGTGGCTTGGTGCTGCACCCGGTGAGCGCGGAACCGGCCAGCGTAATGACCGCGATGGCCGGTACGGCAGCCCGCTTCACGTCCATCTGCCCCCCTCGATCGTGTTTGCTGATCGTAAACGGTCGGAGGGGTCAGGCGCAGCGCTCGAGCGTTGCTGAGACATCTGTAGACACACCGGTCTCAGCAGTACCACGGAGGTCAGGGATGTGCGGTTCCGAAACGCGGCGTGGGCCGGTGATGCCACGTTTTGGATGAGGGGAGGCCTTAGCGCTTCCGGGGATGCAGAACGTCATCCGTGGACGACGTATCACCGGCTTTGGCGCGCTTTGCGGCACGTTTCTCTTTGAGGGATTTTCCGGACTTCTTGGTCAGGCTTTGCCTCGGCGATTTGTCGGCCATGTCGGCCCCTTTGATATGGGGGCCTGTGTCGGTCCCGGTCCCTCGAACCATACGCGTACGGTCGGTTGTGCGGCGCCAACGCAGGTCGTCGCAGTTGACAATGCCTATGGTGCAGCGTTGACTGGTGTTCTGGCCCGGATCCCGCCACAAGGCACAATCGATCCAAGCGCTAGCGGAAAGCAATCAGTTTTCTTGCGGTATCGCGAAATTCGGTTCAGTTCATTCACGTCGGTCTTGACGTGCTCGGAGTAGCCCGAGATGTCGGCCGTGAGCCGAAGCGAGGGCAGTCATTACGCACATCACCGAGCCGAGGGTAATCGGCAACCACGCAGACATGGGGCCGTCAAATCCGAAAGGTGCTGACAATTCGCAAGTTTCACCCCCGGCGCGGACTGCCGTGGAAGTGGCTCGCGCCCAGATCATGTCGAGTTCATCTTGAGTGCTCCATCCATTCTGCATTTGCCGGCCGGCCCTGCAGCGGTG
Organism: Mycobacterium shunyiense; assembly: GCF_058270035.1. Classification (NCBI taxonomy): domain Bacteria; kingdom Bacillati; phylum Actinomycetota; class Actinomycetes; order Mycobacteriales; family Mycobacteriaceae; genus Mycobacterium; species Mycobacterium shunyiense. The sequence goes on along the minus strand of NZ_JBZDPT010000019.1, from coordinate 48,002 downwards.
CGTGCCCAACCTGACCGTCTCAGGGTTGGGATGCTCAGCACGTATGCGCCGACTGCCTGCGGTCTGGCGACATTCAGCGCAGCGCTCGCAGGCGGTTTGTCCGCGACCGGTGCGGAAGTGGGTGTCGTCAGGGTCTCTGATGGTTCGACGTCCGGCGACGGTCGGGTGGTCGGCGAGCTGGTCAACGGATCCGCGCGATCGGTGGCGGCCAGTTCGGATCTGCTCAATCAGAACGACATTGCCGTTATTCAGCACGAGTACGGCATCTACGGGGGTTTGGACGGTGACGAGGTTGTCGACATCATCGGTGACCTTGACATCCCGTCGATCGTCGTGGTGCACACCGTCCTCAATAATCCGACGCCACACCAGCGTTCACTACTCGAGGTGGTTGCGGCGCTGGCGGATCGGGTCGTCGTCATGTCTGAGTCGGCCCACCGACGACTGTGTCTCGGCTACCACGTTGACCGGCGCAAAGTCACCACGATCCCGCATGGCGCGATGGTCCCGGCGCCCGCGCACACGAAGCGCGGCGGTAGACCCACCCTGTTGACCTGGGGGTTGCTCGGGCCCGGGAAGGGCATCGAGCGGGTCATCGACTCGATGGGCGAACTGCATCAGCTCAACGGCCGACCACGGTACGTGGTAGCCGGCCGGACGCATCCAAAGGTGCTCGCTGCCGATGGTGAGGAATACCGGGACTTCTGTATAGAGAAGGCCCGGTTGAGCGGCCTGACCGACGCGGTGCACTTCGACTCCGGGTACCTCGACGCGCCGTCGCTGAGTGCTCAGCTCCGGGCCGCGGCGGTGGTGGTGCTGCCCTACGACTCGACCGAGCAGGTCACCTCCGGCGTGTTGGTCGACGCGGTTGCGCATGGGCGGCCTGTCGTTGCTACCGCCTTTCCACATGCCGTTGAGCTGCTCGGGACTGGGGCCGGCATTGCGGTCGAGCATGGAAATCCGGATGCGCTGACATCCGCTTTGCGGAGCGTGCTCACCCAGCCGCGCCTCGCCGGCGCCATGGCCGCCGAGGCTCGCCGGTTGGCGCCCATGATGTCGTGGTCCGTGGTCGCCAATGCGTACCAAGCCGCTGCGCGGCAGATCCTGGCCGACCGATCGGGACGCCGGTGACCGACCTGCCGATTCCCCGGTTCGACCACCTGCTGCGGATGACGGATGGCAGCGGCACCTTCGAACATGCCCGCCTGGCGGAGCCGCGACCTGAGAATGGTTACTGCACAGACGATATGGCGCGGGTACTGATCGTCGCCACCCGTGCGCCCGGCCCCGACAGGGAGCTGAACCGTCTCGCGGGTGTGGCGATGCGCTTCCTCAACGAGGCGCAGACCCTCACCGGCGCCTGCCACAACCGTTTGGACAGTACCGGTGCGTGGGTCGACGAACCGGCGCTGGAGGACTCTTGGGGGCGCTGCCTGTGGGGCTTGGGAACCGCCGCTGCGCACAGTGATGTCGGCATGGTCCGCCACATGGCGGTCAACCAATTCAAGCGTGCCGCACAGCAGAGGTCGATATGGCCACGGGCAATGTCGTTCGCGGTACTCGGAGCTGCTGAGCTGCTCTCCGCCCACCCCGGGAACAGCGTCGCTCTCGCACTGATCACCGACTATGTCGCCGGCATCCCTGCGCCCACCGGTAACTCGGAGTGGCCATGGCCCGAACCGAGACTCACCTACGCCAATGCGGTTCTCGCCGAAGCCATGATTGCCGCGGGGGCGGCGCTCGACGACCCGGCGCTGTACAACCGGGGCCTGGACCTGCTGGCATGGTTGGTCGAGCGTGAGACGGCCGGCGATCACCTGTCGGTCACGCCTGCCGGCGGCTGGGGCCTCGATGACCCGCGACCGGGGTTCGACCAGCAACCGATCGAGGTGTCTGCGCTGGCAGATGCATGCTCCCGCGCCGCTGCTGTCGATCCGAGCGCTGTCTGGCCGGAAACCGTGCGAGCTGCTGCCGCCTGGTTTGAGGGTGCCAATGATGTCGGCGAGCGGATGTGGGATCCCGAGACGGGTGGGGGATTCGACGGGTTGCACGCCGAAGGGGTGAACCGCAACCAGGGCGCCGAGTCGACGCTGGCGGTGATCTCGACTTTTCAGCAGGCGCAACGCTTTTCTCATGCGACCCCATGACGTCACTCCGCCCGATTGCTCTCGCGCGCAGTCCGCAATGGTTGCGAGCTGACCGTTCGCGGGTGATCACACAGCTGTTCGTGCCGGGCCAGGAGGGTTTCGAACGCCAGGACTCCCGGGCAGGCAAGGTTTTGGCGCGGATCCTGGAGCTGGATGAGGCCGACGTATTGGCGGCGTTGGACGATGTCCGTTTCAGATTCGGTGATCGCCATCGCGGCCTCATCGATACGTTTCGACGTCACGCCGGCGAGCTGGCCGACCGGCTGGCTCCCGGTTCGGAGTTGTCCGAGTCGCGAATCTTGTTGCTTGGGGCGGTATTCACCAACGAATACGCGATCGAGGGTGCGGCGCTGTGCAATCCCAGCATCGTCGCGCACCCAGATCAATCGGGCATCGCCACGGGCAGTGTGAGATTCGTGCTGAGTGTGCGTGGGATCGGGGAGGGGCACCGCTCCTCGATCGGCTTCCGGACCGGCGTCGTCGATGATGCCGGCCGCGTCGTGGTCGACGACCCGGTGCCGTTCGCCTCCACCGGTGCGATGGTGCCGACGCTCCTGCATGCGGACGTGTTCCGCAGCGAGCTGGTCCGGTTGCACGGCGGCGGCGAGACGTCCGACTATGTGCTCGATGCTCTCGGCGATCGGTTCACCCGTGCCGACCTCGATCAGCGGCTCGAGCAGTTACAGCGACATCGCAGCACACGGCGGCACGCGCCGGCGACGATCGCGTTGATCCGAGCGATCGCGGACCGCGCGTACGGGGTCGAGTTCTCAGGCGATACCGCACTTTCCGAACGTGTGCTGTGGCCCGCTACGAGCGCCGAGGCCGCCGGGATGGAGGATGCGCGTTTCGTGCGTTTCGTCGACGACGACGGCGCGGTGAGGTTCTACGCGACCTACACGGCGTACAGCGGCTCGCAGATCAGCCAACAGCTGCTGACGACCACCGATTTCCGGTCGTTCACCTCGGTGCCGATGGTCGGACGGGCCGCCGCGAACAAGGGACTTGCCCTGTTTCCGCGCCGGATCCGCGGGCGATTCGCGGCGATGTCGCGATCCGACCGGGAATCGAACACCATCGCCTTTTCGGACCACCCGGCGGTATGGACGAGCTCGCTGCCGTGCCAGCAGCCGACGCAGCCCTGGGAAGCGCTTCAACTGGGAAACTGCGGTCCACCGATCGAGACCGAGGATGGATGGCTGGTGCTCACTCACGGCGTCGGCCCGATGCGTACCTACCGCATCGGGGCCATCCTGCTCGACCTGGACGATCCGACCCGGATTCTCGGTCGGCTCACCGAACCGCTGCTGAGTGCCGCGGACGACGAACGCGACGGTTACGTGCCCAATGTCGTGTACTCGTGTGGCGCGCTCGTGCACGCCGACACCTTGGTGCTGCCCTTCGGGGTCGGTGACGCCGCAATCCGCATCGCCACCGTTCCGCTGCCCGAACTGCTGGGCGCATTGCGCCCGTAGCGCCGCGTGGGCACCCGTCATGGGCGCTCGACCTGGTGTGGTGGCAGGGATCCCTGTCACCACCTAGGCTGAAAGTACTTTCACCCAGGTGGCCCGGACCATGCCGCCGTACACAGACGGACCGGGATTCTGACAATCAGAGATATCGCCGCATACGCGAAATTGAGCCGCGCGGACATCGACGCGATCGGTGCGGAGCTCGACGCCATCCGCAGCGACGTCGAGGAGTCGCTGGGGGCGAAGGATGCCGCCTACATTCGGCGCACCATCGTGTTTCAGCGGGCGCTCGAGGTCGCGGCACGCCTGCTGATCGCAGGCACCCGATCGAGGGCCGGCCTGCTGGCCGGGACAGCTGCGCTGGCCTACGCGAAATCCGTTGAGAACATGGAACTCGCGCACAACGTCGGCCATGGCCAATGGGATTGGATGAATGATCCCGAGATTCACTCCGCCACCTGGGAGTGGGACATGGTGGGCCCGTCGGCACAGTGGCGCTATTCGCACAATTACCACCATCACGTGTTCAGCAACGTGCTGGGTGTGGACGACGACCTCGGCTTCGGCATTCTGCGGATGAGCCGCGACCAGAAATGGGAACCTCAACATCTGGTGCAGCCGTTGCGAAACATGCTGTTGGCCCTCATCTTCGAGTGGGGGATAGCCCTGCACGACTTCTACTCCGCCCGGGACCGGGCGGACACCGAAGCCGGTAAGAACGCCGCGCGCCAGCTGCTGCGCGCCAAGATCGGCCGCCAGCTCACCAAGGACTTCATCGTCCTGCCGGTGTTGAGCGGGCGGCGGTGGAAGCGAACCCTCGTCGCGAATCTGGGTGCGAACGTGCTGCGCAACCTGTGGGCCTACGTGGTGATCTTCTGCGGGCATTTCCCCGACGGCGCGGAGCGGTTCGGCCCGGAGACGCTGCAGGAGGAGAGCCGCGGCGAGTGGTACCTGCGACAGATGCTGGGCGCGGCGAACTTCAAAGCCGGTCCGGTGCTGGCCTTTTCAAGTGGACACCTGTGCTACCAGATCGAGCATCACCTGTTCCCTGATCTGCCCAGCAACCGTCTGGCAGAGGTGAGCGTGCGGGTGCGCGAGGTGTGCGAGAAGTACAACCTGCCCTACACCAGCGGGCCACTGGCCCGGCAGTATCTGCAGACACTGCGGACGATCTTCAAACTCGCCGTGCCCAATGCGGGGTGGCGATCACTGTTCGGAGCGGCGCCACCCGTCTGACCGGGATCCCGAAAAGGAACTTTACTTCTGCAGTCCCTGTGCCGTTGACGGTCGAACAGGGAGAAGCTGTCGATCAGCGGATGGCGCGCCCTGTACCCCCAGTAGACGCCGATATGGGAGCAGTGTCAACGCTTTTGGAATAGTCGTTGTAATACATTGTGGTGCAATGTGTTTCGGTTCCACGGACGGTGCCGATCACACCTCGTCGACACCTGGCGACGCCGGGGTGGCGACACCGCAGGCCGCGGCGAACTGCACCGGGTTGAGGCCGTCGGCGGAGTTCATGTCGCAGTTGCCGAATGGCGGTGCGCCTTGAGGTAATCCGAAACCGAACCCGCTGCCGTCGGTGTACTGGTGGGCGACCTTGCCGGGATAGTCGGGATTACTGCCGTAGGCCGCGATGATGAGCCTGATGCTGCTGGGTTTGGTGCGCCACATGTTGTTCAGGTCGCCGACGTTGCCGTAGCCGATGATGCGGGCTCGGTCGCCGGCGTAATCGGCGAGGTTCGCGTACAGCAGGTTGATCCACTCCGAGCCGTCGCGGCGCGGGTTACCGCCCTGTTCGACGTCGAGCATCAGCGCGATGCGCGGGTGCAGGCCCCCGTTGGCGTCGATCATCGCGCGCACGGTGGTGGCGTTGGCCAACCAGTTGGGCCGGCAGTAGGTGTAGACGATGCCGAACACCAGCCGCCCGGAATCCAGCGCGCCGCGCATCCAGGCGTAGTTGGCCGCGAAATTGTGGTCGCGGTACGTGCCGTCGCTGACCCGGATCGACAGCACCTGATACGGGTAACTGTCATCGACCGGGTGTTGCCACTCGGAGACGTCGGCGAACAGGGTGTCCTTGATGACGGCGGCGGTCTGTACCACCCGCGGGGCTCGGCCGGACTTGCGCCGCTTCCCCCGCGGGACCCTTTGATTCATAGCACCACTGGGCATGGTCGTACTCCTGTGACCAGCGTAGGTCGGGCGGAGTCAGAGTGCGTTGCGGCCGGCGATGATCTTGGCCAGCTGCACGGTCTGCTGGTCGGTGATGTCGTTGCCGCTGATCCGCAGGTCGACGACGAGGTTGTCGACCGCCAGGATCGCCCGGTGGGTGATGCGGTCGGTGACGTCCACGGGTTCGTCGTGCGTGATGTCGACACCGTCGAGCACGCTGGGGACGGCCATCCAGCGGGCGTCCTGCGTTTTGCCGCCGTCGTAGCTGAAGGTCAGGGTGTCGTTGCCGCAGCGGCGCCAGATGTCGACGGTGCGGGCCACCACGTCCTTGGCGGCCTTGGGAGTATCGAACTTGGCGATGGCCTGGTCGACCTCCACGTCGTCGGCGTCGTCGGCCAGTTGGGTTTCGCGGAACTCGCGGTAACCGCTCGGGCCGTAGATCCACTCCATCGCGTTGCCGATGACAACCATGCACTCGGGGCGGGAGACGGGCTCGTAATTGGCATTCGTCATCGGGGAACGCAGTGCGGTCTTCGGCCGGACCTTGGCGTTCATCACGGTGTTGATCTCGGATTCACTGGCCATCATGCTGCCCAGCACGTCGACGTGAGTGCCGTCGGAATCAGGGGCTGTGGGGGTGCAGGCGGTGAGCAGGGCAGTGCATAGCGCCAGGCCGGCCGCCGCGTTGCGATGAGCGCTCATCAGGTCCCCCTTGGATCTGTTTGCTGATCCTAAACGCCATCGCGGGGTGCACCAGACGGTAATCGGTGACCAGAGGGTGAACTGGCTCGCGCGGCTCGCCCGTTCGGCACTCGCGCCCGTTTCTACATCCGGGTCGTGATGGTCGAGCTGTCACGACCCAGTGGTGGAAAACGGCGCGGCTCGCAGCTTGCTCGTTCCCCCGATCGGAGGACATGGGATTCGTCCGGCCGATGGGCCGGTCGGTCGATACAGGCGCGGGCCGGATCGGCGCATTCTTATTTCAACGCCGGAACACACCGGAACAACACCAAAAGCCTTATCCGACAAAGGAGTCGACATGAGCACCATCGCCCGCCGCATCGCCGCAGGATTCACTCTGGCCGCCGCTCCCGCGCTGATCGCCCTGGGCGCCGCCACCGCTCATGCCGATTCCGCCACCCTGAACGCCGGCCCGTCGGTCAGCGCGCATCAGGCCTTCCCGCACCAGCACAACATGCCCCAGCCCGGGTCCGCGACCCATCACCACCACCAGCGCAACCACGCCAAGTAGGCCTGGGGGAGGCAAGGCCCGGACGCAAGCCGGCGTCCGGGCCTTTGGTATGCGGTCGACGGCTCGTATGGTGGGTTTATGGGCGGTACCGCGTCACTACCGCCGGGGCCGCCGTTGCCCCGGGTCGTACAGGCCGCGTTGATGATGCATTACTGGCCGCGTTTCGTTTCGGCCTGCCGCCGCCGCTACGGCGACGTGTTCACGCTGCGGGTCGCGGCGATGGGCACGATGGTGTACCTGGCCGACCCGGCCGACATCAAGGTGGTGTTCGCCGGGGATCCGACGATTTTCCATGCCGGGGAAGCGAATTCGGTGCTCAGTGCGCTGCTGGGTGACAGCTCGGTGTTGGTCATCGACGAGGACGAGCACCACGAACGCCGCCGCCAGATGCTGCCGCCGTTCCACCGCGACGCGGTGGCCCGCCAGACCGAGATCATGGCCGAGATCGCCGCGGAAAACATCGCGGGCTGGCCGGTGGGAACCGCGTTCCCGGCGGCACCGAAGATGGCCGAGATCACCCTGGAGGTGATCTTGCGAACCGTGATCGGGGCATCGGATCCGGCCCGGCTGGCCGCGCTGCGGGAGGTGATGCCGCGGCTGCTCCGGGTGGGGCCGTGGGAGTTGATGGCGGTCGCCCGGCCGGCCCTGATGCAGCGACGCCCGTGGCGGGCGCTGCGGCGAAATATCGAAGAGGCCAACCGGCTGCTGGGCGCGGAGATCGCCGAGCGTCGCGCCGACCCGGAGCTGGCGACCCGCACCGATGTGCTGGCCATGCTGGTGCGTTCCACCGATGAGCGCGGGCACACCATGACCGACCGTGAACTGCGTGATCAGCTGATGACCTTGCTGGTCGCCGGGCATGAGACGACGGCGACGGCGTTGTCGTGGGCGCTGGAACGGCTGACCCGTAACCCGGGAGTGCTGGACAAGGCGGTAGAGGCCGCACGAACCGGCGACGACGAGTACCTCGACGCCGTGGCGAAGGAAACCCTGCGGATCCGACCGGTGGTGTTCGACGTGGGGCGGCTGCTGAAACAGCCGGTCGAGGTGGCCGGTCACCGGTTGCCTGCCGGGGTGATGGTGGCCCCGGGTATCGGACTGGTGCACGAACGCGACGACGTGTATCCCGACGCCGACAAATTCGATCCGGACCGGATGCTCGGCGCGACGCTGGGGCCCACCACTTGGTTCCCGTTCGGCGGCGGCAACCGTCGTTGCCTGGGCGCGACGTTCGCGACGGTCGAGCTGCGGGTGGTACTGCGCGAAATCCTGTGCCGGGTCGACCTTTTCACCACCACCGCGGCCGACGAAGGACAGCGCGTCAAACACGTCACGCTGGTTCCGAACCGTGGGGCACGGGTGTGTGTGCGGGCGCTACGGGAGGTGCCGTCCGCCAGCGCTGCTCAGGCGTCGCTGGCGGCGGAGGGTTAGTCCACCTCGAATCGAACGAGCACGAGGGCGTCGAGCTGCTCGGCGAACTCACCTGGCAGGTCTGGATCGTCGTCGCGGTATACCTGAACACCCATTCCCGGTGGCACATCTGGGGACAGACACAAGCGCACGCCGCTATAGGTCCGAGTGACCATCAGCAACCGGTCGGCTGCCGGGCCCTCATCCCACTCCGGGACGTCGTCGGGGTCGCCGTCAGCCACGGCCTCCGCCAGGGTTGGCATCGCGTCCACGGCCATCAAGCCAAAGGACTGCCCGTCGGGCACGGTGAACGAGCCATGGACTGTGCGATAGAAATCGGCCAGCTCGGCCGGAGCCGCCGACCACAGCTCCGGGTACCGCGCGACCGCCTCCGCCGTCGGCGGCTCACCGACCCATACCGCAACGGTGCGCTGGGCCTGCTTGTATCCCACGTCGGCGAATCGGAAGACGAACTCGACGACATAGACGAGCACTGGTCGGTCATCGCGCTGACCCACCCATGCGTCGACCAGGAACTCTTGCAGCACCGCCCAAAATCGCGGGACCAATGTCCGCGCGCCGTCGGTCCACAGCGACAGCGCCGCCACCGCACGCACGCTCGGATTGGCCACGTCGAACACCGGTAGCCACGACGCAGGGACCAACTCCCGCTGCTCGGGTGCTAGACGGGACACGGCCGAGCCGCGGCGGAACTGTTCGTCGATCTCCTCGTCGGTCACGCCCATGGCTCACCCGATCCGGTAGTCGGGCAAATCGAGGTCATCGCGCACGCTGCCGGCAAACAGCCCGGCTATCGGGCGTCCCAGGTTCATCGCGCGCAACGCGACATCGCGGAACCACAACCCGAACCGGGTTCTCGTGGCGAAGAAACCCAGCATCCGTTCGGCACCGGCCTGCTTGCCCTCGATGAACGGCCGCAGCAGCGATTCATAACTGTCGAAGGCGCGGCGGTGATCGTCGCCGGCGCGGGCGAGTTCGCCCGCCAGGGCGTACGCCTCGGTGATCGCCAGCCCAGTGCCCTCTCCGCCGAGCAGCGAGATGCAGCCCGCCGCATCGCCGATCAACAACACCCGGTCCTCGGACCAACGGTCCATCTTGATCTGGCTGACCACGTCGAAGTAGAGGTCGTCGACGTCGTCCACCGCGGCCAGAATCTGTCGCGCTTCCCAGCCGGCGTCGCCGAACTGATTGCGTAACTGCTCTTTTGGTGTCAATCCGCGGTTGTCGTGCTGGTCGCGGAACACGAACAGGAACATGGTGCGGTTCCCGCGCAAGGTGAACTGCCCGATCTGGCGTCCGGGAACGCTGTACGTGAGATAGGTATCCGAACTCCCGCCGCCGTAGCCGTCCACCACACAGGCCGCGACCTTGCAGCCCAGGTAGTGCTCGAACCGGGCCTCGGGACCGAACACCAGGCGGCGCACGTTGGAGTGCAGGCCGTCGGCGCCGATGACGAGGTCGAAATCGGCGGCCGGGTTCTTCTCGAAGGCCACCCGAACCCCGTCGGGCCGTTGGTCGATGCCGGTGATGCTGTCGTCGAACACCGTCGGCACGTCGCTCTCTACGGTGCGGTAGATGGCGGCGGCCAGGTCGCCGCGGGGCAGGCTGGTGTAGTCGTTGCCGACCATGCGGCGGAACACGTCGACGCGGAGCTCGGCACGTGTCCTGCCGTCGGATCCGAGCGAGCGCACCGACTCCACGTCATAGCCCGCGTCGCGGATCGCGGATTCGATGCCCATCTTTCGGGTGACCCGGTAGCCGATGCCCCAGAAATCGATCATGTAGCCGCCGGTGCGAAACGCCGGCGCCCGCTCGATCAGCGTCGGGCGGTGGCCGGTGCGCTGCAGCCAGTGCGCGAGCGCCGCCCCGGCGACCCCGGCTCCACTGATGGCTATCCGCATGATGATTCGAGGCTACTCGTGGGGCGGCATGGCTGGGCTTGATGTCTGGTCGAGCATGGTGGGGAAGAAGATCGTCAAGATCTTTGACGGCCCATGCGGGGAAGCGCCTCTCAGGACGACAGCCGCCGCGGTCTCGGGCGGGCAGGAAGTGCTCATGTCGATTCCTTCGGGTCTGGTGCCTGGCATCCACGCCAGGCGAACAGGGGAACGTACAAACAGCCACCGACAAGTGCGTGCCCCCGGCAACCGGCGCCCCGATGTCCAGCCGAGCGTCAGACTCGCGTGCCAAGCTGGGGGCATGGCTGCGAAACGTTCCCCGCACCGTGCCGACCTCGTGCTTTCCGGAGGCGGGGTCAAGGGCATCGGCCTGGTGGGGGCCGTCGTCGCACTCAAGGACGCCGGGTATGCGATCGAACGGATCTCCGGAACCTCGGCCGGCTCACTGGTCGGCGCCGTGGTGGCTGCGGCCGAGCAACGTAACGAGCTGACCAGTGCGCAGCTGCGCGAGCTGGCGTTGAACGTGCCCTACCGCAAATTCCGCGACAGCGGGCCGATCGAGCGCATCCCGGTGCTGGGAACGGCGTGGGGGCTGCTGCGTGAGACCGGTATCTATCGCGGGGATTTCGCCTACGACTGGATACGCAGCGAGCTGAAAAACCTGGGCGTCAAGACTTTCGGTGATCTGGCGATCGACGATGATCATCTGCTTCCGGAACGGCGCTACCGGTTCGTGGTCACGGTGACCGACGTGACGACGGGGCAACTGGTGCGTCTGCCCTGGGACTACCGGCGCGTGTACGGGCTCGACCCCGACGAGCAGCTTGTCGCCGACGCCGTGCGTGCCTCGATGTCGATCCCGTTCCTGTTCCATCCGGTCACGCTGAACACCGCGGCCGGCGAGCCGTGCACGCTGGTGGACGGCGGGGTGCTGTCGAACTTCCCGATCGACTCGTTCGACCGACCCGACGGCGCGGAGCCGCGCTGGCCGACTTTCGGGGTGACGGTGGTGCCGTATCTACCCGCACCATCGGCCGAGCAGCTCATCCCCGGGTTGGGGATGTTGCGCTGCGGCGAACCGACCTTCCTGGAAAGCCTGCTCACCACCATGCTGGTCGGTCACGACCAGGCCCATCTGAGCCTGCCGTGGGTGAAGGTGCGTGCGGTCCAGGTGGATTCGACCGATGTCGGGGTGCTGGACTTCGACATCACCCGCAACGAGGCCGAGGCGCTGTACGACAAGGGCTACGCCGCGACGACGGAGTTTCTGACCACCTGGGACTGGCCCGCCTACCTGGACCACTTCCGCCGGGCCACGCGGGTGGATCCGCGCTAGTGCGAATCAGATACTCCGCGCCGGGCCGGGTCAATCTGATCGGCGAGCACACCGACTACAACCAGGGCTTCGCGCTACCGATTGCCCTGCCGCAGCGGACCTTTGTGAACTTTGAGCCGGACCCGTCGGGCGTGCTGTCGGTATCGAGTGCGTTCGGCGACGGGCCGGTGCGGATCGGTCTGGATACCGTGCCCGGGCAGGTCACCGGCTGGGCGGCCTACGTCGCCGGGGTGGTGTGGGCGCTGCTGAATGCCGGGATCGCGGCGCCGGGCGGGACGATGACGATCACGAGTGAGGTGGAGACAGGGTCGGGGCTGTCGTCTTCGGCGGCGCTGGAATGTGCGGTGCTCGGTGCGCTGGTCGCCGCCGTCGGTGCCGATCTCGATCGCATCGAGCAGGCCTGGATCGCGCAGCAGGCTGAGAACGAGTACGTCGGTGTGCCAACGGGACTGCTCGATCAGTTGGCGTCGCTGTTCGGTTCGACCGGGCACGCCGTGCTGATCGATTTCCGCGACGTCACCGTGCAGCCGGTGCGCTTCGATCCCGAGTCGTCCGGCGTGGCACTGCTGTTGATCGACTCCCGGGCTCGGCATGCACACGCCGGTGGCGAGTACGCGGCCCGGCGGGCATCGTGTGAGCGGGCTGCTGCCGCGCTCGGGGTAGCCTCGCTCCGGGAGGCCGACCCGTCTGCACTGCAGAGGATCGCCGAAGTTGATGCCCGTCGGGCCCGTCATGTGCTGACCGAGAACCAGCGGGTGCTCGATTGTGTTGCCGCGCTGGCATCGTCGGATTTCGAGGCGGTCGGTGCGCTGTGGAACGCGTCGCACGCCTCGATGCGCGACGACTTCGAGATCACCACACCGCACCTCGATCTGATCGCGGCCACCGCTGTGCACGCCGGTGCGCTGGGAGCGCGGATGACCGGCGGTGGGTTCGGTGGCTGCGTCATCGCGCTGGTGCCGGGGGAGCAGGCGGACACGGTCGGCGAAGCGGTGTCGCGAGCGGTGCGAGAGGCCGGCTATCCGGAGCCGGGCATTACCAGGACGCGCGCGGGCAGTGGTGCGGGGCCGGCTACTTCAACTTGACCATGCGCGTCGTCGAACTCTCATCCAACTCGACGACATCGGAACGTGACCGCAGGAAGTCGCTGAAAGACTTGAAGCCCAACGACTTCTCACTGAACGACGGGTCCATCCGCTTCATCTGACCCTTGACCGCCGAGTTGTGCAGCCACTCGACGTCGTCCTTCTCCAGGCCGATCTGCAGCGCACGGGTCAGCAGCGCGGTGGCCTGGGCCTGCGGGTCGGGCTCTTCCTTCTTGCGGGTCCGCCTCTGCTGCTTGGGTTCCGGCTCTGGGGCCGGCGTGGGGATGCCGGGCAGGGCGTCGTAGACCACGAACTCGTCGCACGCGGCGGCCAGCATCCGGCTCGAGGAGCCGGCCACTCCGATGCCGACGACGTAGCGGCCCAGGCGTTTGCAGCGCTGGGCCAGCGGGATGTAGTCGGAGTCGCCGGCCACGATCACCACGTGGGTGAGGTCGGGCAGCCGGAACATGTCCTCGACCGCGTCGACGGCCAGCCGGATATCGGCGCCGTTTTTGCTGTAGGCGGCGGTGGGGAAGAGCTGCACCAGATCGACGGCGCGGCCGACGAGCTGTTCGCGGTACCCGGCGTTGACGTCGGCCGACCAGTCCGCGTAGGCGCGGGTGAGCACCAGGGTGCCGAAGGAGGAGGCGAAGTCCAGGATGGCGGCGACGTCGACGGTGGCCTTGGTGAGCTTGTCGGCCTCCAGGCCCTTGGCCTTGTCTTTCTGAAATGAGTTGCGGCCGTTGACCTGGTCGTAGCGGGAGATGACGATGTTGTCGAAGTCGAGGTACACCGCGACGCGGGTGTCGAGTTCGGTCATCTCAGTCCTCGGCCTCGGGTTCGGGCTGCCCGATCAGGTTGCGGGCGCCGGTGGGGCCGAGCAGTTCCCGGAATGCCTGGATGGTGTAGCCGACGACGATGGCGTCGGTCTTCGCGCGTGCGGTGGCCGATCGCGGCAGGCTGAACAGCGGCCCCATCTCCCCGAAGTAGTCGCCGGGGCCGACGGTCTTGATGACTTCCTCACCGCCGCTGGCCAATTCACGTGCAAGCTCGATCTCGCCCTCGGTGACGATGTAGATCTGATCGCCCATCTCGCCCTGGGAGAACAACACCTCACCGGCCGCGATGGTCACGGTCTCGGTGTTCTGATGCTCGACGGCGACGTGCGGGACGAGCTCCACCACGTGGTCGGCCAGTGGCAGGATGCGGGTGTCATGGGTGGCGACGACGACCACGTGGTCGCCGCTGGCGAGTTCGCGGATGAGCCGCAGCACTTCCTCGACCTGGATGAAATCCAGGTGGGCGGTCGGCTCGTCGGCCAGGATCAGCGGCGGATCGAGCGCGATCGCCCGGGCGACCGCGACGCGTTGTTGCTGCCCGCCGCTGAGATCGCCGGGACGGTGGTGCAATCGGCTCTCAAGGTTGACGCGGGTGAGCAATTCGGTGGCGCGTTCGCGGGCTTCACGCCGAGTCCGGCCCGCGGCGCGCAAGGGCACCATCACGTTCTCCAGCGCGGTCAGGCTGGGCACCAGGTTGAAGGCCTGGAACACGATGCCGACGGTGTCGCGCCGGTAGTCCGAGAGCGTCTTCTTGTCGAGCGTTGTCACGTCGATGTCGCCGAACTCGATACGGCCCGCAGTCGGTTTGAGGATCCCGCCGAGGCATGACAGGAGCGTGGTCTTCCCGCAACCGCTGGGGCCCAACAGAATTGACAGCGATCCGGCGGGAACTTCGAGGTCGAGGCCGTCGATCGGGCGTACCGCGTAACCGCCGCTGGAGTATTCCACGACGAGGTCTTTGACCATCAGATCTGCCATATCAGGGACCTCGGAATGCCAGTGCGGGGTCGACGTTCACGGCGCGACGCAGTCCGGCCACACTGGCCAGCAGGCCCACCGCGACAGCGACGATCGGTAGCGCGACGAATGCCACGGTCGGCACGTCACAACGCATCGGGAAGAGCGGTCCGAGCAGCAAGGACAGCCCAGCGCCCAGCACCGCGGCCAGCAGAGCGACCGTCACGGCCTGCATCGCCAGGCCGGCCATGATGGAGCGGCTGGCCACGCCGACGGCCTTGAACACCGCGAAGTCACGCGTGCGTTCCAGCGCCGACAAGTAGATCACCGAGCCGACGATCAGCACCGCGACCGCCCACAGCAGGCCGGCCATCAGGCTCATCGCCTGGTTGGCGCCCCGCAGCGGACGCACCATGTCGTCGATGGCGCCGGAGCGGTCGACGATCCGGAATTCCGGTGGCGGTGGGCCCGGGTTGCCGACGATGCCGACCGAGGAGATCAGCTTCTGCCCGGAGAACAGCAGCATTTGGGCGCCGGGGACCGACAGGTAGATGTTGTCCTGGGCGGCCAGTGCGGTGAGGTCGTCGACCAGGCCGACGACGCGCAGTTTCGCCGCGCCGACCGCGACATCTGAGCCGATCGGCTGGTTCATCGTCGTCGAGACCGCGACCTCGTCGGTGGCGCGCGGGGCCCGGCCTTCCTTGATGGCCGGCGTGCCCGGCCCTGCCTCGGGCACGCCGAACACGTTGACATTGCGCGGGGTGCCGTTGTTGGGGATGGTCGAGGAGCCGTAGACGAGCGGGACGGCGGTGGTGACGCCGGGCAGCCGGGCGGCACGCTGAACGTCGGTGAGCGGCAGCGGTGCCGAGCCGAGGAACGGGCCAGCCGCACCCGCTTTGATCATGTATGCGTCGAGGCCCAGGGCGTCGACGCTGCGTTCGGCCTCCACTCGGAAACCATGGGCCAGACCCGTCAACACCAACGTCATGGCAAAGACCAGGCCGGTGCCGACGGCGGCGATCAGGAATCGCCGTCGCCGCCATTGCAGATCGCGTAACGCCGCCATCAACACGTCGGTGCCCTCCGCATCTCTGCCGACGTTACCGAGGTGGATGTTGCTGGTGGCGGTTATTGGGGCATTTGGTGTGGGGGGTGCGGTTTCGTACCGGTGACGGACGCCCCGCGCACTGCTACTGTCCAGCGCAATCGGCGAGGGGCAGAGGTATGCAGGCAATAGCCGAAGTTCGGCACAAGCTGGGTCAGATCATCGAGTCGGGGCATGCGGTGGCGCGGCTCGTCGACCGAGGCATCATCGAGCCCCTGGACATCGGCGCGGCGGTGCGCAGCGCCAAACTTGCCGGGCTGTACGGGCCGCAGGCCACCATGGCGATTCAGGGCGGGCGGCGGTACGCGGACCTGCCTGCGGTGGTCGACGAACGCGGCACGTTGACTTATAAGCAGGTCGACGACCAGTCATGGGCGTTGGCAA
Organism: Mycobacterium shunyiense; assembly: GCF_058270035.1. Lineage (NCBI taxonomy): Bacteria > Bacillati > Actinomycetota > Actinomycetes > Mycobacteriales > Mycobacteriaceae > Mycobacterium > Mycobacterium shunyiense. The sequence continues at coordinate 31,921 of NZ_JBZDPT010000019.1, read as the reverse complement.
ATGGCCTGCAAGGTCTAGGGCTCAAGGAAGGCTCCGTTGTCGGGCTGTTGTGCCGGGATCACCGCGGCCTGATCGTCGCGATGGCCGGCTGCGGCAAGCTCGGTGTGCGGCTGGTGCTGATGAACACCGGCTTCGCCAAACCGCAGTTCGCGGAGGTCTGTGCGCGCGAGGGCGTCAGCGTGGTGATGCACGACAGCGAGTTCCTCGGACTGCTCGACGCGCTCCCTGCCGAGCTTCCGCGAGTACTGACCTGGGTGGACGACGACGCCGAGTTACCCGACGGCGCACAGACAATCGACGACATCGTGGCCGCGAACCCGACCGGACCGCTGCCCCCGCCGAGCAAGCCCGGAGGGTCGGTCATCCTGACCAGCGGCACCACCGGTCTGCCGAAGGGCGCCCCGCGTGACGCCGTGTCCCCGTTCGCGACCGCGCAGATCGTCGACCGAGTTCCGTTCCCGCGCAAGGGAACCATGGTGATCGTCTCGCCGATCTTCCACAGCACCGGGTGGGCCACCTACCTGGTGGGTGCTGCCTTGGGCAACAAGGTGGTGACGGCGCGACGGTTCAACGCCGAGGGCACACTGAAGCTGATGGCCGAACACCGGGCCGACATGCTGGTCGCGGTGCCGACGATGCTGCACCGGATGGTCGAACTGGGCCCCGAGGTGCTCGCCAAGTACGACACGTCGGCGCTGAAGGTGATCCTGATCGCCGGGTCCGCTCTGAGCCCGGAGTTGTCCACTCGGGTCCAGGATGCCTTCGGCGATGTGCTGTACAACATGTACGGCTCCACGGAGTGCGCGATCGCCACCATCGCCACGCCGGCCGAACTGCGGGCTGCTCCAGGAACTGCGGGGCGGGCCCCGGTGACCTGTGAGGTGGTGCTCTACGACGAGAACGATCAGCGGGTAGAAGGCGCCAACCGCCGCGGCCGGATTTTCATCCGCAACGGTGCGCCGTTTCAGGGCTATACCGATGGTCGTACCAAGCAGATCATCGACGGCTACATGTCCAGCGGCGACATGGGCCATTTCGACGAGAACGGACTGCTGTTCGTCGACGGCCGCGACGACGACATGATTGTCTCCGGTGGTGAGAACGTCTTCCCGCAGGAAGTCGAGAACCTGCTGGAGGAACGCGACGACATCGCCGAGGTGGCGGTGGTCGGTGTGGATGATGTCGAGTTCGGAAAACGGTTGCGGGCCTTCATCGTTGCCGAGCCTGGTGCCAGCCCTGACGCGGCCGAGATCAAGCTGCACGTGAAGAACAACCTGGCCCGGCACAAGGTGCCCCGCGACGTGGTGTTCGTCGACGAACTGCCGCGCAATGCCACCGGCAAGCTGCTGCGACGGGTGCTCGTCGAGATGGTCATCGATACCTGATGTCCGTGCGTGGGTCTCATCACGCTCGTCACAGGCACCGTCCGTGAGACTCCTCTCCTGCCGCAGGGCGCGTCGACGGGAGCTGCCTTGTCGGTGGCTGGTGCGACGATGCGCGGTTCACTTCAAACAGGAGGTTGATATGAAGCGTGTATCGGTGGCAGTCGTCGGTCTGGTGGCCGTCGCTCTGGCGGCGAGTCCGGCGGCGGTGGCGTCGCCGTCGTGGACCATGCCGAATCTGATCGGGATGGATCTGCAGGGCGCACAGGATGCGATCCAGTCGCTGACGCACGGTGAGGTGTGGTTCAGCAGCTCGACAGATCTGACCGGGAAGGGCCGGGCCCAGATCAGCGACCGCAATTGGCAGGTGTGCAGCTCGACACCGCCGCCCGGGTCGACGTTCGGTACTTCGACCAAGATCGACTTCGGGGTGGTGCGCATCGACACGGAAAAGTGCCCGTGACGCGGTGACTTTTGGGGCTCGAAGCCGTCGCTTCGAGCCCCAAAAATCGCTGCATGGGCGGTAGGCCGGCTCGCCTTAGTCTGGTTGACGACGGAACCGGGGGCCTAGATGTTGCGAGCGATGATGTGTACGTCCGTGCTGTTGGCATTCGGGGTATCGATGACGGCGTGCGGCCCCCGGACGGAAGCGCCGATGCCGCCGGATCAATCGAAGGTCTTCTTTCCGGGGACGGGTGAGACCTACGGACTCGACCTCACGCCGACCGACCGCGACCATCTGGCCGAGCTGTATGCGCTTCGTCAGATCGATCCGTGCGGCTTCGTCGACCGGAAAACCCTGGAAGGCAACGGCCACACGGACTTCAGTTACACATATTCCTCGGTGTCCTGGATCGAAACCGGTGCGAATTCGCCTATCGCGACACTCGGTGGTGAGGGGTGCACGGTTGGCTTCCCGGCTACCAAGGCGGGGCTCGAACTTCTGGTCCGACCGGGCGAAGTCCGGTGGAACGACAGCCAGTTCAGTTCCGATCCAGCGCATCCGGGTGTCCTGGGGACGACGCCACCGGGCTGCACGTTTCGGGTTCCTCTGCCACTGGCCGGCCTCACCGGCGCACCCGAGTCTATGCGGGATCCGGTGATGGAGGTGTCTGCGGTGGATGTGACAGACGGGCGGCGGAACTCTGAGGACACCGAGCTGTGCGAGCTCGGTGGGGCGGTCGCGGGTGAGATCGCGGCACACGTCGAAGCCAACGGCGTCCCGGTGCACACTGATAAGTCTTCAACTGCGACACGGTTTCTGACCGCAGATCCGTGTGCGGCAGCGGCGGACCTTCACGCGGTGGGCTTCGAATGGTGGGAACCCAAACCCGAAGCGCAGTGGCCGACGACGTGGCGGCATCCCGGTGTGTGCGAACTCCAACTCGATCCGGCCGCCGGCGAACCCGCCACGGCCGTAGCCAAATACGGACTGGTCAAGTGGTCCGATGACATTGTCAAGATGCCGTGGAGTCCAGAGTCGCAACGTAGCGAGCAGGACGGCGTGACACTGTTCGACGTCGGTGGGTCTTCGGGTCCAGACTGTTACGTGATCGCCAAAACCAACCTCAATATTGAACCGGTGACCGTGGGAACCGGGGCTGCCGACCTGGTCGCGTCAACTCCGATCGTCACGGTGCGAGTGAGCGCACCTACCGCAGGGAACTGCGCTGGCAGCGCGAAGGAAGCGGCACTGAGGGCAGTCCAGCGGGCGGGCTGAGCGTCACCGCTTGCACAGCTCGTACATCTGCGTATCCGCATCGACGAGTTGTTGAATGATGTTGGTATAGCTCGCTGTTCGAATCTCGACGCTATCGTCGGATAGTCCGGGTGTGCGGGCTTGTTCGACGATGCTGACGGCCTCGGCTGACAGATCGCTGATCCGGTGCAGATGGCGGCTGATTCCGGGGTCGGCGACCTCGTCGGCATAGCGGCCCAGCTGAGCTGACCACGCGTGGTACTTGTACAGGGCTGGTCCGCCGGGGCCGATTTGGCCCGGGTCGAGAAGGTCCTGGTGGTCAGCGATGTAGCCAACTGCTGCCCGGGCGGTGCGGCAGTCTCGGCCGGACTCTTGCGTGAAGAATAAGGTGGCCAGCATAGCCGCGGCCACCAACACGAGAATGACACCGATTCGAAGCAGATGCTCACGGGTCGTCGGCACCGCGGGAGGCACGGCGTGAGCGACCGCAGCGGCGACCTCCGGATCGGCATCGGCGGCGGCGCGTAACCGTGCCAGATGCGGCTCACGGCGACGCCGGACCCATGCCGGCCATACCTGTGCGACCACCATCATCACGGCCAGGACCAGAAACATTGCGGCCAGTCGAGGCTGGTCTGCCATGAATTCAACGGCGGGAAGCGGTACGGCGAACAGTCCGATGAGCACCCAGGTGAGGCGGCGGCCCGTCGGGGTGACACGGTTCCGGTATGCCCGGGCCAGATCGCTGGCGCGCACGGCGGCGGTCAGCACCGCCGGGTCGGTGGGTACCGGACCGCGACGCAGTGCCATGGCGGTTGCGGTGCGCTGGGCGGCGGTGAGGCCCTCGAGCACGGTGGCGTAGGTTCTCACGACGGGTCGGCCGAGCAGGGTGATCGGGATGCCGGCTACCAGCCCGAATATGGCCAGTCCGATCGCGTCAACCCAGATCGGCCACGGCGTCGACCAATGGTATTCGGGTCGCAGCACGGCCCAGCCGAACAACAAGAACCACACCGTTATCCATGCCGAATTGACGAGCCAACGAGCCCACCACGATGCGGTGTTGTACCAAACCCACAACGGACGAAGTCCTTTCGACGGACGGTGCTGCGTTCAGCCGGCGCCCTGCGATTGTGACATCGCTATGTGGGGTCCGATTGCGCCAATTTTCCGCTACCAGGTCAATTGAACGCGGTGCTACCGGACACGGCGTGCGTCGTGCTGATGAGCTTCGCGTAGCAGTGATTCCGGTCGAAACCGTGGTCGCTGCACCAGGCCAACGCCCCGCTCGCGGTGGGATAGGTGATCGGCGCGATGGTGACCCAGAAGTTGGGCCCGTCGAACGTCGACCAGTCACCGGACCACAGGAGCTTGGCGCCGTACTCCTGGCGCAGCCGCAGATGCTCCTCCAACGTCAACTCGTTGTTCCACACCACACCTTGGTCGACGACACCCGGCCGCTTGGAACTCAATTGCGGCACCCATCGATCGGAACCCTGGGTGCTCACGACGGTGTGGTCGTCCAGCGAGATCTGGCGTAGCTGTGCCGAACTCGACGCTTCGGCGTTGCGGGTTGTCGTCGGCGTGTACGACGGCGTGGCAGCCGTCGTCGGCGCCGGCACCGTCTTGTACACAGTTGGCCCAGCGACGGTCACGCCCGTCGGCGGTGCGAGCGTCGGTGTCTGTGCCGATGACGAGTCGTCTGAGTTATTCGACAGGAGCAGACCGATGACCAGCCCGACCCCGCCGAGCAGGAGTGCGGCCACCAGCACGACGGCGGCCATCGGCACCAAGGATTGCCGGGGAGGCGGTCCGGGCTCAGTGGCACCGGATGCGATGTGCGCGACGACCGGCGGTGCGGTGAGCAACGGCGGTGAAACATATGGTGCCATCATGGTTTCGGCGCTGGCGGCGACCCTCTCGTCAGTGGTGTGCAACGCCCGTTGCGCGGCGCGCCCCAATGCGCCGGCGCTGCCGTAACGGTCGTCGGGCTCCTTGGCCATGCCACGCGCGATGACGGTATCCAGGGATGTCGGGATTCCCGAGTGGGCCGTACTGGGCCGCGGCGGCGGGTTCGTCAGATGCGCCGCGATCAGCTGTTCGTTGCTGTGGGTCGGGAACGGCGCGTCGGCGGTCAGCGCCTCGTAGAGCACGCAGGCCAGCGAGTAGATGTCTGCGGCGGGCGTGCACGGCTCGTCGCCGAACCGTTCCGGGGCCATATAGCTGAACGAGCCGATCCGCGTGTCTGCCTGGGTGAGCCTCGAATCACCTTGGGCCTGAGCGATACCGAAGTCCAACAGGTAGGCGAAGTCCGCAGAGGTGACGATGATGTTCTGCGGCTTGACATCCCGGTGGATCAGCCCGCGAGGGTGGGCGGCATCCAACGCGGAGGCGATCTGCTCGATGACGGTTACCGCGCGGCGCGGCTCGAGCGGGCCGCTGTTGATGAGGTCATGCAGGGTCTGCCCGCGGACCAGGCGCATGTCGATGTAGAGGTTGCCGTCGATCTCGCCCCAGTCGTGAATCGGCACGACATGGGGCTCCTCCAAACTGGCCGCCGCCTGCGACTCACGCAGGAACCGGGTCCGGAACTGCTCATCGTGCGCAAACTCGGCGCGCAGGATCTTCAGGGCAACGGTCCGGCCCTTGTCGGTGTCGACGGCCTCGTACACCTCGCCCATGCCGCCACGGCCGAGCAGCGCGGTCAGCTCATACTTGCCGAACCGGCCACCCACGCCCGGGTTGTTCTCGACCATCCTGTGTGCCTCCTCGACTGGCGAACAGGAGAACGTAGCGCGGGGTCCCGACAAGATTTGCGCATTGCCGGACCCGGTCTCGGCCTTAGGCTGATGAGCATGCGATTTGCTCCCGTTGCCGCCGCGTTGTTGGTCGCGGTGATGGTCGGCGTGAGTGGCTGCACCGGTGCGCCCGATCGTGAACAGGAAGCAATCGACATCAAGAACCGCATCGCGGCGATGCCGGGGGTGTCCGAGGTCGGCCTGATCTATGACAACGGCATCCTCGAAGGCACTCGGTTCGAACTGAAGGTCGACATGGCGCAGGCCAGTGATCAGCAGGTCGGCGAGGTGGCCGCGCAACTCGATGAGCTGCGCGGCAAAGATTTCGCGAAGTTCGATCAGTCGATGAAGATCGTTGTGGCCAAATGGACTTCGATCTCGGGCAGCGTCGATCTGCCCGACGACGTCGAACACGTGTCCGGGCTGGTGCGTCGCCTTCGTGCCGAGGCTCCGGCCGGGGAAATCAGGTGGTTCAGTGGCGCCGCGCCTGAGGTATCACAGATAGAGGTCCGGGATGCCGAGCAACCTGGTGCCGCCGTCGACGCGATCCTGCGGATCTTCGCCGACCGGCCACCGAGCGACATTGAAGTCGCTCCCGCCGACCGGGTCGGTGATGCGCACTGGAAGGTCTTCACCCGCTTGACCCCGGCCGACAAGCAACGCATCGACCGGCAACTGGCCGCGGCAGCGCCCGCCGACCCTGGGTGGGTCAGCGTCCGGGACGGACGGGTTGTGCACCTGACTTTCGGGGTGCCGACCCGGGCGACTGCCTATGACGACATCGTGCGGACCATCCACGCGCTCGAGGCCGGTCCGGAGCATCCGGTCAGCCTCACCTGGCGCTGGGACGGCGACCGGGCCCGCTTCGACGAGCCACGTTGGGCGGGCAGCGCCATGATCGGCAAGTGTGAGTACGTCAACGGCGACCGCACGAAGTCGGAACCGCTCCTGCCGGAGGCGTTGGCGCTGCAACAGCGCATCCGCGACGAGTTCGACACCTGCCTGAAGTAGAGGCTAGGTCGGCGGGGTCAGTTTGATCGCGGCCAGGTGCTCGCGGTCGACTGCGTCGGTGAACTCCTCCAGCGTGGGGATGCGCTGATAGCGGAACGTCAAACCCATCATCCGCTGGGCGCGTTTGGGGCCGTAGGACTCGGCGCAGCGGTGGAACAGATCGGCGACGGTCGCGCGGTCGCCGATGAGCTCACCGCGCATGGTCGTCGTCTTGCCGTCGAGCAGCACCTCGGCGGTGGCGCCGCCGCGGAAGTTGTTCTTCCACGCCGCGTCGGTCATCGCATAGAGGGTGTTGTCGATGACGTGCGCGGTGAGCGGAATCGCATACTGCTTTCCGGTCTTTCGTCCCCGGACGTTCACGACCATGAACTGTTTGCGTGTGGCGCCGGCGAACGGGGTGCGCACCAGCATCCGCATGATCGGGTTGACGACACGCAGCATTACTTTCGGCGGATGCGCCACGGTGACCGCGGGCGACTGCTCTGTCATGACCTCACGCTAGGCCGATTGTTCGGTGTTGCCCAGGGTGTCAATGCGCGTCCTGCCATGCCTGCCAGATGTCAGGGCGGAGTCGGCCGCGGGGTGGAACCTCCAGGCCGGCTTCTCGCGCCCAGGCTCGGACCTCGGCGGTGCTCGGGCCGGGCGCCGCGCTGCCCTGATCGACGATGGCAACGTCGACGTGGACCTGTGAAATACGTTGTATTGCAGCCTCTTCAGTTGTCGACCAGGCATGCGCGGCAGCGAGGAACCGGTAGGTCCATTCCTCGGCGAGTTGGCGTGCTTCGCAGAACACGATCGGCACGTTCGGCCACCGAATTTGTAACTCTGCCAACCCGTCGGCGACCACGGCGGGGCGGACCCGGTCCAGCTTGAACAGTTGCGAATAGCGGTCCTCGACGACGACTGCGGCGCGGGGGAGGGCGGCCAGGTCGGCGATCTGATAGCGCAGTTTGCCACCGGTGAGGCTGGAGACCAGGTCGGCCAGGGATTTGCGCTCCACGCTGGCGACGAGCGTTCCATCGATGGTCAGCCCGTAGTCGCCGCATGGCAGTGCGCGCTGAATAGTATCGGCCTGCTGGCTGGCGAACTTGTAGGCGTAGCGCTCGTGGCTGTCGACGACGATTTGGAGCTCGGCGATGCCGTGGGCGCGTGCTCCCGGGGTTCGCACATTTGGGCGGGCCTGCTTGCGGGTGCGTGGTGACTGCCAGAACACCGCGTCCCTGCCCCGGGCGGTCGTGAAAACCAGCTGCGAGCGGTTCTCCCGTGATCGCTGCAGGATCACGTCGATGGCAGCACCCCGACGCTGGCACGAGCGCAATTCGACACGTTCGACGATCACCGCGTCCGTAGGCCACTCGTCGAGGCCCACTGGATAGCAGTACAGCGACTTGGCGCGCGGCCACGTCCCCGACGTGCGGAAGAGGAGGTCGCCGTCGGGCTGTGGAATCCGCAGGAGGTAGGGCAGTCTGGAGCCTTCGTCCGGGTTGAGGGCTATGACCATCTCCGCCACAACGTGATTCTGCCTGATTCGCCGTCGAGACCAATCGGTGGCCGTCGTGAGGACGTCTGAAGTGCGGAAAGTCGTAGTACAACCTCTTTTGCAAAAGACGTCGAACGACTACAATCGGAAATGTCGTCGAACGACTACAAGGAGTGGGCATGCAAGTCAAGACAATGGGCGACGTTGGTGCCCTCGTCCGCTCTGCTCGCACAGCCCGTGGAATGACTCAGGCTGAGCTGGCCGAGCAACTGCGCATGAGTCGGGACTGGGTCGTTCGGCTGGAGAAGGGGCATCCACGACTGGAAGCGCAAAGGGTGCTCGATGCACTTCGCGTTGTCGGCGTGAGCCTGGAGGCGACCGCGCCCGAGGGGCCGTCGAACGCTCGAAAACGTACCCGGAAGGGAGCTCCCGAGAAGCCCAAGCCTGCCGGAACGGCTCCCGCAACCCTTGATCCGTTCGACGCGCTGTTCGGCACAGGGAAAAGGTGATGGCGGACAGGGCGTTGCGGATCTACCTGGACGGGATCCCCACCGGCACGGTGACACAGTCTGCTCACGGAGCGCTGAGTTTCACCTATGACGATGAGTACGCCGAGCGGGACGACCCGACACCGTTGTCGCTGTCCTTGCCTGTCGTGTCGAATCGGCATCGGGACAAGGCTGTTCGGTCCTATCTTGAAGGTCTGCTTCCAGACAGTGAAGGTGCGCGACAGCGGTGGGGACGCGAATACAACGTCTCGCCGAACAATCCCTTCGCCCTGCTCGCTCACGTCGGGCGCGACGCAGCCGGCGCAGTCCAGATTCTCCCGCCCGAAGTCGATCCGTCTGACGCGCGGGCGCGGACGGGTGACATTCAATGGCTCAATGAGACTGAATTCGCCGAGCTCGTCCAAGCGCTCGCTGCTCATCAATCCGACTGGGACCCAGGAAGGTTGGAGGGCAGGTGGAGCCTCGCTGGCGCTCAACCCAAGGTCGCGCTATTCCGGGAGCCAGAGTCCGGGCGGTTCGGGATCCCGCGAGATTCGACGCCGACGACCGTGATCGTCAAGCCGGCAACTGCTGGTTACGCACGGCATCACATCAACGAGGCACTGTGCCAGCGTGCAGCGAGCGAAGCCGGGCTGCTCGCAGCCGAATCCACAGTGATGGAGATCGGTGACGTTCAGGTGTTGACCTCGACGCGCTACGACCGCCTTTATCACGGGACTACCTGGCACCGGGTCCACCAAGAAGACATCTGCCAGGCGTTGTCGGTCCACCCCAGTCTGAAATACCAGTCCGACGGAGGCCCCGGTGTCGGTGATATCGCTGAGCTTCTCAACAGGCTGCCGATCGAGGACCGCGCTGTGAACGCCGAACGCTTCTTCAAAGCGCTTGCCTACAACGTCCTCATCGGCGGAACTGACGCTCACGCCAAGAACTACTCGCTCGTCCTCGTTGGGTCACGCGCCCAGGTGTCGCCGCTGTATGACGCCGCCTCTGCGGCACCGTACAACCAGCGCGAGCGCCTACACGCTTCGATGAAGATCGGTGACCACTGGAAGATGCTCGATGTCACCACCTCGGATTGGAGGAAGGTTGGACGCCGTCTCGGAATTCCCGCGGATCAAGCTGTGGCCTGGGTGGACGAACTCCGTATGGACCTTCCTGCTGCGTTCTCGCGTGCTGCCGCGGCTCTGCCAGAGAGCGTGCGACCCGAGGCGGCACGCATGACGGAGCGGATCATTGAGCATGTCTCCGGGACATGGAAGCCCAACCTGGACCGCTGAACAGCGCGACCATGGCGGTATGGCCGGTTTCGTCACGGTCCGGGTCTACGCCGAGCTCAACGACTTCTTGGAAGCGGACTCGCGCGGTCAGCTCGTGCGCCGCCCCTGCCAGAGCCATCAGACCGTCAAGGATGTCCTGGAGGCCATGGGTATTCCGCACACCGAGATCGACCTGATCCTGGTTGACGGGGAACCGGTGGGTTTCGACCACCGCCCGGCAGTCGGCGATCGCATCGCGGTGTATCCGATGTTCGAGGCGCTCGACATCGGGTCCACGGCGCGGCTTCGGCCCGAGCCATTGCGGGATCCGCGGTTCGTGATCGACGTCAACCTGGGACGCCTGGCACGACTGCTTCGGGTGCTGGGGTTCGACGTGTGGTGGGCGAGCGACGCCGACGATCAAACGCTGGCCGACATCAGCCTGAACCAGCAACGGATCATGCTGACGCGAGACCGGGGCTGTTGAAGCGTCGCGCGATCACCCATGGCCTGTTCGTTCACTCTCAGCAGCCGGAGGAGCAGACGCTGGAGGTGATGCGGCGGTTGGATCTGCGACGGCGGGTCGCGCCGTTCACCCGCTGCGTGCGGTGCAACGGAAGGTTGGCTGCGGTGGCGAAGGAGCAAGTGATCGACCGCCTTGAGCCGTTGACCCGCCGCTACTACGACGAATTCAGCCAGTGTCCGGAGTGCGGGCGGATCTATTGGGCCGGTTCGCATTTCGAGAGATTGACCGGTCTGGTCGACGGGCTGCTGGAACAACTCTGATCAGGACCGCGGGAGTGGCTGGGCGCGAAGGAAATTGGTCCTCTTCCCACTCTCACTATACGGCGGGGGGTGGGGCTTGCGGCAAGGCCCCTGACGTGCTGCACAATCTTCCGGTCCGTGACGAGATGGGGGATTTTGTGACGAATACGCCGAAACCGTTCGAGGTGCACGAGTCCGGTGCGCTCCTGCACGGCACGAAGGCCGACCTGGCCATGGGCGAGTACTTGGTGCCCGGACGCGAGTCGAACTACCAAGCGGGACGGATCATGAACCACGTGTACGTCACCCGCACATTGGATGCCGCGGTGTGGGGCGCCGAGATGGCCGCCGGCGAGGGGCCGGGCCGCATCTACATCGTCGAACCCGAAGGTGTGCTGGAGGACGACCCGAACGTGACCGACAAGAAGCTGCCCGGCAACCCGACCTGCTCGTATCGCACCCGCGAGCCGGTGAGAATCGTCGGTGAGCTCACCGACTGGGTGGGGCATTCACCCGAGCAGCTGCAAGGCATGCGCGATGGCCTGGCTGACCTCCGTCGGCGCGGACTGGACGTCATCTACGACTGATCTCATAGACCCCGCCGGTTCGCTCGATACGGGGATTTGTGCCCACTCCCCGTACCCTTCGATCGTGAACGCGATCGACCCCGACCAGCTCAGCACGTGCCTACGGGTGCTCTCCGAGGTGGACAAGCTGCCTCCTGAGCATCCCGACGCCGTTGCTGTGCGGCTGGCCACCGCGAAGATGTTCAAGGCGCTGAAGAAGGCTCGTCGCACCGCCAGACGCGACGCGATCGTGGCCGCAGACCGCGCTGTCATCGCCGCGACCGCCACGGGTGCGCCGGGACGGATCGACGACGAAACCCAGGGCCTGCCGCTGGTGTCCACCGCGGTCGGGGCCAGTGCGGGCACGCTGCTGCGCTCGCGGGCCTGCTACATCTGCAAGAAGCACCACACCGTGGTCGACGCCTTCTACCACCAGCTTTGTCCAGAATGCGCCGCGATCAACCGGGCCAAACGCGACGCCCGCACCGACCTGACCGGGCGCACGGCCCTGCTCACCGGTGGGCGGGCCAAGATCGGCATGTATATCGCGCTGCGACTGTTGCGTGACGGCGCGCACACCACGATCACCACCCGGTTTCCCAACGACGCGGTGCGCCGCTTCGCCGCGATGGAGGACAGCGCCGACTGGCTGCACCGGCTGCGGGTGGTGGGGATCGACCTGCGCGACCCGGCCCAGGTGGTTGCCCTCGCCGACGAGGTGGCCGCACAGGGTCCGCTGGACATCCTGATCAACAACGCGGCGCAGACGGTGCGCCGTGCGCCGGGCTCGTATGCCGCGCTGGTGGAGGCTGAGCGGACCCCGCCGCCGGCCTTGGTGGACGTCGTCACCTTCGATCACGTCAGTGACGCGCATCCGCATGCCCTGGCCGGGAGCCTCGGCGAGCACCCCACCGCGCACGCACTGACCGAGCTGGCCCTGACCGCCCGCAGCGCCTCCCCGGAGCGGATCTCCGCGGGGACGGCCATTGACGCCGGCGGGTTGCTGCCGGATACCGCGTCGGTGAACAGCTGGACCCAGCGCGTGCACGAGGTCGACGCGATGGAGCTCCTCGAAGTGCAGCTGTGCAACCAGACCGCTCCGTTCATTCTGGTGAGCCGGCTGCGTCCCGCGATGGCCGCGTCACCGGCCCGACGCAAGTACGTGGTGAACGTGTCGGCGATGGAAGGCCAGTTTGGCCGCGGCTACAAGGGGCCCGGGCATCCGCACACCAACATGGCCAAGGCCGCGCTGAACATGCTGACTCGCACCAGTTCTGGGGAGATGCTGGAGCAGGACGGGATCTTGATGACCGCGGTCGACACTGGGTGGATCACCGACGAGCGTCCGCACCCGACCAAGCTGCGGCTGGCCGAGGAAGGTTTTCACGCACCGCTGGATCTGGTGGATGGTGCTGCGCGCGTGTATGACCCGATCGTGCGTGGGGAGTTGGGCGAGGATCTGTACGGGTGCTTCTTGAAGGATTACTCGCCGGCTAGTTGGTAGGGCGATCCTTCAGATGGCATCGAGGTCATGCATTGCGGCTGCAATGGCCTTCATGGGAAGGAAGAGGTGGAGAGGATCCACCGGCGACGCAATGAACTCTGCGTGGTGCAGATAGAAACTGCGGGCATTGTCGTCACGAGCATGGACCAAGAGTGCGGGTGCGGCTACGGACCTCGACAGCATGAAGACGCGCTGGAGTGCGTCGCCGAGTAGGCCCCATCCCAAGCCGCGGCCCTGCCATTCGAGGTCGACGGCGAGTCGTGCCAGAAGGAAGCACGGAACCATCTCGGGTGCCTTTTTTGCGATTGCCTCGGGTGCGGCGCGGCGTCGGTAGCCGGCGACGGTGATCGCGTAGTAGCCGACGACGCGGCCTTCGTACGTGCTGACGTATGTGGTGGCGTTGTCGGCCCGCTGGTTTTGCCAGCTGTACTTGCGGAGCCAATCGTCGAGTTCGGCGGCGCCTGATTCGAAGGCCGATCGGTCGTGGGTTTTCGTGAGTTTCTCGGGTCGAGTTGGTTTTGGCTGGGTGTCCGCCACCGGTCGTGTCAATCGTTGTCGGCGAAAGGGCTCTCGCGTCGGAGAAGCCGTCCAAGTTTGGGCATCGGCTCCAGCGGTGCATCGAGCAGGGTTTGGAACTCGACCCATTGCTCTTCGCTGGCGACGAACCACTTGCGGTCTGCGAGAACTCGCTCGGCGGTCTCTAGTGCGCTGTCCAAAATGAAGTCGGTGACCGTGCTGTCGGTGGCTTCGGCCGCCCGACGGATGAGGAGCTGTTGCTGCGCGCTGGCACGAATATTCATCCGCTGGTCGCGGGTGGTTTTCGTGGTGCTGGCGTCGGTGTTGCGCATATTGCCTCACTCGGTCGGTATGTACAGCGTACGTACGTCGCTGTCGGGGATCAACAAGGACGATTCGTTGGCGGCCACATCACCCCGCGATCGGTCGACGCACGTCCAGCTGTGCCAAGTCGGCTGCGATGCGCCCGGCCGCCCATCCGGCACCGTTGGACGGCGACATCATGCGGGCAATCGTCGCCGGGAAGAGCCGGTTGGTGAGGTCATCGGTTGCCTGGCTGCGCGCTGCCAGTACCGGAAGCAGTGTGCCGCGGTCCACCTCGGTGGCCACCGTCGTGGAGGTGACGGTGAGGCGTTCACCGATGCGCTCGGAGTACGAGAGAAGAAATGATTGACGAAACGAGCGGGTCCGGGTCCGTCCGTCGCCGGTAACGCGGCCCGCTGCCAGCATCGCCCGGTTGGCCTGGACTAGTAGTGAAGTCGACAGCAGCTCAACGAATTCCAGATCGCACGCGGCGCCGATGACGGCGACGAACCCGAGCTTCTCCGCGCACACCATCTGACACCGGTTGGCCGTTGCCACGGACTGCACCAGCGCTGCCTTGGCGATGACGTAGGGACTGTCGATCCAGATTCGCCGGGCGGTCGCCTCGGCTGCGCGACCTTGCTCGTGATCTCGGATCGCATGGTGCAGTGAGTATCTGCTCATCAGTTCTTGGGCCTTGGCCGAAAGTGCTTCCGCTTCTTCGGGAAATTTGGTGGCCTCTGCCTTGGCCAGTAGCCCGCGCACCCGGCTGAGCGCTTTCGCATCGGTCGGGTTCACCGCGACCGCCGAATGCTGGTGCGCACCGGGCAACGGCAGCAACGGCTCGAGGATCGGAAGGGTTCCCAGCAGCCGCAGCACCTTCAATACGACGGTCAACGCTGCGTGATGGTCGACGGCATTCCTGTCCGCCCAGCTCCACATCTGCGGAGCGCCGTGATCGAAATCCGCAGGCAATGCGGCGAGTTCGGCCCGCCATCGAGGATGCAGGGTCGTGACGGAATAGTGCCGCGATTCGCGAACGACGGACTCGGCCAGGTAGCCGGCTGCCGCTGCGTCGAGACGGCGACGAGCGAATTCGTGCAGGTCATTGGGCGACCAACCCACCTGCCACGCGCTGTTGATGGCACCGGCCAAGGTGCCCTCGGCGGCAAGGTCGAGATCGTCTGCCCAGCAGGGGAATTCGTCGAGTAGCTCAGCGGCGTGGAATTCCGCATCGTGGTCGGGACACAAAGCGGAGTTGTACAGCGCCGCGGTGATGCGGTCGAGGAGGGCGACCCGGTCGTACCCGGGATCGGTGCTCCAGCGTTCTCGTCGGGACGATGCGCGGCGGTTCTTCTGCTTGGCGGCGCGCTTCTGGCGGTTGCGGCGGCTCATGTCTGGAGTGTGCTGCAACGGTCTGACAAATTGCGCGTGCTGCCGCGCAGGCTGGACCGCGGCACATCGTGGGGCGGCTCTGCATTCGTAGTCTCTCTGTCTCGCGCCCGGGCACCGATGCCAGGCGAACAGAAGAACGTACAACTGTGCGCCGACAAATTCGGGGCCGTGATGTTCGGTTCGGATTTCCCCGGCAGGCGCTGGGTGGTGTCACCACCACGGAGGTCACCCCGACGCCCAGCGCATCAATGCATCATGATGCAGAGATGCTAGGATGTGGCATGCGGACCACCGTTGATTTACCTGATGACCTGCATAGGCAGGCCCAGGCGATAGCGCGGGACACGCGCCGAACCCTGAGTGAGACGGTTGCTGACCTGATGCGAAGGGGCCTGGGCGTAGCTTCGGCTCCCTCGACGGTTTCGACCGATCCCAGGACGGGGTTGCCGGTGGTCAGCGTAGGCGCCGTCGTCACCTCCGAGGATGTGCGGTCGCTGGAGGACGACGAGTGACCACGCTGCTCGACGCCAACGTGCTGATCGCGCTGGTGGTGGTAGAGCATGTGCATCACGAGGCGGCTACCGAGTGGCTGGCAGCGTCGGACGAGGCATTTGCGACCTGCCCGATAACACAGGGGAGCCTGCTGCGTTTCCTGTTGCGTAAGGGGTACCCCACTTTGGCGGCCCGCGAGGTGCTCGTCGCAGTCGCAGCGTCCGATCTACACGAGTTCTGGCCGGATGCAGTGTCTTTCGATGGTGTGCGACTGGACGGGGTGGTCGGGCACCGACAGGTGACCGACGCCTACTTGGCGCAGCTTGCTCGCCACTATGGCGGGCGGTTGGCGACGCTCGACACCGGGCTGGCGCATCTGCACGACGACGTCGCGGAGTTGGTGTCGTCCGGCGATCACTGATGTCGGAGTCGTCATGGACCATGTCGGATTCGATCGGGATGGATCTGCAGGGTGCGCAGGACGCGATTCAGTCGCTGACCGACGGTGACGCGTGGTTCAGCAGCTCCACTGATCTGACCGGCAAGGGCCGGGGTCTGGGTAGTGGGTCTTTGTCGGAGGTCGTCAAATTCTTTGACGGCCTCCCAAATCGGTGGACGCCGCGGACTCCGAACACCGTTGAGTGCATCCCCAATCCAGCCGAATGGCTGCGCCGTGTCATGTGCGGGCCCCGTCTCTCGGGTGCGCCGCGCCCCCTCGCTCCGTTATGGTCACCGGCACGCAACTTAGCCGGCTCACACCCGAAGCAGCCGACCTCACCGGTACCAACTGCCTCACTGGTCACCAATCAGGCTCGGGCTCAGGGTGAATCCGGCGCGGCGGTTTCGGGATGGTGGTGCCGATAGCTAGCCTGGCGAAGCCTCGAGGGAAGTGAAATATCGATGTTGGTTCTGCACGGATTCTGGTCGACCGAGGACCTGTGTCTGTGGGCCGAGGATTCGGCCCTGTCGGTGAAGAGCGCAAGCCAGGCGTTGCGTGCCGCCCGTCCGCATCCCTTCGCGGCGCCGGCCGATGTGATCGCCGAAATCCACACCGGCAAGCCAGGCAACGCCGTGCTCCTGTTGCCTTCGCTGCGGACGTCGCCGCTGGACTCGCCGGAACTGATGCGGGTCACGCCGCGGCCCGCATCACGCAGTGCGCCCGCGCTGCTGCCGTGGTCGGTTCCCGTGGTATCGCTTCCCGCCGCCTCTGCGCTGGCCCTTTTCGATGAGAAGGCAGCCGATGTGCGGTACGGCGAGTCGGTGACCTACATCGCCGATATCGCGAACTTCGCGCGAAAATTGGTGGCGCGCGGTCGAATTCTGCCCGCACTGGGTGTCGACGAGGGGCAGCCCGTCGCGTTCTGGCGGCCGGTGATTCAGGGCGCCGACGTGATGGAACTCACCGCGATCATCGCGGCTATGCCTCCGGTGTGCCGGGCGGAGTCGGATGCGGCCGGCACACCGGAGTTGGTGACGTCGGCGTTGGCCGCATTTGTCGACGAGTTGGCGCGCGCCGCCGCGCCGCCGGCCGAGGGGTTATTGCCACCCCGACGCGGGCGGCGCCCGAAACGCCTTGCGGTCGAAGAAGAATGGATGACCGCACTGACGGCGCCGGACGGCAGGTTCGATGCGGACCTGGATGATCTCGATGCCTTGGCCGACGCGCTGACGCCGTGGGATGAGATCGGGATCGAGGAGCCGGGCCCGGCTCGTGCGACCTTCCGGCTCACCGAGAACGAATCCGACGACGACGACGCGGGCTGGCGGCTGGAGTTCCTGCTGCAGTCGGTCGCCGACCCCAGCCTGTTGGTCCCGGCCGAGCAGACCTGGGACGACGACGGCAACCTGCGGCGTTGGCTTGACCGTCCCGAGGAGTTACTTCTCGCCGAACTCGGATGGGCCGTCCGGGTCTACCCGGAACTGACCTCCGGTCTGCGCACCGCACGTCCCTGCGGTATCGACCTGGACGCCGAGGGCGCCTACCACTTCCTGTCGGTCGCGGCGCCGCTGCTCGACGATGCGGGCTTCGGGGTGCTACTGCCGTCGTGGTGGGATCGGCGCCGCAAGCTCGGTCTCGCCGTATCGGCGTCCACCCCCGTCGACGGTGTGGTGGCGACGGCGAGTCGGTTCGGCCGCGAGCAGCTGATCGACTTCCGGTGGGCGCTCGCGGTCGGCGATGACACGCTCACTGAGGATGAGATCAACGCGCTGTCGCAGACCAAGGCACCGTTGATCAGGTTGCGCGGTCAATGGGTGGCGGTCGACCAGGAGCAGCTGCGCCGCGGGCTGGAGTTTCTCAAGGCCCATCGGTCGGAGCAGGCGAGTCCCGCCGAGCTTCTGGCGTTGGCGGCGAGCCACCCCGACGACACCGACACCCCGCTGGAGATCGTGTCGGTGCGGGCAGATGGTTGGCTCGGTGATCTGCTCAACGGTGTTGCCGGGCAATCACTTCAGCCCCTGCAACCGGCGCCGGACTTCGCTGCGACGCTGCGTCCCTACCAGCAGCGGGGCCTGTCGTGGCTGGCCTTCCTGTCGGCGCTGGGTCTGGGCAGTTGTCTGGCCGACGACATGGGTTTGGGCAAGACCGTGCAGTTGCTTGCGCTGGAGTCCACACAACGTCACAACGAGCCCGGTACTGCGCCGACACTGCTGCTCTGCCCGATGTCGCTGGTCGGCAACTGGCAGCGTGAGGCCGCGAAATTCGCACCTGCGCTTCGGGTTTACGCCCACCACGGCCCGGCACGGCTGCGCGGCGAGGCTCTGGAGGAACGGCTGGCCGAGGTCGACCTGATTGTCACCACCTATGTGACCGCCACCCGTGATATCGATGAACTCGCGGACTACCGGTGGAACCGGGTGGTGCTCGACGAGGCTCAGGCCGTCAAGAACAGCCTGTCGCGCGGCGCCAAGGCGGTGCGGCGGCTCGACGCCGTGAACCGCATCGCGCTCACCGGCACCCCGGTGGAGAACCGGCTCGCCGAATTGTGGTCCATCATGGACTTTCTCAACCCCGGCCTGCTCGGTTCGTCGGAGGTGTTCCGGGCCCGGTACGCGGTGCCGGTGGAGAAATACGGCCAGACCGAGCCGGCCGAACGGCTACGCCGGATCACCCGCCCCTACATTCTGCGGCGGCTCAAGACCGATCCGGCCATCATCGATGATCTGCCCGAGAAGATCGAAGTCAAGCAATACTGCCGGCTCACCACCGAGCAGGCCTCGCTCTACCAGTCGATCGTCGACGAGATGATGGAGAAGATCGAGCACACCGACGGAATCGAGCGGCGCGGCAATGTACTTGCCGCGATGACGAAATTGAAGCAGGTCTGTAACCACCCCGCGCAGCTGTTGCACGACCGCTCACCGGTTGGCATGCGCTCCGGCAAGGTGATCCGGCTCGAGGAAATTCTGGAGGAGATTCTCGCCGAAGGCGATCGGGTGCTGTGCTTCACCCAGTTCACCGAGTTCGCCGAGATGTTGGCGCCGCACCTGGCCGCGCGGTTCGGTCAGGACGTCGCGTACCTGCACGGCAGTGTGCCGAAGAAGCGGCGCGACGAGATGGTCGAGCGTTTCCAGTCCGGTGAGGGACCGTCGATCTTCCTGCTGTCATTGAAGGCGGGCGGAACCGGCCTGACCTTGACCGCCGCCAATCATGTTGTGCACCTGGATCGGTGGTGGAACCCAGCGGTGGAGAACCAGGCGACCGACCGGGCCTTCCGGATCGGTCAGCAGCGCACCGTGCAGGTACGTAAGTTCATTTGCACGGGCACGCTCGAGGAGAAGATCGACGACATGATCGAGCAGAAGAAGGCGCTGGCCGATTTGGTGGTCGGCGACGGCGAAGGCTGGCTGACCGAGTTGTCCACGGGGGATCTGCGCACATTGTTCAGCCTGTCGGAGGGGGCCGTCGGTGAATGACTGGTATCCGCCGTCGCGGCCCCGTGCCGCTGACGGGTTGAAGGCCCGCAGCGCCCGTGGTGCGATCGCCCAGACCTGGTGGTCGCAACGGTTCATCGAAGTGCTCGAGGCCATGGGGATGGGCAGTCGGATGCAGCGCGGCCGGAACTATGCCCGCCGGGGTCAGGTGATCTCGCTGGACGTCGGGCCGGGTCTGGTCACTGCGGAGGTGCAGGGCAGTAGGGTACGGCCCTATCGGGTCCGGATCGGGATCGCTGCGTTCGGCAAGGGCGAGTGGTTGCAGATCGAAGCTGTACTGGCCGAAAGTGCGTTGTACACTGCAGCTTTGCTGTCCGGTGAGATGCCGTCCGATATTGAGAATGTGTTCGGCGCGTTGGAATTGCCGCTGTTTCCGACGACGGCCCGCGACCTGTCCCTGGACTGTTCGTGTCCGGACTTCGCCGTGCCGTGCAAGCATCTGGCGGCGACGTTCTACCTGCTGGCCGAGGCGTTCGACGAGGATCCGTTCACCATCCTTGCCTGGCGAGGCAGGGACCGTGAGGACCTGTTGGAGAATCTGGCGGCCGCCCGTTCGGGTGGGCGGCCGGCTGCCGACCGGGTGGTGTCCTCGGGGCCTGCTTTGGCCGACTGTCTCGATTCATTCTTTGTGCGGCAGAGCGCTCTTCCCGTTCTCGGCCCTCCCGTTGCCTCGTCGACGGCACTGCTGGATCAGCTGCCCACGGTGGCGGTCGCCGTGCGCAGGCGGGGGCTCGCTGAGATTCTGCGACCGGCGTATGTGGCGTTCGGGGAATCCGACGCGGCGGCGCCCTGACCACGTCTACTCCTGGCCCCACATGGCGGCAAGCATGCCAGCTCTCGGAAGCAAGGTGCGCCCAAGATTCTCGACCTACCCGACACCGTCTGGATCAACCCACCAGCCCGGGAGGCCAACACCACAGCCGCTTAACACCCGATGGACACATCCGCCTTGACAAATTCCGGTTCACAAATTTGCTGGCCATGTGGAGGCAGCTTTCCGATTTGGGCCGTAGCCATTGACAGCTACTTCACAGCAAGTGCGCTCGATCGGCCTGAGATGATTGCTGTAGTCAGGGCTAGAGCCCAGGGGGGAACTATGGCAGATCTGCGTGTGACACCGGAAGTGCTGCGAGAGGTGTCGACGGAATTCGGGACGGCGGCGCAGCAGTTGCACGCGAGCCTGGCATCGCTCGACAGCGAGGTCGCGCAGATGCTGGGGCCGAGTTGGAGCGGGAGCGCGGCATCGGCCTATGACACAGTCTGGCGCGAGTGGCATGAGGGGTCGTCGAAAGTCGTTCAGGGGTTGACGGCGATGTCGGAACTCTTGGTCACGGCGGCCGCCCGGTATTCGGGCACTGACCGAGACGCTGGCGTGTCCATCGCAGGATCGGATCTCTAGAGCATGGCCGCTTTCAAGGTGGATCCGGCGGTGTTGTTGGCCGCTGCCGATCGGATGTCGCAACTCGAGCAGCACATGGAGCAGACGGTGGCGCAGCTGGAGGCCGTCGAGCATCAATTGGGCACAGCCTGGGATGGCGAGGGTGGGCACGCGCAAGCTGCCGCCCAGCAGCAGTGGACCGAGGGCGTGGCCGAGATGCGACACGCATTGGCCCATTTACGGGCAATAGCTGAGGGTGCACATGAGAACTACCACGGCGCTGCGCAAATGAACCTGCGCAACTGGGGTTAGTCGGTGGGCGGCTACGAGGTCGATCCGCAGCAGTTGGCGGCCTCCGGGAAAAGTGTTGGTGCGCAAGGTGACGCGCTGATCGCTGCGCTGCACACGTTGGATTCGGCGTTGGCGGGATCTGAGCTCATGTGTGGAACTGATGGGGCGGGTCTGCAATTCTTCTCCGACTACCGCAAGAGCGCGCAAGCGGTGATCTCGGCGGCTGAGTCGGCGGTGAACGCCTTCCGCAATGTCGGGTATGGCGTTGAGGTGTCGGCGCACAACTATGCGGTCAGTGATGCTGCCTCGACCGTCGGCGGTGGACGCGAGTCGATTCCGGTGCCGGCGGAGCCGACCAAGTACGCGGCCTCGGGGGTGGTGGGGCAGTCGGGGCCGGAGATCCCGGAACCGAGCTTGTGGTCCTTGGTCCAGCCATTCGTCAGCCGGGCTTGGCCGAACGGCAATCCGGACACGATGCGCGCGGTCGCGGGCGCATGGCGTTCGCTCGGTATGGCGATGTCGACCGCAGCAGGCGATGCCGGGGATTGCCTGTCGAGCGTGGCGGGTCACGATATTCCCGAGTTGACGCACATTACCGGGGCGCTGAGCACGTTGACCGGTGGCACCAGTGCTTTGGCAGGCAAGTGCAGTTCCCTTGCGGAGAAGCTGGATTCGTTCGCTGGTGAAGTGCAAGGCGCGCAGGACGCGATCCGGGATCTGCTCCACCGATTGAGTGCCTCCGGAATTGTCAGCCAGATCGGCAGGGTTTTCAGCGGGCATAACCCGCTCGATGGCCTCAAACAGATCGGCCACGATATCTCGGAGATCCTGCACGCCCTCAGCGGTGAATTGGACACCGCTGCTTCCGGTTTCCAGGTACTCATCGATGGCATGGATGGGCTGGTTCGCGATTTCGAGGAATGGGACCGCAAGGAGTTCACCCGGTTCTTCGGCAACGACGTCGGCGGTTTCTTGGCGGGCTTTGTTAATGCGCGCACACAAATCGCTGAGGGCGTGGTGAAGTCGGGGCTGGAGGTTGGGCAGTCCGTTCCGACGATGCTCGCCCACCCGGTAGAAGCAGCGAAGGGTATCTGGGAGATCGACAAGAACCTGGCGGAGTTCTTCAATCCGTTGGGTCCGATGCTTGATCCGAAGGGGCAGAAAGAAGCCGGCGAGCATCTACTTGAAACCGTCAAAGGTGTTGTGGATTACAAGGATTGGTCCAGTGACCGCCCACTGGTCGGGCTGGGCGACAATCTCGGCAACATTGCACAGGTCCTGATGCCCGGTGTCGGCGAGGCCAAGGCCGGAGTGACAGCGGGGAAGGCGGGCGAGGAAGGGGCGCAGGTCGCTCGGGCCGAGGGTGCGGCAGCCCGCAGCGGGGTGGAGGCATTCGGGAAGACCGGGGTCGATGAAATCGCCGGCCAGGCCGGCAAGATCGGCAAGGACCTCGACTCGCTGAGCGCCGCCCCGGTGGAGGCACCGAAGGGCCCTGAACCGGTGGCGCGGCCGGCGGACTCGGGGCCTATGCCATCGTCGCATTCTGGCGACGGTGCCGCAGCGGGGGACGCTGGTGCCGGAAAGGCCCCGGCAGACGCCGGGGTGCGGCCGAGTGGGGAGTCGGTGCCCGGCACTCATGGTCCGGGGACAGCAGCGTATGGCGGCGAGGACGCCGCCGGTGTGCACCATGGAGTTGCTGACGGTGCGCATACGCCTCCACCGGAGTACGCGTGGACCAACGAAGCGAACCCGGGTGGCGCTGTTTCGCATGAGCCTCCTGTACCCCACGAGATGGCTGAAGCGCACAGCGGTGGTGGTGACGATGGCGGTTCGCACGGGGGTGGCGCTGATCAAGGCGGTGGTAACCATGGTGGGTCGAGTGACGGGTCACGTATCTACTCGTTGATGGACGATAGCTCCCATACCACCGGGTTTGCCCCGGACCAACTATCGGATGTCCAGCGCATTGATGGCGCATTGGCCGACCACGGCGTCAAGAAGAGTGACTTCATCGACTTGATCAACACAGCGACCGATAGTCTCACCCCGGCCCAGCGGGACCTGATCAATGATGTGCGCGACTATTTGCCCCATCCGACGAGCGACACCGTGATGCAGAAGGTGATTCCGCCGGGGTATTTCGACGAAGCAAACGGCTTGGTGCAGGGTCGTGCCGATGACTACATCATGGAGCACGGTGTCAGCCCGGATCGAGTGGGTGGTGCGGTCACAGTGGCAGACGATACGGCTCACCTCGGCACACCCGACGGAATCTACGACGGTCTCAGGTTGGACTACACCGACTCTCCATTTGAACGCTACGACCCAGGCACACACGTCATTCGGTTCCAAGCCGACCCTGAGTCACCGGGCAGTTATGAAGTGCCGCGCAACTCCGACATGGGAGGCAGCAATGCCTACGACTCGTGGGACGATCCGTTCACCGGTAATGGGTTCACGAAGTCCGGGGACGACGTCATTCCGGAGTACTACGCCAGAAACACGACGATGAGAGAGGGTGCCGAGATGTGGGAAGTTCTTGACGACGGCACACAACGCCTCGTTGCAGTCTTAAAGGGCGGACACTGGATTCCGCAGGGGAACTGATGATTGAAATGCCAACCACGGGCGCGATCGCGGAATATCGCGGTGAGCGATACCGCATCGTTTTCAGCGGTGACGACTGGGTCGCATTGCACGCAGAACCGGATACTGAGATCCCGGATGGGTTCGCGACCGGCGAAGCGTCCATGGGTCGTGGGTACCACCAGTCTTGGGTGAAGGTTCCCCGATCCGCGCTGGACGGCGTGGTGCACGTTCGCGTGAGCGGAAAGCTATCCGGACACGCTGTGTCCCTGCAGAGCCAATTCCCTGACGGACAAATTGGGGTTGAATTCGTCGGTCCCCCCGCGGTGGCTCGGGAACTTGGATTGGACGGCGACCAATACATGGGATGGACTGGTCTGGTGATGCCCGACAGGTTGACAGACGTACAGGTGGAAGAGACGCGTCGTGCCTGACACGCTGGTATTGCAGAAGCTGCTTGCAGGCCCCACTGCTAGTGCGATCGTGGAAACGGGCCACGATCAAGTTGGCGGGTTTGTGACGGATGCGAGAGCGGTCGTCGGCCTGCGGACCCCGGCAGAATTGTTGGCGGCGTATGGCATTGAAGGAACGCCCGAATTCGTCGATGTCGTGCGGTTCGAGCAGCCAAGACTGGCTAGATTCAGTGCCCCGGGTGAAGCTGAACGTCCGTGGCCGGTTTTCCCGCACGGCTTCCTGCTTGGCGACTCGTTGGCGCAGGTATGGGTCATGGGACGGACCCGGTACTCATACGGCGCTGAGTATTGGCGGATTCGTTCCGATGGTGAGCAGAAGCGGCTTTCTCGTTACGAGGGCGCTGCTCGAGGCTGGGTTGGCGCCAAGCAATGGCGACCGCCGAGTCCTCTAGTGGGCAGCATGGCACGCTGGCGCGGCGGGGAGTATTTCGCCGACGTGGCTGGCGACAAAGTCCTTCTGACTGCGACAGCCGAGGAAGGTCCCGCAGGTTTCTCGCAGGTTCATCCGCGGGCGTGGTCTGCGACAGCGCCTTTGTCGGAATGTGAGGTATTCGAGCGGGTCTACACCGCTGAGTTACAAGGTGTTCCGGTGCGTGTATTGCGTTCTGGCGGAGGGGCAGCCGAACTGCTCTTGCTCTCCGATGATCCCGCCGATGCGGAGCAGGTCGGCGCCGGACTCGTTGAACCCGGTGTCTACGAACTGATTGTGGATCCCAGTCGGTTGGCGAACGTGCGCGGCATCGAGAACCAATTGGCTCGGGGGTGAGTTGACGCAGGATCTCCGCGTGCGCTTACGGGTGCTCGCAGATGGAAGTCAGCTCCCATGTTGTCGAGGGGGCAGATGGGGAGGTCAGGTGCCAGGCGACGACATCGATATCAATGAGGCGATTCGTTTGTACTTGGAGCACTTTCCCGGTGGCAATGATGCAGATTTTGCTTCATATTTCGGTCCGGCTGCAGCCGGAGTCGCCAGAGGGCTGGTTCGCGCGGTACTTGACGAGGCGATGAGTATCAACCCTGACTGGAACTCGATGGACCTCAACGAGGCCGGTGACTACGTTGAATCAGTGATGCAGGATCGCCATCCCGAGCTTTCGAGGAAGTCCTTGGAATGTATTGGCAACTACTTCACGTATCTGATGCGTTAATACGATCGAACTTCGAAGCCTGGGTCTCCTCTTGTTACTGAGGGGTTTGTCGCGATACTGCCACTCGGGGATCGCAGGGCTGCACCGAAATTCGTCCGCGGCTGGACGCAGGACAACTGCGAGTCAGGAAGGGTTGCCCGCCGGTCGTTGGGGCCGCCGTACTAATGCGCCCATTCGATGACCCTGCATTTACGTCGCACCACGCTGCATCGGTTAGCGACTCAGTCAAGCAAGCTGCCCGAGCGCCGCCGCTACCGCCGCGCGCACCGTGGTGGCAATGGTCTCGGGGGAGGACGCGTCGAACTTGCCGTCGAGATGCAGGAAAGCCAGGCCGTGCACGAGGGCCCACACCGCATTCGCCATCGCATCCGGATCCGACGTGGGAAGCGCCTGCCGCACAATCGATCTGAGGTACTCGCTGATCGCATCCACCGCGGCGACGCGTTCGGGGCTCGTCGGATCGCACGGTTCGGCGAACATCGCCCGGAACAGGCCGGGGCGTTGCAGTGCGAAGTTCACATAGGCGATGGCGATGTCGGCGAGGTCGTCCGTCGTTTTCGGTGACGGGTTGGCCGCGGCCAACTGGGCGGCCAGGTCGCGGTAGCCCACCGCGGCGACCGCGGACAACAGCGCGTCACGATCGGCGAAATGCCGGTACGGCGCGGCAGTCGACACCCCCGCCCGCCGGGCCGCCGCGCGTAGCGACAGTTCGGTCGCGCCGCTCTCCTCGAGCAGTTCCAGCGCGGCCTGCACAAGAGCGCTGGGTAGGTCGCCGTGGTGATACGACCGCGTTGACGTGGGCATTCGGGATCCACCTCACAAGTGTTGACACCGCTTACATGTTGATCGTATGTTAGCAGTCAGTAAAAGTAAGCACTGTCAACATTGCTAGGAGTTCCCATGTCGAACGCGTCGGAGGCGTTGTTCGCGCCCCTGCAGCTGAAGTCCGGCCAGGTCTTGTGCAACCGGATCGCGAAGGCCGCCATGGAGGAGGGCATGGCCGGGCAGGCGCAGCTGCCGGATGAGCGCCTCATCGCGCTGTACCGGAAGTGGGGCGCCGGCGGCACCGGTCTGCTCATCACCGGCAACGTCATGGTCCACGCCGAGGCGATGACCGGGCCCGGTGGCGTGTTGCTGGATGCCGACTCCCCGCTCGAGCCGTTCGCGGCGTGGGCGCGGGCCGGCAAGGACGACGGTTCGGCGATGTGGATGCAGATCAGCCACCCCGGCCGTCAGGTCCAGGCCGACATGCCGGGTGTGGTCTGGGGACCGTCCGACGTTGCGGTCGAGCTGGGTCGGCATTCCAAGCGCTTCGGGCAGCCGGTCGCGATGACGGCCGAGCAGATTGCCGACACCATCACCCGCTTCGCCACCACCGCGCGCCGCGCCGAACAGGCCGGGTTCGACGGTGTCGAGGTGCACGCCGCGCACGGATACCTGCTGTCGCAGTTCTTGTCTCCGCTCGTCAACACCCGCACCGACGAATGGGGCGGCTCGCTGGAGAATCGCGCCCGGCTGCTGTTGGAGATCGTGCGGGCGATCCGCGCTGAGGTATCGCCGGGCTTTTCCGTTGCGGTGAAACTGAATTCAGCGGACTTCCAGCGCGGGGGCTTCGACGCCGACGATGCCCGCAAAGTGATCGACATGCTCGCCCCGCTCGGCGTCGACCTGGTCGAGCTGTCCGGCGGCAGCTATGAAAGCCCCGCCATGACCGGCCGCCCGGCCGACGAGCGCACTGCGGCCCGCGAGGCGTACTTCCTCGAGATGGCCGCCGAGCTCGCGGTGAGCAGCCCGATTCCGCTCATGCTGACCGGCGGCATCACCCGGCGTCAGACGGCCGAGCGGGTGCTGGCCAGCGGTGTCGCGGTGGTCGGCATGGCCACCGCGCTGGCCGAAACCCCCGACCTGCCGGCACGGTGGCGCCACGGCGCGGAGGCGACCGGACGACTGAAGCCCGTGACCTGGTCGGACAAGCCGCTCGCCTCCATCGCGAGCATGGCGATGGTCCGTTACCAGATGCGCCGGCTCGGCGCGGGGAAGAAGCCCGCGCTGGGTGTTAGGCCGGCGTTCGCTCTGGTCGCCGATCAATTGGTGTCGCGGCGGGCCCTGCGTCGTTACTCGCGATGGTTGGCGTCGCGGCCGCGGGTGGGTACTCGGACATCGGTTTGACGGATCGGGACAGGAGACGATCATGACGAACGTGCTGATGGTGATCTCGGCGGCCGACCGCTGGACACTCAACGACGGGACGGTGCATCCGTCCGGGTACTGGGCCGAGGAGGTCGCGCGGCCGCACCAGATCTTCACCCAGGCCGGGTGGCACATCACGGTGGCGACGCCGGGTGGCAAGGCGCCGACGCTCGACCAGCTCAGCCTCGGGATCTCCGGCGGCATGCCGTGGAAGCGCAAGGAGGTCAAGAGCTATCTGGACAGCATCGCCAACGTGCTGGCCCATCCGGTATCGCTCGACACCGTGAACGCCGACGACTTCGACGTGGTGTTCTATCCCGGCGGCCACGGTCCGATGGAGGACCTCGCCTACGACCCGGTCTCCGGCGCGCTGCTCGCGCACCGGTTGGAGTCCGGCCAGCCACTGGCGCTGCTGTGCCACGCGCCAGCGGCGATCCTGGCCGCTGCCGGGCCGGACGGGGTGTCTCCCTTCGCCGGGCGGCGCATGACCGGGCTGTCCAACCGTGAGGAGCACCTGAACAGCTTCGGGCGCAAGGCGCCGTGGTTGTTGGAGGACAAGCTCGAGGAGTCCGGCGTCGACTACTCCAAGGCGCTGCTACCGCTGCGTCCGCATGTCGTGGTCGATGGCAATCTCTACACCGGGCAGAACCCGCAGTCTTCGGAGAAGCTGGCCGAGCGGCTGGTGGCTGACGTGGGGAGGGCCTGATGGCTGTTCAGGATGTGGTCGAGGTTGACCTCGGTGGTCATCTGGTCACGGTGCCCAAAGGTGGACTGTATGACCGGTTTCGGATGCGGACCGATCTCGACGAGGTCGCGCGTGATCCCCGGGTGTCCAGCGTCGACTTCTTTCGGAAGCTGCCCAAGACCGAGGTCAACTCGGCGATCGGCCCGACGCTGACGCCGAACTTCTACTACCGCATCTCCACTGCCAGGCTCGTCATGCTGGCTCGATCCCGTGACATCCGCATGCGGCTACCGAAAGCGCTTGCGCCGCTGGAGGTTGCATCCGGCCTAGGGATCGTTTCGGTGATGTTCTTCCGGTACGACGTGTGCGACATCGACTTCTACACGGAGGCTGCTGTCGGGGTCGCGGTTCGCCCGGCGCGGCATGGCAAGCTCGGCTTCGCCGACCTGGCGAGCAGCCTGGCCAACGAGCACCTGCACTCCTACGTGCTGTCCCTGCCGGTGAACACCCAGATCGCCCAGGTGCGCGGACATGACGGGTATGGGTTCCCGAAGTGGGTGACGGGGCTTGATGTCTCCATCGACCCGGACCGGACTGTGGCGCGCGTCGGCAACGACGACGGTGGGATCGACCTAGCGCTCTCCGCTGTCACCCCGCGTCAGGCGAAGTATGAGACGGGGGAGCGGGTTTCGACGCTCACGTCGTACACGTCATTGGGTGGCGCTTGGCATTCCACGCTGAGTCAGACGAATGTGCTCTCGGCCGGAACGGCGCAGTTTCCTCGGGGCGTCGACCTGCAGGTCGGGCAGGGGAGGATGGCTGACGACCTGCGGTCGCTCAAGCCGATCAAGACGATCCAGTTCGATGTCGTCACGGAAGGTCAACTGGCGCTGCACATGCCGGTGCCGGTGTCTGTGCGGGATCTGCTGGTCAGTTGAACGCCGCGCTGCCGGCCACGGGATGCCTCGTGCTGATGAGCTTGGCGTAGCGGTGATTCCGATCGAAGCCGTGGTCGCTGCACCAGGCCAAGGTTCCGGTTGCGGTGGGATAGGTGATCGGCGCGATGGTGGCCCAAAAGTTGGGCGCGTCGATCAGTCACCCGACCACGGCGGCGTGGTGCGGTCCTACTCGCGTAGTCGCACGTGTTCTCTAGCAACGTCAACTCTTTGTCCTACACGACACCTTTACGAGATGGCTGCCCGACTCAGGAGTGCGAGGCCCTGACTACCTCCACGTCTGAGGTCCAATGTGCTATTCCGCGTCGTATGTCGGCGTAGTTTGGATTGCCATAGTCAGGCGGCGCTGTCTCTTCAAGCCCGTTTATCCGTACGGAGTACAGCGATGCCGAATTGGCGGTGATTGACAACGAACCACTTGGAGACGTCTTCAATTCAAGTGAAAATTCTGATTCTTTACGAAGTGCAGTTGAGCTGATAATCGTCCAGGCGGTCCTCCCGCCTCGCCGGTCAGTTTGATTCCACGAGTAGTGGATAACGTCGCGTGCTACTAGTAGTGCGGTACTTGTCTCTGTAATTCTCTCCGCCAGACGCATCTCTAAAACAACACCGAGTACGGACCGAATTCCGTCGTATCTTACTTCAAGAATCTGTGCCTCTAGGAGAGCATCTTGTTCCGAGAACGGATCAGGTGTGACGATACCGCTGGTCACTAGCTGTCCGGGCTCAAGGAAGAATAAATCATCCAACATCGGCATACTTAAGTCCTAACCTAAAGGGATGTGCCAGTACGGGTCTGCGCGGCTGATTGTCTGGCCTGTGATCGGATTGACTGCCTGGCCTGCGCTATTTTCGTAGGATACGTATCCGTTCGGATACTGGTAGTTACCAGTGGTTACTGGGTCCATGACGCGAACTCGGACCACTCGCGGGTCTAATACCCGGCTACCGGGAGGGATGTCATAGACCATGCCTTTGCCGTTATCAGTGACTGTTCCCGCTGCGCCCGGAGGCACAGCGGGCAAGGACTCATTTCCAGGACCCATAACAGTCTCAGGCCTCGGATGTCCTGAGCTTCCGGGGAACGCGCCATCGGGGTAGATACCGAAGTCGGCGAGTCTAGCGCGTAGCGCGGCTTGCTGAATGTCGAGGGATTCTCTCTCTGCGAGGCAAGCGTTGTATTGGGGCACTGGGAGTGGTCCGACGATTGCTACGGAACACCTGCCGTTGTAGGAAGCGATGTCCAGGTTCAGCTTGTCCCACGCCGCTAGCGCCTGTTCCTTGGTCATGAGTCGTGGGTCGTCGGGGGCAGGTGCGGTCTTGAAGGTGACCGCCTGCACTGTGCCGTTCTCGTGGAATGTGAGTTCGTCTAGTGGCGCGAGTGTGGTGGTGATTTTGGCGGCCACCTCACCGTCGATGTTCATGAGTTTCTGTACTCGGGAGGTGATTTCGGTCGCGAAGGCGGTGGCTCGGGCCTGTCGGGCCTCGAATCCGCGCATCAGCGGACTCCATGACCGGTCGCTGACGGAGAAATCCTGCTCCACAGTGAACCCGGCGATCTGAGCTTCTTCGATGGCGTCGAGGACCTGGGTTTTAGCCCAGACGATTTCACCGGCGCCATGACGGGCGGCGGAAGCGGCAGTTTGCAGGCAGTCGACCGCACCACGCACCTTCACCACATCGCCCCACGCGCGGTCGGCTGCGGCGTCCGCGCCCTGTCCTGTCCATACAGTGCCGCCAGGCGAGAGGGTCTGGGTGTGCAGGGACTCGAAGGTGGACTCCCAGAGTTTCGCTGTGGTGGCCCAGTGGGTGTCGGCGGACTCCAGGTGCGCGACGTCCAGGGCTTCGACATCGGTCCGGGTCGGACTAGTGAACCCGTTGAGGGCGGGCATATCAGGCCTGTACGGTCTGGCCGATGTCGGCGATGTGCAACGCCGAGTCGGCGTCGGTGCCGAGGTAGGAATCGGCGGCGGTACGCACTTTGGCCCCGGTCACCCTCGTGCGGGTGGCCAGGATTGATGAGGCGGCGGTGATCCGGCTGTGGCCCTGCTCGACCGCTATCGTGCTGGCCCAGAAGGACGATCTGGTAGCTGGGGGAGCGGTGGTGCCGGTTAGGACGGTTGCTGCGGTGTCATGTGCACCGGCGAGCTGGTGCAACCCAGCCTCGTCAACATTGATGGCTTCCCCCACGGAGGACACTGTAGGACAGCGGGGTGCTGGCTAGGGCTATCTGCTGTCCCCGATGGTCTCGCCGTAGTTGACGAAGTACGGTGGTCCGGCACTGACTGCGGCGACCACGGTGTTCGACATGGTGATGGCTGATTCGGACTAAGGCAGGTGCATCGCACTGGCCGCGGGTGCCGCTGGCGGTGGCGGGGGTTGAGCTATGGCAGAAGGCGGTGCGGCGTTGAGCCTCATGACGGGTCCGTTTGCCAGTTGCCGTCCCGGTATTCGCCGCTGCAGGTGAACTTGCCGGGGTTTCGGCGAGATCGAAATGGGCGAGTGACCGCGCTCACTGAAATTCCCCACTGACGCTCATTGAAAATCCCCACCCGTGTGGCTCCGCCGAGAAGGGCGGGCCTCCCTCGATGCTGCTGGTGTC